>CAZXVH010000006.1:6249-98731 GCA_964643965.1 uncultured Ardenticatenaceae bacterium
CATCTTCATACCCGTAACCCGCCACTTGCAACCCGCCACCTGCAACCCGCCACCTTCCCTATCCCCTCGCCGCCGCCCACATCTCTTTCACCGAGAGGCTTTTGCCATAGCGCAGCATGCCCATGTGGAAAACTTTAGCCGCCAACCAGAAAAAGAAAACGGCCGTTCCCACCAAAATCAGCCAGCTTACCACCACCTGCCATACCGGCATCGTGCTCATGCCCCAGCGCATCATCACCGTCAGGAACGAGGTCGTGGGGAAAAAGGTGAGCGCTACCAGCACCGGGCTTTCCGGCGCGGCAAAAAACAGTCCCATGAAGAAAAAGGGTAGCAGAAACAGTAGATTGAGAATGCCAGAGATTTGCTGCGCCTGTTGCAGTTCACCCACCGCGCTGCCAATCGTCGCCATCATGCCGGCCACCAGCGCATACGCCGGTAAGAAAAAGAGGACCACAATCAGGATCAGCGACCAGGGCACGGTAATCCGGGGAAACTCCGTGAAGATCGCCGCGCCCACCACCACCAGCAGCACCCCAGACATGATCCAGATAAATATCTGCGTCAGCGACATCAGCATCAGCCCCACCGTCTTGCCCCCGATCAACTGCACCGGGCTGACCGTCGTCATCATGATCTCCACCGTGCGGTTCTCCTTTTCATCGGTGACAACTTGCAGCAGATAGCCAGACGCGCCCATCACCACAAACAAGAAGAAGAAGGCGGCAATAAAGGGGATAAAAAAGCTAAAAATGGCCGCGCCATCAAATTCACGGCTGCCGTCAGCGGTGCGTACCACCAGGTCTGTGCCCGCCACCAGCCGATCACGAACGGCGGCCGGCTGCTGGGCCACCGCATTCAGGCGAATAAAGCGCCGCATATCGCTGTTTACCGACAGAGAGGGGTCATCTTCCCAATAATAAAGCTCCAGATGATTTTCAGAAAGGTAATTAGGGGGCAAAACAAAATATGCCTGGATATCGCCCGCTTCCAGGGCTGACTGCGCCGCTTCTTCGGCAGAAAAAGGGGTGAACGTGGTAAATGTTTCGTCTTCCGCCAACGCCGGTAGCAGCCCGGCCGCCAACACGCCGCTGTGATCCACGTAGCCCACCGGCAAGTCGGAATCGTCACTTACCATGACAAAGATAGACACACCCATCACCAAGACCAGGATCAAGGGGATGCCCAATGTGCCCACTAAAAAGCCGCGCCGCTTCACCATTTTCCAATATTCGTTTTTTGCCAACAGCCAAAAATTACGCATGGCCCATCGCCTCCGGAACCCCTTCTTTCACCACGGTGACGAAGATGTCCTCCAGAGAGGGTTCGGCAATTTCAAAGCGCTCCACCGTCGTCTCTGGTTCTTGGGCCAGACTGCGGAAAATATCTTGCGGATTTTGCCCCGGCGCTAACGCCAGATGCCAGGCCCCGTTCACCTGCCGCGCTTCTAACACGCCGGGGATTTGAGAAAAGTCACCCTGCCCTTGTAACTCAATGGCGTTGCCGGCAAAGTTGCGTTTTATTTTGTTGACTTCACCGTAGAGGACAGAACGGCCGTTATCAATCAATACAATGCGGTTACACAAAGCCTCCACCTGATACATCTGGTGAGTAGACATAATAACGGCCTTGTTCGCCTGCCGCAGTTCGTCAATAATCGACTTGACCAGGCGCGTGTTCACCGGGTCCAGGCCAGCAAACGGCTCATCGATCACAATGAGGTCCGGATCATGCAGCAGGGTGGCGATGAGCTGCGCCTTCTGCTGCATCCCTTTGCTCAATTCCTTCACCTTTTTTTGGCGATGGTCGTATAAATCAAGCCGTTTGAGCCACACCTCCAGCCGTTCTTTAGCCACAGCCGTATCCAACCCTTTGAGCGAGGCCAGATAAATCAACGTTTGCTCCAACTTTTCATCTTTATAGAGGCCGCGCTCTTCCGGCATATAACCAATGCGCCGCTTTTTCGCCTCATCCATCGCCCCGCCAAAGATGCTGATCTCGCCGGCATCTGGCTTAAAAATATCCAGCATCATACGAATGGTGGTAGTTTTGCCCGCCCCATTTGGCCCCAGCAGGCCAAAGATTTCACCGGGATTCACGTCGAAGGATACATCTTGAACGGCCGTTACCGCCCCAAAACTTTTACGAACAGAAGCTACAGAAACTGAAGGCATATACATACTCCAAATAAAAAGCAGGATAAATAAGCCACCCTGCAACCGATTGCTCATACCCAATTATACGGGAAATAAAGATTTTAGCAGAGTCAATCTTTCTGATCAGGAAAAGTTTTTTAACTTACTGAGATTGAGAACTCCACTAATCTCTAATCTAAAATTTCCAATCTCGGTAGTTTAAAATCTTAAAAAAAAGTTGATCCGCAGATAAAAATGCTTTTTCGATCTACTGAATCTTGACTCTTTTTTCTTCCCTCCAACCTTAAAGAATATAAAATAATGTGACTTTTCTAATTGAATCAGGTAAGATAATGGCAATCTTATATAGGTAAGGGTTGAGGGAAAATTCCTCCCCCCCAAAAACTGGCACGAGAGAAACGCGACTGGAACACCTGTATTAGACCAGGGTAATGCCTCCCCTCCCTCGACCCTCGCATTACCCACCGCTTATGTACCGCCCTCCTGGTACATAAGCAACCCCAAAAGAGCCGCCCTCTATCCTATAGGGGGCGGCTTCTTCTATTTATCGGACAGGGATGTCCAATTTACCAGGAGATACAATGGCATTTCATGGCGGCGGCTGGTTCGCCTTTATTCGTTACGATGAAGATCAAGATCGACCCACGATTACCAAAGATTTAATGCGAAGGGTCTGGGTTTTTGCCCGCCCTTATCGCTGGCAAATTGGCGGCCTGCTGGTCACAATTTTGCTGATTACCGGCCTCACCTTGCTCAATCCGCTGCTCATCCGCACCTTTATTGATGTGGCCATACCGGAGGAAAACTATGTTCTGCTCAGTTTCCTGGCGCTAGGCATGGTGTTGATCCCCTTGTTGAACGGCGTCATTGGCGTCTTCCAGCGCAATCTCAACTCGCAGATTGGCGAAGGCGTTATCTATGACTTGCGCGTGGCGCTATATACGCACATGCAGCGCATGTCGCTGCGCTTTTTCACGCAGACGCGCACCGGAGAGCTGATGTCCCGCATGAACAACGATGTGGTGGGGGCGCAGCAAGCCATCAGCAATACCACTGTCACCATTATTTCTAATGCGGTCTCGTTTGTGGCCACTTTGGCCATTATGTTGGTGTTGGAATGGCGGCTGACGATTTTGGCGCTGGCTATCTTGCCATTGTTCATTTTGCCGGCCCGGCGCATCGGCCGCATTTTACGTAAGCTGCGCCGCGAGAGCATGGAATATAACGCCGAAATGAACGCCACCATGAACGAAACGCTCAACGTCAGTGGCGCTCTCCTGGTGAAACTGTTTGGCCGTGAACAGCTTGAAACGGAGCGCTTTAGCCACGATGCGGCGCAGGTGCGGGATATTGGCATTCGTTCGGCGGTGGTGGGGCGTTGGTTTTTTATGCTGCTCAGTGTGGTCAGCGCCGTGGGGGTGGCGGTGGTATATTGGGCGGGGGGCGTCATGGCGCTGCGCGGCGTGTTTACGGTGGGTACGATTGTGGCCTTTGGCGCCTATCTGACGCAGTTGTATGGGCCGCTGATGGCGCTGACGAATGCCCCGGTGGAATTTGCCACCAGTATGGTCAGTTTTGAACGAGTATTTGAAGCGTTGGACATTCCTATGGAGATTGTGGAGAAGGAGGAGGCGCACGATTTGAGTACGGTTAACGGCCGTTTACAATTCCGTGATGTCTCCTTTAAGTATGAAGGAAACAGTGATACGCAAATCGGCCTGGAAGAGATCGCCCGCTTTACCTGGGGTGGCAGCGAGGCTCACCTCAAACGAGGGCGGCAGCGCGAAAATGGCCAGAATGAGGGAGAAACGGCCGTTGCTCCTGAAGATGTCCTCACCCCCACTGAAGCCCGCTGGGCGCTGCAAGCGATCAACTTCACCATTGAGCCAGGCCAACTGGCGGCGCTGGTCGGCCCCAGTGGGGCGGGCAAAACCACCATCACTTACCTGCTGCCTCGCCTTTACGATCCCACCGAAGGCCAGATTCTCCTCGACGGACATGATATCCGCGACCTCACCTTGAACTCCCTCTCCGCCAATATCGGCATGGTCACGCAAGAAACCTACCTCTTCTACGACACCATTCGCGCCAATTTGCTTTACGCCAACCCCACGGCCAGCAACGCTCAAATCGTGGCGGCCGCGAAAGCCGCCAATATCCACGATTTCATCAACGACTTGCCTGATGGTTATGACACAGTGGTCGGCGAACGCGGCTATCGCTTGAGCGGCGGCGAACGTCAACGCATTGCCATTGCCCGCGTCATCCTCAAAAACCCGCGCATCCTGGTGCTGGATGAAGCCACGTCACACCTCGATTCGTTGTCTGAAGCGTTGATTCAGGAAGCGCTGCTGCATGTGATGGCAGGGCGCACCAGCCTGGTCATCGCTCACCGTCTTTCTACCATTTTGGCGGCGGATGTGATTTTGGTGATGGAAAATGGCCGGTTGGTGGAACAAGGCACTCACCCAGAACTGCTGGCGAAAGGGGGGCTGTATACCAACTTGTATGAGACGCAATTTAAGCCGGAGTAGAGAGATAGAGATAGAGATAGAGAGTGGAGCGCTCCCCACTCTTGACTCTTTCATCTTTAACCGCCATGATGGCAGTCGCGCAGATGCAGCATCGCCCCGGCAAAATCCAACACTTCGCCGCCAAAGCCTTGCTGGAACTTTTCTGCTTCCTGGCGAGTGGCAAAGCAGAGGGCGCTGGGCAGGCAGCAGACGCGCACTTCTGACCCTATCAGGAAAAACGCCTGGTAGATGTTGACCCGCCGGCCGTGTAAAAAGTCAGGCGTCAAGGCAGAAACAATGTCTGGTATTTGCTGCATGAGCAAAATGCCACAATGCGGGCAGCAAGCCTGCATTTTTTCACCAGACTCCCGCATCACGGTAAATCCGGTGCGTTTCATGACTGCACCACCGCACAACTGGCAAACGGCCGTTTCCCCCCACAGCGCCCCTGATGATTCCTGCAACATCACCCCGCCGTGCACCTTCTTCACCAAACCCTCCCCTTCCAACCGCTCTAAATCTCGGTGAATGGTCATGCTCGAGACGCCAAAACGGGCTGCCAACTGCTTAATCGTCAGCCGTTTCTCAATTTGCAACAACCTTACAATTTGCTCTTGTCGT
Organism: uncultured Ardenticatenaceae bacterium; assembly: GCA_964643965.1. Classification (GTDB taxonomy): domain Bacteria; phylum Chloroflexota; class Anaerolineae; order Promineifilales; family Promineifilaceae. The sequence continues at coordinate 11,537 of CAZXVH010000006.1, forward strand.
TCGCTGGGAATCAATTCTGTCATACTGCACCCTGTTTCTGTGAATTATTGCACAGATCGTCATCACGTTATAAAATGATAACTATACAATATAAATCACAAAAAATCACATCAATTTGGCATCGATTTTTTCACACACAAGCATGAGCAAACAATTTTCTTACCCCTCCCACCTCCCCTACTCACTCTTCATCCTCCTATCGCTTTTAGGCGTGATAGTCGGCTGTACGCGGGTGAGCCAGGAGATGGAGATGGAGAAGCCGGCAGCGCCGCACGGTGTGCAAATCGAACTCGTGGAACCGCTCTTCCCGGCCGCCATCGGCAAAGAAATCCTCATCATTCACATCTATGACGCCGACGCCGGCAATCAACCCATTGATAACGCCACTATCAAGGTGCGCGGCGACATGACCCACGCCGGCATGGTTCCCATCCTGGCGGAAAGTGAAAACGGGGAGGAGGGCCAGTATGAAGTGCTTGTTGATTGGTCCATGAGCGGGGATTGGATCCTGACGGTGCAGGCGACTTTGCCGGATGGCTCAATCATTGAAAAATCATTCCCGCGCACCATCGCCAATGATCCTGGCGATTGCGAACACGAGGACAAAAATACGCCATGAAAATAAACACCCGTTCCCTGCCCATTGTTTACTGTTTACTCCTGATCTTGGTTCTGTTACTGGTTGCCTGCGGGCAAACGGCCGTTTCCGAATCTGAGCGTGAGTTTGCCGGCGCCCTGGTCAAACTGCCCCAGCCCGTGCCCGACTTCACCCTCACCAGCGCCAATGGCCCCGTTAGTCTCAGCGACTTCACGGGCAAATACGTCTTCCTCTACTTTGGCTACACCTTCTGCCCCGACGTTTGCCCGGCTACCCTGGCCAACCTGGCCGCCGTGCGCCAAGAACTGGGAGAAGATGGCGATAAGATGCAAGTCATCATGGTCAGCGTTGACCCTCAGCGAGATACGCCCGAACTCCTGGCCAAATATGTCACCCATTTCGACCCCACTTTCCTGGGCGTCACCGGCAGTAAAGAAGAAATCGACGCCGCCGGTAAACCATTGGGCATCTTCTATGAAATCCACGAGGGCAGCGCCGCCAGCGGCTACCTCGTTGACCACACGGCCCGCGCCTTCCTGATCGATCCAGCAGGCAATGCCCGTGTCGCTTATCCCCACGATGCCCCGCGTGAGGGTATCCTGGCCGATTTAAACTGGTTCTTCGCGCAATAAGACTGGACAGTTTTAGCAGCCCCCCGGTCTATCAAGTTGCTTTGCCCTGTAAAAATGCCTGATCAATAAAGTGGCGAAGTAAACCTGTCAGGTCTGGACGGTCTGCTCATTATTAACCCTTTTTAATCTCTATGGAGGAGAAAATGAAACGCTTAATTTTAACTGTTTTACTGTTAGTGTTAGTTAGTTTAGCTGCCTGCGCCAGCGACGCCGCACCAGGAGAGATGGTCATTGAGAATGTGCAAGCCAACATGACCATGCCTTCAGATACCGGTTCCGTCTGGGTGAAAATCACCAACAATACCGGTCAGGATGATGCCCTTGTCGGCGCGGAAATGGCTGGTTGTGGCGTTATTGAACTGCACGATATGGTCATGGACGGCGATGTGATGGTCATGCGCCCGGTCGAAGGCGGCAAAATCCCCCTGCCCAAGGGTGAAACGGTGGAACTGAAACAAGGCGGCTTACACATCATGTGCATCGACAAAGAAGCGCCGCTGGAAGCCGGCTCAAGCATCGACATCACCTTGAACTTCGCCAACGCTGACGCCATGACCGTGACGGCCACAGTGGTGGAACCGGGCGGCATGATGAACATGGATCATGGAGAAGGTGAAATGGATGGCGACGGCAATATGAAGATGGATAACTAAACTGCGAAACGAGCTGTGTGCGGGGTTCATCGTCGTTCTTAGCCAATTCATGGAGAAATCTTTGTGCCGCCGGCGTTTTCAGGCGCAGCCAGCGCTGCGCCGATCAAGCCTTTTTCTAAACCGGATAAAATACGGATCGATAGCGCTGGCTGTCTGGCCACTAAGGCCAACATGCTGTTCACCTTGCTGGCCATGCCGCCCGTGACATCGGCGCCGCGTGAACCGCCCAACACCGATTTAATCTCATCAAAATTGACGGCCGAAATAAATGGGATCACATCCCCGGCTTCATCCAACACCCCAGCCACCTCGCCCGCCAGCAGCAGCCAGGATGGGTGGAGCGCGTCCGCCAGGGCCATCATCACTTCTTCCGTAGAAACAATCGTGCCGCCAATTTCGGTATCAAAGGCCACATCGCCATAGATCACAGGCACAAGACCAGCGTCTAAAGCGGCTAAAACCGGGTCGGCGGCGATATGGGTTAAACGGCCGTTTTCACATCTCACACTGGCTGACGGCTGCAAACTTAAAGCCGGTACGTCCGCTGCCAACAAGGCTTCCACCACCAGCCGGTTTAGCCGGGCCATCGCCGCCTGAACCTGGGCAAAACCCAACCATTGCGCCGCCGTAGCCACCCCTTGCCGTGTGCCATATTTCGCCGCCGCCACATGCCCAAATGAACCGCCGCCATGCCCCACCAGCAAGCGCAGCCCCGGATTTTCCCGCCGCGCCGCCGCAATTTCGGCCGCCACCTGCGCCAAAATCTCCTGGCGCACCGCTTCCACGCCGGTCTTATCGGTAATCAACGAGCCGCCTAATTTAAGAAATATCATATGAACAGCTTGCCCCCTTGCCACCCTAACACCATCTGAACGGCCGTTTCCGGCGACCCCGCAAATTGCAGCAAATCAAAATCTTTCGGCTTAATATAAGCTTCGTCAAAAAACGTATGAATTGTTTGCTGCCAGGTGGGACCAAAGAGGATAAACGGCCGTGGCGAAATATCCCCCACCTGCATCAAACTCCAGGCCAGCGCCATCTCAGAGAGCGTGCCAATGCCGCCGGGCATGACAATCATGCCATCATTGTGCAACACCAGGTACATTACCCGCTCCCGCAGCAAATTCTGGCGCACCTCTTGTTTCACCCATTGGTTCGGCGGAATCTGGCGGTACTGCTCAATCTGCGCCGAAGTCACGCCAATGACATGGCCGCCGCCCTCAGAAGCCCCTTGTGAAGCGGCCGCCATCGTACCGGCATAACCGCCGGACATAACGCCATAACCCGCTTGCGCCAACAGTCGGCCCACCTCATACGCATCCTGGTACGCCGGGCTGCCCGGTTTTGGGCTGGCGCTGCCGAAGATTGAGATGATTTTCATGCTAAATCCTTACCCCAAAACGCCTGCGCAATTTCAATAAATTCGCTAAATTTCTCCAGCATCACAATATGGCCGCATTCCGGCAGGCGGTGAACTTCAACCTGGGGCAGCAGCGCCTCCAGTTCATCCAGATCAGAAACGGACAGCACCGGGTCATCCTCGCCCCAGATGATGCAGACTGGCGCATTTAAACGGGGCAGTTCGGGGCGCACATCGTAAAAAGCCAGCGCCTTCAACACTTCCGCCGAAGAGCGGGCATGATGGTATTCCCACACGCGCCGCTGCCACACATCGTCGTCAAATTTCTCGGGGGCAAAGGATGAATTCCGCACCGCCTGCTGCACCATGCGGTTTGACTGGGAAACGGCCGTTCCCGATTCCGGCAGCCTCAACCAAATCATCATCTTCTTCACAAAATCGGGATACCCCACCGCTGCCAGCAGCGCCGGCGCACTCAGCAGCAAAGAGGCCACATCCTCCGGATACGACAGGGCAAAACTCGTGGCCAAGGTCCCGCCAAACGAATGTCCCACCAAATCCAGCGGCGGCAGATCCAACGCCTCCCGGAACGCCGCCAACCACTCCACCAGATGCCCAATGGTATACGGCTGCGTCTCCTCGCTCTGTCCAAAACCGGGGATGTCTGGCGCAATCAGCCAGCGCGAACCGGCCAGCGCCGCCATCGTCTCCCGGTAATTATCCGCCGACGAGGACATGCCATGCAGCAGCAGCACCGGCCGGCCATCCGGCTGCCCGGCCGTTACATACGCCGTCTGTACGCCCAGCGCTTCCACAAACTGCGTTTCAAACGGCGATACTTTCGGTAATACAGCGCCTTCATCATTCATTATTCATCCTGTCACCAGAGGTTCAACTTTTCCAAAAAATTGAACTTCTACACAAACAGCCCCGGCACAAACGACACCGACGCCGCCATACGCACACTGTTACGAATCGCTTCGGCCGTCATCTCCGCCGCCGCATTGGCCACCAGATCATAGGGCGCTTTGACAATGCCGGAGGCCAGGGCAAAGGCGGTATCGCCGTCATGGGTGGTGTGGATGGGATGAACGGCCATGGCCATGCCATCATGGGCGCGTTGGGCCAGCCGGTTGACCTCGGGGCGGCTTAAACGGGCATTGGTCCAGACGGCCACCAGCGTGGTATTTGTGCCGGGCATGGGCATCCGTTCCGGGGAAATGTAGCGCAGCGGGTGGTCTGCTACCAGCCAGCCGCCGCCCTCTTTCCGCGCCCCGGCCAGGACAGAACCGTCGGCCGCCACCACATCGCCCACGGCATTGGTAACAGCGATGGCATTGACCACCAGGTCATCCAGCGTGACGCCAGCCACGCCCACGCCGCTCTTCATCATATGCTGGAAACCGGCCCATTTGCCCACCGAGACACCCGCCCCTGCGCCCACATTTCCCTGGGCGATCTCGCCGTCGCCCGCCTGTTGACAAGCGGCATAACCCATGTCGGCGTCCGGCTGGCGGCGTCCCATGTTAAAACCGAGATCAAAGACAACGGCCGCAGGCACAATCGGTATGGGCATAATGGGCGTGGGATGACCAATACCGCGCTCTTTGAAATAACGCATCACGCCATCGGCCGCCGACAGGCCGAAGGCGCTGCCGCCGGTGAGCAGCACGGCGTTGACGAAATGATTGGGTTTATCGGCGGCCAGCAGCGCCGCTTCCCGGCTGCCCGGCGCCGGCCCGCGCACATCGACGGAGCCGGTGGTATGCTCCGGGCATAAAATGACGGTGCAGCCCGTATAATTTTCTGTATCAGTGGCATGACCCACCTTGAAGCCTGCCATATTTAATTTCATGTTTTCCTCCAAAATTTTTAATACAAAGGAACAAAGAGGCAAAGGTTTTTTTGCTCCTTTGTCTCCTTGTATTAAATCTGTTTTAAAAAGTTCGTTTTATAAATCGACCACGGCCGGGTTGGGCCAACAGTTCACCATCATGGACGATGATTTCGCCGCGGCTGAGGGTGGTTTGGGGCCAGCCCCGGAAGCTCATGCCTGCGTAGGGCGACCAACCGGCCGCTTCATGCAGTGATTCAGGGGAGACGAAAAACGGCCGTTCTGGATCAAAAATCACCACATCCGCATCATAACCCACAGCAATGTCACCCTTGTGTGGCAAGCCAAACAACTGGGCCGGACGAGTACAGCAAGCCGCCACCCATTGATTGAGCGAGAGCCGCCCGGCCTGCACTCCACCCTGATACACCGCACCAAAACGAATTTCAATGGAAGGCACACCGCCGGGAATCTGGCTGTAATTACCCAGGCGACTCGCCTTCTCATCCAGGGAAAACGGGCAATGATCCGTTGAGACAACCTGTAAGTTTCCCCGCGCCAACGCCTGCCACAAAACAGCCTGCTGCTCCTTTTCTCGAATGGGCGGCGAGCAGACGGGCAGCGCCCCGGCCACGCCCGGCCGATCATATACGTCCCAATCCAGCAGCAGATATTGGGGGCAGGTTTCACCGTAAATGGGCACTCCCCGCTGCCGGGCGGCGACAATCTGGGCCACCGTCTCCTGGCAGGAAACGTGGAAAATGTAGAGTCGCGTGCCCACGAAGTCGGCGATGTCGATGACGCGCCCGGCCGCTTCCCCTTCCAACAGCGCCGGCCGGCTGCGCGGATGCCAGTGGGGTTCCACCCGCCCCGCCGCCAGATTTTGCTCGATGAGGGCGCAGATGACATCCCAGTTTTCAGCATGAACGACGGGCAACCCACCCACGCCGCGAACGGCCGTTAACGCCTGGAGCAGTTCACCATCATGCAGCCTTAAGCCATAGGCCATGTAGAGCTTAAAACTGGCGCAGCCCGCTGCATAGACGGCCGGAATCTGGTCCAGTTTGGCGATGTCGTGGGGGCCGATGGTCATGTGCAGGCCGTAGTCGATGAGCGTTTTGGGATCGGCTTTGGCGCGACGGGCGGCCAGGGCGGCCAGCATCGTTTCCTGGGGTGCGGTCTCAATGAAGTCGATGATCGCCGTTGTGCCGCCAAAAGCGGCGGCGCGGGTTCCGCTATAAAAATCGTCCGCCGAGATGAAATCGCCGATAGGCATTTCCAGGTGAACATGCACGTCAATGGCCCCCGGCGTCACCAACTTACCGGCGGCGTCGATCTCCCGTTTGCCGCGCAGGTTTTGGCCGACGGCCGTTATTTTTTCGCCGCTGATGCCGATGTCTGCCTGCGTGGTGGTCACGGCCGTTACCACCGTGCCATGTTTGATTACCAGATCGTAAGTCATAGCTTGCATTCCTTGAAACGGGAGGCGTCAGGCGTAATTCGTGAAAAAACTGACGTCTCCTGCTTTGCGCTGCATTTTTCCTACTGAATTGTAACAAAGGCTCCTATTCTGCGGTATATGACCGTTAAATGCGGTGTGCGACCGTAAAATACGGTACACTATCTTCATGCCTACATTAACCCTTAACCAAGAATCCATTTTCTACGCCCACCATACCAGTTCGCCAGCCCGCCACAACATCTTGCTGCTGCACGGCGCTGGCGGCAGCCACCTGGTCTGGCCAGCGGCGCTGCGGCGCTTGCCCGACGCCACCGTTTATGCCCTGGATTTGCCGGGACACGGCCGTTCTACTGGTACTGGCTATGCGCAAATTTCTGAGTATGCGGCCGTCGTCAGCCAATTCATCGAGGCGCTTAAACTAACCGATGTGGTGTTGGTGGGCCATTCGATGGGCGGCGCAGTGGCCCAGACCCTTGCTCTGCGCCCACCGCCAGACGTAGCGGCCCTGATTTTGGTGGGAACGGGCGCCAAACTGCGGGTGGCTCCAGCTATTCTGGCGCAGATTTTGCCGGATTTTGAACAGGCTGTGACTACGATCAACCAGTTTGCCTGGAGCGCGGCCGCCCCGCCACAGATGGTGGTTCGCGGCCGTGTTCTGCTGGCGCAAACTCCCCCACCTGTTTTGTACAATGATTTCAGCGCTTGCGATCAATTTGATCTTCGCGATCAGTTGGCCCATATCACCGCCCCCACCCTGGTCATCGCCGGTTCAGAAGACAAGCTCACGCCGCCCGCCTACGGCCGTTTTCTCGCCGACCATATTCCCCAGGCCCAATTCAGGCTGCTGGCGGACGCCGGTCATATGATGATGGTGGAGAAACCGGCGGAAACAGCCGCGGCGATAAAGGCTTTTTTAGCGGATTTGTAAGCGGGTGGTGGGTAGCGGGTGGCGGGTGGCAGGTGGCGGGTGGCCGGTGGCGAGTGACGGGTGGCGGGTGGCGTTTCTTCTTGACAATTTAATCGATTCTCGTTAAACTAAATTGATAATATTCAATTTAGTTTAATGAGGCAATAAAAATGAATGAAGAAAGCCCTTATGTCGAAGAATTGTTGGCGTTTTTCAAGGCGCTGTCCAATGCCAATCGACTTAAAATAGTAGCGCTGTTGGCGCAGGAGTCGTTGTCGGTGGAAGAAATGGCGGAAATATTAGACCTGAGTTCGTCTACGGTCTCCCACCATTTAGCCAAACTGGCAAAGGTGGGGCTGGTGAATGCCCGGCCGGAAAGTTACTACAGCGTCTACTACCTGGAGTTGAGCGCCCTGAACGAGATGGCCCACCGCCTGCTGGCTGATGACATGCTGCCCACCGTGGCCGAAGATGTAGATGTGGACGCCTATGATCGCAAGGTGCTGGAGACGTTTATGGATGAAAACGGCCGTATCACCGCCTTCCCCGTCCAGCAAAAGAAAGAAGAGGCGCTTTTGCGCCATGTTGTCAAGATATTTGAAACAGGGAAACGGTACCGCGAGAAAGACGTGAATGTCATGCTGGCCGATTTCAATGAAGATACCGCTTATTTGCGACGCGCTTTGGTGGAATCTGGATATATGAAGCGGGAGGGCGGTGGCGGCGCCTATTGGCGCGTGGCGCCATAGCGTGGCGTCATAACATAGCGCCATAAGCCATAAGTAGAGGGGGGCCGGCAGGGGTATGGCCTTTGTCACGAAGAAAAGCCTTTGCTCCTGCCTGCCTCGCCCTTGAGCTAACAGCTCTATCCTCTTGTTCATTCCCCCCAATCCGTTAAACTTACGCCACAAAATAATCCCACTCCAGGAACCTTCTTATGATGCGTCACTGTTTTAGCTTGTTTTTTGTTTTTGTTTTGTTGACGGCTTGCCAAACGGCCGTTTCTCCCACGCCCATCCCGCCCACCATAGCCTCCACGACAGAACCGGTTGTCACCGTAACGGCCGTTCCCCCCACGCAAACACCGCCACCCACCGCCACCCTCCTGCCCACGCCCACCGCCACACCAACTCCCATAACAGTTGGCTTTGACGGGGTTGTGCCTGCTGAAATGAAAACGGCCGTTGCCACCCTCATCCAAGCACACCCAGACCAGTTTATCTTAGCCGAGACAGATGCAGACGTGTGGCTGACGGTAGGGCAAAATGGCGCCCTAGGCGAATGGGTTTTTGCCGTCGCCGCGCCCTTTCCCACCTTTGCTGACGATATTTCGCTGGCCGAGGTGCAAGCGGCGTGGCAGAATGGCGAACTAGTTTTAACAGCGGAAATGGACGCCATTTTACGCGGCTGGTGGGGCGAACCGGCAGTCGGAGCGACGATTGTAGCGCCAGAAGCATTGATCGATACCTTGTGGCGCACACAAACCAGTTATGAGGCGCCTGTCTTGACGATTCTGCCTTTTGAACAACTCGACCCGCGTTTGAAAGTATTGGCGGTCGATGGCAACTCACCCATTTCAGTTTTTTATGACCCGGTTAGTTATGGTTTGAAGTTGCATTTTGGCTGGATGGGGGAGGAAGCAGGTATTACCCAACTAGAAGCCCTCTGGACAGAGCCACTAACCAATCGCCACGATGAACTGTTGACCCATTTAACCATGACAGGACCGTCGGGCTTGAGCCGCGCTGTGGCCGACCGCATGGAAAAGTACGGCTACCAGTATCCGGGTGAAGAGATTGCGCCGATCATGCAAGCGGCCGATATTGCCCACATGAGCCATGAAAACGCCTTCGCCCCCGATTGTCCCGATCCCACGCCCACCGGCGGCACCACCTTTTGCGCCCAGCCCAAAACCATCGAACTGATGACCTGGCTGGGGGTGGATGTGGTGGAGTTGACGGGCAATCATTTGAACGATTGGGGCAGACACAACCTGCTGTTTACACTTGATTTGTATGAGGAAAAGGGCATTGCTGGGTATGGTGGCGGCCGTAATTTGGAAGAGGCGCGGCAGCCATTACTGATTGAACACAATGGCAACAAAATCGCCTTTGTGGGCTGCAATCCGGTGGGGCCGTGGGGCGTCTGGGCGCAAGAAGATCAACCCGGGGCGCTGCCCTGTGATGATTATAGTTTTAGCATTGCTCAAATCCAGGAGTTGGCGGCGCAAGGCTATGTGGTGGTTGGCTCGATTCAGTTTCTCGAACATTTTCAATATAATGTCTATCAACCCCAGCGGGATGCGTTTATGGACTTTGCCCGCGCAGGTGCGTCGATTGTACATGGGGCGCACGGCCATCACCCCATGGGTTTTGCCTTCAGCGGCGATCATTTTGTGCATTACGGCACGGGCAATACCTTTGCCGACCAGATGTTTAGCCTCGGTACGCGGCAGATGTTTGTGGATACGTATGTGATTTATAACGGCCGTTTGCTGAGCACCGAGCTATGGACAGGCATGATCGAAGATTACGCCCGCCCGCGCCAGATGACGGCAGAGGAGCGCATCCAACTGCTGCAAGCTGTGTTTGATGGCAGTGATTTTTCATTGGGGAAATAGCGTTTAGGGCTAACGATTAAATAAAATGAGCATTTCATCGTTAGCCTTCAGGAACGGTAAGGAAACAACTTCGTTGTCTTATTTGTTTTCCGTTCCTTATCACACCGCTGCTGCATTTCGATCTGAAAGCGGGGCCAATTTTGTGCGACCATAAGCAATAAAAGCCATGATGGCGATAAGAATTAAATTCGTAACAACATTCTGGATTTCCCCGCGCATCACATGATAAATCACAGCGCCAACCATTACCAACGCCAGACCTGTCGCAGCTAATGGCACAAGGCGCGTTTGAATGCGGAAAATGCCGGGCAGGATCAATCCCAATCCACCGAGAATTTCAACCGTACCGCTGAACCAATGCAGCCAAGGCGACAAATCATACATCCAGACCATTGGCGCCGGCAGACCTGGGGGGACAATAAAGTGTATGACGCCAATTACAAAAAAGTAAAGACCAAATAAAATTTGTAATATCCATAAAGCGATGTTCATCAATTTTCCTCCGATTTTAAATAGATTTTCAAGAAACTAATAATCAAATAGTGCCTGTTTTCTGAACTTCTGTCAAATTTATATTTTTCTGGGCGTACGCAGAAATCGTTGACGTGAGACGAGGACTGAGTTTGTCGAAGTCCGGGGCAATTTGTGGAGGGTAGGTTTCGTTTCGTACGCAAACGGCCGTTGCCCACACCTTCACCCATCACCCCCGCCTCCATACCACCCAGGCTATTCCTGACGCCATCCTCCTGGCAGTGGGACAACGTTCGTGATGCGTGGCAGCTACACCCAACACCTTTTCCTCCCTTGATCTAATTCCAAAATTTGTTACGATTGTGTCCATACAAACGATACAATCATGACCCGAACCAAAACCCATCTCTACCAGGAAATCGCCGCCGCCCTGCGGCAGCAAATTGTCACCGGTGAATTCGCGCCAGGAGACAAATTGCCTTCTGTGCGCGAAACGGGCGCCCAATGGGGCTGTACGCCCGGCACGGTCAACCGCGCTTACGGCCTCCTGGCAGACGAGGGCCTGGTCAGCGGTCATCGGGGCAGCGGCACCAGAGTGACAACACCGCCTGTGAAAGCAGAACGGCCGTCCTGGCAGTGGGCGACGCTCATTAACAAAGCCGAACAATATTTATTAGAAGCGCTGCGCACCGGTCACTCCCCCGCCCAGGCTGACGCCGCCTTGGCGGTGGCTATTGCCCGCTGGCATACGCTGCAAAAAGATGGGGTAGCGGAAGATACGTTCACTTCGACAGGCTCAGTGGACGCATCTTCCGCTACTATTCTCCGTTTTGCCGGCAGCAACGATCTGCTCATTGAATTTGTGGCCCGGCTCTGGCAAGAGATGATGCCGGAAATTCAACTTCATGTCGATTACGTGGGCAGCCTGGGCGGTCTCATGGCCCTGGCTCAACACGAGGCAGATATCGCCGGCATCCACCTCTGGGATGGCGAAAGTCAGCAGTACAACCACCCCTTTGTGCGCCGTATCTTGCCCGGCCGCTCTGTGATTTTGCTGGGGTTGGCCCTCCGTGCCCTGGGACTGGTTGTACTGGCGGGCAACCCTCAGCAAATCACCGGACTGTCTGATTTAACCCGGCCAACCGTGCGCTTTATCAACCGCCAATCCGGGGCCGGTACGCGGGTTTGGCTGGATAGAAAGCTGCAAGAAGCCGGGATTGATCCGGCCGACATCAATGGCTACGCGCAGGAGACAAAAACACATTTGCAAGTGGCGCAAGCCATCGCCGAAGGCAAGGCAGATGTGGGGCTGGCCATTCAAGCGGCCGGCGCTGCCTACGGCCTGGACTTTATCCCCCTGACCCAGGAGCGTTATGACCTGGTGATTCCCGCCGAATTATGGCAGACGCCAGCCTTACAAACCCTGGTTGAACTCATCCACTCTGATCGGTTTAGAGAAGCCGTTGCCGCGCTCGAGGGCTACGAGCCAGTAGGTGACTCCGCTGACAATTTAGCAGAAACGGCCGTTCTCACGATCACCTAGTTCCAGCCGGCCGGAAGCGGGCAACTTCCGGCCGGCTCTCTTTTCAGTAAACAGTGAACAGTAAGCAGTGAACAGTGAACAGTGAACAGTGAACAGTAAACAGTGAACAGTAAACAGTGAGTAGTAAACAGTGAACCAACAATGGCCACCCGGCCACCCGACTACTCGACTACTCGACTACTCGACTACCCGGCCACCCGACTACTCGACTACTCGACTACTCGACTACTCGACTACCCGACTACCCGACTACTCGACTGCCCCGGAGGCCACCATCGACACCCTGCTTCAAGGGCTTTCCCAAGCCATTCACTTAATTTTTAGCGGCAATGAAAAACTGGCCGAAATCGTCTGGCTTTCTTTGAGAGTTTCTGGACTGGCTCTGCTTATCAGCACCGTCATCGGTATTCCCATTGGTGTGCTGCTGGGGCTGGCTCGTTTTTTTGGACGGCAGGTAGCAGTGGCGCTCACCTATACGGGCATGGGTTTTCCGCCAGTTGTTATTGGCCTGGTGGTCTATTTGCTGCTTTCACGCAATGGTATTTTGGGGCAGGCAAATTTGCCCTTTATTCCGCATCTGTTTACCCCTGGCGCCATGATCTTCGCGCAGTCCATTATTGCCATTCCGTTGGTGGCCGGTTTTACCATGGCGGCGGTGCTGGCGGTGGATGTCCAGCTTATCCAGCAAATCCGTTCTTTGGGGGCGACGCCGTGGCAAACGGCCGTTACCGTTTTAGCCGAAGCACGGGTAGGCGTCATCATTGCGGTAGTGGCTGCCTTTGGCCGCATCATCGCCGAAGTGGGCGCAGTCATGCTGGTGGGCGGCAACATCGAAGGGCGCACACGGGTACTCACCACCGCCATCGTCCTGGAGACGGGCAAAGGCAATTTCGAGCTGGCCATCGCTCTGGGCATCGTCCTGCTCAGTCTGGCCTTTGTGGTCAATATTGTGATGCTGCGTTTGCAAGGACGGCAAGAAGGATAAAGGCTGAATGATGAGCGATGAATCACGCGCCACGCCTCACACCTCCCCCTTGTATCAATTGGAAGGGATCAAGCAAGTGTATAACGGCCGTTCTGTCCTGGAAATCGACGAGTTAACCATCCACAGCGGCGAGATTTTGGCGTTGGTGGGACCGAGCGGCGTAGGCAAAAGCACCTTGCTGCGCCTGCTTAACTTTTTAGAGCCACCCACCCAGGGAACCGTCACCTTTCGCGGCCATCCCTTTGATGGCCGGCAGGAGATGCCTCTCACCAATCGGCGGCGCGTCACCACGGTGTTTCAACGGCCGTTTCTGCTCAATCGTTCCGTGGAAGCCAATGTTAAATATGGGCTGAAGCTGCGCGGGCAGCGGGATGGCAAGCTGCAAGTCGAACAGGCCCTCAAGCAAGTGGGGCTGCTCGATTTGGCCGAGCAAAAAGCCAAAACCCTCTCCGGCGGCGAGGCGCAGCGCGTGGCGTTGGCCCGCGCCATCGTCATTCAGCCAGAAGTGCTGCTGCTGGATGAACCCACCGCCAACCTTGACCCCGCCAATGTGGCCCTGATCGAAGAGATTGTGCGTAACTTGAATCAACAACAATCGACGACCATGGCGCTGGTGACGCACAACATCTTTCAAGCCAAACGGCTGGCCCACCGCGTCGCCTTCCTGCTCGAAGGCAAAATCGTAGAAACGGCCGACAGCCATACGTTTTTCACGTCGCCCCAAGACCCGCGCACAGCGGCCTTTGTGGGTGGCGAGATGGTTTATTGAAGCAAGTGGCGAGTGGTGGGCGGCAAGTTTACTCGCCATTCCCCACTGGCTGCTGGCAACTTAAAAGAGGAGAATCATGAAAATTTGGAAATTAATGTTCATCGCATTATTGGCAATAGCGCTGCTGGCGGGCTGTGGCAGTGCGGCAGAAGGAGTTGTGACGGAGCCGGAAGCAGCCCAGCCAACCGCAGCAGTCGAGGACCCGGCCTCTGAGTCTGTCGAAGAGGCGCCTGTCGAACCGGTCTCTGAGCCTGTCCAAGAGGCGCCTGTCGCAGAGAGCAGCAATCTCATTTTGGCCACCACCACCAGCACCGAAAACTCCGGTCTGTTGGCTTACCTGCTGCCCTTTTTCAAGGAAGAATCAGGCGTGGGTGTCGATGTCATCGCGGTAGGCACCGGGCAGGCATTGCAGTTGGGCGAAGATGGCAACGCCGACGTGCTGCTGGTTCATGCCCGCGCCCAAGAAGACGCCTTCATGGACGCCGGGGATGGCAGCCGCCGCGAAGACGTGATGTACAACGACTTCATTATTCTCGGCCCGGGCGGTGATCCGGCCGGCATTCGCGGTCTCACCGACGCGGCAAAGGCGTTTGAGATGATTGCCGCCGGCAGCGGCGACTTCGTTTTTGTCTCACGCGGCGACGATTCTGGCACCCATACCAAGGAGCTGGCCATCTGGGAAGCGGCCAGTATCGAACCGGCCGGTGATTGGTACGTCTCGGCGGGGCAAGGCATGGGCGCGGTGCTGACGATGGCCGACGAACGCCAGGCCTACACCCTCAGCGACCGCGCCACCTACCTGGCGCGTACCCTGGAGGGTACAGACCTGGAAATTTTGGTCGAAGGTGACTCCGTTCTCTTTAACCCCTACGGCGTCATCGCCGTCAACCCGGAGAAGGGCACACACATCAAGGCAGCGCTGGCAAATCAGTTCATCGACTGGCTGATTTCTGTGCCCACCCAGGAAAAAATCGCTGAGTTTGGCGTGACTGAGTTTGGCGCGTCGCTGTTTATTCCTGATTCGGAAGCGTGGCGTAGTCAGTAAAGCATGATGCGTGATGCGTCAGGGCACACATCACGCATTTCCCCTCCTTCCAGTCGTGATATTTGGGTGACAACGGCCGTTTTTTGCACTATTTTTGCTACCAAAAAAAATAAGGCCGAAGTCCGTTTTTTATCTGAAGTGGCAATTTATCCCGCAAAAATGCTTGATAAAACACCTGTTTTCATCATATCCAGCATGTTTCGCCGATTTTTCATCCCATATCGGAGATTATCCAGCATTTCTTGCCGGATAACACGAATTTAGGGGTGTTATCCGGCAAGCGTGCAGGTTAATAATAATTGCACGAACAGGATAAAACAAAGAAAGGCTAACAGCCTAACCAACGGCTTGGGGAAAAGAAAACAACCAGAAAACGAGATAAAATCCCCATAGCCAACGCCATACGCAGTTCGTGCAACAAAACTTGCACCAGACGCAGCCACACCATAAACGACAGAGCTTTTTTGCTCAGAGGCGATCTTGGTTTACTGGCTGCGCTGGTGAAGCAAGCATTAGGCCATTTGTTGTCGCAGAAAGTAGCTTGAGTTGCCTGTAGCCTCCCTGCAACTTGTTTACTGTGAATCAAGCATTCGAAGGATAAAGTTGAGGTACGTAACATGGCAAGAGCACCATTTCAAGTACTGGTCTATCCTTATCGGCAGGTCAATAATGGTGAATTTGAGTATGCGTTACTCAAAAGGTCGGACTCTGGATATTGGCAAGGGGTAGCAGGAGCCGGTGAAGATAACGAGTCTATTCTTGAGGCAGCCAGACGAGAAACTTGCGAGGAAACTGGTTTAAGGGAAGATTCGTTCTTTTTCCAACTGGACACGATTGAACCCATTCCCGTAACTGAATTCAAAGATAGTTGCCTTTGGGGCGATAGTGTATACGTAATACCTCAATACTGCTTCGGTGTCTCAGTCACAGATGGAGAGATTGTTGTTTCGCGAGAACATACTGATTACAAGTGGTTGAAGTATGAAGAAGCACACAGTTTACTCAGGTACGACGGTAACAAAACGGCATTGTGGGAATTGGACAGGAAGCTTAAAGGATTAGGGCCACGGGATTGATGGCGAAATCTAACCATACCAGATTCTTTTCACGTTGATAAGTTTAGTTCAGGCATTTCGCAGTTTGGGGTATACTTTTCATGATGATCAAATATATTGATGAGCGATGGCCTGATAGTATATGGTGGAAAATAAGTGGGAGTAAAAATATGAACCAAACTGCGACGATTCAGCAATTAACAAATCGCCTAAGACGGATTGAAGCGGAAATTGTTGCTGTCCGTGAGGAATTGAAGACGTTACCTAGACAACAGGATCATCCCCTTCCCTTTGATGCAACTGTCTCTGATACTTGGGTAAACAAGGCAGCGCTTAGAGAACAGATCCGACGTTTGTTTCTTACTTTATCCATTCAAGGCGAACCCGTTGGGGTTGAAGCGCTACAAAAACGGATGCGTGAAGCCGAACTGGCATCTAATGAGTTAAGCCAAAGCATCATTGCCGCACGTGAGGAATAGCATTGTGGTACAGGTCTATTTCGATGCCAGCGCCCTGGTAAAGCGGTATTCTTCAGAAGATGGAACAGAGTTGGTCAATGAGCTTTTTCACCAGCTACCTGCTGAGCAAATGACCTGCGCTGTGATTGGCATTCTTGAGATCATTTCTGTTTTAGCGCGTAAACGGAATGACGGCCGTTTATCACTAAGACTGTTCACCCAAGTGATGGTTGAATTGAACCAAGAAATCATAGAAGATGAAGCTTTTCCTATCGCGTCCGTAGATGATGAACTCATCTTATCCGCACTGGATTTGATCGCTCACCATAATATCAATGCCACAGACGCTATCATCTTACGCTCGTGCCTAAATCTGCAACAAGCCCTACAGAATCAAGGACATCGTCTGGTCTTATGGAGTTGTGATAAGCGTCTACTCCGTGCCGCTCAGCATGAAGGCGTTGATGTATTTGATCCCGAAGTTGAGACAAAAGCGCAGTTGCAAACACTATTAAGCGGTTCCTCAGTCTGAGAACAGACTAACCGACCCTCTCTTAAAATCGGTATCGGATGACATAATACCGGATTATGTCTTCATCAATAAGATACGGCCTAACAACACTAAGAACCATCGCACCCCTTATGATTGGGCATCAGGCACCTATGTAATCGTGATCGAGAGAATAATGCAGCCTAACAAATAATGAAGCTGACACGCGAGATCAAGGCTCATTCACGATTTAAGGATGGGGTAACTATATTCCTCATTGACAGATAGCGGCTTTACTCTCTCAATGTACCGCTTATTTGCGTAAACATGACTGCAACCAGTTGCATTTTCAGTTAGAATAAGTGTATGCAAAATATCTTAGTACGCATTAAACGCGCCGTGTTGGCTGGCAACTAACTATGCTTTCAGTGAAAAAGCCCGTCTGGAAATGGAAACTGATGGCTTAACGGAGTTGGATATAGCAGAATCAATATTGAACGCTGTCGCAATCTACAAAAGAATCCGGTCACGAAGCCCACACCGACAACACAGTCGTGAATATCTTTACGTGATACAAAGCACGAATCTCGAAGGGCTGATGATTTACACAAAAGGCAAGTTGGTTACCGAAGTGGATGTAGAAAAATATTACTTCTTGATCTCTTCTAAAAAAGCACTCTGAGGATTAGATTATGTTAGAAATTACAGTTTGTCCAGTTTGTGGAGGCAAGGTAAAGAAGGTTAAGGAAGATTGGGCTGGTGAATACGAGGGACAAAAATATATTGTTCCCGATCTAGAATATTACGTTTGTGAAGAATGTGGCGAGAAAATCTATCCTCGTGAAGCAATGCAGAAAATCCAAGCCTATTCTCCTGCTTATCAATTCGCTGAACCAGCATAAAGAAAATTGGCTGCCCGGCGGCGGCATCGAAGCCGGAGAAACGCCGGAACAAGCGTTGACCCGTGAACTGCTTGAAGAAGCCAACGCCACTCTCCACCAATTGGTTAAGCTGGGCGTCCAATGTACCGAGCAAGACGATGGCGCACGCAGCTACCAGACGTTTTACTGGGGTCGCATCAGCTTATCAGGAAGGGCAGCCATTTCATCCTGAGAGATTGGGGAAGTGGCGGCTGCCACCGGCCGGCGCCGATATTCCGCCAGCGGTATGGCAAGAGGCGCTGACAGCACAAAAGGAAACGACGCCCCCGCCAGAAGCAGGATTGGGCTACGGCCGACCGGTTACGTGACGAAATTGTGGCGCTGGGCTGGCAGGTGCAGGATACGGCCGATGGACCGCAGTTGGTGAAGGAATAATCGACCTATTCCGACAGGGTGTGCTCCCGAGGCCAACTGCGGCCTAGATTTTGCTTCATTTTGTCCAGATAAGCCTGTTCCAGGTCAATGCCGGTGTAGTTTGCCAGTTTGAGGGTGTAGGCCAGGAGATCGGCCAGTTCGCTGCGCAGGCTGGCGCGGTAACGGTTGATGGCTTCACGATGCGCTTCTTGGGGGGAACGGCCGTTTCCCTGCAACCGCTTCCCTTCGCGCCAAATCTTCACCAACTCAGTGGACACTTCCCCCACTTCTTCCGTTAGCAAAATGTAGTTGAAGAATAAATCAGGATCAAACTCCTTGCTGGCGTCCATCTGGCGGTGAAATTCCTGGTAAGCCGATAAACCGCCGCCATTTACCAGCATGGTTTTGGCGTCCACCGTCGCCATTTTG
Organism: uncultured Ardenticatenaceae bacterium; assembly: GCA_964643965.1. Classification (GTDB taxonomy): domain Bacteria; phylum Chloroflexota; class Anaerolineae; order Promineifilales; family Promineifilaceae. The sequence continues at coordinate 30,143 of CAZXVH010000006.1, forward strand.
CCGCCGCCATTAGCTGCCAACGCCTCCCGAATTAAGCCGGCCGCATACTCAAGGTCTGCCTCATTAGCCAGGAAATCAAGCTGATTGGTATCGATCAACAGCACCGGAATTTCTTGCAAATTGGAGAGCCACGCCTGGTAGGCCGCTTGCAGCTCTCGGATATAGTCGGGGTCCATGTTGCGCTCATACGGCCGGTCCCGCAGGGCAATGCGGCGCATAATCACCTCATGATCCGCCTGCAAGTAGACGATGAGAGTGGGTTTGGGGATTTTTTCACCTAACGCCGCATGAACCCGGCCGTACATCGCCAGTTCATCATCCTTCAAGTTGAGCCAGGCAAACAGTTCATCTTTGGCAAAGGTATAGTCGGAGATCAGCAGCCCCTTCCGCAGCGCTTCCGGCACGGCCTGATGCTGTTGATGGTAACGACTGAGCAGGAAAAATAGCTGCGTCTGGAAAGCATACCGCTCCCGGTCGCCATAAAATTCAGCCAGGAACGGGTTTTCCTCGAAGACTTCCATGAGGATGGCGGCGTTAAATTTGGGTTGTAACAGACGAGCCAATGTGGTTTTGCCCACGCCGATGACGCCTTCGATAGCAATGTAGGTGTTAATCATGAAAAATCCTTCGTGAAACGTTTTTAATTACGAACGGCCGCTCAACTCCGCCCGCAGCATGTCCACCTGATTCGGCTTGTCAGCATCCATGGCCAACTCAGCATAGGGCAGTTCGATTACCCGCGCCTGCCCGCCCAAGATGCGCGTCGCCTCTTTTTCCAGTTCCTTGACGCCCAGTCGGCGAAAGAGAAACTTAAACATCATCTTAAACCCTACCACTTTAGCGATGCGCCAGGCATGTTTGCGAGCATTGACTAACGCCTCAAAAAAATCCTGATTGGCGTCAATGATAGAAACATGCAGCAATCCGAAGTCGCCGCCGGCAATTTCTACTCCTTTCAGTTTGACAAAGGTGCGCTTGGAGTTGGGGAAACGATCTTCCATGGTTTGGCGGGTAATGTAGGTGTAATAGTACATGGCATTCAGTGGTTGACATAACGCCACAGCGTCATCGACCATCGCCGGCGTTATCATGGGAATATCCGCCGAACAGACCATTACTACGCCGGTATCCTGTTTTTGCTCCCGCAGCCAGGCCACGCCCGCCAGGGCATTGGCAACCAGGCTGCCCTGGTCTGGTAAATGGTGAACCGGCCGTTGGAAAGTCATGCCCAGATCGCTACCCAGGCCCACCACCACCACATCTTCAATACTTTGGGAGCCTTGCAATCCGTCTATGACCCGTTCCAACATGGTACGGCCGCCAAAATCGAGCAGCGCTTTAGGTTTGCCCTGCGTGTAAGCATACATCGGGTCTTCCGGGTCTGGCATCCCCCCGGCAATAACAACGCAGTCCATAATTTCCTCCGTTTTGGTAATCGATGATCGGCGTCTACTGTTTACTGTACACTGTTCACTGTACACTGTTCACTGTACACTGTTCAAAGCACATGTACAGATGGCTTCAATTTTAAGTTTACCAACATATCATCCAGTTCAGCATGGGTGAGGGGGCGGTTTTTAGCAGCAACGGCCGTTAACACCGCTTCCATCATATTAGTGCCAAAGGAACGGCCGTCTAGCTGCGGCGTGGTGGTGACCACATGGCTCACACCCCGTTGGCGAAATAGTTCCATATCCTTGGCGGTCGTGGTATTGGTGGCAATCACCTTCCCGCTTAGATTCTCCGGCATATGTCGCTTAATATAGTGGCAATCACCGGCAATCACATCTGCCCACTCATAATATTTAGTGAACCTGGGCATAATTTCGTCCTGCTTTTCGCCCGTAGGGTAAAGAAATTTGAGCGGCAGGCGGGTGGCAATGGGAACCAAAAACTTCGCCAGCAGATGCAATTGTTTGAGCGATCTCACCGGGATGGGGATGCCCAGGGCAAACATGAGATCACCGCACACCAGTTCATACCCGTGCCGCACAAAATCCAGGGTCATGCCATAGCGGTCTACGCCCACGGTGTTGAGCGCTTTGCCCGTGGCATACTGCGGTCCGATTTCATTAACCAGGGTCTCGACGATATGGCTCTCTAATGTGTTTTTCAGGCCGCTGCCATCCACTACCGGCGTCAAACGCACATTCTTGACCAGCTTTTGAGCGTCGTGGATGGGATACCGCTTGTCGCCCATCTGTACCCAGAGGTCGATACCGCCTACGCCAAAAGCATCCACTTTGCCATCCAGTTCGGTGAACAGGGCTATCGCTTTCTCAACGTCGCCGTCCGTACCCCGCCGTTCGATGCTCACTGTTTCGCCCAGCAGATCCACTTCGACTTTTTTATCTCGTTCTGAACTGCCTAAGCTAATACTAACTGCTGTTTTCATGCCTCATCCTCATCAATGGGAGCGCGGACAGCTTGTCCGCTTTGGGCGGACAAGCTATCCGCGCTCTCGGTCGGTGATATGTCCGTTCAGGGAATATCTTCCCTTAAAATCAGGGGTAAGTAAGTGGTAACCGGCCAGGCCACGATGGTAAGCACGGGTGGCCCGGTAACGGCCGTTTCTCCCTCCGCCACCACGCCATACCAACGATTCTCCACCACGGCCGGGTATGCCTGGCTATCCACGGCTACGGCAAACGTCGTCGTCCAGGTTTGCCCTGCCGCTAATTCTGCCTGCTGCCAGCTAACCGTGGCGCCGTTTAGCGTAAAAGGCAGCGTGGCAGTGATAAAGCTGGCGCCGACCGGCAGCGTATCGGTCAAGATTACGTTGAATTTGGAGAGGGCGTCATTGCCATTGCTGACCGTCAACGTATAGGTCAGGAACCCACCGGGCGCAATGGTAGCGGCCGACACCGTTTTGCTCAAAACGAGCGGCCCGGTAAGGGACGCCTGATAAGCGGCCCAGGCATCCACCCGGCCCCAGCCGTAGGTATTGTTGGGGATTTGGCTGCCGGGGACGCCGCCGCATTCCTGGGCTGTGGTGCGAGGAACGGCCGTTTCCCGCATAATGCGTTCTATCTCATCGACATCGCCAATCAGATCAGGCCGCGCCGAGAGCAGCAGCGCCACCTGCCCGGCCACATGCGGCCCGGCCATACTGGTGCCGCTTTTGTAGCCATAACCATCATTCAATACCGCCGAGCGCACATTCACCCCCGGCGCGGAAACATCCGGTTTCGGTCGGCCGCTGCCATCCACCGTCACCGGGCCGCGACTGCTAAAGCTGGCAATATTGTCGCCGCTGTCGGTGGCCCCCACTGTGAACGAGGCGTCATAAATAGCGGCGGGCGCATTGATGCTGCTGCAAGAACTGCCACTGTTGCCCGCCGAATGCACCGTGACAATGCCCGCCGCCCGCACATTGTTCACCACTGTCAGCAGTATCGCGGGGTCGGTGCAGCCCTCAGAAACGGGGCAGCTCCAGGAATTATTAATCACATGCGGAGCCAGGGCGGGGTTTCCGTTGGCCCCGTTTAAATCGGTGGGGGCGATGAACCATTGGTAACATTCGGCATAGGTGGCCGGTGTACCGCTGCCGGCATTCATATTGCGGCAGCCAATCCAACGAGCGCCGGGAGCGACGCCGATCTGGTTGCTGCCGCCATCGTCGCCGACCATGGTACCCATGGTGTGCGTACCATGACTGTTGTCATCGCAGGGAAACGGTGAATCTTTGGCGCAAAGGCTGTTGTCTGAATCGTGGATGGCGTCATGCCAGTTGTAATTGTGGTCGGCGACGGCGCCGTTCCAGCCCCGATATTGGCTCTTGAGCGCCGGATGCTCCCAGTCATACCCGGTATCCTGCCCGCCCACGACGATACTCTGCCCGGTGTAGCCGGCCGACCACACGGCCGGCGCTCCTATTTTAGCCACACCCCATTCCACGGCCGTTATGCCTTTCGGTTCCAGCAAAGAGGGGCCGGTTTCGGGCAGACGCACCTGGGGGTTGGCGTAGACATGGGCCACCGCCGGCTGCCGCGCCATTTGCGCCAGCGCCGCCGCATCGCCGCGCACCCAGATCATATTGGCGATCCAATAAGGGCGGTAGGCCACGCCTAGTTTTTCCAGCTCCCAGATCACGGGTGGTTGACTGCGGGCGGCCACGGCCGTTAACTGCGCCACCACATACTCTCCCTTCGCTTCTTTGATAGACAGCCGATCTGCGCCACTGAGATCCGCCTGTTCACGCAAGTAGAGCAGAAATTCCACTTCACCTTCCGCAGCCACAGTGGTCATGACCCAGGGATCAACTTTCTCTTGCCAGAGAGCCGCTTGCGCGGTTTGCGGCAGGGAGATGAGGAAAATGAGGAGAAATGTGGCGGCAAGAACGGCCGTTATCAACAAAAGCACTCTTGATTTCATACGCAAAGCTTCCTTTTCTCCCACCCTGATAGTATGGTCTGCATTGTAACGAGCCTGCATCTGTTCGGCAACTAAATTAACTGGTAGCATTGAGGCGTTTAGGAACCAAGAGCAGAGATTGTAAATTTACCGGCCGGTCTCATACGCTGGCCCCACGTGAGTAAAGACAAATGGAATTTGAAATGCAAGGGCCGATGGGCGCCCGCACCCTCATCAATGGACGAGAAGTGGATTATTTTTGTGGCTGTGGTTATTTGGGATTGCAAAACCACCCGGTTGTGCGCCAGGCGGCGCTGGCGGCGCTAGAAAGGTATGGATTGGCAAACTCGGGCGGCTATGGCAGCAATCATCCCGTGTATCAGGCATTGGAAACGGCCGTTACCACCACTTTCCGCACCGAAGCCATGCTCTACTACGCCTCCGGCTACCTGGGCAACGCTCTGCTGGCGCAAGGCTTACGCGCCCGCTATGAACACATCTTGATCGACGAATCCGCCCATTACAGCGTGTGGGATGGGGCGCGTACCAGCGGCAAGCCGATCCACGCCTACCGCCATTTAGACGCCGACCATGTAGCTGAGTTGTGTAGGCAGATAGTGGGGGATGGGGAACGGCCGTTGCTCATGAGCGATGGCATCTTTCCGGTATCGGGCGAAATTGCCCCCGCGCCCGATCTATTAGCGGCTATCCGGCCTTATAACGGCCTGTTGGCGCTGGACGACGCCCACGCCAGCGGCGTTTTAGGGCCGCACGGCTGGGGCACCCTGGATCACTTTGGCATCCAGGACGACGCCTGCTTCACCTGCCACACCCTGAGCAAAGCGTGGGGCGCATACGGCGGTTTTATCACCGGCAGCCAGGCCCTCATCGACGAAATCGAGAGCCAGGCCAACGTGCATGAAGGCGCCAGCCGTCCCCCCTTGCCCGCCGCTGCCGCCGCCACCGCCGCCCTCAGCCTGCTCCAACAAGATGACAGTTTGCGCCAAACGCTGCAAAACAATGTCCAACAAGCACGCAGCGGCGTCCGGAAGTTAGGTTGGCCCCTGCCCGATACGCCCGTTCCCATCCTCTGCCTGGACAATCGCGCCCAACTGGATTTAAACCGGATTCAAGCAGCGCTTTTTGCCCAGGGTATTTTGGTGGCTCACAGCCAACATTACACCAGCGTTCCGGCCGGCGGCGCTTTACGCATCGCCATCTTTGCCACTCACACCCCGGCCCAAATCGAGCGTTTGATCCAGGCGTTGGCAAGGCGTGTAGCTGTATAGAAAGATTGAATCGAGATTAGAGAACCTGTCCCGAGCCTGTCAAAGGATTGGAGATTAGTCGAGCCGTCAATCTCCAATCTCTAATCTCAGCCTCCATTTTTTGTCAGCCACTCAATCTCATTGCCCAAAATAGCCCGCAATACCGCTACCATCGTGGCATAGGTGGGATCCATGCCAAAGTACGAAAGATTTTGCGAGCCTAAATTCTTCCCCTTGCTGAAGGGCGTATCCGAAGCATAATGCAAAATGCCAATGGGGAACGGCGCCTGGTACAGGTTGACCACCTCGTTATAAGGATGGCGTTTCGGCCGGGTCATCTCGTAAATGCTGCTGAGATATGGTCCCGCCTCCATCTCCATATCGGTATATCCCTCATGGTAAAAGAGCGACATATACCCTTCATTTTGCAAAAACGTGCCGGGCACGGTGATCGCCTTCTGGTTGTCCATGACGCTGCCATACACCAGGTAGGGGGCCACATCATCGGCGGCGAAGCAGTTATTAAACAGGTAGGTATTGAGCGAATGTTCATCATGAACCACATTGGGCAGCATCACATCACCGATACGGCCGTTTAACGTCGCCGCCTTGCCCATGATAAACACCCCGCGCACCTCATCTACATTGCGGGCCATTTCTGTGAGCACCTGGTAAGCGGCCATGCCCAAGGGATAATCCAAATTCACAATGAGCGCCTCGCTGCGGGTCAGCTTTTCAATACCTGGCAGCCGCAGCCGTCGATCCAGGCCGCCCACATCCAACTGGCTGAGATTCACTACCTGCACTTCAATATCAAAGGCATGTTCGCTGGGAACCCGGTAGATACCCACCGAGTTTTCATAGGCTATGCGGTCTTCGCGCACCTCGGGATGCACCGCTTCATATTTTTTCAGCACATAGTAGAGAAAATTTTCAAAGCTGCTGGGAATATTGCGGTTCACGATGTCGCCAAATTCCTGGCGCAGTTCATCAGACACATTGTCTTGCAGAAAAGTTTCCAGGGTATTTTCAATTTTCAAGGCAAAGCCACTGAGCATATTGGCCAGGCTGTGGATATTACTGGAAACAAAGTAGACAGGACGTTCGTCAAAGTAGATATTTTTGGGCGTTTTCGCCTCCACATTGCGCCACCAACGACGGGTGGCTCGTTTATAGTCGGCCAGAGAACCGGCCAACGAGCGAATGGCAAGCTCTTGCTGATAGCTGGCAATGTTTAGCAGCTTGGCGATGGTAGCGCCCCGCCAGATACGACTCAATTTGTCCAGGTCTTCCACCGGCACACCAGTCAATTCTGAGAGTTTTTTCAACACCTCAGCTGTTGGCGTCTGGTTTGGCGTTTGCGTTTGAACGCGGTTGAGCAGCGCCAAGACAGGCCCCTGCACACAAAGGTAATGTAATTTGCGCCGCTCAATTTGGTAAGCGACCAGCGTAGGCACCAGGTCATCAATATCTGAGCGGCTGGCGATATAGGCGGCCAGGGTACGGTCGCCGTCATAAAAGTAGCGGCGGCGGCGGCCTGGGGCGCTCACTTGCTGCCATGTTTCCACCTCTGGAAAGCCATGTTCGGCAAAAACGCGGGCTGACTGGCCCATAATGACCAGGTCGATGTCGCTGAGACAGTCGGGGACGCGCAGGATGGCGTAGATGAAGGCGGCCATGTCTACTTCTGGCTCATCGGCTTTCACATGCAAAGCGGAACGGGTGCGTTTATGCGCCTCGATGAGAGATTTGAGCTTGACTTCACGGGTGCTGCGCAGCAAGGAATAGTAGGTACGCAGATAAAGGTTTATTTCTTCGTTGCCGGAACTGGGAACTGTACGGTCCATGGATTTCCTTTTACACTTTCTTCGAGTGATGATTGGTAAAGCTTTGGCTTATTGTGTAGGGCATTGACTAATTGTTTTCAATAGCCTGTATAAGCGAGTTAACTCCCCACATAGTTGAACACCGTAATCAGCCATTGCTTCTCGCAATGCTTCATCATCACGCAAATCATCATCGCCAGATACAATGGCATCAGCATGACCATCAATTGCTGTGGCTAAAACAGGGTGGTCTTTCGGGTCACGGCATCTTGGAGGAATTGTTTTAAGAACAACAGCTTCCCCATACCATTCCAGCAAAGTTAATAATTCTACAACATCATGAAAATTAATACTTATACTCAGGCGGGGGCGTTGCACAACTTCTGCAAGTTCAGCTAATAAAGCATCGCTGGTGATTGCTTTGAATTTGTTCTCTTTTAGGGCAACCAATATCGGCAGAGTTACTTTTCCACCCAACAACGTCCGAATCCAAATGTTGGTGTCAACGACGATGCGTAACATTTCTTAATGGCGCTGCTGGCGAACTGCACGAATTTCTGCAGCAATTTCTTCATCTGATATGTCGGTATCAGGTTTTTTATTGGCAAGTCTGAGGATTAGCTGGCTGAATTTCGCATCCATGTCATCTGCGATGAGCGCTTGCGCGACTTTAGAACGAGAATCAGCATCTAACGTCCGTACAACACCGATGAGTTCGTCTAATGTGAGTTGAACATTTGGTATTGTAATTGTTGAAGTAGTTTGCATGAAATTATCCTTTTCAACGAATCTTATTGCCCTATTATAACACGTAGAGACGGCCGTTTCCGGTTGTGACTTCCCCGATGACAACGGCCGTTTCACACATTCCTTGATATAATTCCACCCGCTCCGGCGGCACAGCCACCAACAGACCGCCAGAGGTTTCCGGCGTCCAAAGCATATCTTGCACCAGGCGGCTGACGCCCGGAGCAAAGGTGACATGTTCCTGGAAGAAGATCATATTATTGCCGCGCCCGTCGGGGAAGGCGCCAGCCCTGCCATATCCGAAAGCGCCGGGCAGCCAGGGCAGCTTATCGGCAAAAAGGCGGAAGTCTACGCCACCCTGGAACGCCATTTCATAAGCGTGGCCCAGCAGCCCAAAGCCGGTGATGTCGGTCATGCCGTGCGCGGCTACCCGGTTGGCGGCTTCTGAGGCTTGTTTGTTGAGGGCGCTCATGGAGAGAACGGCCGTTCTCACATGCGCCTCCTCTGCTATCTCTCGTTTAAGGGCGGTGGTGATCACACCCACCCCCAGCGGTTTTGTCAGGAGCAGCAGATCACCCGGCCGGCCGCCGCCCTTGCGTTTTACTTGAAGCGGGTCGATAATGCCGGTGACAGCCAGCCCATACTTCGGCTCTTTATCATTGACGCTGTGGCCGCCGGCGATGATTGCGCCCGCTTCAGCCACCTTGTCCGCGCCGCCACGCAGCACCTCTTTGAGGATGTCCTGCGCCAGGTCATCGGGAAAAGCGACCAGATTCAGGGCAAACAAAACCTGCCCGCCCATGGCGTAGATGTCGGACAGGGCATTGGCGGCGGCAATAGCGCCAAAGTCGTAGGGATCATCGACCACCGGTGGAAAGAAGTCAATGGTGGAAATGATGGCCTGCCGCTCGTTGATCTGGTAGACGGCGGCGTCATCTGCTTTTTCCAGGCCCACCAGCAGATTGGGATAATTTATAGGGTTAAATATTTCGCGTAAAGGCTGCAACACGTGCGCCAGGTCAGAAGGACTGAGCTTAGAGGCTCAACCGGCGCAGGAAGCGTATGCCGTCAGGCGAATTTGTTTACCAATCATGGGAAACCTCTTTTGATTGCGGATTGCGGATTGTGGATTGTGGATTACAGATTGTGGAATATTCATCACGCCGCATTCTTTAACGGCAAGTATACCGAATGCCACCAACCCGGCAATTGCAATTAACGGCCGTTTTTGGCAAACTATAATCGTATTCTGCTTTGCCGCGGGCGACGAAAAAGGTATCTACTATGTTGTCAACCCTGTTTTGATGGCTATTTACCAGAGGCGCTTATCCATCAATTTAGTCTTGACAGGACAGTAGCACAGTATAGGGCAAACAAAGATGCTAAAAAGATTAAGATTAGCAAAATTTGAATCAATGGCCCAGGGCCTTGTTGAAGGTTCCCTCAGCCGCCTGCTTGGCGGTGACTTAGAACCTCTGGAGGTGGCCTCCCGGCTGGCTCGCGCCCTGGAAGATGGGCAGCAAGACGGCCTGGCCCCCGATGTTTATACGGTGGCCCTCAACCCCACAGATTTTGACAAGCTGCGCCAAAAAAGCGCCGCCATCGAAACAGAACTGGCCGAGGACGTCATGCTCATGGCACAGCAAAGCCAACTGCGCCTAAAAACAAAACCGACGGTGCATCTAGCCGCCGATCCGGCTGTTAGCGTACATCAGGTGCGGGTGCGGGCTTCATTCCATGAAGCAGGCGGCTCCACCACACAGCTTCAGATTGGCAGGAAGGCGGTGAAGGCGGCAGAACAAAAAATATTGGCGGAAGTGGCCGCCGTAGACGCCTACTTAATTGTGAATGGGGAAAGGCATGTCGCTTTAGAACGGCCGTTATTCACCATTGGCCGCCGTACCGATAACGACCTGGTGCTGGATGCGCCCACCATCAGCCGCCGCCACGCCCAAATCCGCTGGCGCTACGGCCGTTTTGTACTGTATGATCTCAGCGGCCGGCCGGGGCGTACCCTGGTCAACAGCCAGCCTATCACCGAATACGCCTTGCAGTCAGGGGATGTCATCTCGCTCACCGAGATAAAGCTCATCTATGCCGAGGGAGAGCATAATCTGCTGCTGCCCAAAAAAGCTGATTTTGCCCAGGAAGAAACCCTACCCAAACCCAAAATCGAGTAAAACAATATGAATCCTGCCTTGATTTTATTGCTGCTACGCTTGTTGAGCGCCGCGCTCCTGCTGGCCTTTTTAAGCTTATTTGCCTGGTTGATTTACCAGGATTTAAAAGTGACAACGGCCGTTCTGCAACAAAAGCGGCAGGCCAGCGGACAACTGCGTGTGATCGCCAACGAGGCCGCAACGCCGGCCGTGGGCGTCCGCTTTCCACTGCACCCCCTCACCAGCATTGGCCGCGCCCCCAGCAGTACCATCGTGCTGGACTATACCTTTATTTCGCAGGAACACGCCTTGCTCATGGAAAGAGGCGGCCAATGGTGGCTGGAAGATTTGGGCAGCCGCAACGGCACTTTGCTCAACGGCGCTCCGCTCACGGAAACGGCCGTTGTCAGCAGCGGCGACATCATCACCATCGGCGAAGTGCAGTTGAAATTAGAATTGTAAAGCTGGCTCATCCTCACAATTCTTGATAGATTTACGACACATTTTTTCGAGGAGAAAGACGCCTATGGATATAAAAAGCGCCATTGCTGAGGTGATAAACGGCCGTTCCCTCACCTTTGAGCAGGCAGAGGCCGCCATGGACAGCATCATGAACGGTGAAGCCACCCAGGCCCAAATTGGCAGCTATCTCACCGCCCTGCGCATGAAAGGGGAAACGGCCGACGAAATCGGCGGCAGCGCCCGCTCCATGCGCAGCCATGTGGTGCCCGTAGCCATTCTCATGGCGGAAAACAACGGCATGTTGGTCGATACCTGCGGCACCGGCGGCGACGGCAAACACACCATCAACATCTCCACAACGGCCGCTTTTGTGGTAGCCGGCAGCGGCGTCAAAGTCGCCAAACACGGCAACCGCGCCGCCAGCAGCCAATCCGGCTCCGCCGATGTGCTGCTGGCCCTGGGCGGCAACTTAGACCTCACCCCGGAGCAGGTGGCCGAGTGCGTCACCGCCGTGGGCATCGGCTTCATGTACGCCATCCACCACCATCCCGCCATGCGCTACGCCATCGGGCCGCGCCGGGAATTGGGGCAGCGCACCGTCTTCAACATATTGGGGCCGCTTACCAATCCGGCCGGGGCCACCCATCAGCTCATCGGCGTCTACAGCCCGGCGCTCACCGAGCCAATGGCCCAAACGTTGGGCAAACTGGGCAGCAAAGCGGCCTACGTGGTGCATGGCGCCGATGGCCTGGATGAACTGTCTACCACCGGCGTCAATCGCATTAGCTATTTGAAAGACGGCGAAGTGACCACCTTTGACCTCGACCCGGAAAGCTTAGGGCTGCCTCGCGCTACGCTGGCTGATTTTGTGGGCGGCGACCCGGCGGAAAACGCCGCCATCGCCCACGCCATCCTCAGCGGCGCAGAAACCGGCCCCTGTCGTGACATTGTGCTGCTCAACGCCGCCGCTGCCCTCAGCATCGACCACAACGACATCGCCGCCGGCCTGACCGTCGCCCGAGAAGCCATCGACAGCGGCCGGGCGTTGGCCGTGTTGGAAACGTGGATCGAGAAGACGAATCGTTATAAAAGAGCGTAGAGATTTTTCAATTATGAGTGTCACAAACGTAGCCAAACGCCGGGGCACGATCCTCGATGAAATTATGAGCTTTCACCGGGAAAACCTGCCCAAAATCATGCGGGAGACGCCGCTGGAGAATGTGCGGGCTTTTGCCCAGGTAGCGCCCCCCCCGTTGGACTTTTACGCCGCCTTGAAAGCGCCCGGCGTCTCGTTGATTGCGGAATGCAAGAAGGCGTCCCCCTCTAAAGGCTTGCTCGTGCCGGATTACGATCCGGTGAAGCTGGCGCAAGCGTATGTGGCGGGCGGCGCTCACGCCATTTCCGTGCTGACGGACGGCCGTCACTTTCAAGGCTCATTGGCCGATTTGCGGGATGTGAAGGAAGCGCTGGGCAGCCAGGCGCCGGTGCTGCGCAAAGATTTTATGTTTCATCCTTACCAGATTTACGAAGCGCGGGCGGCCGGGGCGGACGCTATTTTGCTCATTGCCGCCGTTCTCAGCGACAGGGATGTGGCCGATTTACTGAAGCTGACCCACAAACTAGGCATGAACGCCCTGGTGGAAGTGCATACGGAAGCGGAGCTACAGCGCATGTTGGCGCTGGAGCCGCGCATCATTGGCGTGAACAACCGGAACTTGCAGACGTTTGTGGTCGATTTTGAGAATACCGCCCGGCTGCGAAATATGATTCCTGAGGATGTGGTGGTGGTGGGCGAGAGCGGGCTGAAAACGGCCGTTGACGTGCAGCAGATGCGCCAAATCGGCGTCGACGCCATTTTAGTGGGGGAAACTCTGGTTAAAAGCAAGGATGTGGTGGGGACGGTGAAATCGTTTGTGCGGGCGGGTCGCGTATCGGACGGCCGTCAGATGGTCGAGTAGTGGGGCAGAGGGGAGCGAAATGGATGAACAACAACTGGCACAACTCAGCGCCGTATAGAAACGGCCGTTTCCCCAAAGCTTAACTTCATCGTGCAGGGCCATCTCCTGGAATTTTACGGCTTGTGCGCCCACTGTGCTTATTAAAAAGGGGCGCCGCTTTTTAAGCGGCGCCCCCTTACCGTTTACTGTTCACTGTCCACTGTTCACTGTTCACTGTTTACTGTCCACTGTTTACCGTCTACCCCGTCACCGGCAGCGTGTTAATATTGATGGTGGTGAAAAGGTAGTTCGGGTTGACCCACCCTTGTTGCCCCCCCGGCAAAACCACTTGCACCCAGCCAGTGACGGCGCTGCGGCCAATCAGGTTCAATGCCGTACCTCGATTGATGATGGTGACAGAGGGGAAATTCAGGCTGGGGCCAGAGCGCACATGGAGCGCGCCAGTAGTGACGACAGCATTGGTCGCCATCGGCGGCGTGGGTTGGCCGGCGCCATCCACCACCGGTAAATTGCCAATGGGCACGTTTGTCTGGATCAGCGTGGCGTTTACCCACCCTTCTGCGCCATTGTTCAAACGAATTTTAGCCCAACTGCCATCTGTATTCCGTCCAATCAAAGTCACTTGAGCGCCCTGGTAGATCACAGCCACGGAGCCATATTGCACACCCGGGCCAGAACGTACATTCAACGCGCCGGTAACCACAACGGCCGTTGGCGTACCCGTGCCAGTGGAACCATCCACAATCGGCAGGCTGGTGACAGGGACGCTGGTGGTGATGTAAGCGGCATTCACCCAGCCTTCAGTGCCATTGCTCAAGCGCACTTTAACCCAGGTTCCATCATGATTACGACCCACTAAAGTGAGCGTCGTACCGTAAGGCACACTGGTAATTTCCGCATAGCTGAGGCCAGGCCCGGTGCGTACATTCAAATTACCGGTGACGACCATGGCCGTAGGCGCGCCCGGAATCACCGCATCATCCCACATCACCGGCAGGTTACCGATAGGATAAGTGGTGGTGATGTATTTGGCGTTCACCCACCCTTCCTGGCCGTCGAAGAGACGAATCTTAAGCCAGGTGCTAAAGGTATTGCGCCCCAGCAGCTGCACCACATGGCCGTTATAGGTAGCCGCAATACGGCCGTACTGTAAGCCCGGGCCAGAGCGTAAATTCAGCGCGCCAGTGTTCACCACCCCAACGGCCGTTCCCGCTGGTGGCGTGATAGGCGCATCCGTAATAGGCAGAGTGCTGGCGAGTACATTGGTATCTAAGGCGCCAAAGTTGACCCAGCCTTGTGTGCCATCCACCATCTGCACTTTGGCCCAGGCGGAGTCAGCCGTCCGGCCTAATAAGGTGAAGGTATATCCCTGATAAGCGATAGTGATAATCGGATGTCCATAACTGGGGCCGGAGCGCACATTGACGGCGCCGGTGTTAACCACGCCAATAGCCGGAACCTGTCCGCTGGGCGGCGGGGTGGTCCCCCCGCTGCTGCCCACTACCGGCAGATTGTTCAAAGGCACATCCATGACCATATAGTTGGAATTAGCCCACCCTACCACGCCGCTAAATGTGCGCACTTGCACCCAGGTGCTATTAGCCTGGCGGCCTAACACCGCCACGACATGTCCCTGGTCGGCCGTGGCGACAACCGGGAACTCCACGCCGGGCGCAGAACGCACATTCAATGAACCAGTCGTCACCACGCCATTGGCGGCTCTATCTTGGGCCAGCGTTGGTTGCGCCAGGGTGACGGTAAATATGCCCAGAACTAAAAATAGACCGATTAAAAGCCATCTGCGAGAAATTTGAAGTTTGTTCATGAAACATCCTCCTGAACGTCTATTCTTAAGGCCACAAAGCCAATAAGATTACATAACAAAGTTACATAAGAGTATAGTGCAAAATGGGGGTGTTTTGCAAGCATTTCGCATAATTCGGGTGGGCGCAGATTTTGTTGATGCAAAGCAGGGCACGGCTTTCTGTGCTCTCACGCGCCCGTTCGTACGCATCCGCACATCAACGGCGCTTACGCGCGCCCGCATCATTCAGCGAGAGATTACAAAATTCCGCCAGACTTTTGTAATCTAGCCCGCTATTTCGTCAGCGCCAGGTTAGATTGAAAATGTACGCTTCTTCGTAAAAGAGACGGGCTGCCGGTATAATTTGCCTGGCTCTTTTAGATTTTATGAAATGGAAAGATGCAGCGTAAATATGTGAAACGGGATCCTGTTATTTTTAGAGACGCTGCATTTAGTGGGGATAATAATGATGGTGGAACAACGAACAGCACGGATTTTGGTGGCAAAGCCTGGTTTGGACGGGCATGATCGCGGGGCAAAGGTGGTGGCTCGCGCACTGCGGGATGCCGGTATGGAAGTGATCTATACCGGGCTGCGGCAAACGCCTGAGATGATTGTGGAAGCGGCGCTGCAAGAAGATGTAGACGCCATTGGCTTGAGTATTCTCTCCGGGGCGCATTTGCCCTTAACAGAACGAGTGATGGCGCTATTAAAAAAAGAAGAGATGCTGGATGTACTCGTCTTTTTAGGCGGTATTATTCCTGAAGAAGATATGTCGCAGTTGCAGGAAATAGGGGTAACGGCCGTTTTTGGCCCAGGCTCCAGCATCGATGACATTGTGACGCTGGTACAGGAGTCTGTAGCGGGTGGATGAGCTGATTCAAGGCGTGTTAAACGGCCGTTCCCGGTCGGTAGCGCGTCTCATTACCCGGGTGGAAAATGATGAAGGGGCGGCGGAAACGGCCGTCAGGCAGCTGCACGTCCATACCGGCCGGGCGCATGTGGTGGGCATAACTGGCCCGCCCGGCTGCGGCAAAAGCACCCTCGTCAACGAACTGGCTAAAGTAATGCGGCGTCACGATAAAAGCGTGGGCATCATCGCCGTAGACCCCAGCAGCCCATTCACCGGTGGGGCCATTTTAGGCGACCGGGTGCGCATGGCCGATCTGGCCGGCGACCGGGGCATTTTCATCCGCAGCCTGGCGTCACGGGGCAGTTTAGGTGGTTTGTCTCAGGCGACAACGGCCGTTATCAAAATATTGGATGCGGCCGGCTTCGACATCATCCTGGTAGAAACCGTCGGCGCCGGGCAGTCAGAAGTGGCTATTGCCGCTGCCGCCCACACCACCCTGGTCGTAGAAGCGCCAGGCATGGGCGATGACATTCAAACCTTCAAGGCCGGTATCCTGGAGATCGCCGACATCCTGGTGGTGAATAAAGCGGACAAACCAGGCGCAGACCGCAGCGTCAAAGCGCTGAAAATGATGCTGCACCTGGGGGATGGCGGCAGCACCCGCCATCATGGGCGCATCATGTCCACGGCAGCAGTGGCGGAAAACAGCGGCAGCGCCTGGCAGACGCCGGTCAAAGCCACCATCGCCAATGACGGGCAGGGCGTCGCCGAACTGGCCACAACTATCTTCGCCCATCGACAATTTTTGCAGACCCATTCGGAATGGCAGGTACGTGAACGAGATCGCAGCCGCCGAGAAATGGAAGCCATCTTACAAGCCCGATTATGGCAGCGCCTCCGTACCACCGTGCCGGAATTAGCCAGAGAACAGTTGATAACGGCCGTTGCCAGCCGCCAAATAGACCCTTACACCGCTGTCAATGAACTGCTGCTTCAGATGGAGAAAAGCTAAAGGGACGAACATAAAAGATGAACTCACAAGTGATAACGGCCGTAGACGACAGCAAACTATTTACCGGTTTCGGCTGTCCAGAACTTCTGAGCGCGTTAATATAATATTTAGGTAAGCGTGGTAGAGTACTGCCCTATTTATAATTCATTTAGGAGGCTCCCTTTGATAATGAGCCTCCATTTAACCACAAAAACGGGATTTTATGTTTAAAAAATTTGTTTCCATGATTGTTGGCGACGCCAACAAAAAACTAATCAATAACCTTCAGCCCATCGTCGATGAGGTAGCTGCCTGGGAATCTTCATACCAGGCCTTGTCAGATGAAGCGCTGCGTCTTAAAACCAATGAATTACGGGAAAGGCTTGCAGACGGAGAAACATTAGATGATTTATTGCCCGAAGCCTACGCCCTGGTGCGCGAAGCTTCAGTACGCACCACCGGCCTGCGCCATTACAACGTGCAGATTATGGGCGGCGTCCTTCTGCATCGTGGTGAAGTCATAGAAATGCGCACCGGTGAAGGCAAAACATTGGTCGCCACCCTACCCCTCTTCCTCAACGCTCTCACCGGCAAAGGGGTACAGCTTGTCACCGTCAACGAATACCTGGCCAGACGTGATGGCGGCTGGATGGGCAAAATCTTCCATTTCCTCGGTTTAAAAACCGCCTGCATTGGCCCCCAGCAATTTTCCGCCTTATATGACCCTGATTATGTCAATCCCGGCGCGGAGTTAGAAGATGAACGGCTGGTTCATTGGCGGCCCTGCACCCGGCAACAGGCGTATAAAGCGGACATTACCTACGGCATTAGCAGCGAGTTTGGCTTCGATTACCTGCGTGACAATATGGCTACGCAGAAAGAGCGATTGGTACAGCGTGATCTCTACTTTGCCGTCATCGACGAGGTAGATAATGTTTTAATTGATGAAGCCCGGACGCCGCTCATTATTTCCGGCCCGGCGCCGCACTCCGGCAAAGATTACCTGCGCTTTGCCGAGTATGTGCGTAACCTCAAGCAAAACACCAATGAAGAAGACGAAGAACCCAACGGACATTACGACATTGACGAAAAGAGCCGCAGCATCAGCCTGACCGATAGTGGTATTTCTGAAATAGAGAAGCGCATCCCGGAGATCGATCAAGACGCCGGAGACAGTTTATATGATCCCCGCTTCTTCCAACTAACCTATTACCTGGACAACGCCCTACGCGCCCAATACCTCTTTAAGCGAGATGTGCATTACGTGGTGCAAGAGGATGAAGTGATCATCGTCGATGATTTCACGGGGCGCATGATGCCCGGCCGCCGTTATTCAGATGGGCTGCACGAGGCCATTGAAGCCAAAGAAGGCGTCAATGTCAAAAAAGAGACGATCACCGTAGCCACCATCACCCTGCAAAACTATTTCCGCCTCTATGAAAAATTGGCGGGCATGACAGGCACGGCGCTAACGGACGCCGAGGAGTTTGACAAGATTTATGAGCTGGGCGTGGCTCCGCTGCCCACCCATGTGCAAGATTTAGTGGAAAGCGGCCATATGGGGCTGGTGGAGCGCAGAGAAAAAGTAGAAAGCGCCGAAGTTGTTTCCTACATCGATCCCAAAACCGAAGAGCCGATCTTTTTTAAACGCACCGATTTTGCCGATCAGGTCTATGCCAATGAAAAAGCAAAAGATGAAGCGATTTTAAGAGAAATTAAGCGGGTGCATGAAAGCGGCCGGCCCATCCTGGTAGGCACAACCTCCGTAGAACATTCTGAACTTATCCACCGGCGACTGCAAAAAGAAGGCATTGACCATGCCGTGCTAAACGCCAAAATGCACCAATCCGAAGCGCTGGTGGTGGCACAGGCCGGCCGCAAAGGCGCCGTGACGATCTCTACCAACATGGCCGGGCGTGGGACCGATATTATTTTGGGCGGCAATGCGGAGGGGTTGGCCGCTGAGATGATGGAAACGCGCCTGTTTTCCCTTGAGCATCTGGCCCATCTGTCGCTGCAATTGTTAACGGCCGGAGAAGACGAAGCGCGAACTTACGCCCAAAAACATCCTAAATTGGAGGAAGATTTGGTCACTGCTCTTCTGGACTTAAAAGCAGAGTTTGACCAGGCTCTCCTCGAAATTGAAAAAATTGAACTATCGGGCTACCTGGCTCAAACATTACAAGAGCCGTATCACATTGATTACACCGACATTGTGCAGGTGCAGCGTTTAGTGCGCGGTGGTTTCCTGGGAGAAGCTCGTCTCTTTTTGGAGGAAAAAGAGGTGGATGTGGCCCTGGTAGAAGATTTAGTGCGCCTCACTACAGAGTACACGCAGTATCAAACCGTGCATACGGATGAACAAAAAACGGCCCGGTTCCTGGCTGAAACCTATTTTGAGCAACATTACAATGCCCGCACCGCTTTGGTGAGAGATGTATTAGGCGGCCGGCTGGATGAAGCCCAAAAAATTGTCAAAAACGTGGCCGGCCTGCCGCCGCAGTTGATTGATGAGATCCAAAATTTGAAGGTGATGACGCAAAAAGAACAGCAAAAAGTACGTCAACTGGGAGGGCTGCATGTCATCGGCTCTGAACGGCATGAGTCTCGCCGTATTGATAACCAGCTTCGCGGTCGCGCCGCCCGCCAGGGCGACCCCGGCTCTTCTCGTTTTTTCCTCTCCCTGGAAGATGATTTGATGCGTCGTTTTGGTGGTGAACGCTTAAAAAGCTGGATGAATCGGGGCGTTATGTCAAATTTACCGGAAGATATGCCGCTGGAATTCAGCGTGTTAGACCGCATTATTGAAAACGCGCAAGAGCGTATTGAGGGTTTCAACTTCGACATGCGCAAAAATGTGGTGGAATATGACGACGTGATGAGCCGTCAGCGCCAGACCATTTACAATGAGCGGCGGGCTATTCTTTTGGGAGAATCCGTTGATCTAGATTTGAAGGTGGATGAGGCGTTTGCGGGTGAAATTGCCCAGCTGGTGGACAATTACGTTGACAATTACATTTCTTTTGTGCACGGGGAAGTGGACCGGGCTATTGCTGATTTTAGCACGGACGCCACTGATACCATCAACACAAACGGTGTTATTGCCCGCATACGCGGGTTACTACCGGGTGTGATGGCGCTGGATCGCAGTGAACTGGCAGAGCTTTCTGTATCTGAGCTGACAAATCAACTAATGGATCTGGCTTATGAAAATGAGGAGGAGGGGCTTAATCTTCAGCAGCTTTTACAAGCGATGGGGCGTTTTCTGCCTTTGTTGGCTTCTCCGCCCAATTTAGGCGCTTTGGCGACCCGTCGTTCCGGGCAGCTTCAGGCGCGAGAAACGGCCAAACGTAGTTATTTGGAACATGTGCGCCTGTTTTATTTTGATTTTCTGGCGGAACAGATTGAAGCCTCTGACCGGGAGCGGATTTGGACGCTGGCGGCCGCAAAAATAGAAAAGGCTTTCGATGGTTTTGGCGTGGATGGCCTGATGATGAAGAATGCGGCCACGCGCCAATTACGGTTTAAGATGGCGGTGGAAGCGGCCGTGCGCGATTTGCTGCTGGAGAGTCTCTCTTCGATGGAGACCCAGCAGTTGGTAGACGCTTTGACCGCCTATGTGCAAAAACAGCAAGATAAGTGGCGGGTGCAGATCGGGGAGGAAGAGTATAAAAATTTCCAGCGACTGCTGTTGTTGGAGTCGATTGATCTTGAATGGCGGGATTATTTAACGGCCGTTGACGATTTACGCCGCGAGATTGGCCTGGAAGCGGTGGGACAAAAAGACCCCAAAGTGCAATACAAACTGCGTTCGGCCGAGATGTTTATGGACATGCGCCACAATATTAACCAAAATATTGTCAGTCGTTTCTTCCACCAAATCGCCAGCCACCAGGCGTATGTGGAGAAGCAGCAGCAAGAGCAAGAGCTGCGCACCAATGCCCAAGACGCCGGTTTCCAAGTGGTCCAACGGAAAGGAGGCAAAGGCAGTGAACTGCGCCGCGATACCCCCAAGGTGGGGCGTAATGATCCCTGTCCTTGTGGCAGTGGCAAAAAATACAAGCTGTGTCACGGCCGCAAACAAAAAGCGAGGGGCAAGGTGAGAGGGTAGCGCCAGGTGTGCAAGCCGCTATCCAATATTGACTTTTAACGGCTCTTTCACTAGCATAGATTGACGTTCCCAGTAAAACATGATTTGATGGTGAGGATAATTTCGTAGCTCGTCAAAACAGAGAAGTAAAACAAGGATAATTTCTGGTGCAGCCTTCAACAAAGAGAGATGAGTTTCAAGCGCCATCTTTTTCACAATCCAGCAGACAACGGTTTCTAGAAATTGTCTACACCGTGGTGGAAACCATACGCACGGTGGAACCGCTGGAGCTGCTCTTTAAAGCGGTATTAGACCAACTGCTGCATGATCTGTCGGCGACGCTCGGTTTTATAGCCCTCTATGTACCGGAAAGCCAACAAATCACCTTCCCTTATGCGGCGCATATCAATGCGGCGCATATAAACAAAGCGATCACCCTTGATCCCATTTCGAGCGCCCATGAAAAAAGCCTGGCTGGTTGGGTCATTGCCAACGGGCTGCCTTATGTCACCGGAGATTGGCAACATGACAGCAAACCGGTAGCCGGGGTCATTGGCCCTGAACCGGCCGCTTCCATCATTTGTGTGCCCATCGAATCAACAGACGATATTTTGGGCGCTCTATCTATCCAAAGCGAACAAGAAGCAGCCTTCACCCACGACGATTTCAACATCATAACGGCCGTTGCCGCCCACCTGGCCTCCGCCATCAACCAATCTAAAAAAATCAACCAGGCCCGTGAACTCGTCAACAAAGGAACCCGAGATTATCAACTCGCCGTCGCCTTACGCCAGGCAATCTCCATCATTAGCAGCACCCTTGAGAGAAAAACCATCTCCAATCATTTGCTGCTCGCCTTAGATGGCGTCTTAACCTATGACACCGCCTTCATTTTCTTACAGGATACAGCCGCCCATCTGCAATTAGTCGCCAGTCGGGATGCCCTGAACCGACCTCTGGATCAATCTCCAGATGAACTGGAAGCGATCTGGAACAATAGCGAGCTGCTGGACGCCATCCGTCAAAGCAAAGAACCACTGCTTATTGCAGACACCCAACAAGAGCCGCGCTGGCCCACTCATCCAGGCAGCCAAAAAGTACGCAGTTGGCTGGGCGCTCCCCTCATTATCGGCGGCGAAGTATCAGGCGTACTCCTGATACAAAACAACCAAATCGGCGCCTTCAACAAACAACAGCAGTGGTTGGCTTCTACCCTGGTTGCCCATACGGCCGTTGCCTTACAAAACGCTGCCCTATACGAAAAAACCCAACAACAGCTAAACGAATTGAGCACCCTCTACCAGGCCAGCGCCACCATGACCGCCAATTTAGACCAGGATTTTGTCCTGCAAACCGTTGTGGTAGAGATGGTACGCGCTCTCCAGGTAGATAGCTGCACCATCTTCGTCTGGAACGCCGGTCGCCAAAATCTCATCCCCGCCGCCCACAGCAATCTGGCGCAATCCACCACTCACTTGTGGGGCAAAAACCAGGAGCCAGCGGCAGAAAATATTGGCCTCAGCCACGTCGAAAATCTGATAGGCAACCCCATCATCCAACACGTTTTTCAGGCAAAAGAGACATTCAGCCTGCGCTACGACAACGCCCGTACCCCAGAACGCCTGGCCCTGCTCCAAGAAGCGGGCCTGCAAGCGGTGCTGCTGCTGCCCCTGGTACGTCGTGGCGACGTATTAGGGTTACTGGCCTTGGGGCAAATAACCGAAGCGCGCTCTTTTAATAACAATGAGCTTCGTCTGGCTCAAAACCTGGCCAGTCAGGCCACCGTGGCTATCGAACATGCCCATCTGTACCAACAATCTCAGCGGCGCGTCGAAGAATTGGCTACCTTCCACAATATCGTCTTGCAGTTAAACACGCCGCTTAAACTCAACACCGTTTTAGACGCCATCACAGAATCAGCCCTAAAATTAGTAGACGCCAGCAACCTGCATATTTATTTATACGATCAAAAAACAAATAAATTTACCGCTGGTTCTGCTTTATGGCGAGACGGCCGCCGCACCCCGGCCGTGTCCAAAATCCGCAAAAATGGGCTGACCGCCACCGTGGTCAACCAGGGTGAACCGGTCATCATCAACAACGCCCAGGGTCACCCCCTCTTTCAAAGTGAAGAAGCCCAAAAGTGGGGCATTTATGCCATCGCCGGTTTTCCCTTAAAACGGGGCGACGAGATGATAGGCGCTTTTACCATCACCTATTTGCACCCACACCGTTTTACCGATGATGAAATTTTGCTGCTCAACCTTTTGGCCGATCAGGCGTCGGTGGCGGTGCATAATGCCGCGCTTTTTGCTGAATCCCAACGACGCCTGCGTGACATGGCCGCCCTGGTGGATATGGCGCAAAAGATAACCGGAAAGCTCAAGCTTAAATTTGTGCTGCAAACCACCGTGCAAATATTACAGGGTTTGTTAAATGCCCGCGCCAGCACCATCACGATGCTTTCCCAAGATCGCTCAGAGCTGGTCTTAGCAGCGGCCGTCGGCGTCAAACAAGAGTATTCACAGACACGCATGAAACTGAATGAGAGCATCTCCGGTGAAGTGGTGCGCAGTGGCGATCTGGTCTACATCCGCGATACCTATTCTGAACCAGACTTTCTCTTTTTTAGTGAGATTGTGCGCAGCTTATTGGTGGTACCGTTGGTGGTACGCGGGGAAACCATCGGCACCCTGTCCATCGACAGCGCCCACGCCAACGCCTTTAGCGAGTTAGACATTCAGTTGATGGTGATTGCCGCCGCTCAGGCGAGTATTGCTATTTCTAATGCCGGTTTGTTTGAACAGGTTGAAGCCCGCGCCGCAGAATTGGCGGTGGCCTATGAAGAATTAAAAGAAAGCGACCGGCTCAAAGATGAACTGGTACAAAATGTGTCTCATGAACTGCGTACCCCGCTGACCTTTGTCAAGGGATATGTCGATTTGCTTTTGGATGGAGAGATGGGGCTGATTACGCCGGAGCAGCAAGAAGCGTTATCTATCGTGGCGGTTAAAACAGATGAAATCACCCGCTTAATCGACGACATCATCACCTTGCAGCGCATCGACGAGGCCAATTTGCACCTACAATTAGTTTCGATGGTTGATTTGATCCAGACATCGGTACAGGTTCATCGCCTTGTGGCAGAAAAGAAGGGGTTAATCATTAAAGCGGCGCTGCCGGCCGACCCGGCGTTTGTCTTAATGGATAAGGGACGCATCAACCAGGTGATGGATAATTTGATGGCCAACGCCATGAAATTTAGCCCAGACGGCGGCGTCATTCAGATCGCTGTTACCGATTTGCCTGAGGCGGTACAGGTGGTGGTATCAGATGAAGGAGTAGGTATGCCCCGGGACAAGCAGTCGAGAATCTTTGATCGGTTTTACCAGATTGATGGCTCCTCGCGCCGCCGCTTTGGCGGCACGGGCATTGGTCTGGCCATTGTCAAGCGAATTGTAGACGCCCATCACGGCAAAATCTGGGTTGAAAGCGAAGTGGAAAAGGGCAGTTCTTTCTTTTTTACTTTACCCAAGTCAAAGAAATGAACGTAGGGGATAAAATATAAAGTTTGAAGATTGCAAAATCGCATTCGCGGCAATCGCTACGCTACTCTTCACGCTTTATCCCTTGCCAAAGCAAATATCTATGTCAGCCAGTGGACGCACCACCCTCACAATTGAACAATTACAAACGATGCCGAAGATTGATCTGCACCGGCATTTGGAAGGTTCTTTACGCCTGGACACGTTGGTGGAGATCGCCCATCGCTTTGGTCTGGATTTGCCGGCCAACAACATAGAGGCGTTACGGCCGTTGGTGCAAATCACGGATGATCCCCCAGACCACGAGGTGTTTTTAAGCAAGTTTGGCATCCTGCGCCTGTTTTATCGCAGCCCTGAAGCGATTTCGCGCCTGGCCTATGAGGTGGTAGCGGATGCGGCGGCTGACAATGTGCATTATTTGGAACTGCGTTTCAGCCCACAGGCATTGTCTAGTGTGGGCGGCTATGACCTGGGAGAGGCGGCGGATTGGGTGATAACGGCCGTTAACCAGGCCAGTATCGATCACAATATTAAAGTGGGCTTGATCATCACCCTGGTACGTCATGATCCACTGCCACAAGCCCGGCAGGTGGCGGAAGTAGCCTTTGCCCGCGCCAACAAAGGCATTTTAGGATTAGACCTGGCCGGAGATGAAGTAAGATTCCCGCCCGCCCCCTTTATCCCCATCTTCAAAGAAGCCAAAGAAATCGGTTTAGGCGTCACCATTCACGCCGGAGAATGGGCCAGCGCGGTTGGTGTGCGCCAGGCTATTGAAGAGTTACAGGCAGATCGCGTGGGGCATGGGGTGCGAGCGATTGAAAATTCAGGCGTTTTGCGTCTCATTCAGGAGCGAAATACGGCCTTAGAAATCTGTCTGACCAGTAATTTGCAAACCGGCGTGGTTCACAGCCTTAACCATCATCCGCTAATCGATATGATGAATTTGAATTTGCAGGTTACTTTAAATACCGATGATCCTGGCGTCAGCAACCTGACATTGACGGATGAATACCGGGCAGCAGTGGAAACGCTTGGATTTGGGTATGCTGAACTGCGTCACCTCATTTTTAACGCCGCCCATGCTTCCTTTTTACCAGCAGAGGAAAAAGAGGCGTTATTGGCCCATTTTACGGCCGTTTTACCCTTAGCTGGCCCTGCTACTTTGTGACGTTCCACTCCCTGACAGCCGCTTTAATCACTTCCTGAACTGCCACATCTTCGATGTCATCCGGTTTCTCATAACTTTTGCCATCCGCCCGAATCACCAGGCCACCGGCCGGGTTTTGCTCCAGCCGAATATCACGATCTTTCAGGGCCGGATTGGCGGTCACATGCTTCTGTAAGATGATATCTATTTGTTCGGCAATGGTGAGCAGTTTAACAGGGATGTTTTTCGGTTTAACAACGCCGGTATCAGTTATTTCTACGATTGGTTCGGGGCTGCTGAGGGTTTCCGAGGCGATGAAGATGCCGCCCCGTTTTTTAGCAGGAGGCTGACTCTTTTCTGTCTCCAACTGATTTTCCAGATCGTTTAAAAAGGCTTTTTGTTTCTCTTCAAGCTCAGGGGGAACGGCCGTTTCTGTTGGTTCGGCCGTTTTAACAGGGAGGGGCGTCAGTTGGGGTACCACGCCAGCCTCTTCCAAGACGCCGTAACCACCGCTGAAAGCGATCAATTCACCAATGGCGGCCAGCAAGCGCTGCTGCACCTGGGGATTCGCCACATCAGACAGGCTTTCATACCGTTCTTCATTGGCTTCAACAACGAGTTTAGCCAACGGGGGTACGCGCAAAATACGCATCATTTCAATTTCTTTACGCATAATCTATTCTCCTTATTTTTGGCACTGGGGACAAAAATGAGTGCTGCGGCTGTTCATCACGATTCGTTCAATAGGCGTGTGGCAATGGAGGCACGGCCGTCCCGCGCGCCTGAATACGGCCACTGCATTTTGCATATCACCGCGTGTGCCATCTGGTTTCGTGTAAAGGTCAAGGCTGGCCCCTTCGCGCTCGATGCCCATCGTCAGCACCTTTTGGATAGCGGCAAAGAGCGCCTCAATCTCATTTTTCGTCAATGAATTGGCGGGGCGGCGCGGATGAATACCGGCATAAAACAAGGCTTCATCGGCGTAAATGTTGCCCACGCCAGCGATGAATTGTTGGTCTAACAGCAGCGGTTTCATGGCTCGGGAACGGCCGTTTAGCCGCTGCTGCAACAGCTCTGGGGAAAAATCAGCCGCCAACGGCTCCGGGCCTAACTCGCCCAAAACAGTGGCAGGCTCTGCTACCAGATAGACTCGCCCAAATTTACGCATATCGCGGAAGCGCAGTTCCTGGCCGTTATCCAGCTCAAATATGGTATGCACATGTTTATGGCGCGGGGCGTCGGCCTCTTCCACCGCCAAATGACCCGACATCTTCAAATGGATGATGAGGCTGTCGCCGCCGCTCAAGCTGAACACAAGATATTTGGCCCGCCGGTTGATGGCTTCTATACGCTGATCCCGAATCTGCCAGTTCAAAGCAGCCAGATCATGTGTGGCTAAATGAGCCGGCCAATCGTTGGTAACGGCCGTTATCGTACGGCCGATCAGCGGTTGACGTAAAGCGCGAACCGTCGTTTCCACTTCTGGTAATTCAGGCATAACGCCTACCTTGCCGCCTCATCACACCACAGCCATAAATTCACTGCTGTCATAAAACAACACCTCATCATTGGTACCAATGGCAAATTCGCCCGGGTAACGAGCGCCGGGCTGCATAAACAGCTTCTAATTTTGTCACATGGGGATCTCCCATCACGCTCTCCTTTGCGTTCAGAAGTTGAGTCGTTGAACTTCTGGATTATACCCTGAATTTTGCTTGATCATTACAGTTTAGTGGATTAGTATAAGCATATGGATCCTGAAGTGTATGCTGAAGATCGTGTTTTGGTGGCTTATGTGCCTTCACCGGCCGATTTTGCCTTGATTCAAGAGCAAGGTTGGTATCGCATTCCTTACCAGCAAGCGCCCAAGGGCGTCTATGCTGAATGGTTTGCTTTCTATTTTGGCGCCGCCTTTGGCGCCCGTAAATGGGCCATTCATGCTTACGCGCCCCGCCTGGGACATGAACTGGTGCAGCGCTGTGATCTACTGCCCCACCAGGCAGATCACCCCCGCGCACAAGAATGGTACATCCAGGTGCAGTTGGGGCCGATACAATACTTGCCCCGTCCAATTGTGAGTTTACAGTGGCGCCGCATCACCTTCTTGTATACCACCTGGGATCGCTTTCAAGGAGCATGGGAAATCAATGATTTGTTCCTGGAAAGCGAAGAATACGTGGATAGGGCTTTTTCTGTGCTGAAAGACGGCCGTTCTGCCTTCCCCCGCCCCTATTCACCCCCTCCTACCTCCCATTTCCTCAAAGAATCAGGTCCAGGTTATGCCGCTTCAATCCTTTATTGATGAACTAGACCAGCTCTTGCCCCAGACAAGCCCGCTGTCAGACAGTGGTAGTTTGTTAATGATGGTAGGGCTGCCCGGCACTGGCAAATCTTCAGTGGTCAATGCCCTGCAACCGCTGCTGCCCAGCGTGGTCATCGCCACCGATAAAACGCGCAACTTCATTCGCCAATCGCCCAATTACACAGTCGCCGAAATGAGCCTGGTCTATGATGTCTGTTATGGCCTGATAGAGCGACGGCTGCGCCAAAAACAGCGTGTGATCTTTGATGGTTCTAACCTGTTGGCGGCCCGCCGTGAACATTTACAGCAGGTGGCGCGTCGCTGCGGGACGCCGTTAGCCATTTGTTATGTGCAAGCTTCGCAGGATGTCATCCAGCAGCGCTTACGCGCCCGCACCCGGCGGGGACATAATAAAACGGATAAATCTGACGCCGATTGGTCAGTCTATAAATGGATGGTGGAAGCGCAAGAACCATTGGCAGAGGAACATTTAATTATCGATACGACAGAAACAGCTCCAGAGTTATTGGCCCAACGATTATGTGAGTATTGGTTAATGGTGGATGCAAATGCGGCGAGCGACCCTGATCTACAATCCCCTCGCTGGGCCAGCAAACTTGGCCGGCGCCATGAACCTCGTCGCTGATTTTTGGCAGGCGCGGGGGTGGGATATTGTCATCAAACCAACAGAGGCGGCCGGCCATGCCACCGAACTGGCACAGGCAGCGGCGGCGGCTGAGCGCCATCTGGTGGTGGCGGCGGGCGGGGACGGCACATTGGGCGAGGTGGCCAATGGTCTGGCCGGTTCGCCGACCATCATGGCGCCGCTGCCGGCAGGCACGGCTAACTCCTTTGCCAAGGAACTGCGGCTGCCGCGCCCCACGCTGCTGAACAAACATCGTTTGCTGGCGGCGGTAGACGCTCTGGCCGCCGGCCGGGTGCAGCAGATGGATTTGGGGTATACACCGGGCGCAGGGGAAAACGGCCGTTACTGGTTATTGTGGGCTGGCGTGGGCGCCGATGGTTATCTGGTGGCGCAAATAGAACCGCGCCCTAAATGGTCTAAACGCCTGGGTACGGCCGGTTATATGCTGCAAGGGCTGTTTATTTTACCCAAAACACCCGTCTTTCAAGCCACCATCTGCATCGACGGCCAGCAATTCTCCGGTCACTACCTGTTGATTTTGTGCAGCAATGCCCGGCGCTACGTGGGCGGCATGGTGGAACTCAGCGCAGAGGCTCAATTGGATGACGGCCGTTTTGAAATATGGTTATTTGAAAATGGCAGCCCCATCCGGTTGGCTCAATACGCCGTCCAGGCAAAATGGGGCGATTTGGCGGCTCATTCAGGCGTCACCCGTTTAAGTGGCAGCGACGTGACCATCCACACCACCCCGCCCATGCCCAGCCAGACCGATGGCAACAAATCCGTGCAAACCCCGCTCCACATCCAGATCAGGCCCCAGGCGCTCAGACTATTGGTCCCCAACACCGCCCCCCCGGACCTCTTCCAGCACCGGGGCGTCCCGCTGCGGTAAACGGTTATCGGTGATCGGTAATTGTGGCTACTGTCCACTGTCCACCAACTGGCGGGGATCAGCGGCTCGGAATTGCCGGAAGATACGGCCTTGATCAAGGCCATCCTCAATGTGCTGCCGAAACCAATTGCGGAAGGGTTGAAACCGACTGGGTGGGGTTGAGAGAGGGGGGATGGGTGGGGAAATGATTGTTGGTATTGAAATTAAATTGCTCTTGACACGCCGTCATAATTAAGTAAAATATTGTCATCTTTATTTATTAAAGTCAATGGAGTTAATAAATAGAGGTGACAACCCTACGAATCATACCCACTGCTTATTGAGCAGTATTTTTTTCAATATTGTTTATTAAAGTCATTGGAGTTAATAAACAAAAAAAGGTTTTTATGCTCCCTACTACAGAAAAATTAACTCGTGAACAAACAAAGATGCACAACAATCGCTTTGTTTTAAAAACCATCTACGAAAAAGGGCCTATCAGTCGGGCAGATATTGCCCGTGCTACGCATCTAACCGCGACCACCGTGTCTACCGTCGTCAGCGAGTATATGGAGTCTGGCCTTTTGGAAGAAGCAGGTTCTATCACCATAGCCCGAGGCAAACCACCCACATTGGTTAATTTAGTGCATGATTCCGCGTATATCGTGGGCTTAGATTTGGCACGCAGCGAATTTCAGGGTGCGATCATGTCTTTAAGTGGAGAGGCGCAAGCAAAACAGGCCATTCGCATTAATGGACAAAAGGGAGAAGATGCTTTGGCTGTGGTGTATGCGTTGCTGGACAATTTATTGTCAGAAACAAAGACGCCTATTCTTGGTATTGGTATTGCCGCACCGGGCATCCTGGACGCGGACTATGGCATTGTGCGCCAAGCGGTTAATTTTGGCTGGTATGATCTACCTTTGCGCCAACTATTAGTCGATAAGTATCATCTGCCCGTTTATATCGCCAATGATAATCATGTGGCGGTTTTGGCTGAACACACATTTGGTACGCACAAAGGCAATCAAGATTTGGTCGTCTTAAAAGTCAGCCACGGTATTGGGGCGGGTATTATTCTTAATCAACAACTCTTTTATGGGCATCGTTTTGGGGCTGGCGAGGTGGGGCATGTGATGGCGGTGGAAAATGGACAGGAATGTACTTGTGGCAACTTTGGGTGCCTGGAAACGGTGGCAAGTAGTCGCGCCATTATTCAACAAGCAAGGCAACTAGCCGCACAAAACCCCCATTCCATGCTGCATCAATTGTCGCCCAATTTGGACAATCTGACGATACAAGATGTCATTGCCGCTTTTGCAGCGGCAGACGAGGATGTACAGCAGTTGATTCGGGAGGTAAGCGGTTATTTGGGAACGGCCGTTGCTAATATTGTGGGCGTCTTAGGCGTGCCGAATGTGCTCATTGCGGGCAGCATTACCGGATTTGGGCAGCCCCTTCTCGACATTATTCAAGAAGTCATCATCAAAAAATCTCTGGCTGCGTCTGTCAGCGAAACAGAGGTTGAGTTTGCCAGCCTGGAAGATCAGATCGTTTATTTGGGAACGGCCGCTTTGGTTTTATCTAACGAATTAGGGGTTGTGTAACGATGAAGTTAGCCGATTTCCGACCAGAGCCTAGCTTGGTCACCCAAGTTAGCGACATTCAGCAGCCTCGCTTCCGTGTTATTGATGCCCATAATCATACGGGTGATGATTTTGGCGGGGGCTGGTACAAACGCCCTGTTGCTGAATTTATAGATGTCCTCGACCAGGCGCATGTCGATCTGTTTGTGGATCTCGATGGCGGCTGGGGTGAAGAGATTCTTCATCACAGACTCGATAAGTTCAAAACGGCCGTTCCTGACAGATACATGGTCTTTGGTGGCGTCGATTGGGCGGCCTGGCCAGAACAGGGTGACAATTTTGGTGAATGGGCGGCAGCCCGATTCCGCGACCAGGTAGCGCGGGGCGCACAGGGTCTCAAAATATGGAAGCCGCTGGGCTTACACGTTCGGGACCAACATGACAAACTGGTGGCGGTTGACGATGTGCGGTTGACGCCGCTTTGGGAAACGGCCGGTGAGCTAAACGTGCCTGTTCTCGTCCATGTCGCCGATCCAGTCGCCTTCTTTGACCCCCTTACCCCTCAAAATGAACGTTGGGAAGAACTCCAGGCCCATCCAGATTGGCAATTTCCCAGCCCACCCTTCCCTCCATTTCTAACTATTATGGAGCAGTTCGCCCGTGTCGTGAGACGACACAAAAACACCACGTTTATCGGGGCGCACGTGGGTTGTTATGCTGAAAACCTAGGCTGGGTCAGCAATCTGCTTGATGAATGCCCCAACTTCAATATTGATTTCTCAGCCAGAATTGGCGAACTTGGTCGGCAGCCCTACGCGGCGCGGCGCTTTTTCATCAAATATGCAGATCGTATTTTGTTTGGCGCTGATCAACCCGCCGACCTCGCTATGTACCAACTCCATTACCGCTTTTTAGAAACGGATGATGAATATTTCAACTATGGCTTGTCCCCCACGCCCGCTCAAGGCAGATGGCGGGTGTATGGTCTCCATTTACCAGATGATGTTCTCAAAAAGATTTATCACGAAAATGCACGTCGCTTATTGAATTTTGGGTAAACCCCCTAGGAGGTCTATGAAGCACAGAAAAACGACTCGATTAGTTAAGTGAATCTTTGTTACCCACTGATAAACCCAACCTTTTAAATATTAGGAGAAGAAAAAATGTTAAATAAAAACCGACGCTTCATTCTTTTGTTAACCCTCATCTTTACCCTCGCTCTGGCCGCTTGTGGCGGCTCAAATGAAGAACCGGCCGCTCCAACTGAAAGTGAACCGGCCGCTTCAACTGAAAGTGAAGCAGCCCCAACAACTGAGAGTGCAAGTGAAGATACAACCGCCGCAGAGGCAAATAATGATGATACAGCGACAGAAGAAACGGCCGTTGATGCCGAACCTGTTGCCCTAACTTATTGGTCCATGTGGAACGAAGATGAGCCACAAGGCCAAGTGATGAAAAGCGCCATCGCCGACTTTGAAGCGGCAAACCCGAATATCAGCGTAAATGTTGTGTGGAACGGCCGTGATGTACGCACCCTCCTCGTCCCCGCGTTAGAAGCTGGCGAAAGCATTGACCTTGTAGATAACGACACCGGCTTCATCGCTGCCAACTTTGCCCAATACGCTTTAAGCCTCGACGATCTCCTGGAACAACCGGCCGTCGATTATGATGGCTCTGTGCGGAGCAGCATCATCGAAGCATTGCTCACCCAGTACCCCGCCGAAGATGGTTCGATTATTTCTGTGCCCTACAACCCCTTCGCCGTCATGTTCCTCTACAACAAAGACCACTTTGCCGATGCAGGCATCACCGAGTTACCAGAAACGTGGGACGAATTCCTGGCTGTTAACCAAGCATTGCTAGACGCCGGTCACGCCCCCATCACCACAGACGTTGATTCATACATTGACGTTATCATTGGCTATTACGCCCAACGCGCTGTTGGTTGTGACGCGCTCATGACCGCCATGGCAGATACAACTGGTGAATCATGGAATGACCCAGCCTACTTGCAAATGGCGCAAGATATCCGGGACTTATGGGATGCAGGCTACATCGCTCCTGGCACCGAAGGAAATCTTTATCCGGCAGGGCAACAAATGGTTGCTTTAGATGAAGTGACCATGTACTTAAATGGCACCTGGCTTCCGGCCGAAGTTCAAGAAACGGCTGGCCCAGACTTCCCGTGGGGCGCCTTCAATTTCCCCACTGTTAATGGTGGCGTTGGCGCGGCCAGCGACATCATGATGGGGTCCCAAGGGGTGATGGTTATCAATAGTTCTGAACATCCAGATGAAGCGTTTGAACTCATCAAATATATGGTGAGTGAAAAAGCACAAAGCGCGATGGTGTCCGAGGCCAACGTGCCAGCTGCCCATATGAATGTGGAATGGTCTGGTTCCCTGGCTGAAGCTGGGCAAGCGGTACAAAACTCTACGGCCGCTTTTGGTTGGGCCTGTGATTTGTGGAACGGTGGTGAAGTTGTCTCCAATGTTGTTTTGCCCACGTTTACTGATTTATTCGTAGGCAAATTAACCCCTGAAGAATACATTGAGAAAATGGTTCAAGATTCAGCTGATTTCTGGGCTGGTCAAAGCTAAGTAAGTTATCAGGTAGAGGGAGTGTTTACTCCCTCTACCTAAAACAGTTGGTGCTGATATGAGATACTCCAGACGCATGATCACCACATTTTTAACACCGGCCGTTGTGGCTTATACCCTCATTTTTTTATACCCCACATTGCGCACGGTATACCTGAGCTTCTTTAAGGTGTCTGGTTTTGTGGGCGCCGATATGACCTTTCGCGGCTTTAGAAATTATACCGAACTGATGCGCACCCCCCTGTTTCTGGAGTCCATCAGCAATATCTTGAAAATTTGGTTCATTGGTGGGGTGGTCTTGTTTGCCCTGGTGTTTATGTTTACGGCCATGCTCTCCTCAGGCGTGAAAAAGAAGAATTTCTTTCGCGCTATTATCTATTTGCCCAACCTTATCCCTGTGGTGGCGATGACGACGATGTGGACGCAATATATCTACAATCCTCGGTATGGCATGTTGAAGACTTTTTTTGACTTTATCGGGTGGGAGCAAGCGGCCGCTATTCAATGGACGTCACAAGATATGTTGTTTTGGGGGATGTTGATTGCCTATATTTGGGGTGGTGTGGGCTGGTTTTTGCTCATTATTTTGGCAGGTGTGGAACGGATTCCCCAACATTTTTATGAAGCCGCCCGTTTGGATGGCGCTAATCAATTTCAGATGTTTTTTCAGATTACCTTGCCCCTTTTGCGGGATGTGCTGCGTATCACTGTCGTCATGTGGAGTATCACTGTCTTGAATTTGTTCGCTTTTGCCAAAGTGTGGACGCCTGTGGTGCAACAACGCGCCACCTATACGCCAGCTATTTATATGTATGAGCTGGCTTTTGGCAGTGGCAGTTTAGGGCAAGGGGGCGCCAATGTGGGCAAAGCCGCCGCCGTGGGGGTGATGTTACTGCTTGCCGTGTTGCTAATCTCTGCTGCCATTGGCCGCATCTTAAAAGAAGACCCCAATATTCAATATTAATAAGGATAGGAGCAATGCGTGTGACAACGGAACTAGAACAACTACCCAGAGAAAAGAAAAAATATGAAACGGGTAAACGGCCGTTTTCCTTTTATCCAGTTTCTTTTGCAGGCAAAGCGATCACCTATTTAGTTCTAGTGGGTTGGGTCATCTTCGTCTTTTATGCTGTCGGGTGGCTGGTGCTGTCTTCGTTAAGCACCACTCGGGAAATCTTCACCAATAATCTATTGGCAAGTGGCTTTCACTTCGAAAATTATATTAACGCTTTAACAACACATAATTTAGCGCTCTATTTCGTTAACAGTACCCTCTATGTCACCTTTGCTTTAGGATTGATTATCTTAGTGGCTGCGCCGGCTTCGTATGTTCTCAGTCGGGCTACTTTCCGGGGGCGCGGGGCTTTCAATAGCCTGTTTGTGGCTGGTATGGGCATTCCCGGAGCCATGTTGCTGATTCCCTTATTTATGGCCTTTATTCGCCTGAATTTAGTCAATACCATTCAAGGGCTGTTGTTGGTTTATGTGACTGTCAGCATCCCTTTTACCGTTTTCTTTTTGACCGGTTTCTTTGCCTCATTGCCTCGTGAAATCGAAGAGGCGGGGCTGATGGATGGCTGTACCGATTGGCAAGTTTTTTGGAAACTCATGCTTCCCCTGGCGCAGCCTGGCCTTATTACAGTCACGATTTTTAATTTTATTGCCTTGTGGAACGATTATTTTTGGGCGTTGATATTTGTGAACTCAGAACAGCGGCGTACGCTCATGTTAGGGCTTGAAGCGTTGTTACGCTCTATGCGCTATACGGGCGATTGGGCCGGTTTATTTGCCAGTGTGATTATTGTCTTTTTGCCCACATTTATTTTGTATATTTTCTTGTCAGAAAAAATCATTGCTGGCGTGACGGCTGGTGCAGTCAAATCATAAGGTAAACGTCCCACTGTGGCGTTTCTGCTTTCCAATAATAAAAGGATTTATCTCATGACAACTTCTGTGACTTACCATGAAATTATTTCGCAAACAAACGCATGGCAAGCGGCAGTAACGGCCGTTTCCCAACAGACACAAGCGCTACAAGATTTATGGCAATCAGACTCATTCGATCAAGTCATCTTTACCGGCTGCGGCTCAACCTATTACTTATCTTTGGCGGCCGCCTCCTTGTTGCAATCGTTAACTGGCCACGCTTGCCGTGCTGTGCCTGGCGGGGAACTTGTGCTTTATCCAGAAACGGCCTTTACGTCTAACAGTGCCGGGAAAACCGTGTTGGTGGCCCTCAGCCGCTCAGGCACGACGACGGAAACGGTAACGGCCGTTACGCAATTCAAAGCTGCCCATCGTGGCCCCGTTGTGGTCATTACCAATTATGGGCATTCGCCATTAGCCCAACTGGCCGATATCACCATTACGATAGAGGAAGGGCAAGAAGAAAGCGTGGCGCAAACACGCTCGTTTGCCTCTATGTATGTGGCGACAACGGCCGTTGCTTGTTGTCTGGCTGGGGAAGATGCGGCGCTGGCTGCCATGACCGCGCTGCCCGCCATTGGAGATCGATTCATCCAACAATATGAGCCAGTTGCTCAAAAATGGGGCGAAGATTTAGGACTAGATCGTTTCTACTTTTTGGGCAGTGGCCCTCGTTATGGGCTGGCCTGCGAGGTCAATCTCAAAATGAAGGAGATGACCTTAACCCACAGCGAACCGTTCCATTTTATGGAATTCCGGCATGGGCCGATGTCGATGGTCAACGAAAGTGCGGCGGTGATTGGCTTGTTATCAGAGGTGCAGCATAAACATGAAACGGCCGTTTTACAAGAGATGACCCAATTAGGCGGCCATGTCCTCGCCCTTGGCGAAGCAGATGCGGATGTTGTATTTGCTTCCGGCTTGCCCGAAATGGTACGCAATGTATTGTATTTGCCCATCCTACAACTCATGGCTTATTACCGCGCCGTCGCCAAAGGCTTAAACCCGGATCGACCGCATAATTTAACGGCCGTTATCGAATTAGACCTTGCCCTATAAAGCACAGATTATGAACGAATTACGACTAGAAACTATCATGCTGCCTGCCGCCGAGTTAGGCGCTGAAAATCCATTGCCACCCATCAGCGGCGGACGCGATTTACACGCCATTGAGGCGACGCCCGATATTCCTGACGAAATGATACAAAACATGGCATACGGCCATTTGCCCAATGTCATGCCCTACACCATGCAAGATGGGTACACCCGCCACCGTCAAGAACGCGCATTCAAAACGGCCGTTTTAGAAAACGAGATCCTCAAGGCCACCTTCCTGCTGGAACTGGGAGGACGGCTTTGGTCATTGCTGCATAAACCATCTGGCCGGGAACTGTTAGCCAAAAACCCCGTCTTCCAACCAGCCAACCTGGCTCTGCGCAATGCCTGGTTTAGCGGTGGCATCGAATGGAATATCGGCGCCATCGGCCATTCCCCCTTCACCTGTGCGCCCTTGTTTGCCGCCAAAGTAGAAGCTGACGACGGCACACCGATTTTACGCATGTATGAGTATGAACGATTTCGGGGGACGCCTTTCCAAATAGATGCCTATTTACCCGCTGGCTCGCCCGTTTTGTTTGTACGTGTCAGCATTCATAATCCCCACGAGAAAGAAGTACCTATGTATTGGTGGTCAAACATCGCCGTGCCCGAAACAGCGCAGACCCGTGTGGTGATGCCTGCCCATAAAGCGTTCCGTTTTGGCTACAAAGGGAGCGGGCTGATGCTCATCGACACCCCAGCCTATGAAGGAACGGATTACACTTATAGCGTCAATATTGACCATTCGGCCGACTACTTTTTTAATATTCCTCCAGGACAACGGCCGTATATTTCCGCGCTCGACGAAACGGGCAGGGGGCTGGTGCAAACATCAACGGCCAGATTAAAAGGACGCAAACTGTTTCTTTGGGGCAAAGGGGACGGCGGCCGTCAATGGCAAAAATTCCTCTCCCCACCTGGGTGTAACTACATTGAAATGCAAGCGGGATTGGCACGCACGCAAATGGAGCATTTGCCCATGCCTGCCCACGAAACCTGGTCATGGCTAGAAGCGTATGGCATGGTCGATGCGCCCGCCACGGCCGTTCATGGCGAAGATTGGACAGCAGCACAAACGGCCGTTCAGCACTCGTTAGACGCCCTTATTCCCGAAGAAACCTTACAAGCAGAATATGAACGTAGTTCCGTCTTTGCCGAAAAGAAACCGACGGAAATTTGGCAGTGGGGTTCCGGTTGGGGGGCGTTAGAACAGCAACGAAGGCAGCAGAGTGGCGGCGCTCCCCTCGCCCCCGCCGGTATCGTTTTCGATGATGCCTCCCTTACAGATGCGCAAAAACCA
The DNA here is from genome assembly GCA_964643965.1 of uncultured Ardenticatenaceae bacterium. Classification (GTDB taxonomy): domain Bacteria; phylum Chloroflexota; class Anaerolineae; order Promineifilales; family Promineifilaceae. The sequence goes on from CAZXVH010000006.1 coordinate 67,675, forward strand.
TGGCTCAGTCTCTTACGGTCAGGTGAATTCCCAACCACGCCGCCAACCCAGGCGCCCTTGGGCTATATGGTGCAACCGGAATGGCGTGATTTATTGGAAACGGCCGTTAACCACAGTCAGTCTGATCATTGGTTTGCCTGGTATCACCTGGGCATCATGCGCCACTATGCCGGTGAACACCAATCAGCGTGCGCTGCCTGGGAACGATCCGTCCACATCACGCCAAACGCCTGGGCTTTCCGTAATATGGCGCTGACCGCACAAGCCAATGAGCAATTTGAAGATGCCGCTAATCTGATGGCCAAAGCGATACAATTGGCGCCTGATTTACTGCCGTTGTTGATTGAATACGGCCGTATCCTCATCCAGGCCAACCATGCCGAAAAGTGGTTGGCCCATCTCACCACCCTCCCCCACGCCCTTAAAAATGCAGGGCGCGTACGCTTGCTAGAAGCGCAAGCCGCCCTGCAACTGGGCGACTTTGCTCGCGTCGAACGATTCTTCCAGGACGAAGTCGTTGTCCCTGATATTCGTGAAGGGGAGATCGCCCTTTCAGATTTGTGGTTTGCTTACCATTTACAGCGCATTGCAACTGAAGAAAAATGCCCTGTGACCCCAGACCTCGAAAAACGGGTTCGACAGGAGTTCCCGCTGCCTGCATCCATTGATTTCCGCATGACTAGGGACGGTGAATAAACCCCATACCTCCGTTTAGGGTTTACCCGTTTTTACTTTTGGACTTTGGTAAACGGGCAAGCCTTGGCGGATGCGTTTTCTGACAAAACTTATTTGTGAACGCATCCTGAGCATAGGTTGAGCGGATTCCGTATTATGACTGAACCTACCAACCTTTATTATTTTATCGGCGTGTTTTACCCAATATAAGGAGGCTACAACTTAAATCATAACTGAACCTACCAACCCTTATTATTTTATCGGCGTGTTTTACCCAATATAAGGAGGCTATAACTTAATTATGACTGAACTTACCAACCTTTATTATTTATCGGCATGTTTTATCTAAGTATAAGGAGGCAGTAACTGATGATGCGTAAACTTATTTTGGCACTTATATTCATAACGGCCGTTGCCCTGTTCATCACAGTGCAGACAGCGCCAACGCCCACAGCCGCCTACCAAACAGACGTCTTTTTTGACGATTTCGATGGTACTGAGCTAGACACAGACAAATGGCTCGTCGCTTTCAAGCAATGGGGTGGCGCCAACGCCAATGGCGGCGTTCGTCCCGAAAATGTCTCCGTCAGCAACGGTAAGCTGATCATCGAAGCCCATGGCAACAATTACACAGGCGATCTTATGGGCATCAACAAAGATTTAAGTGAGCGTGCAGACGGCAAGCGTGTTGGTGGGGCCATTGCTACCAAAGATTACTTCGCCTCTGGCGATTACGAAATTCGCATGAAAGTCGTGCCACAATATGGCGTGGCCTCAGCCATTTGGACCTTCCAATATGCCGAATATTATCCTGGTGATCCGGAATATCTGGAGAAGCCAGTCGGTGGCGTGGATTATTACGCAGTTAATCATGAAATTGACATCGAAATGCCCGGCCGTCCGGCTGCCGCGCATACTGGATTCGACTTCAACCGCGTCCTTTTCAACACCTGGACGGGGGAAAATAATGATGAATACACAGTCAACTACACCGACGTAGGTGCGCCGCAGGATGATGGTGAATGGCACACTTACCAGTTCAAATGGCATACCGGCGATGACAATGAAACACAACGAGTGGAGTTTTACATTGATGGCGTTTTGAAAAACACCACGACCACTGACGTGCCCACCAACGCCGGTCGTCTCTGGATTGGGGCCTGGTTCCCCAACGGCTGGACAGGGACTCCTAACTTTGATACTGACTATTTAGAAATTGATTGGGTGAAAATTACGCCCTATGCTGAAGATGGGGACAGGTGGCATCCAGAAACATTCCCAAATGAAGGCTGGGGAAACATGAATTACAATGTAGCATCCGACATTTTTTATGATGATTTCAGCGCCGATACCCTTGATCCTGGGAAATGGCTCATCGCCCATAAAAATTGGGGGGGTCAATTGGGCGCTTCCACCAGTTGGAATGGCGGGGTGCGACCGCAAAATGTGAAATTGGAAGATGGCAAACTCATCCTGGAGGCACACGGCAATCGGTATAATGGTCCATTGATGGGCATCAATAAAGATGGCTCACTACGCACCGATGGCAAACGCGTTGGCGCCGCTATCGCCACATCAAACTATTATGGCTCTGGTAGGTATGAAATTAACATGAAGCTGGCGCCAGAACTGGGCGTTGTCTCAGCTATCTGGACGTTCCATTATCAGGAATTTTATCCAGCTGATCCCGAATTCATTTGTAAGCCAGTAGGTTGTGAAAACAATGACGGTTATTATGCCATCAACCATGAAATTGATATGGAATTCCCTGGTCGTCCGGCGGATGCACATGAAAATATGAGCTTCAATTATGGCTTATTCAATACATGGACAGGCGAGAATTTGGATGAATACACCGTCAATTATGAAAATCTAGGTCAGCCATTAGACGATGGTCAATTCCATACGTATCGCTTCGATTGGCACACCGGTGATACGGGCGAAACGCCACGGGTGGAATTTTACATTGATAATGTTTTGATAAACACAACGACGACTGATATTCCTACCAATTCCAGCCGTTTATGGATTGCTGCCTGGTTTGCCCGTAATTGGGCCGGGAATGCCAACTTCGACACCTCTCAAATCGAGATCGATTGGGTCAAAATCACACCATTCAATGAAGCCGGTGATGTTTCGGTGGCAGAAAGTTTCCCCCAAGATGGCTGGGCTGAATATTGGGAGTATCCCAATGCGGAAACGAGTGGGACACCGCCAACGGCTACGCCTGTGCCTGGGGCGACAAACACGCCTGTGCCACCAACGGCAACGGCCGTTCCCCCCACAGTAACACCTTCTGCCAACAATCTGGTGACGAACCCGGGTTTTGAGAGTGGTTTAAGTGGCTGGACATGCAGCGGAACGGCCGTTGCCGAAAGCAACAATCCCTACAGCGGCAGCAACAATTTGAAGCTAACCCCCAGCCAATCAACCATCGCCCGTTGTAAGAAAACCATCACTGTGCAAGCCAATACAACCTACGACTTGTCGGCATATATCAAAACGAGCGGGATTTATGCTTATGTGGGCGTCAATGGACATGGCGAAGTCGGCAGTAACCCAGCCAGCTATAGCCAATACACAAAAACATTCACGACAGGCGCCAGCGAAACAAGCGTGACCATTTATCTGCAAGCATGGAAGCAGCAAGTGGGTAGCGCCTATCTTGATGACGTGAGCCTGACAGAACAATAATAAGGATGTATTCAGATTAGGCGCCAGTCTGTTTGTCCCAGACGATGGCAATAGTTTTCACGATCTGGCTGGCTTGGTTTTGCTGATGTCTGTGCGTGTAACACGTGCGGACATCAGCATTTCTTTCTTGAATGCTCAGCGAGTAATAATCTGACTGGAGCAAAAAAACAAAACGGGGAATAGCTATTCATTTACCAACAGGGCAATGAGGGTATCGAGGGTATGAGCGCGAACGGCCGTTTCCGCTTCAGCTATCATCTCTGGCGGGAATTCCGCCGTCAACTCTGCCAACATGCTTTGCGCGTTTTTGCGCGTTGTCCCGCCAGTAGCCGGATGCCGGGCAATGAACATGAATAAAAACACCGCTTGCTTCATGTTGCCGCCACTAATCTCCAGTTCAGCAATTTCGGACAGACCGGAGATAGCTATCCCATCAGAACCAATATCTTGCGCCAGCAGCAGGCAATCGTGAAGATAGCGGCGTGCTTTTACCCGTTTGCCCAACTTGTGGGCGATCATGCCCATGACGCCCAATCCACCCGCCATGCCGTGTCGCTGCCCCAGCTTTTCAAGAAGGGCATAAGCTTCCTGAATTTGTACCAGCGCTTCATCATACTGTTCCAGGCCGTGCCGCGCCATGGCGATATTAAAGGTGGTATTCGCCAGGCCAATTTCGTAGTTGTGCGCAATAAAACCTTGTTGCGCCAACCGCCATAAACGGATGGCTTCTTCGTAATTTTTCTGACGGTTGGCTATAACCGCCATGTTGCTCTGGAGAATAGCCACCCGCAGCGAGTTGCCCATCGCTTCGGCCAGGGTGATGGCTTCGCTGAAACAAGCGTCTGCTTTTTCAAATTCGGCTTTTTCGACGTAGCTGTTGCCCAGAGCGTTTAATATCGGCAGCATTTGGTCTACGTCACCCTCTGTTTGGCACAGGGCTTGGGCTTCTTCTAAATAGCGAAGCGCCACATCTTGCCTGCCTTGATGATCCGTGACCACGCCCAACACCCGCAAGCAGTTTATGCGCGTCTGGGGAAGGTTTTGCTGTTGGCACAGAGCATTGGCTTCATTCAGAATCGCTTCCGCTTCGGCCAGCCGCCCATTTTGATCCCAAAAATGACCCAGTTCCACCTGCATTTTTGCCATCAGTTGGTCACGGGAATCGGTGACTGGTTGAGCGCGGATAACTTGTAGGCTCTCTTCAAAAAGCGCCGTCCCTGCCAACGGCCGTCCGCGATCTCCGAGAAAACGGCCGACGCCAGTCACCATCTTAGCCAGCAACGCCTCATCCCTCTGCGCCAACGCCCAATCCCAGGCAGCCCGAATATTTTCCCAGTCGGCGCTGACGGTGGCGATTGTTTCACGGGCGGTTGCCCCCTTGAAGCCCGGCTCCTGCACCTGGATAAAGTGGGCAAAATAATGGGCGTGCGCCGTTTCTGCCTGAATTTGTTCTGTGGGCTGTGCCGCTAACTGTTCTTGGGAAAATTGCAGCAGAAGCGGATGGCGGCGGAAGCGTTGGTCGGCGTCCAGCCGCAAAAAAGAGCGGTCTATCAACGATAAAAGCTGGGGCAGGGTGGCGTTGACCACCTGCTGCGCGGCCTCTCGCGTAAAACCTCGGCGGAAGACGGCCAGTTGCCGGAACAACGCTTTTTCCTCGGCGGTCAACATCTGCCAGGAAGATTCGACAACGGCGCGTAGGCTGCGGTGGCGCTCGGCCACATCATACAGGGGGGTGGTGAGCGCATCGAGGCTGCGCTGAATTTCGGCCACAATTTCGGCGACGGTGAGCAGGCGCGTCCAGGTGGCGGCCAGTTCTAAAGCGAGCGGTAAGCCGCCAACCAGTTGACATAATTGCACAACGGCCGTTTCCTGTGTTTCGAGTTGGAAAGCAGACTGTACCCGCCGGGCGCGGTCGCTAAACAGGTGAATGGCGGCATAGTCGAGCGCGGCGGCTGGACTGTCTTTGGGGGGGTAGGGAAGTCCGCCCAGGTCGAGCAAGGTTTCGGCTTGCAGATGCAGCCGTTCGCGGGAGGTGGCGATGAGACGCAGATCAGGCGCTTCGGCCGTGAGGTGGCTGATCAGGGTGCGCAAGTCGGGCGAGAGTAAATGTTCCAAATTGTCCAGGACGAGCAGCATCTCTTGCGCTTGCAGATAGCGACGCAGTTGGGCAGCCGGTTCCCCTTTGCCCGACAGCGCCAATCCGACTGCTTCCGCAACGGCCGTTACCAGCCCGTCCATATCGGTATACGCCACCAACGAGACAAAGCGAACGCCGTGGGCAAACTGCCCCATTTGGGCGCGGGCCGCTTCCAGCGCCAGGCGGCTTTTACCGCTGCCGCCCGGCCCCACGATGGTCAGTAAACGGCCGTTTGCTTCCGTCAACCAACGCTCAATGAAGGCCAATTCGTTTTCGCGGCCCATGAAACGGGTGGCGGCGGCGGGTAAATTAGGCAAAAAGGCAGATGCGTAGGGCAGAGGCGCGGAATCCCGCCTAGCCATGACGCCGATTTCCTGCCCGTCTACCAGGCGCTGGTAAAGTGCGGTTGTCTCTTCGTCCGGCTCGACGCCCAGCTCTTCATCCAAAATGTGGACACAGGTTTCGTACTGCATCAGGGCGGCGGGACGTTGATCGGTTTGGGCGTACAGCGCCATCAACTGGCGGTGAACCGCTTCTTGCAGGGGATCGATTGCCAAAAGCTGCTGCGCGTAGGGGATGGCCTGGTTGAATTGGCCGCGCTGTTGGCTGTAGCTGATGAGATCGGTCAGGGCGGTGAGCAGCATCTGGCGCAGGCGTTCTTGTTCCAACAAAGCCCACGCTTCAAACTCGGGCGCTCTACGAATATTGAAGCCAGCCAGAAAATCACCTTTGTAGAGGGAAACGGCCGTTACCAACTGGGCGGCATGGAGTCGGCTCAATTTCCCGCGCCGCTTCTGTTGCTCTCGCACCTGGCTGATCGCTTGCTGGAAAACGGCCGTGTCTATCTCCACATCCAGCGCTGGATTGAAACGGATTGTATGGCGCTCGGCGAGAACGGCCGTTGCCAACTGTTTGCGTAAACTGCTGAGAGCCACGCTGAGGTTAGCCAGGGCGCGGGTTTGGTCATTGTCCGGCCAGAAAAGGGCGGCCAGCGTTTCACGGGGATGGGGTCGGGGATGGCAAGCCAGATAAATGAGCAGCGCTTCCACTTTACGAGACGCAAATCCAGAAACGGCCGTGCCGTTGTCTGAAATCGTCACGCCCCCCAGCAGCGAAAGTGTCAATTTAGGCTTGTTCATCAGGTTTTCGGATTATAAAGAGAAAATAAAGAGTTTCTAAAGAGTGGTTCGCTAGACTGTTTATATTCGCAGAGGTGACACGGACAGAAATCAACCACAGCGAATATACATATCAACTGACCGCACAGCGCTTAAGTTGTTTCATTATAACAAGGGTGTCGTGTAAGACGAAAAATATCCAGGAAAACAAAATTTTAGCGAACGGAGGTTTTAGAAAATGTCAATGCAATTTGTTCAGGAGAGTGCAGTACCAAATAAAGGAACGGTGAATGAAGTAACCCGTCAAGCAGATCCATCTGCTTTCCGACTCGGTGGCTTTGCCGCTATCGGTGGCTCTGTGACCATGATTATTGGCGCCGCCATTTTGCTGGCGTCCGGTGCTGATCTTGATATAGCGCTGGCAACTGATGACATGGCAGGTTACTTGAGCGCAGCGGGGGCGGTGCAGTCATTGCTAGTGGCGAACTTAACGATTTGGATTGTTGGTACGCTTATTTTTGGCATTGCCGGCACGGCGATGAGTGGTGTCTGTGTCCAGCGGCAAACGGTTGCCCAAGTAGCCAGATATTGTTACTGGGCTGGTGTGCCATTGGTTGTTGCCGCTTACGTGGCCTGGTTGGCACTGGTGGTTCAGATTGCCCCAGATAGTTCAGAAACGGCCGTTCTCATGGCAGAGGTCATCGGCTGGTTTGCCTCACGGGCCGATTGGGTGGCAACCATTCTGATTCTAGGCACGGGGCCTGCTTTAATTTCGCTGGCCGCACGGGGCGAGTGGGCGCCAAAATGGCTCGTTGGCTGGGGAGGTATTGCTGCTTTTACCGGGCTGTTAACGGCCGTGGCCATGTTGACAGGCGGCAGCGGTCTCAGCACTTATGGGCTGCTGATTTTACCAGTTGGGCTCAGCTGGACGATTGCGGCGGGCATTGTCTTGTTGCGGCAATCTAAAAGCAGTGGGTAATGGATACTGGGCAATAGCTATTGGGCAATAGCTATTGGCAATACTTATTGCTGAAAAAATTTGAGGGACAAGATGATGGCAGCACGAGAATACAAAGCCTATTTGCTCAGACTGTGGCGAGATAATCAAAACGTGGCCTGGCGGGCGCTGCTGGAAAATCCCAACAATGGCGAACGAGCCGCATTTGCCACCCTGAGAGAGTTAGTCACCTATCTGGAGGCGAAAACGGGCGAAGTCATTCCAGTTTCGTCTCCAACTGATAAACCACAAACAGATGAAATTTTATCAAACTAATTTTTGTTCAAAAGGAGAACGATCATGAAAAAAACATTGAGTCTTATTCATAAAGGGTTAGCATTATTTATTGCCGTAGGTGTTTTTGTGCAGATGTTTTTGGCAGGGGTGTGGCATTCAGGCGTGGTCGCTACACCAGATGCCCATGTATTTTTCGGCATTGCCATGTTGTTGGCTTCGTTAATCGCCTTGATTTGTGCAGCAGCGGCCGGGTTGCCTAAAGCCATCATCGCCCGCACCGGATTGCTGTTTGTCCTCATGTTAATACAACCATTTCTGATGGAAGCGCGACGTAATGGGCTGCCGCTTTTTTCCGCCTTACACGCCTTGAATGCGCCCTTCATCGGCGTCGTGTCCAGTACCGTGTTTGCCATGTCGCGTCATGTGGCAGTGGATGAAAGCGACGAGTTGGTTACCTCACCCGTGTCAGGGGACTAATCTTCAATCTCTAATCTCTAATCTCCAAACTCAACTGTTTGGAGATTAGAGAGGTACTTTACACAGGAGCGATTAAATGCAAGCGACACGCGAACAGAAAGAAACGAATCAATGGCTATCAACGGCCGTTACCACCATCATCATTGTCATAGCAATCATCTTGTTTGGGGCGGCTATCAGCCAATTAGGGTTATTGAAGGGATTGCTGGGCAGGGAAACGGCCACTTCAAGCAAGCTCAGTGCAGGCGTTCCCGACGACGCCATTACCCTCACCGCCCAGTCGATGCGCTTTGGCCTGACAGAACTACAAGTCACAGCCGGAGAGGAAACCACCCTGGTGTTGGACAACCACGATCTTTACGGACACAGCTTTGATAATGATGACCTTGATATACATGCAGAGATGGCGGGAAACGGCCGTTCTGTCATCACCTTCACCGCCACAGAGCCAGGCGTTTATGAGATTTACTGTGGCGTCCCGGGGCATCGTGAAGCGGGTATGGTCAGCACCTTGATCGTAACGCCGTAGAAAACTATCCCTTCAACGCCCCCGACATCAACCCTTTCAAGAAATAGCGGCCTAAGAAAATATACACGATCAACGTCGGCACCGCCGCCACCAGCGACGCCGCCATCTGCACATTCCAGGCGATAATCTGGCTGCCCGCCAGATTATTCAGCGCCACCGTAATCGGCCAATTCTCCGGGCTGGTCAGCACCACTGCAAACAAGAAATCATTCCAGGCGGCCGTAAACTGCCAGATCAACACCACCACAAACGCTGGAATCGAAATGGGCAAAAAAACATGGTAATACGTCTCCAACAAACCAGCCCCGTCAATCTTGGCCGCTTCCACCATCTCCTTCGGCACCGTCATATAATAACTGCGAAACGTCAGCGTGGTGATGGGAATGCCGTAAATAATATGCGTCAACGTCAACCCCGGAATGCTGCCATACAACCCCGCCTTATTCATAAACTGCACCAGCGGGATCAAAATCGCCTGGTAGGGAATAAACATGCCAAACAGCAGCAGCGGAAAAACAATATTAGAGCCAGGGAAACGCCAGCGCGTCAGCACAAAGCCATTGATCGATCCCAAAAACGCCGAAATCGTGGCGGCCGGAATCACCAGCCGGATGCTATTCCACAGATACGGCGCCAAGTGATCAAAGGCCACCACAAAATTGTCAAAATGTAGACCCGAAGGCAAATCCCACATCGTTTTCAGGCTCACTTCATCAAAACTTTTAAAGCCAGTCACCAACATCACATACATCGGCAGTAAATAAAACAGCGACATAAACAACAAAATAATATACAACCAGGCTCTCGTGGGCACACCACGCCTTCTTGATTTTCCACCATGACTTAAAGCACGGGCGGTCATAACGCTGACTCCTCTCGCAGCGAGGTGTATAGATAAGGAATCACCAAAACCGCTACACTAATCAATAACAGGATACCAACCGAAGCGCCCCGGCCGTAAAACTGGCCGTCAAACGTCAGCGTCCACATATAAATCGAAGGCACATCCAACGCCACCTGCTTACCGGCTACAGCAATGATTAAATCAAACACCTTCAGCGATATATGTCCCAGAATAATGACCGCGCTCAACGTCACCGGCCACAACAAAGGCATAACGATTTTGCGGTAAATCGTAATTTCTGAAGCGCCATCTACTCGCGCCGCTTCACGCAGTGATTCCGGTATGGCTCGCAAACCGCCCAGGTACAAGGCCATGGTATAGCCAGACATTTGCCAGATGGCCGGGATGGCAATGGCGGCGATACCCCAGTCTGGCGTGGTATGCCAGCGATTGATGAGGAAATCCAGGCCAAATTGATCAAATAGCAAATTGAGGCCGCTCATGCGCGATCCCATAGCCGGATTCATCAACCAGCGCCAGACCACGCCCGTCACAATAAAAGAAATCGCCATGGGGAAAATAAACAAGCTGCGGAAAAAATTTTCACCACGTAAGCCCTGGTCTAGCAAAATAGCGAGCATAAGGCCCAAGAAAAGGCATCCCCCCACAAATAATGTCGTGAAAATGAGGGTGTTGCGAATATCAATATGGAAACGGGGGTCTTTGAAGAGAGTGATATAGTTTTGCAGACCGATCCATTCATAATTAGGCATTAAACCCACCCAATTGCTAAATGAGACCCGCACCGACCAAAAGATGAAGCCGTAGATGAAAATGAAAACGGCCAAGATGGAGGGGAGGACAAGAAAAAACGCGAGGACCGTATCTTTGTCTATTTTTTTGCTGCGCATAAGACGTCCTGATTATGTGTAAACTAGCTATCGCCTGAATGGCCTTCGAGCCTGTCGAGAAGCTTGTCGAAGGCAAAGGCGGGCCTGGCAAACATGTCGCTTTGGCTTCGACAAGTGGTTCTTGAGCTTGCCGAAAGACTCAGCCGCCGCTGGTTAAATGTAGAGACGCCCCGACGGGGGCGTCTCTACGTCGTTAATCAATTATTGGCAAGCGCCAGAAGTGGCACAAGCGTCAACCAATGCCTCTTGGAAACCAGCCACGTCTTGCGTACCGAGGAACAAGCCCATGGCGGTGTCAATTTCAGATTTCCAACTGTCATTGGCCACCACACCATGAGTCAAAGAACCAACCACGTTGTTGCTGGCCCAATCGTCCATGGCGGATTGCAGGTATTCACCGTAGAGAGAAACATCGCCATCACTGCGCGCCGGAATGGAGCCTTTAACGGGGTTGAACGCATCTTGACCTTCACGAGAACCAGCCACGGTCAGCCAGGCAATGGCAGCGTCACGATGGGGAGCGCCTACCGGCAGCACGAAACTGTCAGACAGGAATTGGAAGTTGCCTTCCGTACCCGGCACGGCCGCCCAGGTGTATCCTTCTTGGGGCACGGAACCGAGCTCACGGAAGAACCCTTCTTGCCAGTCGCCCATGACGTTAAAAGCCGCATCGCCATCAATGACGAGTTGACCGGCATCCTGCCAGCTCAAGGCAGAGGCGTCGCTGTTGGTATAGGTCAAAACTTTGGCGAAATCTTCCAGCGCCTGGGTCACTTCTGGACCGCTCCAATCGTTGCTGCCATCCCACAGCCCGTTGTAGGCATCGGGACCCATGGAAGCGAGCAGAACCGTCTCAAAGAGATGCAAAACTGTCCATTGTTCACCTAAAGCCAGCGGCTCAGCCATACCGCCCGCTTGTAAGGCATCCATGGCGGCAAACCATTCGTCCAGGGTGGTGGGCATTTCCACGCCGTATTCTTCCAGAACGGCCGGGTTGGCCCACAACACATTGGCGCGATGGATATTGACGGGTACGGAGTAGATATTGCCGTCCGCAGAAATCAAGGGAATCAGCGTCTCAGGCATGACATCAAGCCACCCTTTTTCTTCATAGAGGAAGTTCAGCGGTTCGAGCTGGTCCGCAGCGACGTAGGTGCCGATGAGTTCTTGCCCGGCATGACCTTGCCAGCTATCGGGGGCGTCACCCGCTTGCAGGCGCGTAGCCAACACAGCGCGGGCATTGGTGCCAGCGCCACCGGCTACAGCGGCATTGACGAATTCCACATTGGGGTACATTTCAGCGAAGACTTCGATCATCGCTTCCAGGCCAGCGGCTTCGCCACCACCCGTCCACCAGGAGAAGACTTCCACGGGACCGGAAACATCTGTATTGGCTTCTTCAGGGGCGGCTTCGATCATCGTCTGGTCTGCGCCACCAGCGGCGGCGGTTAAGGCTGTTTGCAAATCTGCGGCATTGCCGCCAGCCAGGTAGAGGCCCAGGGCAGTGTCGATTTCAGATTTCCAGCTGTCGTTGGCCACCACGCCGTGGGTCAGAGAGCCAACCACATTGTCGTTGGCCCAATCGTCCATAGCGGATTGCAGATATTCGCCGTACAGGGAGCGGTCGCCATCACTGCGAGCCGGAATGGAGCCTTTGACGGGGTTGAAGGCGTCCTGGCCTTCTTTGGAGCCAGCCACCGTCAACCAGGCAATGGCGGCGTCACGATGGGGCGCGCCCACCGGTAGGACGAAGCTGTCGGAGAGGAACTGGAAGTTGCCAGCAGTGCCAGGCACAGGCGCCCAGACGTACCCTTCGCCGGGGACGGCCCCCAATTCACGGAAGAACCCTTCTTGCCAGTCGCCCATGACGTTGAAAGCGGCGTCGCCGTCGATGACAAGCTGCCCGGCATCTTGCCAACTGAGAGCAGAGGCGTCACTGTTGGTATAGCTCAAGATTTTTTCGTAATCAGCGATGGCCTGGGTTACTTCAGGGCTGCTCCAGTCGCCATCGCCTGTCCACAAGGCGTTGTAGGCATCGGGACCCATGGAGGCAAGCAGGATGGTTTCGAAGAGGTGCATGGCGGTCCATTGTTCGCCCATGGAGAGGGGGGCATCTAGCCCACCCGCTTGCATGGTATCCATGGCTTCAAACCATTCGTCTAACGTGGTGGGCATTTCCACGCCGTATTCTTCGAGAACGGCCGGGTTGGCCCAGAGCACGTTGGCGCGATGAATGTTGACGGGCACGGAGTAGATGTTGCCGTCCTGGCTGATTTGAGGAATGAGGGTTTCGGGCATGACGTCGAGCCAGCCTTGTTCTTCATAGAGGAAGTTCAATGGTTCGAGCTGCCCGGCGGCGACGTAGGTGCCGATGAGTTCCTGGCCGGCGTGGCCTTGCCAACTGTCAGGGGCGTCACCAGCCTGGAGGCGGGTGGCGAGGACGGCGCGGGCGTTGGTGCCGGCGCCACCGGCAACGGCGGCGTTGATGAACTCAATATTGGGATATTTTTCGGCGAAGACTTTGATCATGGCTTCCAGGCCGGCGGCCTCACCACCACCTGTCCACCAGGAGAATACTTCCACGGAATCCGCGCCGCCTTCTTCTGGCATCGCTTCTTCGGTGGGCGCTGCCGCTTCTCCGGCTGGGGCTGGCGCTTTAGTGGGTTCAGCGGCGCCGCCGCCGCAGGCTGCCAGGAGCAGGGCAAAGAGTAAAACTAGGATAAGGGGTAAATAACGGGTCTTCTTCATAATTTTCGTCTCCTCTGACGATGGTTGAGTTCAGAGTGAGGAAGATTAAGGAGGAGTATGGTGTAGTGAAGGGTGTTCTTCTCGCTCTTTCCCTCGGCTCTGAAGGTTGATAAACAAAGTTCCCCAGGGGATTAGCCTCAATACAATTGAGATGGGGAACTGTAAACTACTTTACAGTAAAGAAGGTGGCATAACAAGAGGCTTTACGACATATGTGTGACATGAGTGTGCCATTTATTGGGCAGATTGTACAAATAGGGAGAAGGATGGATGGAAAACGGCCGTTTACATTTTAACAGCGCTGATAGGCCAGCTTTGGTTTCAACAGGTGGTTCTTGAGCTTGCTGAATGGCTCAACGGCCGTTATGCCACATTTTTGCACGAGACTCCCCCAATAAGTTTAGCCCAGAAGTTCAACTTCTCGAAGGGCGCAGATTATAAATTTGTCATACTTGCCAGGCGAATATCCAAGCTAATCGCCCTGTTAATCCCCTAAATTATTCCCGCGAATCTCTTCAAACCGCACCACATTGTCGCACTGGCCCGTCTCTTCAAGCTGCGTCAGGTTTTGCAGCGTCGTTTCGGCGATGTTGCGCAAGGCGCGGTCGGTTAAAAACGCTTGATGGCCCGTCACCAACACGTTGGGGAACGTTTGCAGACGAGAGAAGGTATCGTCCTGCACCACTTCGTTAGACAAGTCTTGAAAGAAGAGATCGCCTTCAATTTCGTACACGTCAATCGCCAGATAACCGATTTTGCCGGACTTTAAGCCGTCAATCACAGCCTGGGTATCCAGCAGGCCGCCGCGGCTGGTATTGACGATGAACACGCCATCTTTCAGGTGGGCGATGGTGTTGGCGTTGATGAGGTGGTGGGTGTCGGGGGTTAGTGGTAAATGCAGGGTGATGATGTCGCACTGGCTGACCATTTCCAGGAAATCGTCGAAGTAGGTGGCTAGTTTGGCTGCTTCCGGGTTGCGGTAGGGGTCGTAGGCAAGCAGGGTGGCGCCAAAGCCAGATAAATTTTGTAACACAGTCAGTCCAATACGGCCGACGCCGAAGACGCCGATGGTTTTGTTATATATTTCGATGCCTTGCAGACCGTCTAGCTCAAAGTTGTTGTCGCGCACACGGTTGTAGGCGCGGTGAATTTGGCGGCCCAGGGTTAGGATGAGGCCCACGGTGAATTCGGAGATGGCGTTGGGGGAGTAAGCTGGCACGCGCACCACAGTCAGCCCCATTTCTTCGGCGGCTTGCAGGTCAATCTGGTTATAGCCAGCGGTGCGCGTGGCGATAATGCGTGTGCCACCCGCGACTAACTGGGTGATGGTGTCCCGGTTGACTTGGTCGTTGACAAAGACACAGACGGCTTCATAACCAGCGGCGAGAACGGCCGTTTTGGGCGTCAATTTTGATTCATAAAAAGAGAGTTCGTGGCCAAACTGCTCGTTCATCTTCTCAAACGAAGCCCTGTCATATCCTTTAGTGGCAAAAACGGCTACTTTCATAGGTGATGTCCTTCCTTCTATAAGGTTTATTGTTGATCTCTTAAATTGTAGTAGACGGCAGACCCCCATTTTTATTATTGAGTGTACCAGAGTAAAATTAGCCAGCAACGAGCGCTAAGGGAATGATAAGATGAAACAACTCATAGAATATGTATTACAAGCCAATGATTCTTTAATGAGCAGCGGGTTTCCCGGTTTTATTCACATTGCTGGCGCCATTGTTATTATCTTGCTCGGCCGTTGGCTCGCTCGCCACACGCGCGGCTTATTTACAGTGGCCATGGCAAAAACAGATACCCACGTTAACCGGAAGGTGGTCTACGCCATAGAGCAAATTATTTATTATGGCATCTTACTCGTCGCCATTTCTTTTGCGTTGATTGCCTTGGGTGTCCCCATTAATTCCATCCTTCTCTTCTTTGGCCTTTTCCTTGTTTTGCTGGGGTTGGCTTTTCAAACGACGTTAAATAACATGGCGGCTACCATTATTTTTGTGGTGTTCCAAACCTATAAACCAGGTGATTGGATCGATGTGCTAAATGGTACATTTGGGCAGGTGAAACGGATTCAACTGTTTACCACTGTTATTTTAACCCAGCCAAAGAGCATGGTAACTATTCCTAACGGGGTTATTATGGAGGGTAATATCATCAATTATTCTGAACTGGGTTATCGGCGGGTTGATATCGCTGTAACCATTACTTACGAGTCTGATTTGATGAAGGCCAAGCAGATTATGGAGCAAATTTTGGCTGAAAACGAGCTTGTTTTAGATGATCCAAAGCCTGTGGTGGGGGTTGAGAATTTAAGTCCCCGGGGCGTTGAGTTTTATCTCTGGCCGTTTACCCTGGTAGAGCATTATTATGACGCCTTATTTGCGGTGACAGAAGAAGTGAAGCTCAAACTGACGGAAGCGGGCATTACCATTCCTGTGCTGCGGCAAGATGTGAAGCTGTTTCAGGCTGATGTGAATGCGGGATAGGCAAATTTAACTGATTTTCAGCGGGTAGCAAGTAGCGGGTGACGAGTTCCTTCTGCCAACGATGACTTGCTACTTGCCATTTTTGGGGCTTAAACTACACCCAGTTCATGCAGGGTATCGAGGATGGTGTCGCGGCGGATGGGTTTGGCGTGGAAGCGGGTGGCGCCCAGGGAGTAGGCCAGGTCGGGGTCGTTGAAGACGGAGCAGACGATGACGGGCACGGTGGCGGTTTGCGGCTGACTGCGTAAGGTTTGCAGGATTTCCCAGCCGCTGGCGCCGGGCATCATCACATCCAAAATGATGGCGTCGGGGATCAGTTCCTGGGCCAGTTGCAGCCCTTCAGGGCCGTTGGTGGCGGTGAGGACGCGGCAGTTGTGACCGGTGAGGTAGCGGCCGAGCAGTTCCACCAGCCCTTCGTTGTCATCCACCACCAGAATGAGCGCCCCTTGTCCGGTCAGGTTGAGCACGATGGCCGAACGGCCGTTTACCACCTTCTCTTCTCTTATCGTCCACCCCAACCTTTTTACAAACTGCTCAATCACCTCATCTACAATCACCGGGCTGCTCTCGTGTTCCGGCAGGTAGCTAAGGGTGACCACGGCTTGCTCCTGCCGCTGATTGAGACGCAGCGACAGGCTCTCTTTTTGGGCGAGGCCGATAACGCGGCTGAATAGGCTGGCGAATATTTGTTGAGAAACGGCCGTTTCCACCGACACAATCACCGGACTATCAGGCAACGCCACCTCAAACAGTACGCCTCGTTTTTGGGCCAGCGGGGCGGTCGCTTTAAGCGCCTCCTGCAGGATAGCCCGGATGTCTACCGCTTCCAATTGGCTCTCGAGCAAGGACACCTCAGAGGAGACGGACGAGAGTTCACGCGCCGCGCCGTTTTCCGTTGCGGCCGGCGGGCTGGCTCTTTCTTTTTGCAATTCTTGCCCACGCATCCAGAGAACGGCCGTGACGCTTTCTTCCCCCTTACGTAACGAGCGATGCGCCTGCCGCGCCGACAAGCCCATGCGATTAGCCGCTTCCTGCACCGTAATGCCTTCAATGTAACGCAGTTGCAATAAATTGTAGAGCCGCGCATCAGGCGACTGCACCGAGGAACGGGAACCCGGACTGAGGCTTTCAATAGCCGTGATCAACTCGCGGCGCAAATGGTGACCGGGCGTCTCGTTGGCGCGGCTGTTGATGGGCGCCAGTTCCTGTGCCAGCGGCAGCTTCTGCAGCGTAGAAAAATCATACAGATGTTCCAGCGCTTGCTTGACTTGCTCGGTAAATTCGGCGGGTGGGGTTGTCATAGAAAATCATCCACCGCGGAGGACGCCGAGGGCGCGGATGAAAAAAGAGTAATCTTCGCGTTCTTTGCGTGCTCCGCGGTTAATTGTTATGGTTCCGGTTCCATTTTGGGCATGGGTCTCAATCCAGCCAGCACCGATTTGAGGAAACGTAGGGTTTCCGCCGGATGCCAGGGCGTGGCCTGCACTATTTTGACTTGATTTCCGTATTGCGCCAACGTGTCTTCTATATAAGTAGTGGCGGTGAGCAGGATGACGGGAACATCGGCGAGGTTAGGATCGGCTTGCATGGCGTCGATGACGGCGAAGCCATCTACCTCCGGCATCATCAGGTCGAGGATGACGAGATCGGGGCGCTGCTGCTGCATGGCGCTCAGGCCAGTGCGTCCTTCGTAGGCGATTTGGATGGCGTATTTGTCTTCCAGGCGACGCTGCACCAACTGGCACACACCGGGATTGTCGTCGATGACCAGGATCGTTTGCACCGCTTCCAGCCGCGCCAGGTATTCATGCAGCTTTTCAAAATTGATCGGTTTCGTCAGGGAAGCCATCGCGCCCAGAGAGGTTGCCATCCACGTTTGACTGGGCAGCGAACATTCGATGATCGGGGCATTGACCTGACCCAGCATCTCTGTGTTTCCTGGCTGTCCTGGCTGGACATTCAGTAAAATCGCCAATGGATGGCGTAAGGCCGCCTTGTGCGCCACTTCCTCGGCTTTTTCTACGACAACGACTTCATACCCATCCAAATGCCGCGCCACCAAACTGCTCACCTGTTGATCTGACTCTACCAGGAGCAGGCACGGTTTAATCTCCTTTGTTTGAGGATCGGGGGCGGGGCTGCGGTAAAGATTGGTGTGGTCTACTTTGGACAGGTCAATGGGTAAGGTGAATGAGAAGGTAGAGCCGCTGTCCGCTTCGCTATCCACCCAGATACGGCCGTTATGCGCTTCCACAAACCGTTGACAAATAGCCAGCCCCA
The DNA here is from genome assembly GCA_964643965.1 of uncultured Ardenticatenaceae bacterium. Lineage (GTDB taxonomy): Bacteria > Chloroflexota > Anaerolineae > Promineifilales > Promineifilaceae. The sequence goes on from CAZXVH010000006.1 coordinate 85,811, forward strand.
ACCCCGCGCCGCCATGACTGCGGCTGAGCGAATAATCAACCTGGTAGAACTCCGTGAAAATGGCGGCGGCGTCTTCGGCTGAGATGCCGGGGCCAGTGTCGTGTACCTGCACCAGAATGTCATTATCGACCTGGGCGGCGGTGAGGGTGACGGCGCCGCGGGTAGTGAAACGGTGGGCGTTGTTGAGCAAGTTGAGCAGCACCTGGCGAATGCGCGTCTGGTCGAGGTCGACGAGGGGCAAACGGGGGGCGACGTCTACCACCAGCGCCACTTCCGCCGATTTTTCAAACAAATTGCCCACAATGGCTGCCGCTTCCTCGATTAAGTGCGCCAGGTCGGTCGGCTCTTTTTTGAGGGTAAAACCGACCATTTCAAAGCGGGAGAGGTCGAGAATGTCGTCAATCATGTCCAGCAGATGACGGCTGTTGCGGTAAATCTGGTAGACATCCCGCATGAGAACGGGGGGCAGCGGCTGTGGACCATACACTTCTGGCGAGAGATACATCACCTCGCTAAAACCGAGGATGATGCTGAGGGGAGTGCGCAGTTCGTGGCTGATGTTGGCGGCGAACTGCTCCTTGAGCTGCCGCGCTTTTTGCGCTTCTTTATGGGCGATCATCAGTTCTTGTTCGGTGCGCTCACGAATGTCGTTGACGATGCGCAGGGATTTGACGAGAGAGCGCAGTTCGGCCTGTTGGTTGCGGGTGGTATTGAGCAGATCTTTGCTTTGCTCGTGCATCTGCCACACCCAGTCGAGGGTGGTGTAAAGGGTGCGCACGGCTAAAGCAGCGATGGCCACGGCCAGGATGAGGATACCAAACAAGGGACCGAGATCGTAAGCGTGGACGGGTGAGTATTTGTTGAGGAGAAGGGCGGCCAGGAAGATGACAACGGCCGTTCCCATTTCGCTCCATTTCACCATTAACGAATTACTAAACACCAGCACCACGCCCACATACGGTATCCAACTGGCGGGGAAGAGCCACATGGCAAACATGGTTTCGGCGATGATACCCCACACCAGCAGATGCCGCGCCAGGGCATGATGGTCGCTGCGCAGCCATAACACGGCCAGGCCCAGCGCCGTCAGCGAAAACCAGAAGGCAAACATGCCCACGGGAAAAGCAACGGGCGAATCATAAAAAACGATGATGACTTGGGCGCTGGCGATGAGCAGCAGCACCAGGCGTAGAGTCAGCTGTTTACGCAGGTCGTCGAGGTTGGTATGCAGGCTTGCCAGGCGGAGGGCGTCGGAATTGGCTGTTTGAACCATAAATGTCTCCAGGTAAGTGGTGGGACAATTATGGCACAGGGTGGGGATGGGTGTCGAATAGGATGGAGGAAACGGCCGTTTTACTTCCAGAACAAGGAAACTGAATAATGGTGAAACTGGCTGTCGTTACTCACTAACAGTAATTGGTCTACCTTTGCTTGTGCAATAAGCAAGCGATCAAAGGGATCCCGATGGTGCATAGGTAAATCTGCTAAAGCAAAAACAACTGGCAACGTGACAGGGAGTATTTGCAGTCGATTTTGTTCTTGTTGATGATGGATGATGTCGGTTAAAGGAGCGCTTAGGCGGAGTTTGCCTAACTGGCTTTTAATTTGCATTTCCCACACCCTGGCAACGCTCAACATCAGCGTGTTACTTGTGTCTTGACAGGCGGCGAGAACTTGCTGAGGTAATTGGTCTGGTTCGTTGTACCACCAAATAAAGGCATGGGTATCTAACAAGAGCTTCATGGTGCTTAATTGGATCCAAACCAAAAGGAGTCTGGCAAGGGATCATCAAAATCATCGCTTACCCAGGTTGTCCCTGCATCAAGACCGGGGATACGGGATTTTGTTTTTTTGGTTTTCGGCTTTTGCTGATTTTGATAGTGTAAGAATTTTACAAAATCTAATAAGGCTTCTAATTGGGATTCAGGCAAAGAATCAATCTCTTGCCACAATGTATCTTTAAGCATTTGTATCACCTCATCCAAAATTGAAGCAATGGTTGTCAATGTGATGAGTATAACATAATTGACTGGTGTATTGCGTAGATTGTAACAAATCTTTGCACACTTATTTTTAGAGTTGGCTGGTTGACAGATTGGTATGCAGGCTAATATCTTGCTCCCTCATTGCTGGGCGGCTACATATTCTTGCAAAGCTTCATCCACACGAGTCTGCCACCCTTTGCCCGTTGCCTTGAAATACTCAACTACCTCAGGCGACAGCCTGATGCTGATTGCCTTTTTGGGACTATCTGATTTTGGCCTTCCTAGTCGTTGTGTGAACGCTGTCTTTACCTTAGGGACAGAAACGATTTCATCGTTTATTTTTGGTGTTGCCTGGTCAAAGAAAGCCCCGTTTAGTTCAGGCGCATCATCAGGGTCGATCCAGGTATTCTCTAAAGCGGTTTTGTTCTCGTTCATTTGCTTTCCTCATCGAAATAATACGACGTCTGTCACCCCGTGGTGTCCAGACGACGACTACCATGCGTGTATCCAGTAAGCCAAAAACGATATAGCGGGGTTCGCCATACTTGATGCGTATATCTTCCATTTCAAGTATGGGGCCGCTAAAAACATCGTTGCATCGATCAAAATCTAATTTCCGATTCTTCAATGTTTGTTTTCGTTTGACTGGATCGTATTCAATTTCCATATTCATTATTGTATATACATTAACTTCGTAAATCAAGTAGAGAAAATAATGAAATTTAGAACTGATTCCCCCGTCTTTCCCGCACTTTTGCTTGCAATATAGCTAAACGGCCGTTTCGCCCCATTCCCGCGTTTCTTCCCATACGCGCCGTAAGTCTGTGCCAATCTGCTGGAACTCAGCTGCCCATCACGGTTGCTAGGGGATGATTCATCCTTCAAAGGCGACCTAACTCAAGAGTACGTCGCCCTTGCGTGGCTCAGTACGGCCGTTTCCCCAAGCCAGCTATTTACAACCACGCCAGCATCATCGTGCGCAGACTCAAAGTAATAATAAGTACCCCAATAATGCCCATCAGTGCTTTCGCCGGAATCCGCTGCACCATCACCGCCCCCAGCGGCGCAGCCAACACCCCGCCCACCATCAGCCCGCCCACCACTTCCCAGGCGATGACCTTCAGGGTGAGCAAAAAGACGATAGACTGCGTTAAAGTAACGGCGAACTCGCTCAAGTTGACAGACCCCACCGTTTTTTGCGGATTATTGCCCCGGGCCACCAGGGTAGTGGTGACGATTGGCCCCCACCCACCGCCGCCAATGGCGTCAAAAAAGCCGCCGATAACGCCCAACAGCGAAATGTATCGGGGCGTGTCTGTGCGCATCTCGTTGGTTTGGCGGCGCAGCGCTTTCCAGACAATGTAAACACCCATCAACGCCAGGTAAAGCGACAAATAGGGGCGAATGGCGTCGCCGGAGATGGCAGTGAGCAGGTAAGCGCCCACCGCCCCGCCAATCATGCCCGGCAGCACCAGAGTGAGGACCAACTGCTTGTCGATGTTGCCCAAGCGCCAATGAGATGTGCCGGAAACGGCCGTTGTGAATACCTCAGATAAATGCACACTGGCGCTGGAAACGGCCGGCGGCAGCCCCAGGCTTAACAAAAATGTGTTTGAACTGACCCCATACGCCATACCTAAAGCGCCATCAATCAACTGGGCGACAAAGCCCACCAGCACAAATTGAATAAAAGTCGGCTCCATTTTAACCTCCCATTCTGTTTATCTAAACAGATAAATTCTATAGATTTTATATACTTTTATTCTAAAAAATAACCCACAGTTAAGCGGGCGTGGTTTCCTGCGAGCCAAGCTGCCGTTCCGCCTCTACCCGGCGGGCCACATCCTGAAGCGTGGTCTGGTCCAAAATATCCGCGATAGCGTTGCGCACATCACTCATCACCAGACGCAGGCCGCAGTTTTTTTCATCCGGGCAGGCGCATGGCTCATAAGCCATCTGGCTCACACATTTAATGGGCGCCAATGGCCCATCCAAAATACGCACAACTTGCCCCAAGGTAATCGCCGTGGGCGAATTGTTCAGATAATAGCCACCTCCCCTGCCCGCTTTGCTTTGCACAATGCCGGCATTACGCAGCGTCAGCAATATTTGCTCCAAAAATTTCAGCGGAATCTGTTCCTGGGCAGCAATTTGTTTCATTTGCACTCGGGCACTAGGATCTGGCTGTGAAGCCAGATTGATGAGCGCTCGCAGCCCATATTCACCTCGTTTTGATAAATTCATATGCTATAACCCGACTATATCTATAGACTTTAATAAGTAATAATAGGAGATGTAAAGGATGGTGTCAAGTAGGAAAAGATGGCATTTAGAATGAATGTCCCGGCTTTTCCCTCAACTTCACTTCCAACTCATCCAACTGATTGCGCCTCCCCATCAACTGCACCAATTCCCGCGTCTTTGCAGATTTGGTCTTCCCTGGCAATTCTTCATAATCAACATCCAGTTCAAAACAAAGCTGCATCAATTCATCCAGGTTGTATGCAGCCAACAGTGACTCTTGCAACTGCCGTTCTCGGCGTAAGGTAGGTGTTTCAATGCCTGCCAATAGCCCCATCACGTCAATTTTTCCGCGAATGGGCGCGTAGGGTGGTTCCAATATGCCTTCCGATTCATACCAAAGCAGGTCTTTATAATCAATGGTGATACCGGGATGGCTAGGGATGGGGATATGCTCGGTGAGGGGCAGATTGGGCAAGGTATTGTGGATGGCGTGAAGTTGCATCCGAATGCTGTTGAGTAAGCCGCGCCGGGTGGCTTCATTGCCGCTGATGGTGATGAACAGTTTACGCGCCTCCAAATCGGTGCGAACCAGAGCCTTGTTGCCATCGAATTTCAGTATCGCGCCATTGCGCCAGGAGGCTTTGCGATCCAGCGCCGCCATCATGCCCACCATGAAGCGGGAGAGGATGCTGCTCGGTAAGAAGTCGGTGTAATGGATCTCAAAGTTAAGAAGTTGAACTTTTTGCAAAAGTTCAACTTCTGCTGGCTGTTCTTTGGGCAGCAGATCGGGGATGAGGTACTGCTCTGACTGATGGGGAATGCGGAAGCTGAGTTCAAATTTGCGCATCATCTCCACGATGAAAATCTGCTGGTGGTGGGGATACACAACGGGGTCGAGAATGTGGTCGAGCATGGCGGTGGTGAGGATGCCGTTGTTGGCGGCAATTTTGCCATCTGGATCAGAGAGGATGCGGTAGACGCCATCTGTGACCCACTCTGGTTTGAGAACGTGAGTGCCTTCCAACTGGCGGTAATTATCGTCTTGATAGTTGAGGATGACGCCCAGACGATGCAGCACCTGCACCCAACTGCGCTGATCGGCCGGGGTTTCTATGCCCGCTTCTTGGCAATATTCCGCGTACCGTTCGTAGGTGATGTAGTTGGCGTCCATCGCTTCTAACTGCCTTTTGAGGCCAAACCAGGGGATAGGGAATGAGTCGTTGATGCCGGGTAGCTGGGGCAATGCTGCGGCGATGGCTTGGCGCAGGTCGTCGATGCCCGCGCCGCTGGTGCAAGAGGTGGCGATGACGTGCAGCAGGTTGGGGTATTTGTGTTTCAGTTCTCGTTCATCGAGGGTCAGAGCATGTATATCTTGTTTGTTGACGACGATGATCACGGGGGCGTTGTCGCTGAGGCTGGCGACCAGTTTGAGCCAATGGCGCAGGCGGCTTTCTTGCTCGCCGGTGCGGGCGTTGATGACGACGAGGTAGAGGCTGCGGCTGGTGAAGAAGAATTGGTGGGTAGCCTGATATACGCCTTGCCCGCCAAAATCCCACAGGTTGAGGGTGATGGGGTCGGAATTAACCTGTGGGAACGCCCACTTGTGGATGTCAACACCGGGGGTTTTGCCCTGAGACTCATCTGGCGGCAGGTTGTGTAGCAAACGGCGAGCCAGGGCGGTCTTGCCGACGCCACCCTGCCCCACGAGGAGTAATTTAGCTTCATGAAGCGGACGGCGTTCACCAAAATAAGTTCTCAGAATGAGCGCGGGATTATATATTTCTGCCAATATCTCTGGGGAAAGTCCCAATGCGGGATTGTCACGTAGGTCAAGATATTCTAATTGTGTCAACTGTTGCAGCGTTTCTGGTAAATGTTTCAATTTGTTGTTACGCAGGTTAAGCTCAATCAGGTTTGTCATCTGACCGATTTCAGGTGGAACGGCCGTTAACAGGTTGTCGAATAGATGAAGCGCAGTCAGGTCAGTCAACTGCCCGATTTCGGGCGGAACGGCCGTTAACTGGTTGGCGTATAAATGAAGCACAGTCAGGTTAGTTAACTGCCCGATTTCGGGCGGCACAGATGTCAACGGGTTTATGCTCAAGTAAAGCTCAGTCAGATTGGTCAACTGATCGATCTCGGACGGTATCGTAGTTAACTGGTTAAGAGTCAGAGCAAGTGAAGTTAAGTTGGTTAGCTGCCAAATTTCCAGCGGCACATCTATTAACGGATTGAAGCTCAGGTCAAGCCTAGTCAGATTGGTCAACTGACCGATTTCAGGTGGAACGGCCGTTAAGTCGTTGCTGATCAGGACAAGCTTAGTCAAGTTGGTCAGTTGCCATATTTCTGGCGGAACGGCAGTTAATTTATTGTTGGATAGATTAAGCGAAGTTAAGTTTGTTAGTTTCCAGATTTCAGGAGGAACGGCCGTTAATGGGTTGGAGCTAAGTTGAAGATCAGTCAGGTTGATCAACTGACTGATTTCAGGAGGAACGGCAGTTAACTTATTTCCGTTCAAGTTAAGTCGAGTCAGGTTGGTTAGCTTCCCGATTTCAGACGATAGTTCAGTTAATTTTTGCTGACCCAAATCTAAGTCTGTCCACCCTTCGGCGGCGGCTTGGGCAATCAGTTGGCGTAGTTCTTGTTGGTTCATGCGGTTCCCTCATGGTTGTTGGCAAAGCTGGCTAATTTTCAATTGTAAATGGTCAATTGTCAATGGGCGTGTGTAAACCCTGCCATGCTCAATTCAGGCATGATGGTAGGGGTTAGGCAATCGGGTGAAACCTGTGCCAGGCAACACTATCCTTTCTCCGGTTGCCTCGCCCGTAAGGTCATCGGGCGAGCACACGGGCTACGCAATGGGTGACATTGCCTTGCGTTTGGCAACGATTATGCTCCATCGCATAACCCCTACCGCATCATGAGTGTAGGCTTGAGGGAATGGGCGGATTATGTTTCGGGGAAAGATGTTTCGTTTACTTCGTTCAATACAAATTCGTACAACGGCTGGCTGATTCTAAAACCAGCGATTATTCTCAAATCGTCCATAAAAGACTTGACCATGGGAATGAGATTTTGACGCTTTGCCTCGACAAGAACACCAAGAATACCGGTATAAGTGACTCCCAATTGCTTGGCTTCCGATAGAGCGATAATGGCAGAGGCATCGCTGATGACAATCATGAACGGCTTAGCGTTTTCAACGTTTGTAAGTCTTCTTGAAAATCAACAATATCAAAATTGACAGGAATACCACGGCTAGATAACGCTTGTTGAAAATCCAGCCGATGAAGCTGGGCGAGTTCGCTTGCTTGTTCTAAGGTTAATCGCTCTTCAACATATAAGTCTATGGCAACTTTTAAGAGAAATTCTTGTTCATTTAGATTTGTAGCTTTAACAATAGTGGCTGGTATGATGACATCGCGCATATCATGAACCTCCTCGTATTTTCACTATGTGTACCTTCAAATATATCCGAATCGTCAAGCAATAAGGCTTCAGTTAGGGAGAGGAGATCTTCTAATTCTAAACCGTCTCCCCAATCCTCGTCTGGCTCACCGTGTCAAAAATGTGCAGGGTTTTCTTGGCGATGCCCGTCCAGCCAAAATTGCGCCGGGCAAAACGCGCCCCTTCCACCGACAATTCATGCGCCAGGTTGGGGTACAACATGGGGAAGGCCATCATCGTGCCCAGTTCCACAGCGCGATTGGGGTCGGCATAGAGCGCCTGTTTGCCGTAATCGATCAAGTCGAACAGCCCGCCATGCACGGTAATGACGGCCGGGGTGCCACAGGCCATCGCTTCAATCGCCACCATACCAAACGGTTCATAACGAGACGGCATCACAAAAACGGCCGCTGCCCGATAATAGTTCGCCAAATCCTCATCCGCTACATAACTGACCCACACGATCTTGTCTTCAATGTCCAACGCTTTGGCTCGTTTTTTCAAGTCAGCCACCCCTTGATCATCTTGCGCCGACCCTTCCCCGCCAACGGCCGCGACTAGACGGGCATCGGGAACCAACTCAAACAGGGTGGGCAGCGCCTCCAGCAGCAGATCGTACCCTTTGTTATGCGCCATGCGTCCTAACGTCAGCACATCATGCGGCCGCCAATCATACTTTTTCAGCAATTTTTCCCGATCTCCCTGGCGAATAGGGGAAAAGCGATCTTCATCCATGCCCGGCGGGACGACGGTGAGATGCTTTTCCAACAGGTCATACTCTTGCAAAAGCAGTTCCGCTTGAGGTTCTGTGGTAGCAATGACATGATCACACATTTGATAGACGAGGAACTCTTTGCGGATGCGTTCCTCAAAACGATACGTTTTTTCCATCTCTTTGGCGCTCATGTCTGCCCCCAAGTTTTGTTGTTTCCACCAGCCCAGCGAGTGGGGGGTATGAATATGGGGAATATTCAACTCTTCTGCCACTTTTTGACCGGCCCAGCCGGCATCCCAATAATGGGAATTCACAATGTCATATTGGAAGTTGCGCGTACGAATAGCAGCCAGCAGATTGGTGACAAAATCGCCCACATGATCGTGCATATCTTCTTTGCGGATGAATTCTGAGCCGCCAAAGGGGATGCGCCAGACGCGCAGGTTGTCGTTGATCTCGTCGAATTCCGGCTGGTCTTCAAAGCGGCGGGTGATCAAATCCACCCGCCAGCCGAGACGACTGAAGCGTTTCGCCAGTTCCAGCACATAGACAACCTGTCCACCTGTGTCAGGTTTGCCCAATTCTGGTTCGGCAGCCACGTAGCCGTGCAGCGAGATCATCATTATGTTATTGAATTGTTGGTTTCTTGGCATCATGATTTATTGTCCTGATTCGGAAGTTCAACTTTTCTAAAAAAATTGAGCTTCCTGGTTGGGTTTACGCCAACACATGCAGGGCATGGCAGGCGCGGATGTATTCTGAGGCGGACCACGCTTGATACGCTTTACCCATGGGCCGGCCGGTTTGCCCGTGCGCCCATTCGTTGAATTCCCATTCGTGCAAAACGCCCAGCTTGTTTAATTCTGCCAGACGGGAAAGTTCTTGTAAAGCCAGGTCACGCAGCCCTAATTTATGGATAAAGCGCACCCAATGGCCGCCGACAAAGGGCCAGATGCCGCCGTTGTGATAATGGTGGGGCAAGTTGAGCAGGTTGACGGTGTAATATTGACGCCAATCTTTATCACCCACGGTGACGGCCGGATACAGGTTTTTTATGGGATGCGGCTCATTGATGCCCACCCCCCACATAAAGCGAAAGGTTTGGCTGGCTCGGGGGGTATCGATGACATCATAGAGGTAAGCCAGGATGTTGCCAAAGGCGTCGCAGCGCCAACTAAAATCGAACGGCGTGATTTGGGCGATGAGGTAACGGGCGTCGCCGAGGGAAAACTGCTGCTCGGCAAAGGAGATGGTTTGGTAGATGTTTTGTTGGGTAGAAGGCCAAAAGTTAGCCAGGATTTCTCGTTTGATAATCCGCGCCCAACGCAGGTAGTCGCCCGCTCGCTGCTCGTCCCCTAACATTTGTAGCAAACGGCCGTAACAAATATTGGTCCGATACCAAAGCACTTCATCATATAAAACGTTGTAGCTGCGACCAAAGAGGTCGGTCCAATCGCCCGCTTCCGGTATTTCTAACAGGGCGTCGTTGTTGCTGTCGTGGGCGCTCAACCAATCCATGACCATTTGCAGCGGCCCGATGTAGCGGCGCAAAAAATCTAAATCATGGGTGTGGGAGACGTAGGCGTAAAAGGCGATGACCACCCACAAGCCGCTGTCGATGGAAGCGATGCCGCCCACCCCGGAATAGTCAGGGGCTTGATCGGCAATGCGCACATTGGCGGGCAGTTGGCCGTTGGGCGAAATGTTCTCAAGCAAGGTAATAAAGGTTTGGCGCTGGCATTGGTGAATGGCTTCATCTTGGGTCAGCAGGGGGAGAGAGCCAATGACGGTGATAGCCCCATCCCGCGCCCAAACGCTGTAATAATTTTCATCGGTACCGATGGTATCGTTATCGGCCAGGGAACAGGCGGAGAAGCCCAGGGGAGTGATGGTTTTTTTGAGGGCTTCAATAGCTTTGTGGTAGCCTTGCCGGATGAGGGCAAACTGGTCGGCGGTGAGGGGGCCGGTTTCGTCGTCGCCGGAGGCGCGTAAGCTTTTGTACAGGTGGACAGATTCCAGGCTTTCGGCGGCGGGGGAAATGGCGCCGTTGAAGATGTTGTAATATTGAAGGCCACGAATAACGGCCGTTGCGCAAATATCTTGTGGGTCTGCCCGGAAAATAGCCAATGGTTCAGTGTATGCCAGCAGTTCCGGCTGGGCATTGCCCACCACAATGCCATGAATACCTGTGAGCGAAAACATGGCATTGTCATTGCCACTATCACCGGCGACAACGGCCGTTGTCACCGGTATATTCAAGTGACGCAGTAGCCAACGCAGCGCATTCCCCTTGTTGGCCCATTTAGGCAGCACATCCAAATGGCGGCCGCTGGAATAAACCACATGAATATCCAGGTTCTCATTTTCCAGAGCGTCGCTCAACTGGCGTATCTCATCCGGGGTGGCGTCATCAAAATACCAGCTTGATTTGTATGCATTTTGGTAATGGGCCGGCTGTTTCTCCAAGGGAAATGGCAGTTGCGCCAGAATCTTCTCCACTGCTTGAATGTCCCAGCCCTCTTCCAAAATTTCAAAGAACTCTTTCATGACGGTGTGGCTGTTGTAATCATAAATATGCGTGCCCACGCCGCTGATGATGTAATCGGGCGCCGGCAACCGCCCGCGTTGGACGATTTCCTTGACGTCATCCAGCAAACGGCCGGTGTTGTAGCAGAGCAACGGCCGTTTCCCCTCATCCAGGCTCTCCCATAAAACTTTAAACTGCTGCGCCGCTTCTTCATCCCCCAGCAAAGTGCCATCTAAATCCGATGAAAACAGGCGAATAATTGGTATTGTCACAAGGCTTACCTCAAGTAAAAATCTATATTTCTTCTACCCTACCAGATTTAACACAAAAGAAAAGCCAGGCAATACAGCACACCGCCTGGCTCTCATATAGGTAAAAGTGACTAAAGGCGCTAACGCACCCACTCGCCTAAACAACTTCTCAACTAAACGACTACTCGACTACTTGACTACTTGACTACTCGACTACTCGACTACTCGACTACTCGACTACTCCCTTACGCTTTCTGCGCCATCTGCTCCCCAAACCCAAGCAGCGCCGCCACCCGCTCATCGTCTGGCGCTTCGGCATAAACCCGCAGCACCGGCTCCGTGCCGGACGGCCGGATCAGCAGCCAACTACCATCATTGAGATAATACTTCACCCCGTCCACCGTCTGAATATCGTCGATAGCTACGCCCTCAATAGCCGGCGGGGCATCATCCAGCAGCATTTGCACCATATCCGCCTTATTGACCGGCCGTTTCAACTGCATGTCGGTGCGGGCATATTGCGCCGGGCCATACTTCGCTAACAAGTCATCCACCAGCACATGCAGCGGCGCCTGCGCCGCCGCCATCACTTCCAACAGCAGCAGCCCCATCAACACGCCATCCCCTTCCGGGATGTGGCCTTTGATGCTGATGCCGCCCGATTCTTCGCCGCCCATCAACACCCCGTTCGCCACCATCAAATCGGCGATGTGGTTGAAACCCACGGGCGTCTCCACCACCGTCAGGCCATGATCGGCGGCGATGCGGTCGATCATGCGTGTGGTGGAAACGGTGCGCACCACTTTGCCCTGCCAGCCCCGCTTTTCAATGAGGTAACGCAGCACCAGGGCAAAAATACGGTGCGGGTCCACAAAATTGCCGTTGGCGTCCACCGCCCCAATGCGATCCGCGTCGCCATCTGTAGCCAGGCCCACATCCCAATGGCCTGACTGGATGGTGGACATCAGCAAGCCAAGATGCCGGACAATAGGTTCCGGGTGAATGCCGCCAAAACCAGGGTTCATCTCATGGCGGATGTTGTGAACCCGGGTGCGGCCGCGAGTGAGCATCTCGCCAATACAGCCGCGCCCAGAGCCAAACATGCCATCCGCCACCACCCGCAGCTCCCCGTTGGAGATTACATCCAGGTCGAGCAGCGTACCCAAATGTTCATAATAAGCCCAGGCAGGATCAAATTTCGTCACCCGTTCTTCCTTTAATGCCCGCTCCATATCCATGAGATTGGGACCATGGGAAATGGAGAGGTTTTTATCCAGCAGGTACTCAATGCGTTTGTTTTGGGCCGGGGTGGCGCTGCCGCCATAACTGGCCTTCATTTTCAGGCCATTGTAACGGGGGGCGTTGTGGCTGGCGGTGATCATGACGCCGGCCGTTGCCTGTTTATGGACGACGGCGTAACTGATAGCCGGGGTGGGCGTGTCGGCTCGCGCCAGCCAGGTATGAATCTGGTTGGCGGCCATCACCCGCGCCACTTCTGCCGCATAGCGGTCGGAGAGGAAACGGGTATCGTAGCCAATGACGACAGTGGGATCGGCTTCGTTTTGTTCCCGGATATAGTCGGCGATAGCCTGCGAGACCAGACGCAGGTTGCCAAAGGTAAACGTATCGCTGATGACGGCCCGCCAACCGTCGGTTCCGAATTTGATTGTCACGAGAGACTCCTTTTTCAGTGTACAGTTTACAGTTCACTGTTTACAGTTCACTGTTCACTGTTCACCGTGCGTAAGTTAA
>CAZXVH010000007.1:0-1039 GCA_964643965.1 uncultured Ardenticatenaceae bacterium
GTGGACATTTTGACAAAACTGTAATCGGTGAGCAGTTACTGAAAACTGTCCACTGACCACTGTCCACTGACCACCGTGGCGGGATGCGAGTCATTTTTGGTAAACTGTTGTTGTGATACCGATAATTCGGAGGTGATATGATGATCGTCAGGCCACCGGCCGTTGCCGGCGCATTTTACCCGGCGAATGAAGAGCAGTTGCGGGAATGGGTGACGGGATTTTTGGAAACGGCCGTTCTCCTACCTGCCTCTTTGCCCCTGCCCAAAGCGATCATCGGGCCACACGCCGGTTATAACTACTCCGGCCCCATCGCGGGGACGGCCTACGCGCCGGTGATGGCTTTACGCGGCCAGGTTGAGCGGGTGATTCTGCTTGGTCCGGCGCACACGATGGCGCTGCGCGGGCTGGCCACAACCAGCGCCGACGCCTTTCGCACTCCGCTGGGAGATGTACCCATTGACCATGAAGCGTTACAAAAAGTTCGCCCACTGCTCCAGGTGCAGGTTTTAGACGCTGCTCATGAACGGGAACACGGCCTGGAAGTACATCTGCCTTTTTTACAGATGACGCTGGCTGAATTTACGCTGGCCCCTTTTGTAGTGGGCGCCGCGAAACCGGGGGAGGTGGCCGCAGTGATTAAAACATTGTGGGGCGGGCCAGAGACGCTGGTCGTAATAAGTTCAGACTTGAGCCATTTTTTGGATTATGAAAGCGCCCGGCAGTTGGATAGGGCCGCAGCACAGGCCATTGAGCAGCTTAGGCCAGACGCCCTGGCGCCAGAACAAGCTTGTGGGCGACGGCCGATTCAAGGGCTGCTGCTTGTGGCGCGGGCGGAAAAGCTATCGGCCACGACATTAGATTTACGTAATTCAGGCGATACGGCCGGCAGCCGGGATCGGGTCGTGGGGTATGGAGCGTGGCTGTTGGGGTAAGCCTGTTGCCTGAGCGTGTTGAAGGCAACCTGGGCTTCGACAGGCTCAGCCCTCGACAGGCTCAGCCCTCGACAGGCTCAGCCCTCGACAGGCTCAGCCCTCGACAG
>CAZXVH010000007.1:1139-97671 GCA_964643965.1 uncultured Ardenticatenaceae bacterium
GCTCAACCCTCGACAGGATTAGGAGCTTTAATTTTCCGCTACAACCTGCCCCTTTTTAATCACCGTTTGTACCAAATTATCCCCGTAGCGATAGCCTAATTGGCGATAATCGGCCACATCCAGGATGAGCAGATCTGCCTGTTTCCCAACCTCCAGGCTGCCTATCTCGTGGCCGCGGCTGATGGCGTGAGCGCTATTTAAGGTGGCGGCGGTCAAGGCTTGCGCCTGCGTCAGCCCCATATAGCGGCAGGCCAGGGCGATGACCATTTGCATCGACTCGCACCAGGTTGTGCCCGGATTGCAATCAGTGGCCAGCGCCAACGCGCCACCCGCCGCCAGAATGGCTTTGGCCGGGGTGTATTCGCTTTCGGCCAGGCCAAACGGTGTGCCGGGCAGTCCCACCGCAACGGTGTGGCCTTGTCCCAGGGCGGCGATGTCGGCGGCCGGTGTTTTGACCAGATGGTCGGCGGAAACAGCGCCCAGTTCTACGGCCAACCGGGTTCCGCCCAGCCCCACAAATTCGTCGGCATGAACCTTGAGCGCGAAGCCCAGTTCCTTTGCCCGCTCCAGGATACGCCGCGTCTGAGCTACGTCAAATACCCCTTCTTCACAAAACACATCGCAGAACAGGGTGACCTGGTGGGTTGCCATCCAACGGGCGGCGGCGGGCAGCATCTCATCGATGACCAGGGTGACATACTCGTCGGTGCGGCCCCGGTATTCAGACGGCACGGCGTGGGCGGGCAGGAAGGTGGCGCTCACCTCTATGATGTGCTGCTCGTTTAAGGCGCGGATGGCGTCTAGCTGTTTGAGTTCGGCGGCGGTGTTGAGGCCATAGCCCGTTTTGGCTTCCATGCTGGTTGTGCCCAGACGTAACATCCGATCCAGCCGGGGCAGATTGTCGGCGATTAGCTCATGCAGGCTGGCCTGGCGCACCTGATGCACAGTTGACATAATGCCGCCACCGGCCGCCATGATTTGCATATAGCTGGCGCCGGCCAGGCGCTGTTCAAACTCCTCAGCCCGGTCGCCCATCCAGGGGATATGGGTATGGGGATCAACAAAGCCGGGAATGACACAACGGCCGTTTACATCAATGATGGTTTCGGCAGTGTAGGTTTGAAGAATGGGGGCAGTAGAGCCGGTGGCCAGGAAACGGCCGTCTTGCACGGCGACGGCTCCATTTTCAATGATGCCTAATTCGCCCAGTTCTGCGCCGCGCTGCGGGCCACCTGGCCCCGGTATCACACACAACTGCCCGGCCGAATGAATGATGAGATCAACTTCTGTTTTCATGGAAACTCCTTTTTTAGGGTGGCGGGCGTCACTTGCCACCTGCCACCTGCCACTCGCCACTCGCCACCTCTTATGTTATCCCCAAATTCCATTCTGCCAATGATTCGGCCGTGGTAGTGACCGCGGTAGTAGAAACGGCCGTTTTCGATGAGCGTGATCCCCGATTCTCATAACGACGCCCCAAAATGCAGCGCTGATTCCACATTGACAACATTGATTTAACAATCTAGGATCAATCGGTACTTTAAATGAAAACCTGGGAGCGCGGACAGCTTGTCCGCACTGTGCGTGCTCCCATTTACGAGGAGATTATCATGACAACGACAGCCAGTTATCAACCGGGATTAGAAGGGGTGGTGGCGGCGGAGACGCGCCTGAGCCATGTGGATGGGCAGAGTGGCGAACTGATTATCGGGGGGTATGCCCTGGAGGAAGTAGCGGCGAAAGCAACAGCGGAGCAGATGGCTTATTTGCTGTGGCATGATCGACTGCCCGATGAGGCGGAGTTGGCTGTGTTCTCACAAGGTTTGGCGGAGAAACGGCCGTTATCCCCTGCCACCTTATCCCTGCTCAAAGCCGTTGCCCAGGAGAAAGCGCCAGTGATGGATGCGCTGCGGATTGGCGCAGGTACGCTCAGTTTGGGGCTGGATGCAGCCACGTCATCCGAACTGGCTGAAGCGATTGTGGCCCGTTTCCCCACGATTGTGGCCGCTTATTGGCGCTTTTTGAACGGCCAGGAAGCTATCGCCCCGGATGCAGACTTGAACCATGCGGCGAATTATTTGTATATGCTCACAGGAGAACGGCCGTCGGCGGCACAGGTTCGTGGCCTGGAAACGTATCTCAACACGGTCAGTGATCACAGTTTGAATGCGTCCACGTTTACGGCGCGGGTGATTGTGTCTACGGGATCTGATTTGGCGTCGGCGATTACAGGGGCGGTGGGGGCGTTGAAGGGACCGCTGCATGGCGGCGCGCCGGGGCCAGCGCTCGATATGGTCTTTGAAATTGGTTCTGCCGAAAATGCGGAGCCTTATTTACGGGCAAAGCTGGAGCGCGGCGACCGGCTGATGGGTTTTGGTCATCGCGTCTACAAAGTGCGCGATCCACGGGCCGACGTGCTAGGTCGGGCGGCGGCCAGGTTGTATGCGGCGGATGGCGATATGGCCTTGTATGAGTTGGCGAGAGCGGTGGAGGAAACGGCCGTTTCCCTGCTGGCAGAATACAAACCAGGACGCAATTTGCAAACCAATGTGGAGTTTTACACGGCGCTGCTGCTGCATGGGCTGGGTCTCAGCACCGCTCTGTTTACGCCCACCTTTGCCATTGGTCGGGTAGCTGGCTGGTTGGGTCACTGCTTTGAACAAATGGAAAACGGCCGTTTGATACGGCCGTCGTCGAGATATGTGGGGGAGATTGGACGACAATGGTAAAAAGGTGCCAAAGTGGCAGAGTTGCAAGGTGACGGTGTAACGCGCTGCTTTGCCACCTTCAAGCAGTTTTCATGTTCCATAACATTCCACAAGCTATGTTAGAGCGGATGCGTTATAACGATTCCAAACAGGACTGATCCTGGCGGCCGTTGTGGGCATTGCGGTGGGGATGATTGTCGAGAATCGGTTTTCAAGACAAAAAGTTGAGGGGTAAGAAAAGGGAAGGTTACGGTTCGAGATTTTCTAAATCAGCTAAATCCTGGAATCGGCCACTAGCTTTTTTATTTTGTTTCAAATTGTCGAGATCAATGAAATTAAGTTCCACATCATCAGTTTTTACCATGATACGTGCTTGGAAACAGGTGTCAAAGTCTACTCCAGATGGATTTGTAACAATATCGATTCGGTTAGGTGGATACCCTAGTTGAACAATTTGTCCTGGCTCAATAAAATCTTCTACCTGCAAATCTAAAGATTCGAATCCAAACGCCAGTAATGCTTGCAGAAGTTTCTGAGCATTATCTTGATCAGGTTTAATCCATATATCTAAGTCTTTGGTGTAGCGAGGATGACCATGAAACGCAACAGCGTAACCACCAATGATAAGATATTGAACCTGATTATCGTTTAACGATTGTATAAACTCTTTGAAATCTTGGTTCAGTAGCATATTTCCACTGGTGATATTCTTGTCTGATCTCTTCTAGCGTTGCTAACCGCTTTTCATAGGGCTGTGATTGCCAATAAAGGAAATCGCTAGTTTGTTCTTCCAAGCGAATTTTTTGTGCAACTTTTTTGATAGTCATAAGCTGTATTATACCATATTGCTGGATAACGGCCGTTTTTGCTATAGCTTCCCCTACAAAACAGGACTGATCCTGGCGGCCGTTGTGGGCATTGCCGTGGGGTTGCTTGTTGAAAACTTCAAAGGAATCTAATACAAAGGCACAAAGGTGCGAAGAAACAAAGCGTTTCTTTGTCCCTTTGTTTCTTCGTGTCTTTGTAATAAATAAAAGAGGACGATTATGAACGAACAAACTATGCCAACTTTACAAGACGTTTGCCGAAGGTGTGGCGACGCGGGTTCCATTTGCCAATACGCAGGCGATTATGAAGCGTTATTTGGATGATTTTCTCTTGGTGGACGATGCGGATATCAAGCGTGCCATCGTGACCTTGTTGGAACATACCCACAATATTGCCGAAGGGGCTGGCGCTGTTTCCACGGCGGCGGCCATTCAAAACAGGGAACGATTCGCGGGTAAGAAGATTGTTTTGGTGATGAGTGGTGGTAATTTGGCGGTGGAGAAGTTGAAGGCGATTTTAGGGGATTAAAAAACTTATCATCCACAGATTTCGCAAATTACGCAGATTTTGTCGCTTCGCTTAGGGTTTTAATCTACGCCATCTGCGTATTCTGCGGATAAATCTAATTGAATTGGGATTTTTATGCATATGAGATTGAAGCAAGACCAGGAAAATATTGAACAGTTGCTGCAAACGGCCGTTTCCACCGCCACCGATTTCATCCACACCTTAGCAGAGCGCCCCGCCGCCATTTACCCAGCAGAGCAAGAGCCGGATAGCCTGCCCGAAGAGGGACTGGGTGCGGCGGGGGCGCTGGCTGCGTTTCAGGCGAAGTATGGTGATGGGTTGTCTGGTAGCGCGGGGGCGCGTTATTTTGGCTTTGTCACGGGCGGTTCTACGCCAGCGGCATTGGTTGGGGATTGGTTAACGGCCGTTTACGACCAAAATCCCATCGCCGATGAAGACTCCATTGCCCCCAAAGTGGAGGCAGAAGCGATTCGTTTGCTGCGGCAACTATTTAGCTTGCCCGATGAATTTATAGGTACGTTTGTCAGCGGCGCAACAGTGGCGAATTTTGTCGGGTTGGCGCAGGGGCGGCAATGGCTGGGTTTAAAGCATGGTCGCAATGTGGCGCAGGATGGCTTGATTGGCTTGCCACAACTGCCAGTTTTGGCGGCGACGCCCCATTCCAGTAGTTACAAAGCGTTGGCGATGTTGGGCATGGGCAAGGCGAACTTAATTAAAGTGGACGCTTTGCCTGAACGGGAAGCGATGGACATAGATGCGTTGACGGCACAGTTGGCGGCGCTGAACGGTCAGCCTGCGATGGTGGTTGCCAGCAGTGGCACGGTTAATACGGTTGATTTTGATGATTTGGCCGCTGTCGCGCATCTCAAGCAGACGTATGATTTTTGGCTCCATGTGGACGCAGCGTTTGGTGGTTTTGCCGCATGTTCGCCTCGTTACGCCCATTTGCTGGCTGGTTTGGCAGCGGCGGATTCCATTACGATTGACGCCCACAAATGGCTCAACGTACCATACGATTCGGCGATGACCTTTTCGCGGCATCCCAAGTTGCAGGTGGCCGTGTTTGAGAATACGGCCGTTTACTTGGGGCCGATGACGGAGAATCCGA
Organism: uncultured Ardenticatenaceae bacterium; assembly: GCA_964643965.1. Taxonomy (GTDB): domain Bacteria; phylum Chloroflexota; class Anaerolineae; order Promineifilales; family Promineifilaceae. Next base: position 6,312 of record CAZXVH010000007.1, read on the forward strand.
GTTTGGTGCATTGGACGCCGCAAAATTCGCGCCGCTTTCGGGCGCTGCCCGCCTGGATGACGCTAATGGCCTACGGCCGTTCTGGTTATCAGGAAATTGTCGAGCGCAATTGTGATCAGGCGGCTTGGTTGGGTGAGCAGATTGACCAGTCGCGCCATTTCCGGCTGCTGGCGCCCGTGAACATGAATGTGGTCTGCTTTACCTTAGCTGGCGAACCAACGATAGTCGACATCCAGCGCATATTGGCCTGGCTACGGGATGATGGCCGCGTCTATCTAACACCGACGCAGTACGGTGGCGTTCCTGGCATTCGCGTAGCCATTTCCAATTGGCAGACAGCGCAGACGGATGTGAAGATTTGTTGGCAGGCGTTGAGAGAGTCAATGGCGTGAATTGGAGATTAGAGATTAGAGATTGAACGCGCGACCAATCTCTAATCTCCAATCTCCAGTCTCAAAGGGACAAGGACAGTTACCATGACGACAAAAACCCAACCCTACCAAAATTCCCGAACACGATTCACGGAGCTGTTAGCGGGTATCCGTTCGGAGCTGCCAATTGCCTTGGGCGTGATTCCCTTTGGCCTGATTTACGGCGTGTTGGCGATGGCCGCAGGCTTGACGCCAGCGCAGGGGCAGGCGATGTCGGCGGTGGTGTTTGCGGGGTCGGCGCAGTTTATTGGGGTGCAGTTGATGGGGGTGGGTACGCCGCTGTCGGTGTTGTGGCTGACGACGTTTGTGGTGAATGTGCGCCATGTGCTGTACTCGACTTCGCTTGGCCCCGATATGCGCCATCTGCCCCGCCGCTGGCGCTTTTTGCTGGCTTATTTGCTGACGGACGAGGCTTTTGCCACAACGGCCGTTCACTACGCCGACCACTCCATCCCCCTGAAATTGAAACATTGGTTTTTCCTGGGCGCCGGCCTCACCCTGTGGACGGTGTGGCAGGTGAGTACGGCCGTCGGCGTTTTTCTGGGCGCAGAAGTGCCGGGTAGCTGGTCGCTGGATTTTACGTTGGCGCTGACCTTTATTGGCATCGTCGTGCCTAATTTGAAGGATCGGCCGGTGACGGCGGCGGCGCTCTCGGCGGGGGGTGTGGCGGTGTTGGCGTATGGGCTGCCGTATAAACTGGGTCTTATGGCGGCGGCGCTGACGGGCATTGCAGTAGGCATGGTATTGGAGAATCGGGCGAAGCCATTGGCCGGCATGAATTCGTGATGCAATTTATGCAAAATGGGGCTTTCATCATCGTATGAGCCGGGTGCGCCATGCCCAGAGTTCGCTGAAAAAACTAACCGCGGAGGACACAAAGGGCGCGGAGGATAGAAAATACCAGAGAAAAACTCCGCGTTCTCCGCGCTCTCTGCGGTAAAAAAAGACCTTTTTTCAGAAGACTCATGCCCATCCACCATGAGAAATTGCGTGGGCGGGGCGTCTACCACACTGAATTCCTTTTTGCCGGGATTGTAGAGGTGGTTGAGTTGTTTTTGAAACCCCTCTTGTCTATTTTATTTCCCTTTCATCGTCGCAAAATCGGCCGTGTCAGGCAGGTGGCGCCCCCCCCTGCTTTGAGCGAAATTTCATTGCCCGTGTAGAGGCTAACCTGGCAGCCGGCCGCTTCCAACCGCTGCCTGGTAATGGGATTGCCGGCCAGCATGAGGCACTGCCGAGGCCCTAATGCCAACACATTTGGCCCCATCGTCGCAAATTCAGCTTCCGGCACTGCCACAAACTGAATGCCCCGCTCTTGCAGCAGTTGCCAAAACGGTACCGGCATAAAGGGCGGGTAGACCACCGCCAAATCATGGTCGATCATGCTGATAAACGACATGATATGCAGGCAGGCTTCTGGCCCTTGAAAGTAAGGTAACTGTACCGGGATGATTTCCACGGCCGGCAGCGCTTCTTGCAATTGGCGCAAGCCTGCGGCGTTGGTACGGAAGCCTTGCCCCACAGCCAGCGTATGCTCATCAAGCCAGAGCAAGTCGCCCCCTTCGGCCATCGCCTCGCCGTGCAGCCGGTAATGGATGGGGACGCCCATTGCCTCTAGCTGCTGCGCCATCGCTTCTTCTTCACCGCGGCGCAGCGTTTTGCCCATGCGCAAAATAATGGCGCCCTCGTGGCAGATGAGAACGGGATCATGCGTAAAAATGGCGTCGGCATGGTGGGGCAAGGGGACAGTATGGTAGACGACTTCTGCGCCAGCCCGCTGGAGGTGCTGCACAAAGGCGTCATGTTCCGCCTGGGCGGCGAGGAAATCTGGCCGGGCGGCGTAATGCCAGGTTTCGGGATTGGCTTGCCCAAACATCGCATCTGGGCGGCGCACGAGGACAACTTTGAGGGGATTGACCATACTCTGGCTGCCGTATTGTATTATCATGTTCTGTTTTCCTTTTTTACCGTAGAGAACGGGGAGAAAACCTGTTCCTTCGGCGGTTAAATAATATTTTCTATGCGTCTCTCTGTCGCTTTTACCTGAACCATTGTGCATCTTTAAATTTGCATTTATAGCGCAAAATGGTTAGTGTTCCTACCTTGTGTTGCAGATGAATAAGGAGCGATATAGGAAAACGTGAATAAGAAATTTGTAGATTTTATTTGGCTTGTCATCATTATCCTGATTCTGGCATTTTCGCTATGGATTGTGCAAGATGAAGGCCACCCTATTCGCCGCGGCCTGGATTTGCAGGGCGGTTTGCAGGTTTTGCTAGAAGCGGCCTTACCTGAAGATCAAGCGGTGACTGCCGATCAAATGAATGCGGCGCGACAAATCATCGACCAACGGGTCAATGCGCTGGGCGTGACCGAACCGGTGGTGCAGGTAGAAGGCGAGCGCCGTATTGTGGTGGAACTGCCAGGTATTGACAACCCTGAAGATGCCATTAGCCTCATTCAGGAAACAGCGCTCTTGGAGTTTATTGACACTGGCGCTCAACCGTTGGAAGAAGGCACATGTGTACGCACCACTGAAAACAATGGTCCCTCACCCTGCCAGATTGTACGGGGTGAAGGGGATGCGGAAGATATTATTTTGGATGCGCCTCTCTTTGAAACCGTGATGACAGGCGCGGCTTTGCGCACAGCCTCGCCTCAATTAAATGATTTTGGGCAGGCTTTTGTCGATTTTTCGCTGCAAGCGGATCAAGTTGATTTCTTTGCTCAATACACGCGGGAGCATGTGGGCCAATTCTTGACGATTGTCTTAGACAAGGAAGTGATTTCCAGCCCCCGGATAAATAGTGAAATTGATGGCGGTCAGGGGACGATTACCGGCCAGTTTACGCTGGATGAGGCGGAGAAGTTGGCTTTGCAGCTTCGTTTTGGCAGTTTGCCGGTTCCCTTGCGTATTGAAAGTACACGGCAGGTCGGCGCTACTTTAGGCACACAGTCAGTTGAGGCCAGTATTCGGGCGGGCGCGATTGGGGTGTTGATGGTGCTGCTCTTTATGCTTTTGTATTATCGACTGCCGGGTTTGATGGCAGATTTTGCGTTGTTGTTTTATATCCTGATGAACTTTGCGGTATTCCAGGGCTTGCCGGTGACGTTGACGCTGCCGGCGATTACCGGTTTTTTGCTCTCTACGGGCATGGCGGTGGACGCCAATGTTTTGGTTTTTGAGCGCATTAAGGAAGAGATCCAGCGGGGTACCATGTTGAAGCCGGCGATTGAAACTGGCTTCAGTCTGGCGTGGGTTGCGATTCGGGATTCTAACGTGGCGACATTGGTGATTTGCCTGGTATTGTGGATGTTTGGGCGCAGTTTTGGAGCCAGTGCGGTGCAGGGGTTTGCGCTGACGCTGGCGATTGGGGTGTTGATAAGTATGTTTACGGCCGTTGTGATAACGCGCACCCTGGTTCGGTTATTTATTGGCCGGTCGGCTCGTTTCTTGGAAAACAAACCCTGGTTATTGGGGGTATGATCATGAACTTTAATAATTTTGTACAGCGTCGTCGCATATATTATATTTTTTCTGTGATCATTATAGGTCTGGGCGTGTTGGCGATCATTTATTCGTATATGGTCACCGGGCAGTTTTTTCGTCTGGGTGTTGATTTTGTGGGCGGCACCCGGTTTGAGGTGCAGTTTACGGAGTCGGTTTTAGAAGAAGATATCCGTGATTATTTTGTGGAGAAGGGGGTTAGCCATCCCTCGGTGGTGACGCTGCGAGGGCAGAATGTGGAAAATGGCTGGCAAATTCGGGCGCCTTATACTACCCCGGAGGAAACACAGGCGATTGTGGATGGCCTGCCAGGTATTGCGCCATTGGCGCCGGATACGTTGCTGATAACCACCATGAGTCCGGCGGTGGGCAAGGAGGTGACGCAGGCGGCGTTTGTGGCGGTATTGGTGTCGGCGTTGATTATTTTAGTCTATATCATGGTGGTGTTTCGCCAGGTGCCGCATCCCTTCCGCTATGGCGCTTGTGCGGTGGCGGCTATGTTTCATGATTTGCTGGTGATTATGGGTTTTGCGGCGTTGATGGGAGCGGTGTTGGGCTGGGAACTGGACGCTTTGTTTTTAACGGCCGTTCTCACCGTCGTGGGTTTTTCTTTGCAAGACACCATTGTAGTGTTCGACCGCATTCGGGAAAACCTGAACGACCGCCGCAACCGTAAGATAAACTTTGAAGGTATTGTCAACAAATCGGTAGGCGATGTGTTTAAGCGTTCCGTCATCACCCAGTTGAGCGCTATGTTTATCATGGTATCTATTCTTCTGTTTGGCGGCGACCCGATTAAACCGTTTATTGCTGTGTTGTTTGTAGGCTTGTTGAGCGGAACATATAGTTCTATTTTCACGGCAACGCCCTTGCTCGTAACATGGGAGGAAAAGGCAAATCCGCAAACCCAGGGCGTCTAAATGAGGGGATGGGCAGGGTGAGGTTATGCCACATTCCACGACTCCTCACAGCAGCAGACAGGGAACAAGAAGATGGCTAAAAAAGAGATAATCCAGGCAAAAAAGATAAACTACGAGATTTTTATCACCTTTTTGACCTTCCTCTCATGGGTAAATGGCTACATCATCTTGTTTTCTTCCGATGAGAACGCACGTATCCTGACCTTTTGGGTTGAGCTGCTGTTAACCCCCATTTTCTTGATCGATTTCCTGGTGCATTTGCGCCGCTCAAGGCCACGCCGCTCCTATTTTTTTAGTGAGTATGGTTGGCTGGAATTAGTCGGTAGCTTCCCTTTTCTACGCTGGCTGCGGCTTTATCGCGTCTATCGTGTCATTTACTATTTGCGAAGGCGAGATGGCATGTCTCTGCTCAAAGAGTTTTTTGCAAATCGGGGAGAAACGGCCGTTCTCACCCTCAGTCTCGCCGTTATCTTACTCTTTGAATTTGCGTCTATCGCCATTTTGCGAGCAGAGGCCGTAGATGTAAATGCCAACATCACCACGCCTGGAGATGCAGTGTGGTGGCTCATAGTCACGATTGCCACAGTGGGTTATGGTGATTCCTACCCGGTTACTGTCAGGGGACGGCTCATCGCCTCTTTAGTGATTGTGGCCGGAGTCGGCTTGTTTGGCATTCTTTCCGGTTTCCTGGCGCGTACCTTTTTAGGCAGTTCGGTTGGAGAAAGTCGGGCTGCAATTGATCAAAATAAGCTGACAACTTCTCACGATCTGGCAACGCTCTTGACAGAGGTACAAGCTGTTCGTCAGGAGCAGGCGCAGCTAAAGGAGGCGCAAGGTGATCATAGCCGACGTTTGGAGGAGCGCCTGATCCGGTTAGAAGAATTGTTCACAAATCTGGATCGTGAAAATGGGCGGTAGCCAAGGTTTGGCCCGGTCTTGCCGCATCTTTGGAATGCGCCATTGCCATGCCAGATAAGCGTCGTTACAATATTAAAACATACGAAACAACGCCACTCCCCCGGAGGAGACCGCAAATTTTACTGTTGCGATTGTGCGAAACGGTTTTCCTAAGGAAAACGCAGGCATATTAAAGATGGAATTTACAGACATTGTATCGATAGCGCCCCTCATTTCTGCCATTGCCTACACCTTTCTTTTAATTGCGCCCTCTTTACGGCACAGCCAGCAGGAAATGGCGTTAAGATGGTTTTTGGGTTATCTGGGGATCTCAATTGTCTGGGAGTTCCTGGCCTTTTTTGTGCCGTACAGTAATTTGCCCCCCAATTTACCCAGTAAAATATTACTGATCGGCACGATGTTTTTGGGCATGACAACGGCCGTTTACGTCAATTGGCCTGGTAAAAAACGGTGGTTATTTTGGAGCAGTATGGCCATTGTCGCCAGCTTCGCCGTCGATATCTTTATCTCGGAACAGGTCATCGCCCCCTTAGCCTCCTGGGCCACCATCACCATCAGCAGCCTCGTCTCCTTTCTCACCTGGTTTGCCCTCAGCGGCACCATCCTCTGGCGCACCTGGCTGGACTACAAACGCTCTGAGTTTCCCTGGCACGCCAACCGGCTCCTGTTTTGGAGCCTGACCCTCTTCATTACGTTCGTGGGTGAGTCCTTCATCTTCTTCCGCCTGACCGGCTTCACCGTTGCCGGCCAAATCATTCGTTACCTAGGCGTCCTCGGTTTAGCCTACGCCATTTCTTCCCATCGCATCTTCGACGTGCGCACCCACATTCGCCGGGCCATTGCCTTTGTAATTGTCCTGTTGATCTCGGCGCTGCCCCTCACCCTGCTCATCATCTTAATTCAACAAATCGCCCAAAATCAGTTCCGCGCCTCTTTAGCCATCACCATCATCGCCATCATCGTTAGCTTCTTGCTCTACCAGCCATTTCGGGATTTGGTCGAGCGCATCACCTACCATTACCTGTTTGGCGAAGGCTTTGATCCCAATTTGGTGGTGCGCAATTACAGCCAGGCCATTTCGCGCACCCTGGATGTGGGGCAGCTATCGCGGCTCATCATGGAAATTTTGCAAGCGCAGTTTGATACCAATCGCGGGGCGCTGTTGTTGCTGACAGAGGATGATCGCAACATTATCCTGGAACCGGTGCCGGCCATGGGGGAAATTCCGCCAGACGCCATCGAAATGGGTAAAACGGCGCTTTTCCCCATCACCCTCAAAAATTTGCACCAGCCCTTGCTGCAATATGAACTGGATTTCAATCCCGAGTTTACACAGTTAGATGAGTCCATAAGAGGCTGGCTGAAGCAGATGTCTATGGAAGTGTATGTGCCGGTCAGCGGCGGCAAGACGATGGATGGCTTGTTTGCCATTGGCCCTAAACGCTCTGGCGTCCCCTATCAGCCGGGCGAGTTGGAGCTCATCCAAATTTTGGCGGATCAGACGGTGGTGGCCCTGCAAAATGCCCGGCTCTACAGCGAGTTGGGCCAACAAAACGAGCAAATCAACCAGCTTAACGTGGACCTGGTGCAGCAAAATGAACGGCTGGAAATCATGGATCAGGTTAAATCTGATTTTATTACCATTGCCTCGCATGAACTGCGTACTCCATTGACACAGGTGAAGGGCTATGCCGATATCCTCTCAGCTATGAACGAGGACAATGCCCTCACCCGCGAACAGACCCGCGAGATTGTGGGTCATATCAACCGGGCCACCATGCGCCTGGAAACGCTCATCACCGCCATGCTCGATGCCAGCCAGATCGATGTGGATGGCATGCATCTGACCTACATGGAGGCGCGGCTGGACACCATTGTGCGCCTGGCCATGGAGCCGTTGAACCAGGGAATTCGAGAGCGGCGTATTTCGTTTACCACCCAAAACCTGGAAACGCTGCCCCCCATCCAGGCTGATTTCAAACGACTGGTGCAAACGTTCACCAATGTCCTGGGTAATGCCCTGAAGTACACGCCGGATCATGGCAGTATTGCCGTGGAAGGTTTCTTAATTCCCAGCGAGGATGGGCAGGATGATCATGTGGAGATTGTGATCAGCGATACCGGCATTGGCATCGATCCCAAGTATCATGAACTGATTTTTGAAAAGTTTTTCAGGATTGGAGACCCGCAATTGCATTCCACGGGCAGCACCAAGTTTAAGGGCGCGGGGCCAGGGCTGGGGCTGCCCATCGCCCGCGGCGTGGTTGAGGCGCATGGCGGCCATATTTGGGTGGAATCTGAGGGGGAAGATGAGGCGCGGCTGCCTGGCAGTCGTTTTCATCTGACGCTGCCTATCTACCCGGAAGGGGCTAGAATGCAAAAACAAAGGGCGGGGGCGGGAGAACGGCCGTCCTGGTTGATCGGCTAAATGCAGTGGACTGTAAACTGAATACCGGAGGTGAGATATGCCATCAGAAAGTCGTAAGCGAGCTTTGGTTTTGTCCGGGGGCGGGGGACGTGGCGCGTATCATGTGGGCGTCTTGCGCTTCCTGGAAGAGCATGAATGGGTCCCCGATATTGTGGTAGGCACCTCCATTGGCGCGGTGAACGGGGCGGCCATCGCTTCTGGCCATACCGCTTATTCCTTGTGGTCGTTGTGGAAACGACTGCGCACCCGCGATGTACAAAAAGCGAACTTGAATCCGGCCAACGGTAACTTTTTACTCGACACCTCCCCCCTGCGCCACACCTTGCAACATGAAGGCTGGGTCAACTTTGACCGCATCAATTCAGAAGAAGCGGCCGTTCATTTGCGGGTGACGGCCACAGAAGTCAACACCGGCCATTTGCATGTATTTGGCAATTCACCAGATGTCTATCCCAGCAAAATGCAGTTGGAGCCGTTTGAGTTAGACCACATCATCGCCAGCTGCTCCATTCCCATTGTCTACCCGGCCACTAAGCTGCATGACAACCTGTATTGGGATGGGGCTACGGTGGCCAATACCCCGTTGGGGCCGGCCATTGACGCTGGCGCGGAAGAGATCGTGGTGGTGATCATGACACCCTGGGAACTAGATGAAGAGATCCAAACTGAGACGCCACGTAATCTGCTAACGGCCGCCAGCACCACGTTAGAGTGGGCGCTCCTGGCCTCTTTTCAAGCGGATATGAAACTGTTCCGGCGTATCAACGATTTGGTGCGGCTGGAAGTGGAAAACGCCCGGCTGCAGGCGGCCAATAAGCTGCTGCTGGCCCAGGCTCGTGGCGAAACGGTGCATTTTGAGGATAAAGATGGGGATGGCATCCCGGATATTTTGCAAGAAAAATACCACCAACTGCCTGACCCCATCATCATTGCCCCCAAACGGCCGATTCCGGTGGAGCAAATCGTGCGTTATAAGCTGGACGGGCATGAAAAGCTGTATGAACTGGGTTATCAAGACGCCCAACGCGCCTGGGGATTGGCGGGCAAGGTGGTGGAAGGCGGCCGTGAGTAAAACAGATTCCATCCCATCCTGCCCGGTCTGGTACGCTACGAAGAGGTGGCCGCCGGCGCAATCAACCACGCCATTCGCTTCACCGCTCCGCAGACGCAGCGAGCCTATATCTGGCCGGCGCGTCACTTTGCTTCCAGCCAGCCAGACCCAACTTATCCGCCGATGGGGCTGCGCCTGCGCCTGAAAGCCAGCTACCTCTCCGCTTTTCCACCCGAGGTGCAAGTCATTTTACAAGCGATGAAAACGTATGGCCTGATCCTGGCAGACAATGGCTCCGCCTGGTATATCTCCGGCGTCCCCCATGAAGCGTGGGACAATGAGATGCTGCACGAAATGGATATAGTGCGCGGCTCCGATTTTGAAGTGGTGGATGTGTCCGGCTGGATGATTGACCCTGATTCCGGGCAAGCCTCACAGCCTTAATTCACAGAGCCTCTCGCTCTCGCTCTATCCTCTCGCTCTCGCTCTATCCTCTCGCTTTCTTCACCTGCGCTTCAATCCAGGGGTAATTCTCAGCAATGCCATCTTTCAAGAAATAGTTGGCTTTCCAGCCGATGGAATAGATGCGTTCATTGCTAAAATTGCGGGATTGGACGCCAACGGGGCCATCAATGTGTTTGATGTGAATCGTTTTACCGGCAACTTCTGCCACCGTCTCCACCAGTTCATCCACAGAGACGTACTGGGGGCAGCCGATGTTGACCGCCCCTTCCAAATCGGAGTGCATGAGCCGGTAAATGCCATCCACCATATCGGCGACATAGGTATAAGAACGAACGGCCGTTCCATCACCCCACACCTCAATTGTGCCCCCATCTGCCACCTCAGCCACCTTGCGACAGATAGCGGCCGGCGCTTTTTCACGGCCGCCCGTCCAGGTTCCATACGGCCCGTAGCAGTTTTGGAAGCGAGCAATGCGCACCGTTATGCCTTGATTGCGGGCATACGCTTCCGCCATGCGCTCAGAGTACAACTTTTCCCAGCCATACTCGTTATCGGGGTTGGCCGGTATAGCCTGGGCTTCTGTCATTTCCGGTTCACCCAGCGCCATGTCGCGGTAAACACAGACCGACGAAGAGAAGAAGTAGCGCGGCACACCCATGCGGGCGGCGTGGTGAGTCATGTGAATGTTGATCAGGACGCTGTTGTGCATGATCTCACATTCTGCCGAATGGATGAAACCCATGCCGCCCATGTCGGCCGCCAACTGGTAGACCTCATCAAATGAGCTTTCACCCCGCGTCAACGCCTGGATGCAATTCGCTTCTTCGCGCAAATCTAAGAGTAGAAACTCGTCAGCGGCCGTTTCCCGGTATTCATGCGCCTTGATATCCACGCCGCGCACCCAATACCCTTCATCCTTCAATCGCTGTGCCAAATGTCCGCCGATAAAGCCACCGGCGCCACAAACCAATGCTGTTTTCATAAAAATCTCCTTGTTTAGTCAGGTCTCAGTGACACAGAGTTTACAACCAAACTCAAATATCTCCAGCGGTAGCTTTTCGGCGAAGTCGGCGGGGTGGGAGCCGGTGGCGATGATTGCTGGATAGTTATAATTTTTTGCAAATTGTGCTAACAGAGTTCTTTTTCTACTTGCCAACGAGGAAAATCGGCGATTGAGGTTTCAATGAAGTTCTCTGCGATTTCACGCATCCGGTGATTGGTGATGTTGGTGGCGATCTTATTGACCATTTTGCCAGGCATGAAACGCATCCCTTTGGGGCGGGGAGGCGTGGCTTGCATGATCAGGGTGTATTCGACGCGAGTCTCATCCCCCTCATCATAGAAAACAGCCTCGCTGCTGTAATAACCACGAGCCGTGGTAGCATTGAAGGTGACTTCCGTTTCAATCGGTGGTAAATTTTCTACCGATACGATGTTGATGCAACCTTTATTAAGATCGGCTTGAAGTTGCACGTCACAATACACATGAATATGGTAAGTGCCCAGTTCAATGGTATTGTAATAAAGGCGGTATTGGCATTCTGGCAAGGAATCGATGATTTTAATATGCATCAAATATCTTACCATTCGTTCCATATCACTGTAGAACTCGAAGGCTGTTTTTATATCAGCGGGGAACATGAAGGAAAAGCGGGCTTTGGCGGCTATTTTGATCATGCGATAAGTTTGGCTCAGATGACGGATAACAATTTATAGTTGTGATAATATCTTCTTTAAGTTTACACCGGAAAAAGGATATGTGACAAATGAGTTTATTTAATCAAGAGCGATTAACCAATGAGGTATTCAAGCTGGATGTGGAGCGAATGCGGCAGGGCTGGTACTCAGATAAGTACTTTGCCAATATTTTAGCGATGTTGAGCGGGGTGAGTGAAGCAGATGGCTACCAGGGGTCTTTTGCTCGAGATATTGGACAAGATCCGCGAGGGTTAAATGTGGGTGATTTGGGGGTGGAGGTGCAGTTTTTTACCCGCCGGCCGGGTAAAACAGTGGTAGTGGGCGTAGACAAAGCGTTGTCGATGCTGCGCCATTGTACTGGCTATTTTAATGAAGCGGGTGAATGGGTGGAAACATGGGCGGATTTGCAGGTAACGGCCGTTCATGATGGCGCTATCACAGAATATCATGGCGATCCGTTAAAAGTGCAGCCCGTTATCAAAATACGAGGGCGTTATCGTGATTTTGCCCTGCTGGAAACGCCCATGCTGGGCATCCTCAGCCGCAGCAGCCGCATTGCCACCAACGTCTACAAAGTGCTGCGGGCGGCGCGGGGCAAACAAGTGCTGTTCTTCCCCGCCCGGTTTGACCTTCACGAGGTGCAGGCCGCTGATGGCTACGCTTACGACATTGCCGTCGCCCGCTTTAACCGGGATTTTCAAGGGCATCTGACCTCCTTCGTCTCCACTGACGCCCAGGGCGATTGGTGGGGCGGGGCGGCCGGCGGCACAGTGGCTCATGCGGCCATCGCCTGCTTTTTAGGTGATACAGCGGCGGCCATGATGGCTTTCTCCGAACATCGTCCGGCGGATATTCCGCGCATCGCTTTGGTAGATTTTAACAATGATTCGGTGATAGACAGTTTACGCACTATGCGAGCCATGTTTGCCCGTTACGCGGCCCTGATGGAAGTTGGGCAGTGGGATGAGGCGGAAAAGTATGTGCTGTATGGCGTACGCCTGGATACCAGCGGCAGTCTGCGAGACGTCAACGTGCCACCGCTGGGCGATCCGGCGCTGGATTTAGGAGTGACGCCACGCCTGGTTTTCAACGTGCGCCAGGCAGTGGATAGCGCCTGGGAAAGCTGGGCGCTGCCCCATGAGCAGGAAGAAATGGCAAAAGCGTACTGCCGCAATGTGCAGATCGTGGTCACGGGCGGTTTTAATCCCGAGAAGATCGAACGTTTTGAAAGGCTGGGCGTCCCTGCCGATATTTATGGCGTCGGCTCCTCGCTGCTCAGCAACAACAAGGAGACCAATACTGATTTTACGGCAGATGTGGTGCGGGTGAAGCTAAACGGCCGTTGGGCCGACATGGCAAAAGTGGGCCGCGCCCCCTCTGACAATCCCGAGTTAGAACCGGTTGATTTAACAAATCTGTAGGCCATGTTTCTGTAGACCACGCTCTGACTTTCCCTATACTTCCCGCTGCCACGCTTTTGGCAAGCGCTGGCCTCTGCGTTATAATCTCAAGTCGGCTTGAGAGTACGATGTTTTCGGCACGACGGCTCTCAGGTTAAAAATCATATCTTTGGAGGTTCATATGCCGTTAACAGTGGCAGAGAAAGCCGAAATATTCAATGAGTTTGGTCAGCACGAGGGCGACACCGGTTCTCCCGAGGTGCAAATTGCGATGTTTGATCGTCGCATTAAGCAGTTGCAGGAACATTTGAAAGAGAACAAGCATGATCAAAGTTCTCGTCGTGGCCTGCTGAAGTTGGTGGGTAAACGGCGTCGTTTGCTCTCCTATTTGCGCAAAAAAGATCCCGAACGCTATCGAGAAATCATCAAGCGTCTGGGTTTGCGTCGTTAACATGTTGGTATAGGAAAAGGGTGGACGGGGTTCGCCCTTTTCTTGTTGAGGTTAGGTGTTATTGTTTAGGAATTGGGTATTGTCCCATACCGGGCGTTGTATGAGCCAATCCCCAGTCCCTAACCCCTTAGCCTCGACACGATAAGCAGTTGAATAGCACCCAAACTCGTTTCCGGCGGAGATGAGTTTTGCTCTGTTTGCGCCGCAAGATTTTCCGCATTTCTCTCACAACGTGTTTGGTTATCTATCCTGTTAAAATTCAAAAGAGGTTAAAAAATCAGTATGTTAAAAGAATCTGTATTTACCACAACCGTCGCCGGTCAGGAAGTGACTTTCGCTACCGGTAAATTGGCTGAACAAGCCGGCGGGGCCGTCACCATTCGTGTGGGCGATTGTATGCTTATTGCCACGGCCACCATGTCCAAACATATCCGTGAAGGATTGGATTTCTTCCCCCTCAGCGTCGATTATGAAGAGAAAATGTACGCCGCCGGCCGTATCCCCGGTGGCTTTTTCAGACGAGAAGGCAAGCCGACTACCGAAGCGGTACTGACGTCTCGGCTCACCGACCGGCCGCTGCGCCCCTTGTTTCAGGATGGGATGCGCAATGAGGTGCAGATCATTGTCACCACGCTCTCTTCGGATGGGGTGCATCATCTCGATTTGATGTCTGTTAATGCCGCCAGCGCCGCTTTGATGATTTCCGACATTCCCTGGGATGGCCCGATAGCGGCTGTGCGTGTCGGTTATATCAACGGCCAACTGGTCGCCAATCCTACCATCCAGGAGATGGCGGAGAGCAGCCTGGACTTGCGTTTGGCCGGCACTCGTGAGGCTATCATCATGGTGGAAGCGGGCGCCGATGAGGCCCCGGAAGCGCTCGTGGTGGAGGCGTTGACTTTTGGGCATGAAGCGCTGCAACCGTTGATCACCATCCAGGAGGAAATGCGGGCGGCGGTGGGCAAAGAAAAACAAGAGGTTGCCATTGCTGCGCCGCCGGCTGAACTGGAAACGGCCGTTAAAGCCCGTATCGGGGATCGTGTGCGTCAGGTCATCGTCAACAATGAAGAACGTCATGGTCGCAACGAGGCTCTGGATGTGCTGCGTGACGAAATTGTCAACAGCTTCATCGAAGAAGATGAGACCATCGACGCCAAATCCGTGCGCGAAATCTTCAGTAAAGAAATCAAAGAAGTGATCCGCAGCCGTATTTTGTATGAAGGCATTCGTCCAGACGGCCGTGATTACACCACCATCCGCGAACTCTCATCCGAAGTGGGCTTAAGCCCCCGGGCGCATGGCTCCGGCTTATTCCGTCGCGGCCAGACGCAGGTCCTTTCCCTGGTCGCTTTAGGCACACCGCGCGAGGCGCAAAAGCTGGATGGCCTCTCCCCAGAAGAGACCCGCCGCTACATGCATCATTACAATTTCCCGCCCTTCTCCACCGGCGAAACCTGGTTCCTGCGTGGTCCCAAACGGCGCGAGATTGGGCACGGCGCTTTAGCTGAAAACGCCCTGCTGCCCATGATTCCCCCAGAAGATGAGTTCCCCTACTCCATTCGCGTCGTCTCTGAGGTGCTCTCTTCAAACGGCTCCACCAGCCAGGCCAGCGTATGTGCTTCCACCCTGGCGCTGATGGATTGTGGCGTCCCCTTGAAACGGCCGGTAGCCGGTGTGGCCATGGGTCTCATCTCCGATGGCCAGAAATTTGCCGTCCTTACCGACATTCAAGGTCTGGAAGATCATCTGGGTGACATGGATTTCAAAGTAGCTGGCACGGTTGAAGGCATTACCGCTTTGCAAATGGACATCAAAATTGGTGGACTGACCAAAGAGTTGATGGGACAGGCGTTAGAGCAGGCGCGCACCGGCCGTTTGCAAATTTTAGATTCCATGCTGGCGACCATTGCCGAGCCACGCACAGAAATGAGTCCCTTTGCTCCGCGTATGCTTTCCGTCCACATCTCCCCCGACAAAATCGGGGCCGTGATTGGTAAAGGCGGCGCCACCATCCGCAGCCTGGAAGAGACCTATGAAGTTTCAGTAGACATTCAGGAAGACGGCACAATTTTTATTGCCGGCGTGGATGGCGTGAAAGCAGAAGCGGCCGTGGCCGCCATTTCAGCCATGACAGAAGAACCGGAACCGGGGCGCATTTACACCGGTAAAGTGGTACGCACCACTGACTTTGGCGCTTTTGTCGAGTTCATTCCCGGCACAGATGGCCTGGTTCACATCTCGCAGATCACAAGTGACCATCTCAAGCAAGTCGAAGACGCTGTTCGAGTCGGTGACGAGGTAATGGTGATGGTGACAGATATAACGCCTGATGGCAAAGTACGTTTGTCACGCAGAGCCGTCTTGGAAGGTTGGACATTGGAAGAAGCACGCGCCAGCGACAATCCACGCAGCAGCAGCGGCAGCAGCAGCCGTGGTGGTGGTAATCGCTCCCGTGGTCCGCGCCGTTAAAAAAATTGTATTTCAAATAGTTGTTATAAAAAAGTCCTGGCTGCGTGAATGCTTCCAGGACTTTTTAATAAGGATATTTCCCCAGATCAGGGATAGAGTATAATTACAATTCTGAAATTGCGGATGTAGAATACCAATGCAAATAAGTTGGCCCATGCCCATGTCGCGTGATTATGAACTTGCCTGAATATCCTGAGTCGCCTGCCTGGAGCGCTAATAATAAGCGAATTGTCATCGTTGGTTTAACCATTGCTGCGGTGTTGCTGCTTTATCGGGTACGTGGCTTGCTCCTGCCCGTTGTTTTAGCGGGGTTACTCGCTTATCTGGTGGAGCCGCTGGTAAAATACATTCATGTGCGGACTAGAGTGCCACGCATTCTGGTTATTATCGTCATATATCTTTTGATTGTCGCCATGTTGGTGGCGATACCGGTCAGCGCTATTCCCCCCATCGTGGGTCAGGTGAACAGCTTGATCAACCATTTCCCTGCTTACCTGCTGCAATTGGGCGCATTTGTGCAGGAATTGCAAGAACCCATTGTGATTACAGAAGACATCATTATCCCTTTGAATGAGTGGCCTCTCAATCAGGCATTTTTATCGATGAGCAGTAATTTGCTCAATATCGTGCAAAGGTTTGGCGGACAAACGATATCTATATTTGGTAATGCGCTGGGTGCGTCGTTGTCTACCATAGGTTGGGTTCTGGTTGTATTGGTTCTATCTTTTTATCTGGTGAAAGATTATGCGCAGTTATTTGGCTCCTTGTTAGAATTAGCGCCAGAAGGCTATCATGGTGACTTGATTCGGTTAAGTAAGGAACTGAGTTTGCTGTGGAACGCTTTTTTGCGGGGGCAGTTGGTTTTGTGCCTGGTGGTAGGGGCGATTGTGTTTTTTGTGGCGGTGACTTTAGGCTTACCCAGCGCTTTATTGTTGGCGGCGTTTGCGGCTTTGATGGAGTTCTTTCCCACGATTGGTCCGGTTTTAGCTGCCATTCCGGCGGTGATTTTAAGCTATCTTCAGAGTGATTCCAGTTGGTTGGGGCAAATCACAGGGCCGTTTTGGTTTGCCGTGATTGTCTTGGGAATTTATGCTGTCATTTACCAGACAGAGAATTACGTCTTGCTGCCGCGGATTATTGGCTATCGGCTGCGGCTGCATCCGGTGGTGGTGATTTTAGGCGCTATCGCCGGCGCTACTATTGCCGGCATCCTCGGTATTTTGTTGGCCGCGCCGTTTTTGGCGAGTATGCGCCTGATTTTTTCTTATATTTATTGTAAACTGACGGATAAGATTCCCTTTGCGGATGTACCGCCGGAATATTTGGGAAAGGAGAGAGGGCTGATGGATGAGGGAGACGTTGAGACGGGAACAGGCGATGCGGCTGTATAATATGGGATATAAAGACGGCCTCATGAGCGGGGCGCATGATTGGACTGCCTCTCGACAGGCGCAAAGTCCCTCACGACGAAGCTACCATGAATGAAAATGGAGCGCCGTCTTCCAGACGGCACAAGGCGGACAGGTTGTCCGCGCTCCCAATTACAAGGAGATAATGATGAATAATAACGTGGATTTTGATGCGGATATTATGTCAGAAACAGAGAATTTTGCTGTTTGGCGCAGTCAGGAAGGAGAGGGCTTTGTCTATCACGTTGAATTAGGGGGTATTACGCTTCACCTGGATTCAGAAGAATGGGAAGAGTTGGCTATTCTCATTAAGAGCGTCGTGTAACATGGATGTAGAATCGAGACCGGCTTATGTGCCGATGATTCGAGATATGGCTGAACATGACCGGCCGCGGGAACGGTTGCGACGGGTGGGGGCGGGCGCTGTTTCCACCTCTGAACTGTTGGCGATTGTATTGCGTACGGGTACGGGCGGGGAGAATGTGCTGCGCCTGGCGGAGCGCCTTTTGGCTGAATTTGGTTCTTTGCCGGGTCTGGCGCGGGCTTCGATGCCGGAATTGATGAATGTCAAGGGGGTGGGTGAGGCTAAAGCGGCGGAGGTGAAGGCGGCGCTGGAATTGGGGCGGCGGTTGATGGCCAGTGCGCCGGAAGAGCGGGTGGTGGTCAGTTCACCGGCCGATGCGGCCAATTTGATTATGTCTGAGATGATGTTTTTGGAGCAGGAGCATTTGCGTTTGATTTTGCTGGATACGCGGAACCGGGTGCTGCATATCCCCACAATTTATGTAGGTAGCCTCAATACGTCGGTGGTGCGCATTGGGGAGCTGTTTAGGGCGGCGCTCAAGGCGAATGCGGCGGCGATGATTGTGGCGCACAATCATCCATCGGGCGACCCCTCCCCTTCACCGGAGGATATTCAAATTACGCGGAAGCTGGTGGAGGCGGGTAAGTTGATGGATGTGGAGGTGCTGGATCATATTGTGATTGGACAGCAGCGGTTTGTCTCTTTGAAAGAACGTGGTTTGGGATTTTCTTAATGCTTTATTCTGAAGTTCAAATTTTTTAGAGGCGTTGAACTTTTTGGCCTGTAGGGAAGGGATATGGCGCGATCTGACTTGTTGATGAATGGAAGGCTGGATGAACCCTTTTATCCGTTTGAGAATGATAAGCTGCGGGTAACGGCCGTTGCCTGGCAGGCGTGGTGGGTGGCAGCCAAGGAAGGGACGCCTGGCTGGAAAAATCGGCAGCCGGTCTTTGGCGCGGTGACGTTGGATAACCGGCTGGTGCAACAGGTGGCTACCCCCTTTGCCACCCATGTGGGCGGCTTATGGCAGCAAGTCCCTTCAGCGGCGGGCAATAGGTATGAGCTGACGGTGGAAGCGCAGGCGTGGTCGAGTGATGATGTGGCGCCGGGCAGCCAGGTGGAAGCCAGCGATGTCAATATGCAGATTGGTATTGACCCTACCGGCGGCCTGGACCCGGAGAGTCCGTTGGTGGTTTGGAGCGCTGTTTACGAGCCGTTGAGCCGCTGGGAGACGATTCATCTGACGGCTGATGCGGAAGCCGACATCATCACGGTTTATCTGAAATCTGCGCCTTCTTTGCCCAAACGACAGCAGGAGCTCTTTTGGCGGAATGCGTTTTTACGGCCGTTAGGCCAGCATAAGCGCAGTGTCAATATTGTGGGCTTGGGGGATACCTATCTGCTGCTGGAGCCAGAGCATCCGCATCCTGGGGAAGTGGTGACGGTGACGGCTTCGTCGACGCGAGAGTATGCCCGCGTGAGTTTGTTGGTGCGGGATCCAAATGAAAAGATAACGGCCGTTTCCCTTTTAGGCCATAGTGTGGATGGCGACCGCTATCTTTGGCGCCATGAATTTAAAACGCAGGCGGATGGTTTGTATGAAGTGCGTTTTGTGGCGGATAGAGGGGCGCGTATGTTGGCGCTGCGGCTGCTGCAAGTAGCGCGAGAGGTGCAGTTAGTACCCAGCGATGCGTCGCGGTTGGCTTACAAGCGCGTCTATGTGCTGCTGCCGCCAACGGCTGATGTCAACTGGTTTGTGGCGGCGGCGAAGGGGGGATTCAACGGCCGTTACACCATCGGTTTTTCCGCAGATGACGCCGGCATTGGGGATTTAGGTTACAAACATGTGATGGCTGTGAATCCCCACCATTGGCCTGAAGTCCTCACCGCTGCCTGGTTTAAGCAGCATTACCCCGGCGTCTCCTTTACCCCCATCGTCGCCAATAAACCGGAAGATTTTGAAGCGTGGCTAAAAAAATGGCAAGATGATGATCTCGCCTGACCCTATTCCACACCGACCAGGGCTACATCAAGCACATCCACCGCAAAACTGTGTCCAGAAGAAACCAGGGTGATGTCATCAATAATTTGAGGCGGGGGCGCCCCTTGCCGCGCCAGCGCTTCCAGTAAATCCGTTTCGTAGAACTGCACCACATTGAGCGGAACCCGGGCATGCACATCCTGGATAACCGCGCAGGAAATGCAGATATCCGGGCTGTTGTTTGAGATGTCGCCGTTGGCAAAAAAGCCTTGCTGCCAGATGCGGCGTATCCCTTCTTTATCCGTATAGTTCACGCGGACGATCAGAGGACATTCACTGCCTTGTACGCCACACACCCCCAGACTTTGTTCGGTGATGCGAAACGTGAGCTGCAGCTGTAACGCTTCCAGGTCTGTCACATCCTGGTCTATAATCTGGCGTACTTTTATGTCTGCGTGGCCTTGTCCTCCTCGTTTGAATGTGATGGCCGGTTCGCCGCCCACTTCCGTCAGTTCAGAACTGCCTTTGGGCTGCTCACTCAACTCCACATTCCAGACGTACAAAGCCCATTTTTCCCAAAAATCCCCAAAATCTCCGTTTTGCACCAGGTTGCGTTCCGTAACCAATGGACCGCTTGGGCTTTGACCGGCTACAATTTCCGCCCGTTGATCGCTTTGCAGAGTCAGCGATTTTCGCTGAGCCACTACCTCGCCGCTGCCTTCCAGCACGGTCACTTGGGTAGACTCGTTATCGACGAGGAAAACATACTGCCCTGGTTCTGAAAAGAGAGCGGAGCCATGCGGCGTGTGCAGCACGGTCACAAAATCCCGGCCAATTGTCAGGGGGATGTTTAATTGCGCCCGGCCGTTGTCTAAGGTGAGGTCGAGGCTTTGAGGCTCATTGCTGACGGCAAAGCGGGGCGTATCTGCTTCGTTTAGATTAACGGTGGAGCGGCTGTAAATTTGTAAACGGGCCAGCGGCTGCACGACCTCATCATGGGGGTAGATGAGCATGGTGGCGGCGGAGGTGGCGTCGGTGAGGATGCGTGAGTGGTCGTTAATAGCTTTGCCCGGTTCGCCGGCGATGAGAACGGTGGAGATGTTGAGGGCGTCATCGACGCGCACCGTACCCTGGTTGGCCTGCACGATGGTGGTTAACGGCCGTTTCATATTGTGCAAAGCAGCATTGATGCTCAACGGAACAGCGATGGTGAGCAGCAAACAGAGGCCACTGCTGCCCAGTAAAACAATCCATGCCAGCCGCTGCCGGTCTCGTTGCTTGGCGCCATTGTCGTTGTTCATAAGTTGCGTATTGAAAACCTGTAGAACTCCCCTGTCGCTTGGCGCCATTGCACCTCAACTTTCTTGACATATGCAGCCGGCGCGCCCAGGTGGAGGAATTCGAGCAGCTTTGCCAGATCTGCGTCTGTGCCTTCAGCGACGACAAAGACCGTGCCATCACTCTGATTGGCGACCCAGCCGGTGAGGTTAAAACGCTGCGCTTCTCGCTGGGTGTAATAACGAAAGCTAACGCCTTGTACATGTCCGTGGACGGTGGCTTCAAATCGTTTCATAGGTGTATTCAGCTAAACTTGACAGGTTTCTCGATAATTTCGCTGGATTATACCCCGCGCCTGACTTTCTGAGGATAACAGGGGTCGAGGCGTGGGGCAAACATGGATTAACGGTCGAGTTGGCGCAGGATGCGGCCGACAAGTCCCGGCCCTTCGTAGATCAGGCCAGTGTAAATTTGCACCAGGCTGGCGCCCGCTTCCAACTTTTCCTGGCAGTCACCGGCGCTGCGTACCCCACCCACGCCGATGATGGGGAGTGCGCCGCCTGTTTGACGGGCAATGTAGCGGATGAGTTCGGTGCTGCGTTGGGCGAGCGGCCGGCCACTGAGACCCCCTTGTTCGGTGCGGTGTTGGTTGGTTAAGCCGTCCCGACTTAAGGTAGTATTGGTGGCGATGACGCCATCGATCTGAGTATCTTGTACAGCAGCGAGGATTTCATCCAGTTCAGCCCAGGTGAGGTCGGGGGCGATTTTGACGAATAACGGCCGTTTCCCCACCCCTTGTTCCCCGGCCAACTGCTCGTTTTTTGCCGTAATTTCCGCCAGCAGATGATCCAGGTAACGGCCGTTTTGCAGGTCACGCAGGCCGGGCGTGTTGGGCGAACTGATGTTGATGGCTAAATAATCGGCATAGGGATAAACGGCTTGCATGACGGCCATATAGTCGGCGGCGGCTTCGGCCAGGGGCGTCTCTTTTTGTTTGCCCAGGCTGACGCCCAGGATGTAAGCGCGGGGCTGAACGTGGAGGGCTTTGAGGCGAGAAACGGCCGTGGCTGCACCACCATTCGGAAACCCCATGCGGTTGATCACCGCCCCATCTTCAGGCAGCCGAAAAATGCGCGGTTTGGGGTTGCCAGCCTGGGGTTGGGGCGTCAGGGTTCCTGCTTCAATATGGCCGAATCCCAGCAGCGCCAGACCCTCGGCCACGCGCACATCCTTGTCGTAGCCGGCCGCGATGCCAATGATGTTGGGAAAAGTGAGGCCGCAGAGAGAAAACGGCCGTTGCCCTACATCCCCCGCAATGTGGCGCAAAAAAGCCCGACCAGGACCAAACGCCTGCGCTCTTTCCAACGCCCACAACGTGCCGTCATGCGCCCGCTCCGCATCAAATTGTTTAATAAAGGGGAAAATTACATGCTTATAAAAACTCATCCATCACCCATCTACCGATACCGCCAACCACTCACCGTCCACTGTTTACTGTCCACTGTCCACTGCCCACCATCCACTGTCCACCGCCCACCGCTAATCATCGTACATCTTTAACACGGCCATAAACGCTTCCTGCGGCACTTCCACATTGCCGATCATCTTCATGCGTTTCTTGCCCTTCTTTTGTTTCTCCAGTAGTTTGCGTTTGCGGCTAATATCGCCGCCATAACATTTTGCCAGCACATCTTTGCGCATCGCCTTCACCGTGGCCCGGCTGATCACCCGTTTCCCCACCGCCGCTTGAATAGGAACCTCAAACATTTGCCGGGGAATCTCTTTCTTCAACTGCGTCACCAACCGTTGACCGCGAGAATAAGCATGATCTTCATGTACGATCATGGCCAGGGCGTCAACCGGCTGCTTGTTCACCAAAACTTCCAGCTTCACCAGATCAGAAGCGCGATACCCGTTAAATTCATAATCCATCGAGGCATAGCCCCTGGTAGCCGTCTTTAACTTGTCATAAAAATCGACAATCATCTCTGCTAAAGGCAAATCATAGTTAAGCGCCACACGGCCGGGCGCCGGATATTCCTGGCTCACAAACTCACCGCGCCGTTTCATCACCAGTTCCATGATGACGCCATAATACTCATCCGGCGTGAAAAGGTGTACGCGCATCCACGGTTCCCGAATCTCCTCAATCGCGCCGGGGTCCGGTAAATCTGCCGGGCTGTCTATCACCACCGTTTCCAGCGTGTTGGCCATCACCACTTCATAACGCACAGAAGGGGCGGTAGCCACCAAATCCAGGTCATACTCCCGCTCCAGTCGTTCCTGGATAATCTCCATATGGAACATGCCCAGGAAGCCGCAGCGGAAACCAAAATTGAGGGCGTTAGAAGTTTCCGGCTCAAAAACCAGGGAAGCGTCATTGAGCTGCAAGCGCTCCAACGCCTCTTTCAATAAGGAATAATCTTCACCATCCGAGGGGTAGAACCCGGCAAAAACCATCGGTTTGACAGCTTTATAACCGGGCCACGGTTCAGCGGCCGGCCTGTCGCGCAGGGTAATGGTGTCGCCCACGCGGCACTCTCGTACTGTTTTCAGACCGGTGGCAATATAACCCACTTCTCCGGCCGTTAACTGTTTCATCGGTTTCATGGCGGGGCTGAAAATGCCGATTTCAATGGGTTCTGTGACCACATTGTTGGACATCATCTGAATCCAATCTCGATCTTGCATGGCGCCTTCAAACACGCGCACATAGGCGATGACGCCTTTGTAGGTATCATAATGGGAATCGAAGACCAACGCCCTCAGCGGCGTATCCAGAGCGCCGGTGGGTGGCGGCACATGTTTCACAATCGCTTCTAAGACATTCTCCACGTTTTGGCCGGTTTTGGCGCTGATGGCTACTACCTCTTCGGCGGCGATGCCGGTGAGGCTTTCCACTTCTTCCGCCACCTCGTCGGGTAGGGCGGCCGGTAAATCGATTTTGTTGACAACCGGGATCAGCTCCAGATCAGCTTCTACCGCCAGGTAGAGGTTTGCCAGGGTTTGCGCTTCAATGCCTTGGGTAGCGTCCACTACCAGGACCGCGCCTTCGCAGCTTTGCAAGGCGCGGCTCACCTCATAACCGAAGTCCACATGGCCAGGGGTGTCGATGAGGTTCATCTCGTAGCGCTCACCATCTTGGGCATCGTAATACATGCGCACGGCCGAAGCCTTAATGGTGACGCCTTTTTCACGCTCTAGATCCATGTCGTCCAGGACTTGCTCTTGCATTTCCCGTTCTGTCAGGGTTCCGGTAACTTGCAGCATACGATCAGCCAGGGTGGACTTACCGTGATCAATATGGGCGATAATACAGAAATTGCGTATGTTCTCTTGTTTCATACCCTCAAGTATATCAAAAGTGGGCGAAGGAAACAGAAACCTGAATAAGGCAGCGCCTACCTGCACGATATCAACGAGACTGGATTCAGTAGAGGGTATTTTGTCTGTGCTGTATTTTGTTTTACTTCCCCGTAACTATACAGCCAGGTTCCCTTCGACAGGCTCAGGGAACCTACCTGTATAGTTACACTCCCCTTCTTTTTTATTCGGTGGAGAGGATATGTAATTTTGGATGTTCGATGGTCTCAAAGGCACCGCAGTGGAATTTGATGGTGAATCCCTGCTGCAAAATGGGGTGTTCTTCAACCTGAGCTTTGGTGGTGTTGATGGCGTAATCTATCAGATCTAAAAAACGGCCTTTATCTACTTGTTTCAGCTGTTCAATGGTGCCTTCTTCATAGGTGACGGCCAGCCAATGGACGGCCGCTTCTGGGTGCTTGCTGGTGATGATGGCAAATTGTTGGGCGTCGTTTTTGTGGATGATGGTGCCAGGTTCTACACCTTTTATGATATTCTGGAAAGGATTGTCTGGGGTCATTTTATGCCTCCTTCGGGGTGGTGGAGATTATCTCATGTGAAAAACATCACAGGTAGATTGTAGCACGTTGTCCAGAGTAGGGTCAACGAAAGTGGGCCAAAAATTCAGATTGAATCTTATGTTTGTCTAATGGAAAGTGGGTATGATAACGGCCGTTACCAATCCAATCTATCACGCCACGAAGCAAAGGTCTCGGTTCGCCAATTTAGGCAAAGCGCCCTAAAATGGGCCGCATTCACCTGGGATATCGTGAAATATCGTGGGTTATCGTGTGCAACTGAAAAATAACTTGAAAGAGGTTTTTAATCATGACAACAGAAGAAAAACAAGCCACCCACCAGTTCAAAACAGAAGTAAAGCAAATTTTAAAAATCCTGGTTCATTCCCTTTATAAAGATCGGGATATTTTCTTGCGAGAATTGGCCTCAAACGCCTCAGACTCCTTAACCCGGCTGCATTTTGAAACGTTGACAAACCGGGAAATCGTAGACCCCGACGCTGAATTGGCTATCCATATTGACGTGGTTGAAACTGGCGAGGATGAACCTAAAAAAATCATCGTCAAAGACAGTGGCATTGGCATGACGGAAGAAGAATTGATCCGGAATTTGGGAACCATTGCCCAATCCGGCGCTCGCGAATTTCTGGCTAAAATGAGCGAAGGCGATGTGGATCCGGGTGATGTCATTGGGCAGTTTGGCGTCGGCTTTTATTCCGTGTTCATGGTGGCGGATGAAGTGCGGGTTATTTCACGCAGCTTTCAACCAGAGGCAGAAGCGGCCGCCTGGATTTCAGATGGCAGCGACAGTTTCCGCGTGGAACCGGCCGAAAAGAGCGACCGGGGTACGGAAATACATATTACCTTGAAGAAAGACGCCGAAGAATTTGCCAATGAATGGCGCTTGAAACAAATCGTCAAGAAACATTCCGACTTTGTGCGCTATCCCATTTATGTGGGGGAAAATCAGGCAAATCAGCAGGAATCTTTATGGCGCAAATCGCCTTCGGCTGTAGAAGCGGATGAATACAAAAGTTTCTACCAACAGTTGACGATGGATTTTGAAGAGCCGCTGGCTACCATTCATTTCACCACAGATGCGCCGGTGCATTTGCGGGCGCTGCTTTTTATTCCGGCGAAACGGGAACCGGGCATTTTGGCGGCGCGGAAAGAGCCGGGCGTCATGTTATATTCGCATAACGTCCTCATTCAAGAGTATTGCACGGATTTGCTGCCGGATTGGCTCAATTTTGTGGATGGGGTGGTGGATTCGGAAGACCTGCCCCTGAATGTGAGCCGAGAAACGGTGCAAAATAACCGGTTGATGGCGCAGTTGGGCAAGATGATTCGCAAACGGGTGCTGCGGGAGTTGGAGAAGATGGCGGAACAGGATGCCCAGAAATACAGCGCGTTTTGGGGTGAATACGGCCGTTCTTTCAAAGAAGGTATCGCCACTGATTTCTCAGCCCGAGAGGAGCTGCTGCCTTTCTTCCGCTACTACTCCTCAGCTTCGGCCGATGAACTGACCTCCCTCGACGCTTATATTGAACGGATGCCCGAGACGCAAGAAGCGATTTATTATGTGCTGGGTGACAGCAAAATTACCGTGGCGAACAGCCCCCACCTGGACCCGTTTAAGGCGCGAGAGTTAGAGGTGTTGTACTGGGTGGATCCGTTAGACGTATTGGTGGCCCCCAGTTTGATGGAATATAAAGACAAGAAGTTCCGCAACATTGATGACGCCGGCCTGGAACTGCCAGAAGTGGAAAAAGAAGAAGGGGCAGCTGAAGGGGAAACGGCCGTTGCTGAGGCAGATTTTAACCGGCTTGTGGGGCGCTGTGTCACCACCCTGGGCGATAAGGTGCTGGAAGTACGGGAATCGAAAGTATTGAAGAACAGCCCGGTGCGCCTCGTTTATCCTGAAGATGCCCAAAACCGGGAGATGCAGCGTTTGTATCGCCTCATGGATCAGAATTTTGAAGTACCAAAGCTGATCTTTGAAATCAATCGCGCTCATCCCTTGATTGTTAGCCTGGCGCAGGTGATTAGCGAAGATGAAAACAGCGAACTGGCTGCCTTGTCTATTGAGCAGTTATATGACAGCGCCTTAGTGCAAGAAGGGCTGCATCCCAACCCGACGGCCATGCTGCCCCGTATTGAGCAGTTGATGTTGTTGGCGGCGCAGGCCAATTAAAGCGTGACGATGAAATGAGTGGGAAGCGATTGGAGATTAGCGGGTGACGGCTCTCTAATCTCCAAGTCGAAATTAGCATAATTGGAATGGCTGACCGACTCTCCGACTACTCGACCCCTTACACAGTTTTCGGCCGGCCGAATAAGGGGGTTTCTGTCGGCAGGCTGCGTTGGGCGCGGCGGCCCAGGTAGAGAATTTCACCGGCCGCTGCCAGGTTAAGCGCCAATGCGGCGGTGGGCAGGCCCGGCCATCTCAACGCCAGCCCGACGCCCAGGATAACGGCCGTTACCCCCAAATTGATCACCATACCCATATTCACCGACCGGGTGCGGCGCTGGTTGATCAGCAGCCCACGCAGCCAGGAAATCACAGTCGCCATCGCCGGGAACAACAAAAAGTAGATGAGGCTTGTTTGGGCCAACTCGCCCACGACGGCCGTCATATCTTGCACCACAAAAATGTAAAACGTGGACAAAGGCGTTAGCAAAAACAGCGCCATTACCCCCGTGATAACCAGCGTTAAGTTCCCTGAAAAACGACGCACCGGCCCAAACGAATTTGGCCTGCTGCCCAAGGCAATGACCACTTCCGGCAGCGCCAGGGCCGCCGCCCGCGCCATGAGCATGACTTGAAACACCACCGGCCACGCTGCCAATGAGATCACCGGATTGTCCAGCCGGGCCAAACTGGATGTGACCATCGGCTGGGTGATGAGAATGAGCAGGGAGGTGGCCGCCAACGGCAGATGAAACCAGAATAGATCCCGGTAAGTCATCGGCTCACCGGCTGCAGCTGGTCGATCAGGATGCAGCTCATTTTGCAAGATGGGGCGGATAGCCAGGGTGGCGTAAGCCGCTTCGGCCAGCACCCCAGCCATTAACGAGACCGCGCCAATGATGACCCCCGCCCACCCGCTGAAAACTGCCAGGGAAACGGCCGTTCCCCCCGAAGCTACCAGACGAACGGCCGTGCCCCAGGCCACCTTTCGCGTTTGCCCAAAGTGAATCATCACCCCTTGCAAAAAGCGCCGCCAGCCAATAGCGGCGCTCCAGAAAATCATAATTTGCAGACCCGGTTTCACCCACTGCGCCACCGGCAAGGGGGTGTCAAGCAGGTCGATGACCACCCATTGAAACAGCGGCGTAAAGGCCAGCAGTACCGAGATCACCGTTAAAAAGATAGCCCAATGTACCGTAAAGCGGCGCACCAGCATAAAAGAAGCGCGATCCTTCACCAGCGCCGTTGAAGTAGCAAGCAGATTGATGATGGGGCTTTCAATCAACACTGAAAGGCTGTTGACGATGCCAAACGCCGCCAGCATCAGCACTTCATCCGGCAGCCGGTTGATGGCGGCGCTGATGATGGGGCCTTCCGCTGTCATGAGCAGCCAACTGGCAAAAAGGGGCAGCCAGAACCAGAAAATGTCTCGTTGACGCATAGGGCGGGAAGTATAACATGCTGTAGCTGTTTCTGTTACAATTTACCGACCCACTGATGTTGTGACAAGTCGTGAGTGGCCGGTGGCGAGCCATGGTGTAATGAATAACTTGCCACCAGCAACCCGCCACTTGCCACCCCTTTTTGATTCCTGATTTAACCAGGTGAGGAGAACCATGCGTAAAAAAGTCATTTTAATCACAGGAGCGGCCGGCGAGATTGGGCAGGCTTTGATCCAGAACTTTTCACAGGTAGACACCCACGATCTGGTAACGCTCGATTTGAATCTGTTGCCGGATGATTGCAAGGGTTTATCCACCCACATCCAGGGGGATATTTTAGACTCGAAATTATTCCGCCGTTTGGTGGCAGAATATGATTTTGACGCCATCTTTCATCTGGCGGCGCTGCTTTCAACCCGCTCTGAATTTGCGCCGGAACTGGCGCACCAGGTGAATGTAGATGGCACCCTGTATTTGCTGCAAATGGCGGCCGAACAGTCGCAGCGGCGTGGTGAAGCGGTGCGCTTTATTTTCCCCAGCTCCATTGCCGTGTACGGGCTGCCGGATTTAGAGACCAAGCAGCGTGATTTTTATGTGCGCGAATGGGATTGGAACTATCCACGCACCATGTACGGCTGCAATAAGCAATATTGTGAAATGCTGGGAACCTATTTCAGCGAAAATTACCAGCAGTTGGCCCGGCAAAAACCGGTTATGCTGGATTTCCGGGCGGTGCGCTTCCCTGGCTTAATCAGCGCTTACACCGTGCCTTCCGGCGGCACCAGTGATTATGGGCCGGAGATGTTGCACGCCGCCGCGCAGCGCCAGCCGTATGCCTGCTTTGTGCGTGAAGACAGCGTCATCCCCTTCATGGCGATGCCGGATGCGGTGATGGCGCTGCTGCATTTGTATGCCGCGCCTAAAGCCGCGTTGCAGCGGCGGGTGTATAACGTCACCAGTTTTAGCTTGACGGCCGCGGAGTTTCGGGCGCAAGTGTTGCGGGCGTTTCCCGAGGCGGAGATCACCTTTGACCCGGATGTGGCGCGGCAGGGCATCGTTGACAGTTGGCCGGCCGGGCTGAGTGACAAAGCGGCGCAGCGAGATTGGCAGTGGCAGCCGGCCTATGATGTGACGCGGGCCTTTGATGAGTATTTAGTGCCTAATATTCGGGAAAGATATGTGAGCAAGCGTTAGCGGGGAGGGTGAGGGGTCGCTGCCAAAAGTTGGCGGCGGCAGTCAGCTATACTCGCTGTGGCCGCATCTCAGTCCCGAAGGGCTGCTTTCTGACCGCGCCACCTCTGGTAAAAATGTCACATTATGCCCGCTGCGAGTATAAACAAAGAGCATGAAGACGAAAAATCGGGTCATTATTCCTCTCCATTATCTGGGTCTGTTTAATGGCCCCAGAGCATAGCTGGCCAGGCCGGCCGCCCCGCCCAGCAGGGTGAGCAGCAGTCCGGCCCAGGCGCCCATATTTTGGAAAACGGCCGTTCCCGGCAACCCCAGCGCGGCATAATTGTAAAGCAGCAAAGCGCCTACGATACCCCATAAAACCCAGGCAATCTGGTTGGTTGTGGCTACCTGTTGGCGCAAACTGAGCAGATAGCCGGCAATGCCCACCAGCGCCAATCCCGTTAGCACGGCAATCAGGGTGGCAAACTCCGTTAACGAGATGTTGAGCGCCGGTTCCGTTGGCTCAGGTGGAGCCGCCATAACGGTGGCGGTGGGCAGGGGCGTAGGGATGTCGGTGGGCGTGGCGGTGGCGGTGGCAGTTGGCTCGGGGGAAGGGGTAAAGGTTGGCGAAGGCGTGGGCGTGATGATGGTGACCTGGGCTTCCCCTTCGATAGTGATGTCGATTTCCTGGGAGGTGGTAGCTTCATTGGAAACGGCCGTTATGCGGAATTGCCCCGGCCCCGTTCTCGCTTCTAATACGTAATCCAGCCGCGCCATGCCGTTCAAGGTGGGCACGTTGTCGATGATGTTGACCGTGCCTTGAATGCGGTCTACCCGGATGAACTGCACATTTGTGCCATCGGGTACGGGATTGCCATTGCGGTCTGTGATAACCCCGGTTTGTAGAGTGAGGGTATCCCCAACGGCCGTTTTTAGAGGCGCTTCACTGGCGGGTGATTGGGCGATGCCCTCATCATCGACAATAAACAATTCGATTACCTGGGCCGGGTTGGGATTGGTTTGCTGGGACAGCAGATAATTGACGCCTTCAATACTCACCGGTGAACGGCCGTTTAGGGGGAGTTCTTGGAACAACGCTCGGGCGGCCGTGTTAATAGCGGGGTTTATCTTGCTGTAAAGACCATAATAAGCGGTGAGTTTACTGATTTCCGTGCTGTCCAGGAGATACGGCGTGTTAAAAGCAAAGGCGATCAAATTGGCATTGCGGAATAAATCGGGTCGCTGGGCCAGGAAAGTGCGTACCCCGGTCACATCGGCGTCATCCAAAAGGGCGAACACGATCCAATTGACCCCTTCCGCAAAACTTTCTTGGACGAGATAAGCGGCCGGAATGGTAGGCGGCGCTTCGGGCGTCAGGTTGGGTTCTGGCGACTCTGGCGGATCATCCAATTCTTCAGACGGGGTTGTAGGAGTGAGAAAAGCGGTAGAGGTGGGCAGTACGATGGGTTCCGGGGCGGCTAGAAATTCCGCTAAATCATCCAGGGTATAGCTCACGATTTGTTCCGGCTGCACCTGCCCGGTAGCCCCAGGCCCATACAAAGCGAGAATTTCATTTTGTAAGGCGTCAACGCTTATGTACGGTTGTGGCAGGCAGGTGGAACATTGTTTTGCTTCCTGCAAGTCAGTAAAGATGATGATGCGGTCATTTGAGCCAGGCGGGCTGGGTAATCGTTCTAATAAAGTGCCTGGATCGGGTGAAATCAGGGTAAGCGCTTTCTGGGAAATGTCGAAAACGGCCGTTTTTCCTTGATCCTCGTCTTGCCCGGCATTGTCACGATCTACCAGCACATTTTCTGGTGAAAAATCTTGATCATACTGGCTCAGTTTTGTTTTGAGGATGCGCAAAACGGCCTCATTCAAGCGCTGCTGAAAAGTGGGGTCTGTCTGGTAAAGTTCTTGGAACCAGAGAATGGTATTTTTTACATTATCAAGTTGTTGTTCTGGCGAAGCATTACTCAAAGAAAAATCGGTGAGTAAGAGCAGATCGTTCCCAGCCAAAAAAGCATCTTTGGCGATGCGTCGGTAGGGAAACGCCTGCTCGGTATCATCATAATAACGGGCCACTGCCCTTGCGCCTAACGAGTCAGATACGATCAGCCCCCCCTGTTGATGCCAGGTGGCTAACTCAGGCAGTTGGAGCAGCGTGGAGAGCGCCTGCCGGTCAAAGCTGACCGGAGCGGTTGACGCTTGAATATTGCCCTGGAAACCTTGATAGCGGATATGAGTCGCCAGCAGCCCTTCCACCATTTGCGCCTCGTTGGGGGCGCTGCCGGTGACGGCGAAAAAGGGCGCCAGTTCCACTTTACGCAATTCATCCAGGCTCTTGCGCACCGTTGGTATTTCTTGGGTAACGGCGCGGTCGCTGCTGCCAATGCCGGGGAAATGTTTGGCGATAACGGCTAAACGGCCGTTACTGCCCAGATGCAGCCCGCCGGTATAAGCCTGTCCCATCAACCCCACCCAATAGGGGTCGCCGCCAAATGAGCGCACACCCAGATTGCCGTTGCCGGGAGCGGTATTGGTGGCCACATCCAGCACCGGTCCCAGCAGCATATTGACGCCGATGGCATCCAGTTCTCTGCCGCCAATACGCCCCACAGCGGCCGCATTCTCTGGCCGCCAGGTTGCGCCCAGAGTCATATTGCTGGGCAGCGGCTCCAGACCATTGAAGAGTTCGCTGTAAATAGGGCCATCTCGTTCCTGGTTGATGGCCACAAACAAAGGGACGGCGTTGCTGGGGGGAGGAGTGGTGGAAATGGGCAGTGGCGTGGGTTGGGCTGTGCCTTCCGGCAGCTCTGGCAGTTCACGCACGGCCGTTGTCAGCCCCAGCAGCGCCAGCCGTTGTAAATCATTATTTAAATCTGCCACCTGCAAAGGGGCCTCAGCCAGATTGCCGTAACCGGTGATATTGTCATTTTCAGCCAGCAGCACCACACCGCCGACATGATAGGTGCGTATCAAATCAGCAATGTCGCTGTCCTGGTAGGCTGCGTCTCCCACGAAAGGAACCAGAAAAACCTGGCCCACCCGTTCCACGGCGCTCATTGAATTGAGCAGGGCGAGAGCCTGTTCTTCAAGGGGAACTGGCTCATCTTGGGCGATAACGGCCGTTTTCTGACCACCAGACAGCATGAAACAAATTAAGCAGGCGGCTGCTATCCAGCTGCGCCATAATCGTGTCATGGTGAAGGGTATCTCATTTTTCATCGCGTCTTAATGGTGAGGCAAGCGGCGTCTTTTCCATCACACGACGCAAAAAGTTAAGGCAATTATAGCGTACATTGCCCTCTCCAACACCTGTGTTAAAATCACAAAATATTGAACTATCAATCTGGATGGAATTGATTTGTTCCTTCCAGATTTTTTTATGGCTTGTTGATCCAATCTATGTCAGAAAAAACACGCAATCTTCTCGCCATTATCATGTTAGTCGTGCTGGCTTCCAGCGCCTTTATTGCCGGTTATTTCACCAACGATTATGTGGAATTGCAAGGCGGCGTCGTGGTTCATGCCGCAGATGAGTTTGGCGTCTTTTGGGAAGCCTGGGATCGGATTGATGAGAGTTTCATCGGTGATGTACCCTCAGATCGCGATGTGGCCTATGGCGCGATTCGTGGCTCCATGGCCGGCCTTAATGATCCCTACACCGTCTTTATTGAACCGGTGGTGCGGCAGGAAGAGCGGCAGTCGCTGCAAGGGCATTTTGGCGGCATCGGCGCCACCCTTTCAAGACCCGAGGAGGGCGGTCCCATTGTGGTGGATCCGCTGCCGGATAATCCGGCGGCGAAAGCGGGGATGCTGCCCGGCGATATTCTCCTGGCTGTAGACGGCATAGAGATTACGCCGGAGATGACTGTGCTGGCTGTGCGTGACATGATTCGAGGTGAAAAGGGAACGGCCGTTATCCTGACAGTTTTACATGAAGGCGAGGCGGAACCGGTTGATTTAGAAATCGTGCGGGATGATATTTTAGACCCGTCGGTGAGTTACCGTCTGGTGGGCGAAGAAAGCAATATTGGCTACATTCGCCTGGCCCGTTTTAGTGGTGAAAGCAGCCAGGAAGTGGCGGACGCCATCAACAGCCTGCTGGCGGAAGGCGCAGAAAAGCTTATTTTAGACCTCAGAAATAATGGCGGCGGATTGTTGAATGCGGCCGTTGATGTCTCCGATCACTTTCTCAGCGATGGCCCGATTTTGTACCAGGTCACAAAAGATGAAGGGGAAAAAGAGTACCTGGCGACGGACAAAACGTTGGCGCCAGACGTGCCCCTGGTGGTATTGATCAACGGCGGCACGGCCAGCGCCTCTGAAATTGTGGCCGGCGCTTTACAAGATCGGGGCCGCGCCATCTTAATAGGCGATCACCCTTCTTATGGCAAAGGCTCCGTGCAGTTGGTCTATGATTTGAGCGATGGCTCCTCGGTGCATATCACCTCGGCCCGCTGGTTTACGCCGGACAGAGCGCAAATCGATCAGCAAGGTTTACAACCGGATATTTTGGTGGAGATCACCCAGGCAGGCATTGAAAACGGCCGTGATGAAGTATTGAATCGGGCCATTGAATTTTTGCAAGTGGGTGAGCAAGCGAAGCAGTAGCTTCTTTATAAACGAGTGTGTAAATGAATGATGAAACGAAACCGACACGCGCCATAAATTGGCTGCTGATTGCAGGAACGGCCGTTATGGCCTTGTTGTTGTGCGGTGGCCTCTCGGCCGTCACTTTTGCCCTGGGACGGGCCACCAGCGAACCACAAATCCTCACAGAAACCATCACCGAGTATGTGGAAGTGGAAGTGACGCGAGAGTCGCCGGTGGCGGTGGAGATAACGGTGATTGCAACGGCCGTTTCCCCCACCCAAACTGACGAGATAGCCAAACCAGAAACGCCTCCCACGACGCCCACCGATACGCCCATCCGCAAACCACTCGCCGGCCCTGGCGAGATTGATTTAAGCGTCTATTACGAAGCCTGGGACATCATCAACCGTGAATTTGATGGCGACATGCCCCCAGAAGAAGAGATGCTCTATGCCATCATCGCCGGTTCCCTGGAAACCCTGGATGATGACTACACCCGCTTTGTCGAGCCGGATGTGGCCGCCCGCATACGCGAAGATATGGGCGGCTCCGTGGAAGGCATTGGCGCCTTCGTGCGCGAAACTGAAGAAGGCTGGATAGAAATTGTGCGCCCCATCGACGGTCAACCGGCCGATCTGGTAGGCTTAAAAGGGGGCGACATCATCATCAAAGTGGATGGTGAAGAAGTCACTGGCATGAGCCTGGATGAAGTGCTGCTGCTGGTACGCGGCCCCCGTGATACCCAGGTGACGCTCACCGTTTTCCGGCCCAAAGAGGGGGAAGAACTGGAATTCACCATCACCCGCACCCGCTTTGAAGTACCCATCATCGAAGCAAAGATGCTGGATGATAACATCGGCTACATTCATTTAAGCGAATTTAACAGCAACGCCTTTGAGCGCACCCAAGAAGCGCTTAATGATCTGTTGAGCCAGGGTGCAGTAGGCATCATCTTTGATTTGCGTGACAATCCCGGCGGCTTTTTAGACCAGTCGGTGGCGGTGGCGGATCTGTTTGTGCCGGAAGGCGTGGTGCTGTTTGAACGAAACAATGCCGGTCTCGACAAGGAGTTCACGGCCGACAGCGGCGACGCGGGTGAAGAGATCCCCCTGGTCGTCTTAATAAACGCCGGCAGCGCCAGCGCCTCCGAAATTGTAGCCGGGGCTATCCGGGACAATGATCGGGCCTTGTTGGTGGGCGAGACCACCTTTGGCAAAGGGTCCGTGCAGCAGCTGCATCAACTTTCCGATGGTTCGGAACTGCGCGTGACCATCGCCCGCTGGTATACGCCCGCCAACGTTTCCATTAGCGAAGAGGGCATTGCCCCCGATATTGAAGCGCCCACGCCCGATGATTTTATGCTGGGCGGGGAAGGGGATACCCAGTTAGAACGGGCGCTGGAGTTATTGCGGACAGGACAATGAGCAAACAGCAAAGCAGCAATCAGCCGGGCGGCATTAAAATCATCGCCAAGAACAAACGAGCCACGTTTGATTATCTGCTGGGAGAGACGTTTGAAGCGGGGCTGGTTTTAACCGGCACAGAGATCAAGTCGATCCGGGCGCATCAGGTGAACCTGCGCCGCAGTTATGTGCAGGTCAGAAACGGGGAGTTATGGCTGGTGGAGGCTAATATTGCCCCTTATGAGCATGGCAATATTCAGAATCATGATTCAGAACGGCCGCGTAAACTGCTGCTGCACCGCCGGGAAATCAATAAGATCATCGACCGCTTGCAGCAAAAGAATCTGACGGTGGTGCCCACGAAATTGTATTTGAAGCATGGGCGGGCCAAGGTGGAGATTGCCCTGGCGCAGGGCAAGAAGCAGCACGACAAACGCCAGGATATTGCCAAACGGGATGATCAGCGCCGCATCGAGCGGGCGCTGCGCGAAAAGTATCGGTAGGTAAGAAGTTCAGGCAAGAAGTTCAACTTTTTTAAGAAGTTGAACTTCTAATCAGGCCAACCCAAACTAATCCGCCCACGATCTTCCTCCACTTTCAAAATACTGACTTCCAAGACATCACCCACAGTGAGCGTTTCGCCGCGAGGCAGTTGGCTGCGGTGCAGCAGGCCATCTTGTTTGACGCCAATATCGATGAAAGCGCCAAAATCGACCACGTTGCGCACCGTGCCTTTCAAGCGCATCCCTAAATGTAGATCGGCCATACTCAACACGTCATTGCGTAAAATCGGCTTGGGCAAATCTTCGCGGGGGTCACGGCCGGGGCGTATTAGCTGTTCAAAAATATCGGTGAGGGTGGGCACGCCGGTTCCCAGTTCTGCGGCCAGGTCTGCCAGAGAGATGGATTGGCGCAATGCCTGGAGCAGTGGTTCTCGCTCGGCCGGTTGGCTGGTGGCTTTGAGGCCGGCGCGTTGCAGAACGGCCGTTGCCACCCCGTAGCTCTCTGGATGAATGGCGCTGGCGTCAAGGGGTTCATCCCCATCCCGGATGCGCAGGAAACCGGCGCTCTGTTCAAACGCCTTGCTGCCCAGGCCGTTGACTTTGGTGAGGGCGGTGCGGTGGGGGAAACGGCCGTTTTTGTCCCGGTAGCTCACGATTTTTTCCGCCAGCTTGGGGCCAATGCCCGATACATACGTCAGCAGCGCCGGCGAGGCCGTATTCACATCCACCCCCACCTGGTTCACCACCGACTCCACTACGCTGTCCAGCGCCGCCGCCAGCGCCGTCTGATTTACATCATGCTGATACATGCCCACGCCGATGGATTTGGGGTCGATTTTCACCAGTTCCGCCAGCGGATCTTGCACCCGGCGGCCAATAGACGCCGCGCCGCGAATAGTCACATCCAAATCTGGCAGTTCCGCTTTGGCTAATTTGCTGGCGCTGTAAATGCTGGCCCCGGCCTCGTTCACCAGCAGATAGCGCACCCCATCCAGCTGGCGCGTTAGTTCTGCCGCTAATTTTTCCGTTTCGCGGGAGGCCGTGCCGTTGCCGATGGCGATGAGGGTGATGTGATGTCGATTGATGAGCAGCGCCAATTGTTTCAAGGCTGCTTCCCACATTTTTTGCGGCGCATGAGGATAAATCACGCCACTGTCTAGCACTTTGCCGGTGGTATCAATGACCGCCAGTTTGCAGCCGGTGCGAAAGCCGGGGTCCAGGGCTAGGATGGTCTGGTCGGCCAGGGGCGGCTGGCTGAGCAAGCCGCGCAGATTGTCGGCAAAGACGCGGATGGCATGGGCCTCGGCCGTTTCCGTGAGGGTGCGGCGTACATCGCGCTCTATGGCGGGCAGCAGCAGCCGTTGAGCGGCGTCTTGCATGCAAAGCTGGAGCGGTTCAGCGAAGGGGGAGTGGCGAAAATCGGGCCGGAAAGTAGTGCGCATGGGCAGCAGCCAATCATTTTCGCTAACTTCCAATTTGACGCGCACGATTTTTTCCGCTTCGCCCCGATTGATAGCTAATATCTGGTGCGGGCGCAAGCGGTCAACACGCATCTGGTACTTGTAATAGAGGTGGTAGACCTCTTTTTCATCGATGGCGTCAGCCACTTTTTCTACCTGGAGGACGCCAAATTTGAGCGCTTTTTCGCGCACACCCTGGCGCACCTGGGGATTGTCGCTGATGGTTTCGGCCACGATGTCATAGGCGCCGGCCAGGGCTTCAGGCACGGTGGGAGCGGCGTCGGTGAGGAAGGGGTGGGCCAGTTCTTCGACGGATTTGGGGGAACGGGGCTGCGCCAGCACCAGGTCGGCCAGCGGGGTTAACCCTTTTTCGCGGGCGATGGTGGCCCGGGTGCGCCGCTTCGGTTTGTAGGGTTGGTAGAGGTCTTCCAACGCCGTCATGGTTTCGGCGGCCAGGAGCGCCTGGCGCAGGTCTGGCGTCATTTTCTCCTGGTCGCTGATGGAGGCGATGATGGTTTGCCGCCGGTCGTCCAGCGCCCGCAGTTTTCCGGTGCGTTCCTGAATGGCGCGAAGCTGTTCTTCGTCCAGGCTGCCGGTGGCTTCTTTGCGGTAGCGGGCGATGAAGGGGATGGTATTGCCGGAATCAAGCAGGGTGGTAACGGCCGTTACTTGCGCTGCTCGCAGCGATAATTCTTGAGCGATTTGGTTTGCATGTGTCATGATGGGCATTATAACGAAGGGTCAGTAGTTGGGCGAGTTTAGGGGCAGTTTGGCGCTTCGATGAACAGGGTTTTTTGCGCCCATAAACTGCCGCCAGTTTCCACCCGACCATAGCCGGTGACAGCGCCGCCCGGGCTGACCAGGGTGTAGATGGCGCTGTTTGGCGTGGCATCGGAAACCGGTTCTCCATTCCAGAAATAGGCGTAAATGCCATCGCCGCCGTGTCCCTGGAAGAAGATGAGCATTTCCCAGCCGGTGTTGGTGCAAACGGCCGTTTCTGGCAAAGGCCATAAATCAAAGCTCAATGGCGTGATCTGGTCAGCTGGTTTGGGGGTGGCGCTGCCGCCGCCGGCGCTGCTGTGGGTGAAGATGGGCAGCCGCCCCATTTCCCCATACCATTGGATGCGATCCTCAAAGACGAAACCGGCCACATCGCCATCGCCCACAAAGAACCATTTGCTGTCTTCGGAGCGCCCCATGATGACGATGGGGTCTCCGGCCGCCACCACGGACAGTTCTTGCCCGTTAAGGTTCGGCTGGTCATAGAGGGAAGAATTTTCCAGCGCCAGGCCAATATTGGTGGGGGTGGCTGTGCCCAGGGAAGCTGCTGGCATGGGCGTGGTCGCTGCTTCTACGGTGGCTGAAACAGCGATAGTAGTAGGCGTTGGTTCTGTGGCCGGCCCGGCAGCGGTGGCTGAGGGTGTGGTCGTCGGTATGGTGGTGGGGGAAACGGCCGTTTCTGTGTTTGTCGGAAAAGCAGAAAGATCAGATTTGGAATTATTTGTCACGGTAGCAGAGGTGAAAACGGCCGTGGCGGTAGAGCGCCTCGTTTTGGTGGCAGTTGGCGCTTTAACGGCGGCTAATGTGGTTGCCTCCGATGTTGTCGTGGCTGGCCGTTCCATTTCTGCCTGGTCGGCGCGGCCTACCATCACCCATACAACTTGAGAAAGTACAAGCAGCACACCCACAATCACAGCGATGACAAGCAGCCGTTTGTCCCGGTGCTTGATCTCATCTTCCGTGTTGATCAAGCGCTCGGCCAATTCCAAGACCCCATCTTCATCCTGGAAATCAGGGTCGATGGCCTTGATTTGATTCCAATATGCCATCGCCTCGTGGGGATTTTGTCGGGACACGGCGGCAAACGCATTATTATACAAAATGGCGCAGATGCCTTCTTTAGCCCGGCGCTCCACCTGCATTCGGTCACGATAGGGCAATGACCCCCGCTTCGCCTCAACTGTCTCCCAATTTTTCAAGGCTTCTTCATACCGGCGTTCTTCCAGCATGGAAACGGCCGTTTCATAAAGAGCGTCGAGATCAGATTGAATGGTATTTGACTGCATACTTTGGCGAATCTGGGTATAG
Organism: uncultured Ardenticatenaceae bacterium; assembly: GCA_964643965.1. GTDB lineage: Bacteria > Chloroflexota > Anaerolineae > Promineifilales > Promineifilaceae. The sequence continues at coordinate 45,763 of CAZXVH010000007.1, forward strand.
AGATGGCCGAGATTAGGATAGTGTGGCGTTAACTCCCGCATGGCCGTCGCTACCACGGCCGCTTCCCCAAATTTACCGGCCTGGAAGAAGTCCACAGCCTGTTTATAAAGCTGTTGGGCGGCGTCTTGCCTGAGCTGCGCCGCTTGCCCACTCTGGTAGTCGGCGCCGGTGCGCGTTAGCTCGTCGATTTTTTCAATGCAGCGAATGTAGTCCCCTTCATCATACGCCTCGTTGGCTTGCAGCCACAGGCGGCCCAGATGCTCCAAATGGCGAGAGCCGAGAGTTTCCAGGGGGTTTTGCAGGTTGACGGCCACCGTTTGTAAAGCGGTGGCCATATCGGCCGCAGATTGGTAGCGGCGCTCCGGCTGTTTTTCTAAGGCGCGTTCCACGATGGTGATCAAGGTTTGGGGCAGATTGGAATTGGCGGCGAACAAGTCAGGCACGGCGGCGCTGATTTGTTGATCTAAAATATGTTGGATGCTGTCACCGGGAAAGGGGGGGCGCCCATCCAGCATTTCATAGATGAGGGCGCCCAGGCTGTAAATATCGGCGCGATAATCCACGGCGTTGCCCAGGGCTTGCTCCGGCGACATGTAAAGGGCGGTGCCCAAGGCGGTCTGTTCATCCAGGGCGGTGAGAGGTTGCCCCACCAGCCTGGCGATGCCAAAGTCCATGAGAATGGGTTCGCCCAGGAGATTGATCATGACATTGGCGGGCTTGATGTCGCGGTGGATCATGCGCCGTTGGTGGGCGTAATCGACCGCATCACACAAATTGATGGCGATGCGGGTGGCTTCGGTGAGGGGAAGGCGCATCTCGGCCTGCTGTAGGGCGGCTAATTTTTGCGCCAATGTTTCGCCGGGAATGTATTCCATGACGATGTAATAGAGGCCCTCTTCTCGTTTTATGTCATAGACACGCACGATATTTTGGTGGCGCAGTTGGGCAACGGCCGTTGCTTCTTGCTCAAATTGTTGTACAAATTTGGGGTCTTTGGTGAGGTGGGGATGGATGATTTTGAGGGCCACATCTCGCTTGAGGTTTTTATCGGCAGCCCGATAGACGGAGGACATACCTCCGCGACCTAAAAGAGACTCGATGGTGTAGCGGTCTCCCAGAACTTGACCAATCCAGGATTTGTTTTTTGGCGTCATGTCCCGACTCCGCTATGATGGGCGGCAGCGATTTGGATTCCCATTGGAACACAGAGATACACGGAGGAACCACAAAATCATTATTTGTAAAGATGGGATTGTTTTAAAATGAACCATGTCCCATTTTTTGATGGTAATGGAGAGAATTATACCATGCCGCGGACGTTTTTCCATTTTGAAAAGGTGGGCTATTGGCGTAATCCGTTTGGGGCGTTGACGGAGGCGGAGTGGGCGGCGGTGGCGGCGCTGCCGCCCAAGGCGGCGCAGGCGTTGAGCGCTGGTTTTGACCATTTGCAGTTGTTAGGGCCGATGGGGGTGGGTAAATCGACGACTTTGTTGGCTTTGCACAACTATTTTGCCGCAGAGGGACGCCGGGTGGCTTATGAATATTTGCCACCTGGACAGCGTCGTTTTGAAACAGAAACGGCCGTTCTGGATACCTTTCTCCTGGATGAAGCGCAGCGGCTCTGGTGGGGGCAGCGACAGAAATTGAGGCGGTTGGCGGGCAACGGCCGTTTGCAGATCATCTTCAGCAGCCATGAAGACCTGACCGGGTTGTTTGCCAACAGAGGGTTGAACTTGACCAGTGTGGATTTGGCGGGGGAGATGGAGGTGGGTTGGATAACGGCCGTTTTAGACAAACGCCTGGCTTATTTTGCCCTGCCTGATCAGCCTCGCGCCCGCTTATCTGATGACGCCCCTGCCTATCTCTATGAGCGGTTTGGGCATAATTTGCGCCAGATGGAATACTTCTTATACGAGGTGTGGCAAAGTCTTGACGGGCCAGAGCGCGTCACGCCGCATATCTTAATGCAGACGAAAGCCTAACTCTCTTCAGACGGCACAGGTCTCAGCAAAAAGCGTTTGCTGCCCACAATATCCTTGCCCCAGGCCACATTCAGGTCAATCTGCACCGTCCAGACAATGCTGACATAATACCCCTCATAGCTCCAGGGATCAGAAGGCAGCGTGAAGGCAAACTCAAATATCGCTGGCAGCCCTGCTTTTAACGAACCTTCATGCAATTGCATCTCGGCTGGAGTTTCCACATATTGTGTGCCACGCCCCTCAGTTTGCCAACGCAGCCGCGCCGTTACCTGCTTGCAATTAATGTCGCTGTCCGTGTAAATGGTAACACGCCCTTTCAATGCCTCTCCAGGTTGAAACAGCGTCACGTCTCCATCCACTTTTCCATCAAAAAATTGAATATCAAAATCTGCGTTAGCCATAATTTTTATGTGTAATCTGAGCTTGTCGAAGGCGAAACCGGGCTTCGACAAGTGGTTCTTGAGCTTGCCGAAAGGCTCAGCCCTCGCCTGTCTGGATACTCCCTAAATTTTCATTTTGGGCAAAACAGTTAGTTCAAACTCTTCCACAAAATTGGGCAGTGAAGAAATATCCGCCTCGAATTTGAGGAGCCATTGTAAAGCATTTCGGCGCACCTTTACCGTGTGTATGCTGTCTGCGGGAATTTGCAGCGAATACGCTTTGTGCAGCAGATGACCACTCCGAAAATCAGCGCCCGGCTCCTCATATTCTTCGATAATATGATTATGGGTGACGGTGGTGGTGTCTGTGCCGCGCTGGTAGGTGGCCGTTTCGCGCAAGATGAGCTGCGTCTTTATCCAATTAATCGTAACTGGTCGTTTGAAAGTGTGGTGGAAACTAAAATCAAACGTTTCACCTACGGCCAATTCCGCGGGCGGCAACACGAACTCAGGACGGCCCACCTTAAATCGGGCGTAATAAGCCATGAGGCCGTACCCGGTAATAGCCAGGCCAATGAGTATAAAAATTGAGATGAAAAAGATACCCAGAAATTGCGGTTCATTGGTGAGCATGAAAAATAGGAAAACCGCAGAAAATGCGGTCCAGAATAAGCCAAATCCGAGTAAACAGCCTGGCTTTTTGCTGCTGATAGCGTAACTAGACTGGCCGGAATTACGAATTGTCATCTGCTTTTATCTACTCCTGGTTTGGCGTCAGTTAGGTATCTTCTCAATAAACTGGGAGATTACAAAAGTTTTGGCATCAGAGTGTTCATACAAAGCTAATTCTAAAACTTTTGTAATCTTTGCCCCCAAATATTGAGATGTTACTCAGTTAGCCCCTGAAAAAACTGACGCACACATTCGCCTAAGGCTGATAGATCATAGCCACCTTCCTGCACAGAAACGACAGGTAGACCCAATGCTTGCAGTATCTTACTAATCTGGAAAAAGCTGGCTGGTTCCAACTTGAAACTGCCAGCGGGATCGTTTTCTAGTGTATCAAATCCCAAAGAAAGCACCAACATATCTGGCGCGGAAAAAAGATGTCCTGAACGCCGTTGCTGTGATAGACGCCGATGTTCCTCAAATGGTGCGTCTGGGGAGCAGCCCTTCGGCATTGAGATGCGGCCACAGCAGTCAGGCAACGGCCGTTGCTCCCCCTCGCCTGTTATCCCCAGCCGCCACTAAACGGCCGTCTTCCGTGCGGGAAACGGAGTGCGCTCCCCCAAAGTAGATGCTGCGGCCGGGCCAGCAGTTGACCGGGTAGCCCCAGGCCGTCAACTGGGCGATGGCTTCTGGATCATAGCCATGTTCACATTGCAGCACCCCGTTTTCCAGGTGGACCCGCGCCGTATTGACCGTATCATCCAGGGATAACTGGAAGTCGATGAGATTGCTGAGAACCTGCAAAATGGCGCTGCGAATGCGTTCACTGCCGCCGCTGCCTACCACCAGCCGCGTTTTGCCATTTTTTAGCACAATGGTGGGCGTCATCATGGTGGGGATGCGCTGTCCGGGCTGGCGGGTATGGAAGCCGTTGGGGTGCAGGTCGGCTTCGCCCAAAATGTTGTTGGCGATATAGCCGGTTCCGGGCACCACAAACCCGGCCGACTCTCCGGCGGTCGTGGTCAGGCTGACGGCCAGCCCCGCGCCGTCGATGACGCTGAGATGGCTGGTATTGCCGCCCCCTTTTTTCTCCGCTGCCGTTGAGGAAGGGCGTCTGTCGGCCAGCGCTCCCTCTACTTCCTGGCGATATTGGCTGACGTGGGCCTGGCTGAGAAAACGGGCGGTGGCTTCGGCGATGGGTAGATGTTCGCTGTCATATTCCCATAAGCGGCGGGCGCGGCTGACGGCGGCCATGACTTCGTATAGCAACTGAAGATGGCGGGCGGAACCATGTTGTACGAGGGAGAGATCAAAGTGGGCAAGCAGCTTGAAGGCAAACGCCGTCAGGACGCCGCCAGTAGAGCTGGGGGGTGGCAGCAGCAGTTCGTATCCGCGATAGGGTAGACGAATGGAACTGCGGACAGGAGTGGTATAGTTTTGCAGGTCAACGGCCGTTAAAAATCCGCCATTTTCTTGTTGATCAGCCAAAAGCGCCTGGGCTAAACGGCCGTTGCGAGCATACGCCGCCCCTTCTTGGGCCAGGTTAGATAAGGTGTCGGTCAGATGGGGGATGTAGAGTGTTTCGCCCGGCTGGATCATGCGGCCGTTGGCGGCGAAGATCGCTTTCATTCCTTCAGTGTGGGTGTAAATGGGGGTGAGCAGTTTGCAGGTGAAAGCCTGGAATGGCTCCAGGGGGAAACCGGCGCGGGCCAGTTGGATGGCTGGCGCCAGCAAGGTGGGTAGGGGCAGGCGACCATGACGGCCAGCCAGTTGACATAAGCCGAAGATGTTGCCGGGCACGGCCACCGCCGCCCGGCCCAGGTGGAAGCTTTGGGTGGTAGCGCCAAAGTCGATGATAACTTCGGTAAAGTCCTTGAGGGCTGGCGGCGACCCTTCCAGGCCGGGGGTGGTGGAGAAGAAATCATAAACGAGAGAACGGCCGTTTTGGGGATCGTACAAATGAGCCATGCCGCTGCCGCCCAGGTGGACGACGCCAATTTCGGCAATAAACGAGGCAAAGGCGGCGGCCACGGCCGCATCGACGGCATTGCCTCCTTGTTTGAGCATAGCAGCGCCAGCCGCCGCTGTCTGCGGGCTGCCCGCAGCGATTACACCAGCCATAAGGGTTCCTTTACGTTTAAGCGTGATTTTTCTTTGAGCCGGGAGCAAGTTTACCAAAATGAATCAAAAAAGCAGATGTATTTTGCTGCGACTGGTGTTATAACAAAGGCATCAATCCAAAACAGAGACGAGAACTGATATGACCGCAACAATTCAAACGCAGTTACACACATTTCTAACGGATAATTTGACAGACTACCTGGCTTTACTGCAAGAATGGGTGGGCATCAATAGTTTCACAGCAAACAAGGCAGGGGTGGATGAATTAGGGCGGAAAACGGCCGGTTCCTTTGCCGAACTGGGTTTTGCCGCAGAGTATATCCCCTCTGTGCATCCCGGGTTTGGCCATCACCTCGTTTTAACCCGGCCGGGCAAATCCGGCCGTAAAATTGGCCTGGTCTCCCATCTTGATACCGTTTTTCCCCGCGCCGAGGAGCGGGGCAACAACTTTGCCTGGCGGCCGGACGGGGAGCGCATCTATGGCCCCGGCACAGTGGATATCAAGGGCGGCACACTCATTATCTACATGATGCTGGCCGCTTTGCAAGCCACCTTGCCAGACGTATTGGATGACATCACCTGGATCATCCTCTTAGACGCTTCAGAGGAGGTGGCTGGCGCTGATTTTGGCGAATTGTGCGTGGCGCGGTTGGGGCCAGAGGCGTTGGCCTGCCTCATTTTTGAAGGCGGCGCGTTGCAGGAGGGGGAGGCCAAAGTGGTGGTGGCCCGAAAAGGCATGGCGATTTTCCACATTGAAGTGGCAGGCAAAGCGGCTCATGCCGGCAGCGCCCACAACACAGGGGCCAACGCCATTTTGCAACTGGCGGATGTGTTGCAGCAGGTGGGACGCCTGACTGATTACGAACGAAACCTGACCTTTAATGTGGGCACAATCACCGGCGGCACAGTGACGAATCGGGTGCCTCATTTTGCGGCCGCCAAGGTGGAGATGCGGGCGTATGCGCCTGAGGTGTATCAGGCCGGGGTGGAGAGTATCATGGCGCTCAATGAGTGGTCAACCGTAGCCAGTGTCGAGGGCGATTTCTCCTGCCAGGTTAGCGTGACGCAAACTCGTAAAACTCTGCCCTGGCCGCGTAATGCTGCCACGGATCATCTCTTTTTTTTGTGGCAGGAAGCCGGGGCGGAGATGGGGCTGGCCGTTGTGCCTGAGGAGCGCGGCGGCTTGAGCGATGGCAACTATTTCTGGGATGTGGTGCCCAGTCTGGATGGCTTGGGCGCGGCCGGCGGCAATGCGCACTGCTCTGAACACAGTGAAGATGGCAGCAAAGAGCAGGAATACTGCTTGCTGGCGGCCTTTGTGCCCAAGACGGTGCTGAATGTAACGGCCGTTCTTAAACTGATTGGCTATCGGGGGAGTTCAGGGGTTCAGAAAGAGAGGGGGTTTTCGCTTCACTGAGAGCAGCACTGGGGCGGGAGTTTTAAACTTTATACAGCAAATCAATATACCGTTTCAGCAAATCGCCCACCACGCCGCGAGCGGGAATGCTGGACGCCATGCCGTAAACGGGGGCCAATCCTTCGCCGCTGTCAGGAGAAGCTTTTACCTGGGCCACCGCTGCTTTCAAATCGGTGATGAGCCGTTCTTTGACGCCTGGCTGGGTATGCAGCCGCGTGACCATGATGTGGATGGCGGGCGGTTGGAAGAGACCGGTTAGACTCCACCCTTTTTGGCTCATGGCGTCCATCACCCGGTAAATATCCATCTCGTCTGACGTGAAGGAGATGATGAAGGTGGGATCGCCCAAGACGTGCAGGTCCGGCATGGCGTTGACCTGGTCTCGAATGAAAACGGCCGTTTCCATAATCGCTTTGGTGGCCGCCAGATACCCGTCTTGCCCCTCCGTCACCAACGCTGCCCAGGCCGCCGCCGCCGAAGCGCCCGGCCGGCTGCCGGCAAAACTGGGCGAAAAATACATGCCGCCCGGCCAATCCGTGACCACAAAATATTGGTAACGGCGCAATTCCGGGGTGCGATACAGCACTACCGACGAACCTTTGGGCGCTAACCCATATTTGTGAGTGTCGGCCGACATAGAGGTGACGCCGGGCAGCCGAAAATCGTAAGCGGGCAGGTGGTAGCCCAATTTCTCTGCCCAGGGCAGCACAAAGCCGCCCACACAGGCGTCTACGTGCATGCCAATGCCCGCTTCCTTTGCCAGCGCCGCCATCTCCGAGATGGGATCGATGACCCCATGCGGGAAGCTGGGGGCCGACCCCACCAGGGCGATTGTGTTTTTGTTGATGGCGTTCTTGGCGGCGATCCAGTCGGCGCGGAAGCTGGTGGGGTCTACCGGGATTTTGATGAGCTTGAAGCCAAAATAGTGGGCGGCTTTGTCGAAGGCGGCATGGGCGGTGATGGGCGCGATCACTTCTGGTTTGCGGATCCCTTTGCTTTCTCGCGCCCAATCCCGATATGTTTTCATAGCCATGAGGATGCTTTCGGTGCCGCCGGAAGTGAGTGTGCCGCAGATGTCGTCGGTGGTCTGGCTGCCGCCCAACATGTCGGCCGTCATGGCCACTACCTCCGCTTCAAATTTGCTGCTGCTGGGCCAGAGATGGGCATGGAGGGCATTGCTGGCAGCGTTGAGGTTGTACACCTGGTTGAGGAAATCGGTCTCCTCTGCGTCGCCGTGGAAGACGGCGCCGGAGACGTAACCTTCTTGCCAACGGGGGTTTTCGCGGCTGGTGATGGCGCTCATTTCGGCGAGGAGGTCGGAGTGGGAACGGCCGTTTTCCGGCAGCGTCTCATAAGTAGAAAATTCACCCCGATACGGTTTGAGCGAGGTTTCCAGGCCGGCGATAATGTCGGCGTACTCTTGTTCCAGCCGTCGGTTGACAAAGGGAATTGCCTTGACCGGCTTTTCTATGGCGCTCATAAAGCGCCGGTTAAAACGGTTAATTTGCTTTTTTAGCCCCATGACTGCCTCCTTGGCACAGTAAGATTGGTTCAATCTCCAAAGTTTGAATCAATTTTACTCGCATATTCGTTATCCTGCCCCGCCCAACACGCGCCAGATTTGGGCCACAAAGAAGGTGACTATAAAACCCAGGGCCAGTGGCAGTAAAGAGGCCACGGCCGTCCACCGTTTGCTGCCTGTTTCTTTGTAGATGGTGTAGATGGTCGTAGAGCAGGGATTGTGGATGAGGGAGAAGAGCATGACATTAACGGCCGTTAACAATGTCCAGCCTCCCGCGACCAACAATTCTTTAACGGCCGTTTCGGAATTCAGTTCAAACATCACGCCAGCGCCATCGCCGGGCGATGTCACCCCTAATATCAAGACGGTGAGCATCATAATGGTAGGTATCACAATCTCATTGGCCGGAATCGCCACGATATAAGCCAGCAAAATGATGCCGTTTAAGCCAAACAAAATGCCTACTGGATTCAAGAAATTGATGATGTACTCGGCTAAAGTGGTACCACCAATGGAAATATTGGCAATGAGCCAGATGATGGCTCCGGCCGGCAAAGCGAAGACAATCGCCCGCCACAACACATATAAGGTGCGGTCGATAAGCGACGTGTAGATGGTTTGCAAAATGCGTGGCGGGCGGTAGGGGGGCAGCTCCAGGCTAAACGTGGAGACTTCACCACGCAGCACGGTGCGCGACAATCCCCATGACAGGCCAAAGCTAAATAAAATACCCAGCACGGCAATGCTCACCACGGCCAGCGCCGAGACCAGGCCGGCCAGGTAAGCGGGCGCCAGGGCGCCGATGAAGATGGTGGCGAGCAGAATTTGGGTGGGCCAACGGCCGTTACACAATGAAAAATTATTGGTGATAATAGCGATCAACCGTTCCCGCGGACTGTCAATCACCCGCGTGGCCACCACCCCGGCCGCATTGCAACCATAGCCCATCATCATGCTGAGCGCCTGTTTGCCATGCGCCCCGACTTTACGGTAGGCATTGTCCAGGTTGAAAGCGACGCGCGGCAAATAACCAAAATCTTCCAACAGCGTAAACAGGGGGAAGAAGATCGCCATCGGCGGCAGCATCACGCTCACCACCCAGGCCGTCGCCAGATACATGCCGTCAATAAGCAGGCCGCTGAGCCACCAGGGTAGGCCAATGGCGTTGGCGATATTGTGCAAGACCGGCACCATCCAATCGATCAGGACAGCGTATAACATTTGTGAGGGTACATTGGCCCCTTCAATGGTCAGCCAAAATACCACGGTAAACATCAGAATCATGAGCGGGAAGCCCCACATGCGGCTCGTCACCACCTTGTCGATGGTGCGATCCAGATCAAAACGGGGCTTCTCATCCGGCCGGGTGACGGCGCGGCTTGCCAGGCGGGAGGCGTCTGTGTAAATATCTTCCATCAGTTTCTCGTGGAAATCTCGCCCAATTTGCCAGCGCAGCGAATCGGCTGTGGCTAAAATATCTTCAGAGGTAATGTCGTTTCTTGTAATCGTTGTCATTTTTATACCTTGTGGCGTGGTAACTATTCAGCGAGACCTGTCAGGTTTGCTCGAGAGAGAGCTATCTGTCTAAACCAAACCTGACAGGTCTTACAGAGTGCCTTTTAGGCGGGTTCAAGTTGAAGCGCTAAACGCTGGGTGGCGTCTGTGGCCTGGCTGCTGAGGTCTCCCAGTTCTCCGGTGCGCACCGCTTCCGCCAGACGCTGGTCGCCATCCAGGAGGCGCAGCGCCACCCAGCGGGCATTGGGCACGCCAGGGAAGGCTGCTTCTATCTGTGTGGTTAGCTCCTGTACGGCGCGGTGGATGGCCGGCGAACCGGTTTTAACGCGATGTGGTTTGCACACGATTTCGCCGGTAGCCACATCGTGGATGGCTTGCAGCAGTTCCGGCAGCCCCTCTTTTTGGCGGGCGGCCGTGGGCACTACTGGCACGCCCAGGTCACGCGCCAGACGCCGTTCATCCACGGTGAAGCCGTGCCGTCTGGCCTCATCAATCAGGTTCAGACAGACGACGGCGCGGTCGGTGATTTCCAGCACTTGCAGCGTCAGGTTCAGGTTTCGTTCCAGCCGGGTGGCGTCTACCACCACGACAGTGACATCTGGTTGGCCGAAGAGGATAAAGTCCCGGGCTACCTCTTCATCCAGGCTGGTGGAAAGCAGGGAGTAAGTGCCGGGCAGGTCTACAATTTTGTATCGCTTATCGCTGTAGCCATAGCCACCTTCGGCGCGGGTGACAGTTTTTCCCGGCCAGTTGCCGGTGTGTTGGCGCAGCCCGGTCAGGGCATTGAAGACGGTGCTTTTGCCAGTGTTGGGGTTTCCGGCCAGGGCAATGACGTAATCCCAATCGGTCATATCTACGCCGAGTTTGAGCAAATTACTGGCATTGTGCGCCGGGCAAGTGGCGCAGGCTGAAGTGGGGAGGGGCGTTACCTGGCGTGGAGATGTTTTGGTTTGATTATTCATTGGTTTGTCCTTCGGTTTGTCCTTCGGTTTGTCCTTCGGTTTGTCCTTCATAATTTTTTAAGCAGCGGCCTTTTTTACTTGTATCATCGCTGCCTGATCTGAGCGCAGAGCGATGAGGGCGTCTCGGATGATGTAGGCTGTGGGGTCGCCGCCTGGACTGCGCATTTCAGCGGTGATCTGGGCGCCGGGCAGAATGCCCAGATCCATGAAGCGGCGGCGTTCTGCGCCCCGGCAGCGACGGGAGATGGCAATGACTTCGGCCGTTTCTCCGATAGGTAGTTGGCTGAGGCGACGGCCGTTCACTGGCATGGCTTCTTCTTGGGGGATAATCGGTGTGACAGAGATGTTGGCGGCGACGATGGGGGCCAATATGTGTTCGTCGCCATTAGCCCAGAAGCGGATGCGGTTGGGTGTTTTTTCGATGATGCGTATAGACATGCCCGGGTACAAGCCTTCGGCGGCCAACTGAGCATAGACAATTTCTGGCTCGTCTTCCAGGTGGACGATTTGACCGAGGGTGTCTGGCGCCATGGCTGTCAGCGGGCGGCCGCCATGTGTGATCAGTTGACCGGCGGCTGTGGGGATGGGATCGCCATGCGGATCATAGGTGGGGTGGCCTAACTGCGCCGCCAAATCGTCGATTTGGGCCGGCGTGAAGAGGTGTTCCAGTCGTTCTGCCTGGCCGTGCCACTCAGCTTCGTCATAGCCTGTTTCTTCGGCCAGGTAATGTTCATAGAGCCGATGGGCGCGAATGATGTGGAGGGCGGCTTCACGGCCGTTTGGGGTCAGTTGGATGACTTCACCGGTCAGGGTGAGCAGGGCGTTGGCTTCCATCCTCTCCAGTAGCCCGGCGGTATCATTGAGGCTGATGTGGAGGATGCCAGCGATGCTTTCCATGGTGGGGCGCCGCCCCTTCATTTCAAATTTGTAGATATGTTTGAGTGCGTCTTCACTCATGACTCGTTCGTTGAGATGGCTGGTCTTTTGCCACCACGCCCAAATTCCTTTTTCAGGCCAGACGATGACGGCCGTGACTGCTGCCACAACCAGACCAAATATTAAAGCGGTTAATGGATCATACATGATTTTCCTTCTATATTTTGGTGTGTCTAAAATATAATTTGCATGCTTGTAATTCTATCGGATTTCTGAAAGATTTCAAGGACGAAAAGCAGCAAATGAAGAGGAGGTAAGATTTTGGTGAGGTTTGCCAGAGCCGACAAAAATTTGCCAGACTTTTGTCGGTTGATGCCTGAGAGCGGTCGCCGGAAATTTGCAAACTGCTCAACTATGATTATAATTTCCCTCTTGTTTAACAAGTTTACAGTAGATTGATGGGCGGGTGACCGAGAGGCTGAAGGTGCAGCACTGGAAATGCTGTGTACGGGCAACTGTACCGTGGGTTCGAATCCCACCCCGTCCGCCAAAAGAGGCGTGGAATCAACCACGCCTCTTTCATTTTAAAACGGCCGTTGTCGCTCCTTCCCGTTCGCCTTTATAATCATTGGGGTAACTGGCATAAAAATACCCCCGCACGGACTCGAACCATGATCTACCGCTTAGGAGGCGGTTGCTCTATCCTTTGAGCTACGAGGGCAGGATAACAATCAATTAGATAAATTGTGAACCATGAATTGTTAATGCGGCTGGATTATAGCAGAGGGTGGATATGAGATCGAAAATGGCTGAAAAACAGCCGCCTTTTTTCGTATATGGCGCTTTGCTGCCAGGCCAGACATGCCTGCTATCGAGTCGATCCCTGGCGGTGTTTGTGAGGCATAGGTGGTTGATGCCCAACAGGAGATGGGACAGTGGTGGGCTGAGGTAGCTTCAGTACAGCTTGTACCCGGATGTACCCCTGTCCCTCGAAGAAACAGAGCGAATAAACCCTCGTTGCCTCTTGCCGATTGACGGTATTGGGTTATTCTAATGGGGATAATCCTGTCCAGTAGTTCATGCAAAAGAAGGTATCATCCTTCAATTTTTATTCTTGATGATTTATGATCGCTCAATTTGATTGGCAAGTCCGTTTTGGCGTCTCTAAAGAAGTGGAAGAACGGCCGTCCCACCTGTCTTATCAGGTTGGGGGCGTTTTGTGGGGGGGCGTAACGGCCGTTTTCCTGTTTTGGCTCATCTTCCATTATCTGCTGGCCTTTGCCAGTTTTGCCGGGATGCCTGCTGTCTTGCGTGAACTGCTGCGGCTGTTGGAAATGGCCGGCGGCGTCACCCTGGCAGCCTTGTGGGTGGTTTGGGCGTGGCAGCGACAGCGGGCCAGGACACAAGATATACCGGCGTTTGTTCTCTCTCGGGCAGAACTGTATGAACTCAGTCCATCAGAGTTTGAGCAGTATGTGGCCCGGTTGTTTCGGCAGAAGGGGTACGCCGTGCGCTTGCGTGGTCGCAGTGGCGATAAAGGCGTCGATTTGGAGCTAAAACAGCGCAGCGGTAAACGCGCCATTGTGCAGTGCAAGCGATATCGGCGGCCCGTTGGCCCGGAAGTGGTGCGTGAACTATTTGGCACCCTCATCCATGAACGGGTGGCTCACGCCTTCCTCGTTACCACCGCCGACATCAGCCAATCTGCCCGAGAATGGGCGCTGGGCAAACCCATCACCTTGATCGATGGCGATCTATTGGTGGAGGCATCGCGCAAATTGACTTCAGGCCCGCCTTAGAAAGCTGCACCGCCGGTTCTCTATTATTGATGGGCAAAACCAGGGCAAACGGGACCGCTGGCTCACCTGCTTCGCCCGACTAACCGATTAACGACTAACCAACTATTTGACCAAATGACAACCATTCTCCTCATCCGACATGGACAAACTGAGTATAACGTGAACGGCCGTTGGCAAGGCCACCTGGATGTGCCTCTAAACGAAACAGGTAAAGCGCAGGCGCAAGCGTTGGCGCAACGGGTAGCCCACTGGCCCGTCTCCGCTCTCTACAGCAGCGATTTGCAACGGGCCACGATGACGGCCGCTCCTTTGGCAGCGGTGTGGGGCGTAAAGCCAATCTATGATGCAGCCTGGCGTGAGCGGCATGTCGGCGTCTTTGAAGGCCGCACCCGCGAAGAACTGCAAGAGGCGTATCCCGAAGTGTGGGCAAACATGCGTAAAGGCATCCTTGATATTCCCGAGAGCGAGGATCGAGTGGCGCTGCAAAACCGCGCCGTTGCCGCTTACCAAAAGATCGTGGCGGCGCATCCAGATGAAATGGTAGCCGTCGTCAGCCATGGTGGGACGCTCAATGCCCTGGTCTCCTCTGTACTGGGCATACCACCCGACTATTACGGCCGCCTGAATTTTCACGGCAACAGTGGCCTGACCATCATCGAGATCAACGACCGTGGCCCACGTCTCACCATGATCAACGATATTCGCCATCTGGAAGATGGTGACTACGTGCTGCCTCCCTCAACTTTTTCACCGCCTCCTGATCTGTAATTCCCCCCGCCGTTTTCGGGCGGGCATTCGCGTACGCCGATGGCGTTGCCTGCTTTGTTCCCGTGGGTTATGTAGCTGCGTTCAGACATTATCGTGACCAGGTATTAAGAAACGGCCGTTTCCTGCCCAGATAAACTCGGAATAGCCGCCAACTCTTTTAAGAACGCTACTGGTTCAATTGACATGAAACGATCTTCACTTATATACTTGCTTTATGAAGTTTGATTGGGATGAGAATAAACGGCAGACCAATATTCGTAAGCATGGGATTGATTTCGTAGATGCAGTGCATGTATTCTATGTGAATCACATAACTTATGAAGATGATCGCCCAATTTATGATGAGCGCCGTTTTAGCACCTACGGTTTTTGGAAAACTCATCTCCTTATTGTCACTCACACATATGCTGATGATGATATGATTCGTATCATTTCAGCACGAAAAGCGAATAAATATGAACAAAAAAGATTCTTTTCATAAATCAGAAACTGACTGGGAACGTTTAGAAAACATGAGCGATGAAGACATTGATTATTCCGATATTCCCGAAATGACGGAAGAAGATTTCAAGCATATGAAACCTGCTACACAATTCTTAAAAGAACGTGGGATCAAGTTTGATCCTACTGAGCCATATACAATTACGGAACATCATGAAGATGGCACAAGTACCACCTATGAAATGCCGCCCTTAAAGAGCCGTGTTGTAGAGCTTGATGCTGATGTCCGTCAATATTTCCCTGACTCTGAATCTGTTAATCGTACCCTTCGTTCCCTCATCAAACTTATTCCTCAAGAGAGCTAGAGAATAGAGCAAGAGCGAGAGGATGATACGCTTTCTTGCTCTTGCTCTATCCTGCCACCTGTTCCACCAAAACCAAAGCCAACACCTCAACCACTCAACGCTCACCATCAAATTCTGTATAAAAAAAGCCCCGTCGTTTTCAGGCGGGGCTTGGGTATGTACTTGGCGGGCAGCAAAAGAGGCCAGACTATGGTGTGGTATCTTGCTTGCTCTTCTTGCTTTTGCGGATGTTGTTGGCGTTGATATGTTTCGTTATGTTTACGACTATACCGGGGTGGTTGGTTGACGTCAACGGCCGTTATCATTGTGGAGTTTGGTGGGAAACGGCCGTTTCCCACCAAACTGTTCTCAGGTTTTACCCGGCTAAAAATTCATCCAGATTGGTTTTGCTAATGCGATAAGCGCTGCCGATCTTGCGGGCTTTGAGATCACCCGCTTCAATCGCTGCCATCACATCTTCTACAGAGACTTGTAGAATTTGCGCTACCTGCTCCGGATTCATGACATCTGAAACGCCGCCAGCGGCCGGCGCCGGTTGGGCTTGTGGCGCTTGCTGCTGCTGTTGCGCCTGCTGGTTTTGCAGGTTTTGCATGGCCGCCATGCCCATCGCGCCCATACCAATTTCCCCCATGCTGCCGCCAGCCGGATTAGCGGCCGCCGTCACAAAAGCGTCCGCCTGCTGCTTTTGCGTATAGCTGGTGCCGTACCCCATATTGGTGACAACTTCCAACGACTTGGGATGCAAAGCCAGGCGAATGTTAAAATCGACCAGCGTCATACCAATGGCGTCAAACTCTTCTTGCAGCAACCCAATGAGCAGTTCGTTTATTTCTTTGGAGAAAGATTGAAGCTGCGCCGGCCCCAGGTTTTTGGCAATCGCCAATTCGCTGAGTTTATCTTGCATCATCACGCCCAGCATCGGATCCAGGCGGGCTTTCATCTCTTGGGTGCGCACACTTTCGCGGAAGGCATCCAGAGCATTGAGGAAGCGCCACGGATCTTTGGTTTTGGTGACATAAGTGCCATTACCCACAATGGCGCTGGCGCCGGGCATCCGCTGTGGATGTTCCACAATGATAGGACTGGACGTGCCCCATTTAAGGGTCATGTCTGTGGTTTTGACAAAGTAAACATCGGCGGTGAACACATTTTTGCCGCCAAACAAGCCTCGTTCCAACAGGTCTGTCAGTACGGGGATGTTTTCAGTGGTCAGGGTATAGCGTCCGGGGGTGAATGTACCCATCGGCTCGCCGCCGCGCACAAAGACGCAGGTTTCGCCGGGGTTGACGATAAGCTGAGAACCGAGCTTGATGTCACCCAGGCCGCCGCGTGGGAACTTTTGAACAATTTCATCTCTGAGCCAAGTGTCTATGGCAACGCGATCAAATACTTGTGGCATGAGTTTTCTCCTTATTTTTTGATTAGAAAGCTAAACTGAAATTCTTCGGCTGCGGCGTGGTCTTGAGACCGGCCTGAGCGTCAGACTGTTTAGATTGAACCGATCTTCAAGATCGGTTCAATCTAAGACCTGGAAATTTATGCGGAAATCCCTTTGATGACCTCATCACGGGAAGCAAAGTCTTGGTTGGCTTGTTGTAAAACGGTGGTCAAACGGCGGATGGCGCTGTTCAGGTCGCCGTCACCTTGCATAGCTTTTTCGGCGGCGGCAATGCTGGCGTCAATTTCATCGGCATGATTGTAGATACTGGCGTCAAAGGCATAGATGCGTGCCAGGTCTTCTTCTTTGACTTTGTTGGCGTCAAAGAAGCCAGCATAGCCTACCGGCGCGTCCTTGATTTTGCCGATGAGGCCCATCAGGAGATTGTCGGCGCGGCCAAGTGGTTCTGCATAATCCATGGCTCGAACAATATCTCTGCCTAGTTCCTGGTGGACGTTGGTGAGTTGTAAGCGAGATTGTTCCAGTCGGGCGGCCAGGGTTTCGCGTAAGATCTGGTCGGCTTTACGACGCTGCCCTTTTTCCATGTAGCCACCTAAGCCGGGAATTTTTTGCATTAACTTTTGCAAACCGTTGTTTTCCCCGGTGATTTGATCATAAAGATCAGAAACGTTTTCTTTCATCGTCATCTCCTTGCGAGTTAGTTAAGAAAGACATTGTTGTTTTTGTTAATAAAAGGATGGACTAAAACCATGTTGAGTATAACATACCTTTTGTCCTGTTTCTATTCTGGTCTGTTTTCGTTTGAATTGATAACGGCCGTTTCCCGTCTATCGTGCCAAATTAAATAAACACCCAGACCTAATTGAGGCAGCGCCAGCAGCAGTAAGGCAGCGATGATGGCAATGACGCTGTTGAGAGGGGAGAGTTGGCCACTGCTGGTATAGCTCCAAATAAGCATTATCAGGACAATGCTGACGGTAACGCTGCCAGCAACAAGGGCGACTCCTAAAATTGTGTTCAGTGGTAAATTCTTCACGGTTCTGTATCCATTGATTAGTACGAACTTCCAGAGGAAAAGTAGCAGACCGGCCTAAAACTACGCCTTACGGCCCTAACCATTGGTTGAGAATGGCGTCTACCTCACCTTCTGCTTGCAGGTGGGTCAGGTTATCGTTGAGATGGGTGAGCAGTTCTTTGTCTTCGGCCCGTACCACGAGGGCAAATGGTTCCACTGTGACGGGGATAGGTAATCGTTTTATTAAATCGGCTGCCTGCGCTTTGAGAAAGAGCCGGCCGCTAATCTGGTCGATGAGAGCCGCCTCAGCTTCTTGTTGCAGAACGGCCGTTAACGCTGCATCCGGGCTGTTAAAAGGTAGTATCGTCAGGTTTGGCAGCTGCCGCGCCCATTCGGTGGCCTGCACATGCCCTTGCGCCCCTAATTCAACGGCAAGCGAACGGCCGTTCAAATCCGCCATCTCCTCAATATCAGAACCGATGGGCACGATCAAGATTTCTCCGGCGTTAAAATAAGGGTCACTGTAAGCAAAATCCTCGGTACGCTCTGGCGTCACTACCAGCGCCGAGATAAGCACATCCACCTGTTCTGTGGCCAGGGCGTCATACAGCCCATCATAACCAAAATAGACAAACTCAACTTGCAAACCCGAAAGGTCTGCCAGACTGCGAGCCAGATCCACGTCAATACCTGTTAGATTTTCGCCGTCAAATAGCTCAAAAGGCGGATAAGTGGGATCAAGCCCTACCCTGAGAACGCCAGTTTCTTGAATGCGTGGCCAGGTATTATTTTGACTGGTGCAGGCTGTGATTACCACCACAGTGAGCAGAAGAAGATAACGCGCCAGGCATAGCCACATGTCAATTTCCTGTAAATTCTTGTAACGCATGGTAGATCGGTTTTTCCACAAACTCAGGCGTCACCAGTGTGTAGTAATCCATATAACTTTTTTGCGGCGCGGGCAGGCGAAATACCCAAATGCCGATCATTTCCATAAAAGGCCAGTTTTCTTGCGCATAGGATACCGCATCCAGCGTGTATTGCAGCCGTTGACTGGGGCGCACTGCCTGCGTCCAGCGGGGATGATCATTCCAGCCGGTCTCGGTGAGGAAGATTTGTTTTTGGGCGTCATTATTGGCTACCATGATTTCGCGCAGCAATTCTACCCGTCTAAAATTTAATAAGTCTGGCCCCGGCTCGGCTTCCGGGGGAAAGGTGAGGCCGTAGCTGTGCGCCGCCAGGCCATCAAAATAGGGAGCGGCGCCGGCGTCATACATGCCTTGCAAGTAAGTGAGGTCATTGAGACCCCAGGGGGAGCCGGCCGGTTCCAGGGTGGGCGCTAAAGCGCCGGCCAATACTTGCATATCTGGATTGGCTTCTTTGACGGCCGGGTAGACCACTTTTAACAGGTCTACATAGTCGGCGGGGGTGGTGGGCCGATAACCCCATTCGTAGCTGAGATTGGGTTCATTGCCGATGATGAGATAATCCACCTGGCCCTGGTAACGGCCGGCGAAGGCGGCGGCATAGGCGGCAAAATCGGGGTAGCTTTCTGCATCCAGGTAGGTAAGCGGGGTGTCGGGCGGTCTGGCCCATTCTGGCGTCAAACCGAGGCGAGCAATGACGGTTAGCCCCTGCGCCTGAGCATGGCGAATGACCATATCTGGGTGATTCCAGGCAAAGCCGCCATCCTCGCCATGATAGTAAGCCCAGGGAAAGAATTCCACAATCCAGGGAGCGCCCATTTCGCGCACAAGCTGTAAGGTGCGCTGGATTTTCCACTCTTCCACTTCATCGGTGAGCCGGGTGTGGACGCCCAAAATGGGCGAGTTGGTGCTGACGGTTTGCGGCGGGCCGGGCGTGATGAGATGCGGCGCAGGCAGGATCAGGGGTAAAATGAGCGTGAGGATGAACAGGCGCAGGCCGGTTTTATAAGCAGCGTTTTTTTGAAGTTGAAGGAGAGGAGTCATGCCAGAAATTATTCGGCGGCAGCCAGGCGCATTTGTCGTACGTAGAAATCAGCCCACCAGTTGAAATGCTGCATAATGCCGCTGATGCGTTCCCGAGGGGGACAATCTTGTTTTGGCAGGGGCAGGGGGGGTGTAAATTTGTCTGTATCGCCGAAGCGCTGGAGCAGTTCGTGCGTCAATTGTATGTTGAGAAGCTTGTTTTGAAAGTCGTGGATGAGGGTGTGTAACTGGTTGTCTGCCTGAGTGAGCAGAGCATGGGGCAGTTCATCGAGCAGGATGTGGGCGGGTATGGTGGCGGCGTGGCGCATGAGTTGGCGTCGTGAGGTTTGCAGGTTCGCCAGGTGATTCATGCCCCAATTGTACTGGTAGACGCCTGTTTTTAGATCAATAGGCGTGTCGTAGACCAGGCTGAGGCTTATTTGGGCGGCCGTTGTCAAAATGAGGCCCTCACATTCTGCGGTCAGGCGGTCTGTCATCTGCTCCCAGTCGGTGCGTAAAATATCTTGCGCGGACATATTTGCCAGCACCATGACGATGTTTTCTGATTTTTTGTACAGGGTTTGTAAGCCAGGCAGGAAGGGGGCAGTAACGGCCGGAATGTTTCTATTAGTGTACAGTTTACCGGCGGGCAGGCGCATGATTTGGGGATTCAGTTTTTGTTGGATGCGGGCGAATGTTTGCACGGCCGTTTCTGTTTCTGGGAGGGGGGTTTGCCACATTCTTCGGGCTAAACGGCGCAATTTAACTCGTCGCTCGGCGGCATTTTCAGGCGATAAGAGCATGGGCAGCAGTGCGCCGGAGACATTCATGGCTTCGGTAGAGAGGCGGGCGACTGCCTCGTGGGGATCGAATGAGGGGATGGCTTGAATGGGATTTGAGCGACCGGTGAGGAAACGGCCGTTTTCCACAATATGACGCGCCAACATCGGTACCAGCCGGGTGTAACGGTCAAACGTATCCACGGTGGCAATCAGGGGAGCGCGTCCCAATACCGCCCCATATTTTTCCCACAATGGCAAGAAAAACGGCCGTAGCTCATACAAATCCACGTCATTTGCCACCAGAAAGAGCAGGTTGATATTGGATTCACCTGGCTGGTAGAAACCCTGGGCAAAGCTGCCGAACAGATAGGCGGCCTCTAATCGAGGGCCTAACTGGCCGGAAAACTGGGTAACGGTGGCTTCTATAGCCGCTTCTGGGCTGCTCATGGGCGATATTATAGCGGGATTGCCTACTGCGCCAATTGGCATATACGAAACATTCACAAATAGCTTGCACCCCATTGGAATTGCTGTTCTACTCATCCGATTGTTTGAATAGTAAAAACAGCGTCAGTAAAAACACCATCATGATCAACAAGATTTGGAACAATTGAATAGAGGGTGAATTGAGCAGTGACAGCGGCTGTGTTTTGGCGGAGGGAACTGCTTTCGGGGCGGGGAAAGCGGCGTTAACCTCCCCGGGCAGAGGCAGACTGTCATCTGTTTGCGCCAGCAGGTAACTGACAACGACATCAATCTGGCCAGGGCTGAGGCGGCTGGTGTAGTCACGGGGCATGATGTTTGCCAGGCAAGGGCCGTTGGGGCAGTCGGGGGCGAGGAAGGCGTTGGGATCGACGATGGAGATGCGAATGTAGTCGGCGGCGGTGACGCCGGAAACACGGATGGCGGCCACATTGCCGATGTTGGAGAGGTCTGGTCCCACTTTGTGACCGATGCCCAGTTCTCCGATTTTATGGCAGGAGCCGCAGCCAGCATTGAGGATGATCTCGGGGGCGTCTTCCCCTTCGATGGGGCGGGGGGTGCTGGTGGGAGCCGGCGTGGGCGACTCGGCGGCAACGGCCGTGGCCGTGGCCGTGGGCATGGCGGCTAATTCTGCTTCAGTGGGCTGCACCAATTCGCCGGCCGGCCGCGCTTCCAAAATCGTTTCACACTGGTTAATGCCCGGTTCCGGGTCGGGCTGGCACCAGATGGGGTTGCTCTGCTTCGACTTTAACAACGGTACCCACCAGATAACCGGGTCTGCGCCGGAGACGGGATCGCCATCGAGCCATTGGCGCGGTGGCATAAAGACATCGCCCGGGCCAGGCGGCAGAGGGCCATCGCCTTCTCCTTCCTTGAAATTGAGCAAGAAGATGCGAGCCTCATCCTGGCCCAGCGGGTCGCTGGGCAGCATTTGCCAGCGATAATGGGTATCGCCGTCAAAGGTGGCTAATTTTTCATCGGCGGGAGAGAGGTCATTGACGAAAGGATGGAACTCCGCTTCCTCGTTTACCTCCACCCATTGGTTGCTTTCCCAGGCCCAAACTTCATCGCCGCCGCGGCCATCCAGCGCCAGGTCGAGGCGAAAGAAGGGGCGGTAGATAGAGAGGTCGTCGCAGCCGGGGCCATGGGAGACGAAGCCAGTTTGGAAACGGCCGTCTTCGTAAAAGCGCATAAACTGTTCATAGCGGTAGCAGCAGATGCAGTTAGGCCAATGAGTGAACTCCGTGAAAAGTTGGCGCACCTCAAAGCCATCCCCAAAATCGGTGAAGGCGGTGGGGCCAAAAGGGGGCACGGAAGCGCGGAAGCCAACTTCGTCCCGATAGCCGCCAGGCCAACTGGGATACCACGCTTCCACCTGCGTGATCTTGACGCTTTTCAGGATGGGCGTACCCTGGTAAGTGGCGTCATAAAAGTTCACGCCGTCATTGGCCGTCATCTCCCAGCAAACGCTCCAGCCGTATAAATTTTCCTGGCAGCCATCGCTGAAATCGTAACGCTGCGGTGAGGGGGCGGCCACGGGCAATTCGGCGCGGCCGCGGGTGAAAAAGGTGCGGGCCACCTTATTTTGCTCCATGTTGACGAAGATGTGGAAGATTTTGCCGCTGCCGGCCGGATCGTGGTAGGTGAGGTTGACGCACCATTCATCGCGGCATTCATCGTCGGCCAGCCAGGCAGACATGGGGATCATGGCCGGTTCGGGGCTGCCTAAATCGCCCAGGATGGCCTGCACTGCGGGGTCGGCGGCGGCGATTTTCATGGCTTTGGGCAGCACGTATTCGCTGCCGCCGGGAAAGGCATTGCTGTCGAACCAGCGGGCGATGATGCGGTTGCTATCCAGGTTGAAGATGGCGTTGACCGCGCCGCCGGCCTCGTAATCGTAGAGGGAGATGTGGGCGCAGTTGCGGGCGACGCAGCCGGCGTCCCGCCAGGCGGCAGCTTCGCCGGCGCCTAAGGCCACCGCGTCCAAGAAGCCAAACTGGTGGCCGGCCAGCATCTGTGTGATTTGTGGATCGGCGAGCATGGCGGCTTGCAGGGCGGGCTGGTTGAGTGCCACTTTGGCCAGGGCGGTCATGTCGTAGAGTTGTTTGCCTTTGGCTACAGCGATGGCGATGTTGTTTTGTTGGAAACGGCCGTTTCCCCACCAGCTAAGGGCCAGTAAACCGAGGCAGATGAGGCTGAGTTGCAAAATGCGGCGCTGACGTGTTTTCACAAGAAGCTCCAAGAAGAAAAGATGAAGGATGGTAACTGTACAGGTAATTGCCAAGATCTATGTATAGTGGCAGCTGAACCTTTCGACAAGCTCAAGAACCATCTGTTGAACTTCAGAGTGCGCCGATCAATTACGCGGTCTGGCGGCGGGGATGAGGTAATCAGAAACCGTCCAGCCTTCTGTGCCATCCGCCATGCGAATCTGCCACCAGAGAAAATCATTGGCGGCTTCAGGGCCATCCAGCACCAAAACCACTGCCCCTTCCGGCGCTATCACTACCTGGGCATTGCTGGTGCTTGGTCCCCCCCGTACTCTGACGCCCACTCCACCCGTGTTTGCGATTTCCGCGTAAAAATCAATGGTTAGCTCCTCTGGAACTAAGGTGTAATCCGGGGTGGGAACGGCCGTTGCCGTGGGCAGCACCGTGGGTGTGAGCAAGATCCGGGTGGCGGTGGCAGTGGGGTTGGGAGGAGCCGTCAGCACAATGATCGTCGGCTCAATGGGGGCCACAGACAGTGGTTCGCGGGAAAGCGCAGCCATGATGATAGCGTAAGCAATGCCCAGGCCGATGAAGGTCACCACGACGCCTAATCCAAGCCAGAGCCAGGGGATAGGTTCTTTGCCGTCCTGGCGAAAGCGCCGGGTACGTTTTGATTTGGGATCCCGAGGATCGGGGGGTACTTGATACTGAGCCATGCCTGCCTTCTCCATTAAGGAATGAAAATTAGATAATTTACAGAGCCAGGATTATTGTTTAGTCACCTACTTCTACCACCAACAAGGTAATATCGTCAAATGGGTCTGCGTCTTGTGCCCATACCTCCAGGCGGTGTACGATCTGGTCGAGCAAGTGGCGGCAAGGCAGTTGTCCGTTTTCCTGGATGGCTTCATGGAGGCGCTGGTAGCCAAAGCGCTCATCCTGGCTGTTTATCGAATCCGGTACGCCATCGCTGAAGATGATGAGACGGTCGCCAGCTTGCAAGGTTACGCTGTCTTCCACGAGGGTCAACTCATCAAACATGCCCAGGAAACGGCCGTTTGCCGGCAGCTCTTGTATTCCCAAACCAGGGCGATAGAGTAACGGCCGTTCCTGAGCCGCCCGGATATAGATTAACCGGCCGGTCGGTTGGTGCAGCACCCCGTAGAAAGCGGTGACAAACATATCATCCGTTTCCGAAACGTCCAACATACCCTGGTGGACGGCTAAAGCTACCTCAGAGGGGGAGAGGGAATGTTTGCCTTCTTGCAAAAACAAAGTGCGTGAGACAGCCATAAACAGGGCGGCGTGGAAGCCCTTATCGGCCACATCGGCCAGGACAATGCCCACATGTTCCTCGTCCAACGTAGCCACATCGTAAAAATCGCCGCCCACATGCCGGGCCGGTTGTAGATAGGCGGCAAACTTATAATGAGGGTATTGGGGCAGATCGGTGGGTAGCAAACTGCGCTGCACGGTGGCGGCCAGTTCAATCTCTTTTTCCAACCGCTCTTTTTCTACGATCTTTTCTTGGGCGGCTTGTAATTGGTGGTAGGCGGTTTCTAAAGAGCGGTTTTTCTTGTTCAGTTCCTCGATGGCAGCCTGATCGATAGCTCGCGAGTTTTCCAGGATTTTACGCAGCATGGCATAGGCAATAGCCGGGCTGTCCATGACCACCTGGTCGAAGACGCTTTCATCTACTTCCAACACGGTGGTTTCGGTGAGAGTGGTGCAGGTTGCCATGCGCGGCGTATCGTCGATGAGGCTCATCTCGCCAAAGCTTTTGCCAGGACCAAGAATGCCCAGCAACCTTTCTTCGCCATCTTCCAAGCGCTGCGTGACGCCCACGCGCCCGTCGATGATGATGTAGAGGGTGTGTTCTATTTCTCCCTGGCGGGTGAGAATGGCATTGGCGGGATAGGTTTTGGGGTGGGCGACGGCGCGTAAAGCATTTAAGCTTTTGGCGTCGATGCCGCTAAAAACGTTTTGGATAAACAATGTTTGTTGGTTCATAGCCAATTCTCCCGTTTGATGAAGGTTAGAAACTGCGCCAGCGGCCAACTGTTGACCACCTGTTCTTTGGGCAGCCAGCCTCGTTGGCCCACAGCCACGCCAAAATGACGAAATTGAAAGTGTGTCGGGTGATGGGCGTCCGTGTTGATGGCCAGGATGGCGCCCAGTTCCACGGCGCGGCGCACATGGACATCACGCAGATCAAGGCGCTGCGGATTGGCGTTGATCTCGAGGATAGTTTGGGTGGCAACGGCCGTTTTCAGCACCAGTTCTATATCCAAATCGGCGCCCGGCCGGTCTGGCAGCAGGCGGCCGGTAGGGTGGGCGATCATGTCTACGTGTGGGTTGTGGATGGCTTGAAGCATCCGCTCGGTGATTTGGGCTTGCGTCTGGCTGAGGCTGGTATGCAAACTGGCGATGACAAAATCTAGTTCCATCAAGACATCATCCGGGAAATCCAGGGAGCCGTCTGCTTTTACCTCCATTTCCGTGCCATACAGCACCCGGAAATCTGGCCCCAAGGCCGCATTGACGTTTTGTACGTCATCGACCATTTGCCACAGCCGCTCCTCATCCAGCCCGTTGGCGATGCCTAAACTGTGGGAGTGGTCGGTGATGGCGATGTAGTGCAGCCCTTGTGCTTTAGCGGCCTGGGCCATATCCAGGACGCTCAATTTGCCATCTGACCAGGTGGTGTGCATGTGTAAATCGCTGATGATGTCGCTTAACTGGATGACGGCCGGTAAACGGCCGTTTTGCGCTGCCTCAATTTCCCCCGTATCCTGGCGCAGGGTGGGGATGATGTAGGGCAGTCCCAGGGTAGCATACACTTTTTCCTCTGTGTCACATAAAATCTCAGGGTCGCCATTTTCCGGGGTGAAGGCATGTTCGTTTAGGCTCAAGCCTTGTTTTAGCGCCAGTTCGCGCAGGCGCACATTGTGGTTTTTGCTGCCGGTGAAATAAGAGAGCAAGGTTCCCCAGCGTTCTGGCGGCAGCACACGCAAATCGACCTGCATACCATTAAGTAAAACCACGCTGGATTTGGTAGCGCCATGCCCGGAAACAGACTCGACTTGAGGCCAGTTGACAAAGGTTTCCATAATCTGAGCGGAATCCTGGGCGGCTACGAGCAGATCGATGTCTCCGATTGTTTCTTGATAACGGCGTAAGGAACCGGCAACGGCCGTTTTCTCCACGCCGGGCAAATCAGCCAACATCTCCAGAATTTCTTGGGCCAACGGCCACGCTTCCCCAATCGGGGTGCGATCATCCCCATGCCGCGCCAGCGCTTCCATGGCCGCAATCAACTTGGCCTCGCTCTTCTCCCCCATCTTGGGCAGATCTCGCAGTTTTCCCGCTTTGGCCGCTTCATATAGTTCCTCCAGAGTGGTGCAGCCCAACGTCTCATAAACCTGCTTCACCCGCTTGGGACCTAAGCCTTCTACACGCAGCATATCTACCAGGGAAGGGGGGATTTCCTCAGACAGACGCTCGTAAAATTCCAGGTGACCGGTGGTCAGCATTTCTTCTATTTTGGCCGCCAGCGTTTTGCCAATGCCGGGAATGTCTGTCAGACCGCCGTCAGCATAGACCTGGTTGATGTCTTGCCCCAAAGCGCTGATGTTTTCTGCGGCTTTGCGATAGGCCAAAATGCGGTGAATCTGGTCGCCGCGAATGGCGAGCATATCGGCGATTTGGTTAAACAGATGGATGACTTCACGATTGTTCATAAATGGTCCTCTTGCAAGATTGGTTCAATCTCAACAACGCTAAAGCGCCTGTGCTTGATTATACCGTGAAAAAATGGAACGACTGCCTTATTTACAAGACCCGCAACCGACCCTGAAAAGACACTGGTTCGTCGCGTGTTTGTCGCAATTATCAACCCATGCTAACATAGAAAATACTCATAAACTCATGGTAGCTTGCATTGCAGCCTAAATTCATTTTTACTCTCAAAGGAGGAGAGAATATGAATCGTAAATTGTTGTACCTATTGAGTATGTTGTTGGTATTTGTCCTGGCCATGGCCGCCTGTGCGCCGCAGACTTCTGAACCAGAAGCGACTGAAGAAGCGCCGGCTGCTGAGGTAGAAACGCCTGCAGAGGAAACCGTAGTGGAAGAACCGGTGGAAGAGCCGATGGAAGAACCCACCGAGGAGCCGATGGAAGAGCCATCTGAAGAACCGGCTGCAGACGCCAATACCATTGTCGCCGCTGAAAATTGTGATTATGGCGGCAAGATTTTGTCCATCGAAGCCCTTGATCCTCTGACGGTGCAGTTTACTCTCTGTAAATCGGATCCTGCCTTTTTGCCCAAAATCGCCTTTACGCCCTTTGGCATTCAACCAGCCGAATATATTGCTGAAACTGGCGGAACCGGCCAACTGTTGGAACATCCTATTGGCACGGGCGCTTATATGATAGACCAATGGGTGCGGGGTGATTCTGTCATCTTCAAGCGCTTTGATGGGTATTGGGGAGAGCCGGCGTTTGCGGAAACGGCCGTTCTCCGTTGGAATACGGAAGCCGCCGCCCGTCTGTTGGAACTGCAAGCTGGCACCGTAGATGAAATCACCTACGTCAGCGCCGACGACTTCGCAGCTATTGAAGAGGATCCCAACCTGCAACTGCTGCCCATCGCCAACCCCAACGTCCTGTATGTCGGTATGACCAATACCTTTGAACCCTTTAATGACGTGGCTGTGCGTCAAGCCATCGGCATGGGCATCGACCGTCAACGTATTGTAGACAATTTCTACGCCCCCGGTTCAGAATTGGCCAACCATTTCACCCCCTGCTCCATTCCCAATGGCTGCGCCGGTGAAGATTGGTATGAATACGATCCAGAAGCCGCCAAACAACTTTTGACAGACGCCGGTTATCCCGATGGCTTTGAAACCACCATCTACTACCGTGACGTCGTTCGTCCTTACCTGCCAGAACCAGGTATCGTAGCTGTAGATATTCAAGATCAATTGGAAGCAATTGGCATTACCGCCAGTATCGAAGTCATGGATTCTGGGGCCTTCATTGAAGCTTCCAACAGTGGTTTGTTGGATGGTCTCTACCTGTTGGGTTGGGGCGCTGACTATCCCCACATCACCAACTTCCTGGATTATCATTTCAGTTCACAGAATCCGCAGTTTGGTGATCCTTTCCCGGAAATCTACGAACCTTTGTTAGAAGCCTCTACTGTAGCTGATCCGGCCGCTGCTGAACCGCTTTATGCACAGGCCAACAATGCCATCAAAGAGTTGGTACCGATGGTGCCGATTGTGCATGGCGCTCTGGCTAATGCCGCTAAAGCTGATCTACAAGGGGTGCAACAACGGCCGTTTGGGGCCACCGTTTTTAGCCTGTTAGACAATGGCACAGATACTATCGTCTACATGCAAAACGCCGAACCTATCAGCCTCTACTGCGCCGACGAATCTGATGGCGAATCTTTACGTCCTTGCCAACAAGTCGTTGAGACCCTCTACGACTATGAACTGGATTCTGGTAATGTGCGCCCCGCTTTGGCTACCTCCTGCGAAGCCAACGAAGACGCCACCGTCTTCGTTTGTAAACTGCGCGAAGGCGTTAAGTTCCATGATGGCTCCGATTTTGACGCCACTGATGTTGTCGCCTCCTGGGCGGCCGGCATCGACGCGGCAAATCCCTACCACACAGGAAACACCGGTCTCTTCTCATACTACTCCTACTTGTGGGATAAATTGATGAACGAACCGCCGGCAGAAGAATAATCTCATCCATCATCCATGTCGGTTAATGGGAAACATCTGCTGACATTGGAATCCAAAGCGGGATGGTATTGTCTTCAAAAGCGATGCCATCCCGCTTTTTCTTCATACTTTGATCTATGATCCAATATACGCTCCGCCGTCTGCTAATGGCTATTCCGGTGGTACTGGCTATTCTTATTCTGACGTTTGCCCTGGCGCGGGCTATCCCCGGAGACCCTTGTAAAGCGATCCTGGGTGAAAAAGCCACCGAAGCCGTCTGCGCTAAATTTACTGAAGAACAAGGTTTAAATAAACCCATTTATGTACAATTCCTGATTTATATGACAAATGTGGCCCATGGCGACTTTGGCGATTCCATCAAATTTGGTCGTCCTGTGTTGAGCATTCTTATAGATCGGCTGCCCACTACCATTGAGCTGGCCATAGCCTCCATGACCCTTGCCATTCTGGTAGGCATTCCCGCCGGTATCATTTCTGCCGTTAACCGGAATTCTGGTATTGATACGGCCACCATGATTGGCGCCAATATTGGCGTTTCATTGCCTGTATTCTTCTTAGGTCTCGTCCTTATTTATATCTTTGCTGTTTTGCTCAAAGATACGCCCTTTGCCTTACCCCCCTCTGGTCGTTTATCGCCTGGCGTCGCACCAATTCCCTTCTATGAGGTCTATAACCTCTCGGCTGATAAAGAATCTGGGCGCTTCCTTTTTTATACGTTTATCTCGAAATTATACATTTTCAATTCCATCATCACCGGAGACTGGAAAGTTTTGGGCGATACCGCCAAGCATTTAATCTTGCCTGCGCTCGCTTTAAGCACCATTCCGCTGGCAATTCTGGCGCGTATGACCCGCTCCAGCATGTTAGAAGTGCTGGGTTTAGATTACGTACGCACTGCTCGCGCCAAAGGCTTGTCTAGCCGCAAGGTTGTTTATAAACATGCGCTGCGTAATGCCCTCTTACCCATCGTCACCATTGTTGGTTTACAGTTTGCTGCCATTTTAGGCGGGGCGGTCTTAACCGAAACCATCTTTGGCCTGTCTGGGGTTGGACTGAGTGTTTACGAAGCTATTAACTCTCGCGATTTCCCTATCATCCAAGGGTTTGTCGTATTTATCGCTTTGATTTACGTTGTTTTTAACTTAATTGTTGACTTATCTTACGCTGTTTTAGACCCGCGCATTCGCCTGGATTAGTTAGAGAGCCTATGTCTACCGTTGTTGAAATTCCTGATGACAATCTTATTGACTTGTCTGATTATAAATCGAACAGTTTATGGCGTTTGACCCTGCGACGTTTGTTTAAACAGCGTTCGGCTATTTTTGGCATGAGTATTTTACTGGTTTTGCTTTTTGTGGCTGTTTTTGCGCCCGTCATCGCGCCCTATGCCCCTGATGAAGTCTTGATTGGTAAGGAAGATGTCAAAAAACGTCAACCACCCTGCATTCACTTATTGGGCTGCCCGGCCGATCAACCGCAGCATCTTATGGGCACGGATGGCAATGTGCGTGATATGTTTAGCCGCATTGTGTATGGCACACGCATTTCTTTGCAGGTGGGTTTTGTTGTGGTGACGATTGCGGTTGTAGCTGGCACTTTTTTGGGGGCGGTGGCCGGTTATAATGGGGGCGCGGTGGATAATATCATCATGCGCTTGATGGATATTCTGCTGGCGTTTCCGTTTTTTTTGCTGGCGATTGCGTTGGTCTTTGTTTTGGGGGCTAATCTCACCAACGCCATGCTGGCAATTGCCATTATTAGCATCCCCACTTATGCCCGTGTGGTACGCTCCACCGTCCTCTCTGTGCGGGAGACGGATTATGTGGAAGCGTCGAGGGCGTTGGGCGCCAGCACCTCCCAAATTCTCTTCCGCCGTATTTTGCCTAATGCCCTGCCGCCTTTGATTGTGCTGGCAACTTTGGGCATTGCTACCGCTATTTTAGATACGGCCGCTCTTTCCTTTTTAGGTTTGGGCGCGCAGGAACCGGTAGCAGAATGGGGCACGATGCTCGGCCGTGAACGCAACCAGATTTTTAGCGCCCCTCACCTGGTTTTTATCCCTGGCATTATGATTTCAATTACAGTGCTGGCTTTTAATTTGCTGGGCGATGGCTTGCGAGATGCCTTAGATCCCCGTTTGGTGCATGGTGGGGAATAAATCCGTATCGGCCGTAATTTAGGAGGCGTTTGTAAGAAATGGCTCCCCGCTGTATGGTTCAATTTCTGTTGCTTCTGGCCCTTTGTGAGTTTCCTCGATGTCGTACAAAACCCATTCTCCTTCGTTCAAATCATCAGGTCTTCCCACTGTACTTGATTTATGGAAGAAGATCTCTTCACCGGCGCCTCTGATGAGAAAGCCGTACCCTTTTTTGGGATTGTACCATTTCATTTTGCCGATGTATTTTCCAGTTTGGGGGTCGATTTGAATGTTGAATTCGTTGGAAACATCATCTGGTTTAGCGGTTGCCTGTGAATATGACTTTGTTCCATTTGTTACGGTGGGTTCAGCAGCAGTTTGGGTTGGTTGCGGCTGGATATTCAACTGCGCCAAATTGGCGGGGTCTATTGGCAATCCCGCCTGGCTCAAGCGACGCTGCATTTCTACTGTGAATATAAATTTTGTACCGTCTTTGTCTTTTTCCCATCGATCTCTAAAGTTCATGCTTTGTTGTCTCCGTTTGCGCAGTAAGTAAACGCCAGGTAGTTTATGCTAAATTGTTTGTAACTATTCTATTATACGCAATATGACCACTTAAAAAAGTAATTCCTGGTTTTCTTGTGACGATAGAGGTAGGTTCCCTGAGCCTGTCGAAGGGAACCGGACTTCGATAAGCTCACTCTTCGTCCGCTTGTATAGTTACGTTTTCCTTTTTCTTTTTCTCGTAGGCTTTACGGGCGTGTCGGCCATTTCAGCCATGAGAGAGAGCTGCTGGGCAACGGCCGTTTTCCCTTCCGCCTCATTTATTCCCACCCGACCCATTAAGCGGATGGCGCCAGTGATGCGGTTGCGATCCCCGATTTTCCACAACTGACGCGGTTTAATGAATCGACTGCCCATCGCTGCCTTCTCCAGCTTCATCCGTCTTGTAGAGCCGAGGGCGGTGGTAATGATGATCTCCGTATCCGGCTCGCCGATGACAATGGCCGCCACTTCCGCGGCGTCTTTGGGCAGCCGGAGATTGATAACCCCCTGTCCGTGTCGCCCTTGGGTGGGGTATTGACTGGTTTCCGTGGCTTTGGCCAGGCAGTTGTCTGTGATGCTCCAGAGATACCCTTCATCCGTGATGATTTCCATGCCGATAAGACCATCGGCTTCATCGGCCAGCTTGATGCCTAATACGCCCCCCGCCGGCAGCCCCATCGCTCTCACCGCCCCTTCCTCGAAGCGGATGGTTTGCCCGGAAGTGGTGGCCAGCAGCACTTCATTTGAGCCTGTGGTCACTTTGGCCCAGCCCAGGGCATCTTCATCTTGCACGTTCATGACGATGAAGGGATCGGTGGAAATGCCGGGTAAATCTTCCAGTCGCACTCGTTTGACCACGCCTGCTAATGTGGTCAGGAACAGATACCCTTCGGCGTTTGGCGGGATGACCAGAGCCGCCGCCAAATGATCGCGCTTGGAAAGCGGCGTCATGTCCGACCAGTGGTTGCCCTGGCCCAATTCCCGTGACTGCGCCAATTGGTAAACCGGCAGACTGACGG
The DNA here is from genome assembly GCA_964643965.1 of uncultured Ardenticatenaceae bacterium. Taxonomy (GTDB): domain Bacteria; phylum Chloroflexota; class Anaerolineae; order Promineifilales; family Promineifilaceae. The sequence goes on from CAZXVH010000007.1 coordinate 77,878, forward strand.
CTCGGCCGTCGGCCGTAAAGAGATAAAGGATGTCTTGGGTGTTTGCTTCCAGGATGGCGGTGGGTTGTTCGGCCGGTTTGGTGGGAATATCGATCATTTCGGCAGATGGGGTGCGGGCGATGACGCCTTTATCGCCCACCAGCACCCAGACCTGCTGATCAGGCAGCAAGTCGGAAGCGGAGATGACTTCGCTTTGGCTGCTGTCGATGATTTGGCTGCGGCGGTTATTGGCATATTGTTGGCGAACGGCCGTTAATTCTTCCTTGATCATAGCCCGCATTAAAACCGGGCTGGCTAACAACCGTTCCAGATATTTGATCCGCTGTGTCTTTTCCTTATATTCATCCTGGATCTTCTTTTGCTCCAGATTCGCCAGGCGGCGCAGCTGCATATCCAGAATCGCTTGCGCCTGAATTTCGCTGAATTTGAACTTGCTCATCAAATTGGTGCGGGCCGTTTCCACCGTGCGCGAACGGCGAATGGTATCAATGACGGCATCCAGATTGTCCAACGCCTTCATCAACCCTTCCAAAATGTGAGCGCGATGTTTGGCCTTTTCCAAATCATGTTCACTGCGCCGTCGCACAATTTCCAGGCGATGTTCCAGATAAATGCGCAGCGATTGTTTGAGCGTCAACACACGCGGTTCACCGTCCACCAGAGCCAGCAGCGAGATGCTAAAAGTGGACTGCATGGGCGTCAGGCGGAACAGGTCGGCCAATACGTTTTCTGGCTCCACGTTGCGCGTGGTCTCCAGGATGATGCGCATCCCGTTGCGGTCTGATTCGTCGCGTAAATCGGTAAGCCCTTCGATCTTGCCATCCCGGTGCAGATCAGCGATGCGTCCCAGAAGATTCGTTTTATTGGTCTGGTAGGGCAGCTCAGTAATAACAATGCGCGATTTATTGCGCTCCATCTGTTCCACATGCGCTTTGGCTCGCACGGTGACGCGGCCCCGACCGGTGGCATAGGCATTGGAGAGGGCATCCGTTTCGTTGTTTTCCCCTTTATAGCGAAAAACGAGGCCGCCTGTGGGGAAATCTGGCCCTTTGATAAATTGCATCAGGTCGGCGATGGAAATGTCTTCTAAATGATCCCAGTTGTCTAGCATGTGGTTGAGAGCGTCGATGACTTCACCCAGGTTGTGAGGGGGGATGCTGGTGGCCATGCCCACGGCAATACCGGAGGAGCCATTAACCAGTAAGTTCGGCAGTGTGGCCGGCAGCACGGTGGGTTCTTTCAGTGAGTCGTCAAAGTTGGTGGTGAAATCGACGGTGTTTTTTTCGATGTCGGTGAGCATGTCGTGGCCCATGGGGGACATGCGAGCTTCCGTGTAGCGCATGGCAGCGGCCGGATCGCCGTCAATAGAGCCAAAGTTACCCTGCCCATCGACGAGCATGGCCCGCATAGAAAAATCCTGGGCCATGCGCACCATGGCATCGTAAACGGATTGGTCGCCATGCGGATGGTATTTACCCAACACCTCACCGACGACGCGGGCTGATTTTTTGTAAGACAGATCGGGGCGCAGGCCCATATCATACATGGCATAAAGGATGCGCCGCTGCACCGGCTTCAGGCCATCGCGGGCATCTGGCAAGGCTCGGGAGACGATGACGCTCATGGCGTAACTCAAGTAAGAGTCACGCATTTCGTTTTCAATATCGATTTGTTTGATGAGTCCGATTTCCATAGTTAATTGGTTTTTTGTAGATAGTTGGTTTATGAAATATTTGTTCTAGCTTGACGAGTAAATATAGGCAATTTCCGGGTGACTGTCAAACAAAAAGCCCGTTAATCAACTTTCTGATTAACGGGCTTGGTCACGGATTTTGCATCCTGTTCTATCGTTTTGTTTACCCACGCCAGTTCATATCACGGCCGTTTGGCGGGAGGCAAATCATCGAGCCATCTACTTTTACCTATTCAGCCAAATTTACGCTTGATTATCCAACTTTTCTGGTGGGGTAGACAGGCCATACGCCCCAGCTTTAAGCACTTTAAGAGAAAGCAAGGCGCATTTTACGCGGGCCATGCTTAATGGCACTCCTACCAGTTCCAGCAAGGTCTCTTTATCAAATGCTTTGACCTCATCAAGCATCATGCCTTTGATCTCTTCTGTAAGCAAGGAAGCGGCTGCCTGGCTGATAGCACAACCATCACCGCTCCAGGAAACGGCCGTTACCCGGTTTTCCTCGTCTACCTTCACATCAATCCGAATGACATCCCCGCACAGCGGGTTGTCATCTTCATAAGAAAAGCTGGCATCTTCCAACTTGCCAAAGTTGAGCGGATGTTCGTATAAATCAATAATTTGTTCTCTGTAAATATCCATCTTGAAAGCCCTTATGGGGGATCAGTAGCTTCTTGCTACCCGATAACCGTTTACCTATTATCCGATTATAACCTAAAAAGACGCCGCGCTTTATTGAGACTCTCTACCAGTTTGTCTACTTCTTCGGTGGTGGTATGCACGTAAAAGCTGGCCCGCGCTGTTGAATTGAGCTTGAGTTTTTCATGCAGGGGCATGGCGCAATGATGACCGGCGCGAATAGCAATGCCATCTTTGTCTAAAATTTCGGCAATATCATGCGGATGCAGGCCCGCCAGTGAAAAAGCGACTACGCCTGCTTTTTGGGAGGCCGGCGGCCCATAAAGCGTGATGCCTTCCACCTCGCTTAATGCTTCTAAAGCGTAATTGGTGATGAACTGTTCATGGGCGTGGACATCGGCCATGCCCAACTGTTGTAAATAGTCGATGGCCGCTCCCAGGCCAATGCTTTCGGCGATGCCGGGTGTGCCAGCCTCAAATTTCCAGGGCAGATCATTCCAGGTCGATTTCTCCAATGTCACCCGCCGGATCATGTCGCCACCGCCCATGAAGGGGGGCATCGCTTCTAGCAGGTGGCGTTTGCCGTAGAGAATGCCGATGCCGGTAGGCCCCAGCATTTTGTGGCCGGAAAAGGTGGTAAAGTCGCAGTCCCACTCTTGCACATCCATCGCCATATGGGGGGCGGCTTGGGCGGCATCCACCATCACTACTGCGCCGACGGCATGACCGGCCGCGACCAGTTGTTTAACAGGATTGATGACGCCGAAAACGTTGGAAACGGCCGTGAACGAGAATAGTTTAGTTCTCTCCGTGAGCAGCGTGTCCAGATTCGTTAAGTCCAGGACGCCATCTGGATGAAAGGGGATGTAGCGAATGATGGCCTCTTTTTCTGCCGCCAGCATTTGCCAGGGTACCAAATTGGCGTGGTGTTCCATCTCTGTGAGCAGAATTTCATCGCCAGCCTGGATGTTTTGGCGACCCCAGCTAGAGGCCACCAGGTTAAAACCCTCGGTGGCGTTGCGTACATAGATGATCTCTGCGGTATCTTGGGCGTTGATAAAATCAGCTACTTTTTGTCTGGCCCCTTCATGTGCATGAGTCGCATCTTCGCTCAAGCGATAAATGCCGCGATGCACATTGGCATGATAATTTTGGTAGTATCTATTCATCGCTTCAATAACCGGTAATGGTTTTTGAGAGGAGGCGGCGCTATCTAAAAAGATTAAAGGCGTCCCGGGATACATTTCTGTTTGAAGGATTGGGAAATCGGCTCGGATTTTTGTGACGTTTAACATAGTGGTTATCACTGTACAGCTTATAGTGAACAGTTTACAGTTTACAGTTTACAGTGATTACCAATAACTGTTCACTGTACACTGCGCACTGTTCACTTTCCTTTAGATGGATTTTCGATGGGTACGCCGACCAGGTTACCCCATTCGGTCCAAGAGCCATCATAATTACGCACGTTAGGATAACCTAACAAGTAGGTTAAAACAAACCAGGTGTGGGAACTGCGTTCGCCAATGCGGCAGTAGGCGATAACGTTATCGTCTGGCGATAAGCCTTGCTCTTCTTCGTAGATGGCGCGAAGCTGTTTGGCTGGTTTGAATGTGCCATCTTCAGCCACAGCCCGGCTCCATGGCACACTTTTGGCCCCACGAATATGCCCACCGCGCAAGGCGCCCTCTTGCGGCGAACCGGGCATGTGCAACAGTTCTCCACTGAATTCTTGCGGACTACGAACATCTACTAACGGCCGTTCTGCTTCCACATGCTCCATCACCTGATCCCGGAACGCCCGAATCTTGTAATCTGCCCGCGCTGCGGGCACATAGTGGGTCTTCGGGAATGAGGGGATCTCTTTTGTGACCGCTCGTCCTTCATCGTACCATTTCTTACGGCCGCCATCCATCACCCGGCAATCGGCATGGCTGAATAATTTAAAGACCCAAAAGGCATAACAAGCCCACCAGTTGTTCTGATCCCCATAAAAGACAACGGTCGTATCCTGGCCAATACCATTTTTCTGCATCAATTCCGCAAACGCCTTCTCGTCCAGATAATCACGACGAATGGCATCATTCAAGTCGGTGATCCAATCAATATGGACAGCGTTTTTAATATGGCCGGTGCGGTAGAGCAGAACATCTTCGTTGGATTCAACGAGCCGAATTTTATCGGTGTTCTCTAAATTATTTGCCACCCATTCGGTGGAGACCAATACTTCTGGATGTGTATAAACTTTGTTCATGAAAACCTCTCTTGAAAATAGACCGCTGGGCAACGATTTTCATCGCTATTGTGGTACCCAACTGGATATCTAAACTCCTTTGGAATATGATGAACTATACTGGCAGCGGGCATAATCTGACATTTTTACCAGAGGTGGCGCGGTCAGAAAGCAGCCCTTCGGGACTGAGATGCGGCCACAGCGAGTATAAAACAAAAACGGTGGCTGCTGTTCAACAAAAACATTTCGTTTTTGCCAGGGCAGCAGCCACCGGTTGCATTGTAGATGAAACGGGCGAAGGTATTAGCTGCCTTGTCTCAAACACAAGCATAATGGGATAGGGTAGGGCTGATCATTAACCAATTTTTTCCACAATGCGCCCAAAGACGCGATCTCGAATGCCTTCGTAGGGGATGCGGCGCATAAGGGGATCGAAGAAACCTTGTACGGACATCTCAACGGCCGTTTTCCGGGGAATGCCGCGGCTCATCAAGTAGAACAACTCTTCTTCATCCAGTTTGCCCACCGCCGAAGCGTGTGTGCAGCGCACATCATCCGCTTCAATCTCCAGGCCAGGAATCGAGTCTGCCCGGGCGCTCTTGTCTAGCATCAAATTCCTATTAGCTTGAAAGCCGTCGATCCGCTGGGAGCCGGGCAGCGCCTTGATCATGCCCTGCCATACCACGCGGGATTTTTCACGCAGTGCGCCTTTATAAAGCAAATCACTAACCGTATCACTGGCATTGTGGATTTGTTCTGTATCCAAATCCAGATGTTGACGGCCGTTTGTGAAGAAAATACCACTCATGCGCCCCCAACTACCTGGCTGGTCTAGCTCCAACGTCTGGAACACCTTTGTCAGGCGTGTGCCCATAATACTCGTCACCCAGTCTAGCTTGCCATCACGACCCACCCGGCCGCGCTCATGGTTGAACTGCCACACGTTCTGGCCGAAATCTTGCAATCCCGCATAAACGAGACTGGCATTATCACCCACCAACAATTCGACCACGCCATTGTGGAACCCCTGAGCTTCGCCATTCGCCGAAGCATATTCATCCATAAAGATCGCTTCTGCGCCTGTTTCCAGCACAACCAGGGTATGGGTAAAGGTGCGGCCGTTTTCCGACCACAAGACAGTGTGCAGGGGGGCATCCGCCTTCACATTTTTAGGCGCGTACAGGAACGTGCCGCCACGCCAAAAAGCGCCATGCAGCGCGGCAAACTTCCCTTCTGTCACCTTGACGCCCTTGGTCATGAAATATTGTTTCACCAACTCCGGATGTTCAGAAACGGCCGTGTGCATATCACAGAAAATAACCCCTTGCGCCTTTAACTCCGCGCTCAGATCATATTTTTGTGTGACGCCATCGATCTGCAACAGATTGCCACCCGCTTTGTCAGTGGTCAACTGTTCGCCCAAATAGGAAGGGATAACCGCACTTGTGGCGGCAGCGCCATTGATGGAAGGGCCTATCTCGTCAAATGTTAACAGGCGTAGATTCGTCCGCCGCCATGCTTCATCTTTTGTCGTGGGCATGGGCGTCGCTTCATAAACCGCAAACGCCTTCAGCCGGAACTCAAGCATCCAATCCGGTTCATTAAGGGATGCTGATAATTTTTTTACTGCGTCTTTCGTAAAAGTAGTCATGATATTTAAATATGAAGGATGAAGGTTGAGGAATGAACATCCATCATTCCTCATTTATCCTTTCGATTTAGCCAATGCTCCCTTCCATTTGTAATTGAATCAACCGGTTCATTTCAATAGCGTATTCCATGGGCAGTTCCTTCACCAGGGGGTCCAGGAAACCGTTCACGATCATGGATATCGCCATTTGTTCGGGAATGCCTCGGCTCATCAAATAAAATAACTGCTCTTCACCAACCTTACTCACAGACGCCTCATGACCAATGGTCACATCTTGCTCGTCGATTTCGATGTAAGGATAGGTGTCAGAACGGCTGAATTCGTCCAGAAGCAGGGCATCACAAACCACATTGGATTTGACGTTATAAGCGCCTTCCTTCACCTTGAGCAAGCCGCGGTAAGAGGAACGGCCGCCTTTTTGACAAATCGATTTGGAAATGATGCGGCTGGTAGTATTGGGCGCTAAATGCACCACCTTACCGCCCGCGTCCTGGTGCTGCCCTTCAGAGGCAAAGGCAATGGATAAAATCTCGCCATGCGCTCCTTCGCCTTTCATGAAGACGGCCGGGTACTTCATCGTGATTTTGGAGCCTAAATTCGCATCCACCCATTCCATCGTGGCATTTTCTTCGGCGAAGGCGCGTTGTGTCACCAAATTATAGACGTTGGTAGACCAGTTTTGGATGGTCGAGTAACGGCAGCGTGCCCCTTTCTTGACGAGAATTTCAATGACGCCAGAGTGGAATGAATCAGAGGTGTAGATGGGGGCGGTACAGCCTTCAACATAATGGACGTAAGCGCCTTCATCCACGATGATGAGGGTGCGCTCGAACTGCCCCATGTTTTTGGCGTTGATGCGGAAGTAGGCTTGTAACGGCATATCAACATGCACCCCAGGCGGCACGTAAATAAAGCTGCCACCGGACCAAACGGCCGTGTTTAAGGCCGCAAATTTATTGTCAGTATAAGGGATAATCGTATTGAAATATTCTTTAACGATGTCGGGGTGTTTTTGTAAAGCGTCATCCATGCCCAGGAAAAGCACACCTTGCTCTTCCAATTCTTTCTTGATGTTGTGATAAATCATTTCTGATTCATATTGAGCGCCGACGCCAGAAAGGAATTTCTGTTCTGCCTCAGGGATGCCCAATTTGTCAAAGGTATTTTTGATATTATCAGGAACATCATCCCAGGAGCCGCTTTGTTCGTGGGTGGGTTTGATGTAGTAGTAGATGTCGTCGAAGTCGATTTGATGCAGATCGGGACCCCATTCGGGTAACGGCCGTTTCAAGTAATGCTCATACGCCTTCAAGCGAAACTCAAGCATCCACTCTGGCTCATTCTTCATCTTAGAAATAGCACGAACAATATCCTCATTTAGCCCTTTCTCAGACTTAAATACATAATCTTCTTCATCTGCAAAGCCATACTTCTCGGCGTAATCTAAATTAACATCAGCAACAATTTCTTCTTCTGTTAATTCACGTGTTAGTTCAGCCATATCAGGCCTCCTCGACTACTCCGTGTTTTTCACGGAGCCAATCATAACCATGTTCTTCTAATTTTAACGCCAAATCTGGGCCGCCGCTTTCCACAATACGGCCGTCCATCATAATATGAACATAGTCTGGTTTAATATAATCCAGAATGCGTTGATAATGGGTGATCACCAGGGCGCCCATATTCATCTCGCGGTAAAGCCGCATGGCCCCTTCAGACACAATGCGCAGGGCATCAATGTCAAGGCCAGAATCCGTTTCATCCATGATAGCGATCTTGGGTTCGACGGTCGCCATTTGCAAAATTTCCACCCGCTTTTTTTCTCCGCCAGAAAACCCTTCATTCAGGTAACGGCCGGCAAATTTATGGTCGATGCCCAACATATCCATCTTTTCTTTGAGCAGACGACGGAAAGCAGGAATAGAAATCCCCTTATCCTCAGGGTCTTCCGCCTGGCGGCGAGAATTGATTGTTTGGCGCAGAAACTTTGCTAATGTGACGCCAGGAACAGCTGCCGGGTATTGGAACGCCAGGAATAAACCAGCTCGGGAGCGTTCGTCTGGGGCCATTTCTAATAAATCTTCACCGCCAAAAATAACTTGCCCGGCCGTGGGTTTATAAGCTGGATGTCCCGCCAAAGCATAAGCCAGAGTGCTTTTCCCGGAGCCATTCGGCCCCATTAAGGCGTGAATTTCTCCTTGTTTTACTAGCAGGTCTATGCCTTTTAAGATAGGGTGATCACCCGCACTGGCATGTAAATTTTTGACTTCCAACGCAACGGTCATTTGTAAGCTCTCCTAAATAAATTATGGTATTTTGCTTCTTCGTCTGCTTGATCTGGGGAGGGATTTGGCGTATTTTTTCAACAATCTTGCACTGCCAACGGTCTGTCTCACGCCAATAAAACGAAGAGCATTCTTTACATTTGAGTATATTTCAAGATCGGGCCGATTATAACATGGGGCAGGAATGGCGTCAATTTTTATTAAAATAATGATAAAAATAACTAATATTGACAACGGGTATGGGCATTGTTATAATCCGTACTCGAGAAGCAAAGGGATTTTAACGTGAAAACAATGATGAACAACCCCAAACAATCTACGCGCGATACCATTTTGTACGCTTTAAAAACCTCACATCAACTAAAAGTTGAGGATTTAGCAGAAGCCGCAAATGTGTCGCCTGTGACGGTGCGTCACCATTTAAATTCGCTGCAAGGTGAGGGGCTGATTGAGATAGCCAGTGTGCGCCGTAAAGTAGGGCGGCCTTATTACGTTTACTCTTTAAGTGAGAAAGGCAGCGAGATTTTCCCCAAGAAATATGTGCATCTTTCTAATATGTTGCTTGATGAGCTTAAACGGCAGTTGCCCGATGGACAAGTCACCGAATTATTCGACAGCGTTGTCCAACGCATTGTAGAAAAAAACCGGGCAGATTTTGAGCAGTTGTCGTTTGAGGAAAGGCTCACCTATCTGATGGGGCTTCTGGCTGACGAAGGTTTTTTGGCGAAATGGGAAAAGGTAGAAGGGCATTATTTAATTACTGAATATAGCTGCCCCTATTTGTCGGTAGGCGCTAAACATGACGAGATTTGCACATTGGATCGGGAGTTGATTGTGGGGGTGATGAAGACGCCCATTGAACAACAAAGTTGTATGTTACATGGCGATGAATATTGCCAGTTCACGATTTCAGACGACATGATTTAAATAAATTGATAGGCAGGTGAATGATGGTTATCCGTATTAGTAAGGAAGATGAACTGCTCGAGTCGCTGCGCTCTGTGATTGATCCGGAAATTGGTTTAAACGTAGTCGAGTTGGGTTTGATACGAGAGGTTAATCTGGATGAAGAGGCAGATTTTGCAAAAATCACTATGATTTTGACGACGCCTTTTTGCCCCTATGGCCCGCAAATCATTGAACAAGTGCGGATGGTGGCCAGTTCGGTGGCTGAGGGCGGGGTAGAGGTAGAGATTGGTGCTGAATTGTGGGATCCTTCTATGATGGAAGATGGCGCCGGTGGGGATTGGGGCTTGTTTTAAGTATGAGGGGAGCGTGGGCCGCTTTTTTGTCCTGCGCCGCCCTTGAAATCTTGTAAAAAATAAAGCCGCCTGATTTTGATCAGGCGGCTTTTTGCTATCTCGTTTTGGGGAGAGTGGTTGGTTAGTTGAATAAACCGTATTTCAAAATAACATAGATCGCCCGCACACCATCCCGCCAGTTGATTTTTTTGCCTTCGGCGTAGGTGCGCCCGTAATATGAAATGCCCACTTCGTAGATGACGCATTCTTGACCGGCAATTTTGGCGGTAAACTCCGGTTCAAAGCCAAAGCGATCTTCCTTCAATTCAAAATTGCTCAACAAACTTTTCTTGAACACTTTGTAGCAAACTTCCATGTCTGTCAGGTTTAAGTTTGTGAACATGTTAGACAGCAAAGTAAGTCCTTTATTGCCTAAGGAGTGCCAAAAATACAAAACGCGGTGTGTTTCGCCGCCGATAAAACGGGAGCCATAGACCACATCGGCTTTGCCATTTAAGATGGGTTGGAGCAGCTTGATGTATTCGTTGGGGTCATACTCCAGGTCTGCATCTTGAATGATGATGATCTCGCCGGTGGCGTGATTGAAACCGGTGCGTAATGCCGCGCCTTTGCCCCGGTTATGTTCATGCAGGATAACTTGTATGTCTTCATCGTGGGCGATGGTGGCCAGGTATTCACGGGTTCCGTCGTTGGAGCCGTCATCAACGATGACCAGTTCCCGTTTTATGGGAATGGGCGCCGCCCGAACCAACTGGATGATTGTTTCAATGGTGCTAATTTCGTTGTAACAAGGGATGATTATTGACGCTTTGGTAAATGTTGATTCCATTATGTATGCCATGCCTTTTTTGTAAATCTGGGCTAATTATAGAGCGCTATAACAAACGCACAAACTTTTTAAGCGTTAAACAGATCGGCATGGCCGCCTGGTTTATTCAATTTTTTACCTCGGCTGTCATTGTCTTGGTAATTTTAATGCTGCTGCTCCCTGGCTTTAAAACATTGGCGCAAGATAAATTTGGGATTTTCGTAGCCAATATTGAGGCCATCGCACGGACCTGAGTCCTTTCTTACAGGCGGATGGTTACGCCTGGCTGATTCCTACTCCGGCTGCGCCCATAACTGCGCCAGATTGAGGCAGACTTCGGTGGCGGCCGCCATATCTTGCAGGCTGATCCATTCTAAGGGGCCATGGCAGTGGTGCATACCGGTGAAGAGGTTGGGGGTGGGCAAGCCCATTTCTGTGAGGCCGGAGCCATCTGTACCGCCGCGTATGGGCTGCACAATCGGTTCGATAACGGCCGTGTCCAGCGCTTTGAGAGCCAATTCCACCGGTTTCATATCGTTTTCCAGCCAGTAACGCATGTTGCGGTATTGGGGGGTGATGTGGCATTCAATTTTGGCCCGAGGTTCCTGCGTTTGTATGGCGTGACACGCTTTTTGAACCATGTCGCCGTAGACCGCCAAACCATCCAGTTCAAAATCACGCAAAATAAAAGAAAGCTCAGCATAAGCGGCCGTGCCCTGCATACTGTAAAGATGAATGAAACCTTGCCGGCCGTCACTGGTTTCAGGCGTGTCAGTTTTTTGAGGCAGCAGGTTAACGAGGTTGGCAGCCAGGGTGAGGGCGTTGACCATGTGGCCTTTGGCCGTGCCGGTGTGGGTGGAAACGCCGCTGATTTTGACAACCGCCTTATCGGCGGAGAATGTTTCATAGGTGACTTCCCCTTTGGGACCGCCATCCAGGGTGTAGGCGACATCTGCGCCTAAATCTTCCAGTTTAAGATGTTTGACGCCGCGCCCAATCTCTTCATCTGGGGTGAAGCAAAGGCGGATTTTGCCATGGGGGATTTCCGGATGTTGCAAGAGATAGTCGGCCATGGTCATGATGATGGCGATGCCCGCTTTGTCATCCGCTCCCAGCAGGGTAGTTCCGCTGGCGGTGATGATGTCTTCGCCGATTTTCTCGGCCAAATCAGGTGAATTTTTCTGGTTGATTATTTGAGTAGGGTCATCTGGCAGCACAATATCTTGACCATTGTAGCCGCGATGCACCAGAGGCTTGACGCCATAGCCGTTGAAGGCGGGGGCGGTATCAACGTGAGCCAGGAAGGCCACTGTGGGCAGGTTGTCTGCATCAATGGTGGCCGGGATGGTGGCCAGGACGCAGCCGTAATCGGTGAGGAATACGTCGGCCGCCCCAATTTCTTTTAGTTCGATGACAAGCTGGCGCAGCAGATCAAGTTGGATGGCGGTGCTGGGCGCCATTTTAGATTTTTCGTCGCTTTGGGTGTCGATTTGCACATAGCGCAGGAATCGGGTTTCAAGGTCGTTTAAGTAAGATGACATCGTATGGACTCCATTATTCAATGATTGGTAATCGGGGATCGATCCCTGTGTATTATAAACCGGCCGTATGTGGCTGAAAAGAGATCAGGGCTTGAAAACGGCCGTTTCCTGCCAGGTACGCAGCATCTCTCCCACACTCCACGCCTTGGCGATGCAGCCCCGGGGCGTGAACGGTGGATCGCCATCAAAAATATCACTGATACTGCCCACCCCATAATCAGACATGTGGTGCAGCAAGGGAATCAGAAATGAGCGAGCCTGGATGGGGTCCTGGTAAACACGCAGGTAAGCGGTCACAAAGGGGCCTAAAAGCCAGCTCCAGACCGTGCCTTGATGGTACGCCCCTGAGCGCTGCCATTCATCTCCACCGTATGAACCGATGTATTGCGGATCTTCTGGGGACAGGGTACGCAGTCCGTGCGAGGTGAGCAGGTGGCGGGCGCAGATATTGACCACTGCCTTTTGTTGAACGGCCGTTAGCGGGGAGTGAGGCAGCGAGACGGCAAAGATTTGATTGGGACGTAAACGGCCGTCATTATACAGCCCCCCATTTTCCCCGGGTGTATCAATAACATCATAGCAGCAGCCCGCTTCTTCATTCCAAAAACGTTGGAAACCTTCTTTTGCTTTTTGGGCGCTCTGGGCATAGAGGGGATTTTCATTGCCGGTGGCGTGGGTGAATTTATCCATGATACACAGGGCGTTATACCAGAGGGCATTTACTTCCACTGCTTTGCCGATGCGCGGCGTGACCACCCAATCATTGTATTGGGCGTTCATCCAGGTCAGGCGATGTCCCTTCTCGCCGGCATAGAGCAGACCATCGGCAGCGTCCACATGGATGTTGCTGCGGGTTCCGCGCCTGTGCCAGGCGATGATGTCTTGCAGCACGGGGTAAAGTTCACGGATGATGCTGTCATCTCGGGTGGCTTCAAAATAAGCACGCAGCGCTTCAAAATACCAGAGGGTGGCGTCTACGGCATGGTACTCGGGCGGATCAGAGCCATCGGGGAAACGGTTGGGCAGCACACCCTGGTCGATGAAGTTGGCATAGGTGCGCAGAATTTGGGCGGCGGCGTCGGCGCGGCCAGTGGTGAGCAGCAGGCCGGGCAGGGCGACCATGGTGTCGCGGCTCCAATCACTGAACCAATGATAACCGGCCAGAATGGAGCGACCATACGGTTTGTTGGGTAACGGCCGTTTCACCACAAATTGATCCGCTGCCAGAATAAGCTGTTTGATAAAGGGAGCATAAACCGGATCGCTGTATAACTCCGTCACTGGTTCCAGCAAAGATTGCTCGTACGCCTGTCGGTTTCGCAGCGCTTTTTCGCCGTTTAGCAGGGGCTTGGGGGTGGTGGTCAGCACAAAGGTGACAACATCTCCGGGCTGCATCGTTACCTCAAACTCACCGGCGTGCAGATTGTCTTCAATGGCGTCCAATCCGCGATTGGCCTCGCGCATGAGGAAGAAGCGACGGTACCACTCATGCCGGGGTTGGGCTGTGGCCTTGTCGCTCAAGAGATAATAAGCCAGGGCGCCAGCATACGCCGTGATTTTCAGGCCGTGGCGTACACTCTCCACTTCCATTTGCCAATTGTCGGCATGGGTGTTGGCGTGGAGGTTGCGGTAGTTGACCAGGGCGTTGAGAGTGAGATGAAGGGGTTTAGTGGCCCGCAAAAGATGATATTGCACATAGGTAGTATTGGCCCCTTGCTCCATCCAGACTCGCTTTTCTAATAAAGCTTCGGCAACGGCATAAGTCCATACCGGGATGGCGCCTTCCAGGCGAAACCCTTCTAGCTGTTGATACCCATCTGGTTTCAGCACCCCGCCGGCCCAGCGATTGATATACAGGGGATAGCTTTGGTTGCCGTAAACGGCCGTTTCATCCAACTTACTCACCAGCAGCATCCGGCCCACAGGGGGTTGCAAAGGCGCAAACAGTAAGCCATGATAACGACGGGTGAGTATGCCGGCTAACGAGCCAGAGGCAAAACCGCCAATCCCATTTGTTACCAGCCACTCGCGCCGTTCCGTATTAACTAGATCGCCACAAATATCTCGTCCAAATTCAAACATTTGTCAACTCCTTCGCAAATGTAGGGTGATTTGTCAAATCGCCCTACGAATTTTCATTCATTGTGGTACATCCGGCTCCTCCATAAATAGGAGCGCCGACATCTTGTCGGCTCGTTGTCATCTGGGAAATGGCCATTTGGGAAATGGCGCTCCTTTTTCATTTAAAACTTGTAAGAGCAGACAGCCGCATCAGCTGGTTTGGGGGTGATTAACAATCAGAGTATAACATGATTGCGCTGATAGGAATTGTCATTGATCATATAAAATCTTGTACAATCCTCATGTTTTTCCCGGTTTATGGGTAAAATGTAACAAATAAATAGAGGAGCGCCCACATCTTGTCGCCCCTTCACCAGCGGGAAATGGTACGCAAAAGGAAACAAATTATGCAAGAACAAAATCCCATCACCCTCGTCATTTTTGGCGCATCCGGCGACTTGACCGCCCGAAAACTGATTCCGGCGCTGTTCAATTCCTATCTCAAAAAGAACCTGCCCTTCCACTTCAACATCGTCGGTTTTGCCCGGCGTGATTGGAGCCACGAGTATTTCCGTCAACATTTAGAAGAAGGGTTGAAAGAATTTGCTCCCAGCTTATGGCAGCCCGGCTTATGGCAGGAAGAAACCTGGCAAACCTTTAGCCAGCAGATCTATTATTTTAGAGGCAACCTGGATAATCCTGGTGATTTTGAAAAACTGCGCGGTTATTTACACGATTTAGAAGATGGGCAGCCCAATCGCCTTTATTACCTGGCCACCGCCCCTGAGTTTTTTGCGCCCATCGTCATGAGCCTGGGGCAGGCCGGCCTGGCTAGAGAAATGGGTGAAAGCTGGCGTCACCTGGTGGTGGAAAAACCATTTGGCCATGATTTAGCTTCTGCTCTGGAGCTAAATGAGGTGATGCACGGCGTCTTTCGTGAGCATCAGATTTATCGCATTGATCATTACTTGGGCAAAGAAACGGCGCAAAACATTTTGTATTTCCGCTTTGCCAATACCATTTTTGAACCGGTTTGGAATCGTAATTATATAGACAATGTGCAGATTACAGTGGCAGAAAGTGTGGATGTAGGTCATCGCGCCGGTTACTATGAAACGGCCGGGGTGCTGCGCGACATGTTCCAAAACCACCTGATGCAGCTGCTGGCCCTGGTGGCCATGGAACCGCCTTTCTCTTTTGAAGAAGCGGACGCCATCCGCAACGAGCGCGTAAAGCTGTTTAAATCCATACGGCCGGTGCGGATGGCTGACACAGTGCGGGCGCAATATGTGGGTTATCTGGAGGCTGAAGGGGTGGCGCCCAACTCGACCACGCCCACTTATGCCGCCCTGCAACTGTATGTTGACAACTGGCGCTGGCAAGGGGTGCCGTTTTACTTGCGTTCAGGCAAGGCGTTGAAGAAAAAAAATTCGGAGATCAATATCCAGTTCAAAAAACCGCCCCACTTGATGCTCAAGGCGCTGGATGATGGCGATTTTACCTCCAATGTCTTGTCGATTTGCATTCAGCCAGATGAAGGCATTCATTTGAAGTTTGAGGCAAAGGTTCCCGATCAGCGCACCACCAATTCGGTTGATATGGAATTCCATTACCACTCCTCGTTCAACGAAACGGTGCTGCCGGATGCCTATGAG
Organism: uncultured Ardenticatenaceae bacterium; assembly: GCA_964643965.1. Taxonomy (GTDB): domain Bacteria; phylum Chloroflexota; class Anaerolineae; order Promineifilales; family Promineifilaceae. The sequence goes on from CAZXVH010000007.1 coordinate 93,706, forward strand.
CGGCTGCTGCTGAATGCCATTCGCGGCGACGCTTCTTTGTTTACGCGCAGCGACAGTATTGAGGCGGCCTGGCGTTTGATTGACCCCATTTTGCAGGGATGGGAAACGGCTGACGCCCCGCCGATGGCTCAGTATGAACGGGGCGCCTGGGGGCCGGCCACCGCGGATGAATTATTGGCGCGAACCGGCCGCTCCTGGCGGCATGATTGCGGGCAGCATCGTCGAGAAAGCGGTTGATTTACCTGATGAGATCCCCAATGACATCACGCAGGTGACGCCGGCCAGCACAGATTTTGCCGGCGCCGGGAAATTGCCACACCTCTTTGCTTTGTTTGCGTCTCGCTTACTGCCTTAATAATGCGCGCCCGATTTTTTCAACGGCGGCCAAATCAGCCGTATCCTCCAAGACAATGACCACCACTTCACCGCTGGCCGCTGCGCCCAGATACCAGGTATTGGTCGTGCCGTCTGGCCCAGATAAAACGAGGGTGCTGTATTCGACAATGCCCTCTTTTTGAGGCAATGCCGCCAGGATTTTGGCGGCAACGGTGGGGGAAACGGCCGTTTCCAATTCATTCATCTCAACTTCAACTGGCTGCCACTCCCCTGTCTCCGTTTGGGTGTGGGAAACGAGACGCAGGGTGGGGAAACGGCCGTTTTGATTCAGCGCCAGCCAGGCATAAGCCACTTGCAGTGGCGTCACAATCAAATTGTCTTGGCCAATGGCCGCCTGCGCTGCGCTGGTGAGCGGTGGATAGTCGGCGGCGACACTGTCCAGGGGCAGCGCGGGCTGCTCCGTGAGCTTGAAGCGATTAAACGCCTCATTTAAATCCGCCAACGTCAGCGTTTCGCCCAGGTCTAACATGGGGCCAGGACAGCGATGACTCAGACTATCTTGCCACAGAGAGGGTTCTGGAGCGACGCTGGCACAGTAAGTGGCGGTATCGTGGATTAAAACTGGGCGATTGGGATGTGCGGTCACGTCTGCCAAATCGAGCAGCTCTTGGCTGAGGGCGTAAGCCAGGATAAAGGGCTGCAAAACCAGGCCGGGTTGGTATTGCCCTTTGGTGACGCGGTTCAGCAAGGGCGCTTTTTCAGCGGCCACTAATTCCGGGAAGCGTTCGCGCAGTTGATTCGGGTCATAGCCTGGGTGACTGACCAGCGCCAGAATATCAGCGAAGTTGGCGCCATCTTTCTGGTCGTCGTTCGGCTTTATTAAAATCAGCGCTCCCTGATGATCTTGCATGAGGGCATCGGCTTGCGTTTGTCGATCAATATCCAGGGTCAGTTGAATGTTGCGCCCCACTTTATTTTCGTGTAGCGAATTACGCCACCACTCTTGCCAGAAATCTCCAACATCCCCAGCCAGGGTTGACTCGTAGCTGTCTTCCACGCCATCAGCGCCATAACGAAAGCTGTAATAGCCGACGGCCGGTCCCACAGTCGGGTAGGGGTAGTGGCGTCTTTGCGTATCTTCAGGGCTGCCAGTTTGCGCCAACACGACGCCCATCCGATCTAATATCTGGCCACGTTGGATGGCGAGGATCGCTTCTACCTGCCGCGGATTATCGGCGCGGGTCAAAATGTCATCGGCGCGCAAGATACTCCAAAATACCAGGGAGAGCGCCGTCAGGAAAAAGGCGATGAGGATTAAACGGAGTACGTGTTGGAGATTTTTTTCTGCCTGCACAAGAATTTTCCAGGTTAAGCAGCGGGATCGTTTACCCGCCCAGAGAGGAGCAGCAGCAGCCCGAGCATGAGGCTGCTCAAAACCAGGGAGCTGCCGCCATAGCTGACAAAGGGCAGAGTGACCCCCGTCAGGGGCAGCAGTTTGGTGACGCCACCCATGATGAGCAAGGTTTGCGCCGTAAAAAGGAGGGTGACGCCGGCAGCAAGATAGCGGTCAAACGGCCGTTGCGCCAGCAGCGCCACTTTTAAACCCCGATAAGCCAACAGCAAGAAGCAAATGACCACCCCCATGCTGCCCACCAGCCCCCATTCTTCAGCAATGGCCGCAAACACAAAATCAGAGTGGACGACCGGAATATAATATGGCGCTCCCTGGCCCACACCCTGGCCCAAAACGCCGCCAGCCGCCAAGGCATAAAGCGATTGCACAATCTGGAATGCCCGATCCGTAGCGTCAGGCCAGGGATTCCACCAGGCGTCAATGCGTAAGGCGACCAAATCTTGGAAAGCGAAATAGGCGAAGATGGCTGCCAGCATCATCAAGCCCATGCCAATCAGTACATACCGCCTATCTCCGGTGGCCAGGTAAAGCAGCGAGAGGAAAACAACGAAAAACAGGGTAGCCGCGCCTAAATCACGCTGCCAGACGAGCAAAATAATGCAAAAGCCCCACATGAGCAGCAGGGGCGCCAGGTAAGGCAGCGATCCCCGCAATCCCCGGCTTGAGCTGGCCCGCAGCAGCCCTTCTCGCTCTTCAAAGTAGCTGGCTAAAAAGACGATGAGCAGCAGTTTGAGCAGCTCAGATGGTTGAAAATAGACCTGCCCCACAAACGGCACGGGCAGCCATAAAGCCGCGCCATAGCCCGAGGGATTGACGCCAAAAACGAGGGTGGCGGCCAGCAGCAGCAGCCCGGCGATCAACCAGGTGTAACGATAGCGGCGCAGCAGACGTAAGTTTTTGGGCAAAATGGCAACGACGAGTAAAACGGCCGTGCTGATAACCAACCAGATAACCTGGCGTCCCAAAAAATTGACGGCCAGGCGGTCGATGAGTACCAGCCCCCAACCGGTGAGCAGGGCAAACAAGGGGAAAATGTAAGGGTCTCGATGGGGTTTGTAACGGTGGAGCAGCAGATGAGCCAGGGTCATCAAACCCAGCCAGAGAGCCACCGCCCACATATGCTGCCAGGAGAGAGCGCCAGTGGCGCTGAGGCTCAGACCGAGGGCATTGATCAGCACAAAGGCTGCCGCCAGGATAAACAAGGCGCCTTCGCGACGGCCGTTTTGCTCTTGCGCTTCTTCTAAAACAAATAGTTGCATTAAATCAGTCAAGATATTTGGCGACGAGAGGGGCCAAATCTGTTTTCTTTTCCGCCGGGATCATGCCCCGGTCAGTAATGAAAGCGTCTCGCAGGGTGTGATGAGCGGCAAATTCGCCCGCCCACTCTGCCATATGTTCAACCAGGTAGCTGATCGATTTCTGAGCCAGGGCGGTATTACCTTGCAGAATGCGAATCACCTTTTCTACCGTGACCGGCTCTTCGCTCTCATGCCACACGTCATAATCAGTGATGTGAGCCATACAAGCGTAAGCGATCTCCGCTTCGGCTGCTAAAAATGCCTCGGGGCTGGTCGTCATGCCGATGAGGCTCATGCCCCAACTGCCAAACACCTGGGATTCCGCTTTGGTGCTGAAGCGCGGCCCTTCGATGGTGATGAATGCGCCCCCTTGATGCACCATACCGCCACACGCCGTCACCGCCTGGAAAACGGCCGTGCTTAATTCCGGTGAAAACGGCTGCGCCACGCTGACATGCGCCACCACTCCCCCCTCAAAAAAGGTGGTATGGCGCTTCCGGGTATTGTCATACAACTGATCTGGAATCACCACATGCCCCGGCGCGAAATCTTCTCGTAGTGAGCCGCAGGCACTGACAGAGACAATGTATTTCACACCCAGCGTTTTCAGGGCAAAAATATTAGCCCGGTAGGGCACTTCCGTAGGGTTGAGGATATGACCGCGACCGTGTCGCGGTAAAAAAGCGACTCGCCGGCCGTGTAAAATTCCGGTAGTAATGGCAGCAGAAGGGCTGCCAAAGGGAGTAGTAAGCGTGATCTCTTCAACATCGCTTAATTCTGCCATGCCATACAAACCACTGCCGCCGATAACTGCTAATTCAATTTCTGTCAAAATAGATTTCTCCTCGTATAAAGTAATTTCGTAAATAGGAGCGCGGACAGCTTGTCCGCACAGTGCGGACAAGCTGTCCGCGCTCC
>CAZXVH010000008.1:0-25640 GCA_964643965.1 uncultured Ardenticatenaceae bacterium
AGACTACAAGACTACAAGACTACAAGACTATCCGACTACTCGACTAATTCGGTGAAGAAGCAGCTTGTTTCGCCGGTGTGGCAGGCGGGGCCGGCCGGATCGACGAGGATGAGCAGGGTGTCGCCGTCACAGTCTACACGGATTTCTTGGACGCGCTGGACGTTGCCGGAGGTACTGCCTTTGTGCCACAGTTCCTGACGGCTGCGGCTCCAGAAGTGGGTCTCGCCGGTTTCTTGGGTGAGGCGCAGGGAGTCGGCGTTCATCCAGGCCACCATGAGGACATCTTTCGTGAGGTGGTGTTGGACAACGGCCGTTATCAGCCCTCTCTCATCAAATCGTAAATCGTCAATCGTCAATCGTGAATCGTGGCTCATCGCCGCACCGGAATCCCTTGCTCTGCCAGATAATCTTTCACTTGGGCAATCGTCAGTTGCTTGTAATGGAACAGCGAAGCCGCCAGCGCCGCATCCGCGCCGCCCTCGGTGAGCGCCTGGGCAAAGTGCGCCAGCGTACCCGCCCCGCCAGAAGCGATCACCGGAATGTTGACGGCCTCAGCGACGGCGTGGGTCAGGGCAATATCATAGCCGTTCTGAGTGCCGTCACCATCCATGCTGGTGAGCAAAATTTCGCCTGCGCCGCGCCGTTCCGCTTCCCGCGCCCATTCCACCGCATCTAGCCCCGTCGCCGTGCGTCCGCCAGAGACGTAAACTTCCCATTGTGGCGCATTCGACTGTTCACTGTTCACTGTCCACTGTTCACTGTCCACTCTTCTGGCGTCAATCGCCACCACAATTGCCTGACTGCCAAACGCTTCTGCCCCGGCGCTGATCAGTTCGGGGTGGCGCACGGCCGCAGAGTTGATGCTGATTTTGTCCGCGCCGGAGCGCAGGATGTCGCGCATGTCGTCTACGGAGCGGATGCCGCCGCCGACGGTGAAGGGGATGAATACTTGTTCGGCGACGGCCTTCGCCATCTCGATGACGGTTTCCCGCGCTTCGTGGGTGGCGGTGATGTCGAGGAAGACGAGTTCGTCAGCGCCGGCCTCGTCATACAGTTTGGCTTGTTCGACGGGATCGCCCGCGTCGCGCAGCGCCACAAAGTTGATGCCTTTGACAACGCGGCCGTCTTTTACGTCTAAACAGGGGATGATTCGTTTGGCTAACATGAAAACCTCATAGAGATTGAAGATCAAAGATTGCACAGATGACGCAGATTTTTGGTGAAGCTCATTTTTGTGTGTTTAAGATGGCGTATAGTTCATCTAGTTTTTGGATGTTATAGGTCACGGGTAATTCGGTTGGCTTGTTTTCTGGATTGTACCAGCAGGCGTCGATGCCATAGTTTAGCCCACCTTGCATGTCTGATGATAAGCTGTCGCCGATGAGGAGAACGGCCGTTTTCTGCGGCCATCCCATCTGCTCAAAAGCCACCTCAAAAATACCGGGGTCTGGTTTGGCCACACCGATTTCATCGGAAATGGTGACGGTCTGGAAGTAAGGTTGCAGGGGCGAGGCTGCCAGTCGGGGACGCTGCACATCGGCCAGGCCGTTGGTGATGAGCGCCAGCCGGTAGCGTTGGCTCAACTGCTGGATGAGACTTTCCGCGCCTTCAATCAGGTCGCCGCAGTTGCCCAGATGGCGTAGGTATGCTTCGCTGAATGGTTCCGGTTCGCCTTGAATGCCAACGGCGTTGAATAGGCGAGAGAAACGGGTGGTGCGTAAGTCGGTGGCGCTGATTTCACCCCGTTCCAACTGCGCCCACACTTGTTTGTTGATGTCGCGATAGATGGTGGCGGAACGGCCGTTGTAAGGATAACCAAATTCCGCAAAGGCATAAGCCAGCGCCTTCACCTCCGCCACATTAAAATCAAATAGCGTATTGTCGGCGTCAAACAGAAGCCATTGATAAGTCATAAATGCTTTACCTTTTTTAATAGCTCAAGTATACTGAAAATTATGTCCGCTAAAGAAGAAGAAATTCAACTATATATTTCGGAAGCTCACCAGATGTTAAAAGTGGCGGAGGATATATTGGATTTGGGTCATCTTAGCACATCGGTTAACCGTAGTTATTATGCTGTTTTTTATGCCGCGAATGCTTTACTGCAAGCTATTGATGAAACCAAAGTCAGGCATCACGCTGTTTTTAGCGCCTTCGGGCAGCATTTTGTCAAGAATGGTTTGTAGTCATCTGAATTTAGCCAGATGTATAAGCAGTTGTTAATTGACCGCGAAAGCTGTGACTACGAACTGTTGACAGAAATACCACAATTTCAAGTTGAACAGCATTTACAAAATGCCCGCCGTTTTGTTTCTAAAGCTGAAATCTGGTTAAAAAAAGAAGGATGGTTATGATGTCCTCATTGACTTTTTCTGAGCGTCAAGCGATTGCTGAATTTGTTACGAAACTGCAAAACTTATTCGCTTCTGATCTACAGAGCGTGATTTTATATGGTTCTAAAGCAAGAGGTGATGCAGGACCAGATTCTGACATTGATTTATTAGTAATTTTAAGCGATGAAGCCTGGACAGAGCGGCGGCAACTCAGCCAGATATCATCGAGAGTTTCCTTGAACCATGATGTGCTATTGCTGCCGCATGTTGTCAGCCGCGTACGTTGGCAAAAGATGGCAGACGATCCTTTTTCCTTTTACCGTGAAGTTTTCAAGGATGGGCTGCCTGTTTACGGCGACCCTTCGCTTTTTGCACCGCTGCATCATCGTGATGTAGCCCCACTGGCGCCAATCATGGCCAACGCCTGAGCCAAATCAAACCGCCCATCATAAATGGCGCAACAAGTATTATGCTTTAATCACCCGATTGGTAGATATCGTCTCTCGCGCCAATGTAATCGATGTAAACGGTGTCGGACTCTTCTTCATACCAAAAGATAAGGCGCATATCACCTAATCGGAGGCGGTAATAACCAGCCCAATCACCAACCATTTGCTTTACTTGTGGATGGGAAAACGGTTCGTTTTCTAATTGTTTTAGTAGTTGCTTTAAGCGGGATTTTTGTGGGTTTGGTAATTTACGTACATATTTTGCGGCACGACGGTGAATGACGACATTGCTCATTAGAGATCGTCCAAGTTTACATACGTGTCTTCTGTTTTGTGCGCACGATCCTGACTGGCTTCCTTGAGAACTGTGACAACTTCATCCTCAAGATCGAGACCGAGAAGTTCTTCAATCAAACGAAAATCTTCATAAGAAATAATGACTTCTTTCCGTATGCCAGAATCATCAACAATATATTTTCTAGGGATGGACAACATAAGTTTCACCTTTTGGCTGACATTGTATACTCGCTGTGGCCGGTTTCTGACCGCGCCACCTCTGGTAAAAATGTCAGTTTATGCCCGTTGCGAGTATAGCATAATTCGAGTTATTGATTGATGGCTTCAAATGCAGATTGTAAATCAATGCGCCCATCATAAATAGCGCGACCGGTGATGACGCCGCTGACGCCTTGGGGAGCCAGGGCGTAGCAGTTGGTGATGTCGGCCAACGTCGCCACACCGCCGGAAGCGATGACGTTGAGACCGGTCACTTGTGCCAATTTGGCCGTCGCCTCGGCATTAACGCCGGTTAGCACACCATCTCGGCTGATGTCGGTGTAGATGATGGTTTCGACGCCGAGTGTTTTCATCTGGATGCCGAGGTCTGCGGGGGAGGTTCCCGTTCCTTTGACCCACCCTCTCGTCTTCACCTCCCCATCCCGCGCATCAATGCCCACGACGATATGGCCGGCGCCATACCGCGCCATTGCTTTCGCCACCAAATCAGGATTTTCAACGGCGATGGTTCCCAGGATGACCCGGGTTGCGCCTGCGTCAAGCGCTCGTTCGATGTCAGCCAGGGCACGAATGCCACCGCCAAACTGCACTTTCGCGCCGAGCTGCGTCAGTTTGGGCAGCGCCACCCAGTTGGCGGCGCCTTTCTCGTCGAACGCGCCATCCAGGTTGACGACATGGAGCCATTTGGCGTCAGCGTCGATCCATTTCTGGCCTATCCTGGTCGGATTGTCACCGAACACGGTTTCTTTTTCTGGGTCGCCATATTGCAGCCGTACGACACGGCCGTTTCGTAAATCAATGGCAGGGTAAATTGTGAACATCATGCGTTTCCTTTTTCTACCGCAAAGAGCGCAAAGGGCACAAAGTTTTTCTTCGCGTTCTTTGTGTTCTTTGCGGTTAGATTTTTTCGAAGTTTTTTAAAATTTGCAACCCGACTGCCTGGCTTTTCTCAGGATGGAATTGTAGACCATAGACATTATCCTTTTGTACGATAGAGGCAAATGGAAACCCGTAATCCGTCCAGGCGAGAACGGCCGTTGCCTCTGCCGGATCGCAGTAATAAGAATGAACAAAGTAAGTGTAGGCGCCTGTGTTCACGCCAGCCAACAGCGGACTTTCCCAGGCCGGTTCCAGTTGGTTCCAACCCACGTGGGGAACTTTTGGATTTCGGATTTCGGATTTTGGATTTCGGATTGGCGTCGCGTCATTCGCTGTTGATTGTTTTTCTGGAAAGCGCTTTACTTTACCTGCCATCAAGCCCAATCCTTGATGAATACCCATCTCATTGCTTTCATCAAACATAAGCTGCATTCCCACGCAGATGCCGAGGAATGGCGCCCCATTGGCGACGGTTTCCTGAATGGCTTCTGGCAAATTACGCTGATGCAAACCCGCCATCCCCGAGCCAAAGGCGCCGACGCCGGGCAGTACCAATTTCGTCGCCTTGCACACAACCTCTGGGTCTGCGGTTAGCTCTACTTCTGCGCCGATATATTCAAATGCTTTTTGCGCCGAGCGGATGTTGCTGGCGCCGTAGTCGATCATGGTTATCATGGTTGTTGTCCTCGATTTTTATTACAAAGGGACGAAGAAACAAAGGTACAAAGGAAAAGAGCTTTTCTTTGTTTCTCTGTACCTTTGTTTCTTTGTATTAATTTTTTAGTTTCCCCACTCTTTCGCCCACCATTCTTTGTGGGGCATGTTACTCTCGAAGGCGGCTTGCATAACGGCCGTTACGTCCACCGCCACCCTTCTCAATGAAATATCGAATTGGTCACCCTGGCTGGTGACGAGCGCATATTCTGCCCAGGGCGGATTGATGATTTGGGCGCCGATTTTGACGAAGGGCAAACCTACACTGCCCGGATTGACAAGCAATCTGTTTTCAAAACGGCGCAGTAGCGGAACGTGGGTATGTCCGCTGAAAATGGCCGTTACGTCCACATCTCCTAATATTTCAGCCAGCTTTTCTGGGGATGTGTCTGCAAAAATACCTTCCATATAAGAGCGCGGAGAACCGTGGCAGCAGAGGAGAGAACGGCCGTTGTCCAAATCTACTTTAACGGTAGGCTGAAAGGTACGGATGAACGCTTTGTCTGCATCAGTAAGCTGTTCTGCCGCCCATAATTCTACCTCGTACAGCTTCTGATCATCTTCGTTGCGAATGGTGAATGGCTTAGGTGACAAAACCCAATCATCCGTATTGCCCATGACGACGGGACAATCGAGCGCTCCCAAGCGAGCCAGCGCTTCCCGTGGCTGCGGCCCATTCACAGCCACATCGCCTAAACAAATAATCTGGTCTGGTTCTTCGCGCTCAATCGCCGACAGAACCGTCTCAAACGCCACATCGTTGCCATGAATGTCAGAAATAATTGCAATGCGCATTTTTTATTACCTCACTGTCCACTGTCCACTGCTCACTGTCCACTGTCCACTGTTCACTGTTTACGCCGTTACCGTTCCCTTCGTACTGGCTACATCCGTGCGCCGGGGGTCGAGGGCAACGGCCGTTCTCAAGGCCCGTGTTAACGCTTTAAACAACGCTTCCGCTTTATGGTGGTCGTTGCGCCCTTCAACTGTGGCGTGTAGCGTCAGGCGGGCGTGGACGGCGACCGACTCGAAGAAATGCTGCACCAAGTCGGTGGGGAATTGGCCGATGGCGGGTGTGGCCCACTCTGCCTGGAAGACAGTGTAGGGACGGCCGCTGAAATCGAGCGCCACAAAGCCCAGCGCTTCATCCATGGGCACATAAGCGTGACCGACGCGGTTGATCCCTTTGCGGTCGCCGAGAGCAGTGTTGAGTGCTTGTCCGAAAACAATGCCCACGTCCTCGATGGTGTGGTGGCTGTCGATATGCAGGTCGCCTTGTGCTTGCACTTGCAAATCGAATAGGCCATGAACGGCAACGGCCGTTAACATATGGTCGAGGAAGCCAACGCCTGTGCTGATGTCGTGTTGCCCCGTGCCATCCAGATTGAGGGTGAGGGTGATGTTGGTCTCGCTGGTGGTGCGTTGGATGGTTGCTGTGCGATTCATATGATCACCTCAAAAAATATGACAAAGGCACAAAGAAACAAAGGGACAAAGGGCATAAAGATTTTTCTTTGTCTCTTCGTTCCTTTGTTTCTTTGTAATAAATTCCTATCTTACTCAATTCAAAATTCCCAGGATAAAGAAATACCCTTTCGCTATTTGCCCTGTGGCAATTGGTTCGATTTGCGTAACAGCCGTTTCCAACCGCGCCGTCAACAAAGTCAATAATTCACTTTCTGAAATGAGCGGCTTAATCTCCAATCTCTGATCTCCAGTCAAGTAGTCAAGTAGTCAGATAGTCGAATAGTCTGGTAGTTGTGATGTCTTGATTCTCCAATCTTCAATCTTCAACCTTCAATCTTCTCAACGCCGCTAACAACCGATCTGTCTCTTCCGGCCGACCAGCGCTGATGCGGATGCAGTTGTCAAGCTTTGGTTTGTTGAAGTAGCGCACCAGGATGCCTGCTTGCTCCAGGTTTCGTTTGAGTCGCCCGGCATCGCGCCCAAGTACGCGGCAGAGGATGAAGTTAGATTGGCTGGGATACGGTTGCAAGTAGGGGATTTGAGCCAGTTCGTGGCTCAGGCGCTGTCGTTCGGCGACGAGCGCTTGCATCTTTTCTGCCAGCCATGTTTTGTCGTCCAACGAGGCGAGGGCGGCCAGCGAAGCGGCCACGTTGATATTGTACGGCTGTTTGATTTTCCACATGTGGGGCAGCAGCCATTCAGGAAAGGCGCCATAGCCTATGCGCAGCCCGGCTAAACCTGCCAGTTTGCTGAATGTGCGTAACACGGCCAGATTGTCGTACTCCAACACCCAATCCAGGTGGCTGCGATAACCGTCGTATTCGGCGAAGTCGGCGTACGCTTCATCGAGCAGCACGAGGACGGGCAACTGCAACAGGCGGCGCAAGGTTTCGTCGTTGAGGGTACTGCCATCTGGGTTGTTGGGCGAGCAGAGGATGAGGATTTTGGCGTTTTGGGCGGTGACGGTGCGTTCGATGCTTTCCACATCCAGACTGAAATCTTCGTTGCGCCATACTGGCACGTATTTTCCGCTGTTAACGGCCGTTGAAAATGGATACATGCCAAACGACGGCGGACAATCCACCACCCCATCTCCAGGCGACAACACCACGCGCAAAACCAGATCGATCAGCTCATCCGCGCCCATGCCAGCCATTAAGCGATCTTTCGTTACGCCTGTGTATTCGCTGAGCGCGTCCCGTAAGTCGTTGGATTCCGGATCGGGGTAAATGTGGAAATATTTGCCCGAGGCCAATGCCGCCAGCGCTTTGGGCGACGGGCCATACGGATTCTCGTTGGCATCCAGCTTCACAATATCTTGCGGGTCACGCCCCAAACGCCGCGACAGCAGTTCAAACGGCAGGATGGGCGTATACGCTTCCATCTGCGCGATGTCTGGTCGAACAAATTCTTGGATGTTCATGATTGTATATCCTGTTTAGCTACGCTATACTTGTACAAGATGTTGTACGAAATTGGGAGCGCGGACAGCTTGTCCGCGCTCCCAGTAAGGAGACAGAATGGAAGCATTAAGTATTTCAGAAGCGCGTAAACGGTTGTTTGAACTACGCCAGCAAGTGGTGGATGACAACGATCGTGTCATCATGACCCACAAGCAGGGCAATGTGGTTCTGATTTCTATGGCTGAATGGGAAGCGTACCAGGAAACGGTGCGTTTGTTGAACGATAAAGCGGCGCTCAAGGCGTTGGTCGATTCCTTTGCCGCCCATGATGCCCGCGAAACCCAGGGCAAAACGCAAGATGAAATTTTTGCCGATTTAGTATGACCTGGAAAATCCTCATTCTGCAAAAAGCGGAACAAGACCTGCATTGGTTCCGTCGTCATGACCGCAGCCTTTATTTGAAGTGTTTCGATCTGGTGCGTGATATAGCCAATGATCCACGCCAAGGCATAGGCAAGCCAGAACGTCTCAAATATTTTGATCGTGAAGTGTGGTCGCGTCGTGTTTCTCATGAACATCGTCTTGTTTACGTCGTTTATGCTGTTGAAGAGCAAATCGAAATCGTCTCCTGTAAATCTCATTATGAAGGGCAACTTTGACCGCATCCTCTGCGGTTTAAATTCTTTTCAAAGCCGCATTCGCATGTCCGGTCAATCCTTCTGCCTGCGCGATTTGGGCGGCGATAGGGCTGAGTTTGGCAGAGGTGGCGTCGTCGAGTTGGATGATGCTGCTGATTTTGACGAAATCCAGCACGTTGAGCGGCGAAGCAAAACGGGCGGTGCTGCTGGTGGGCATGACGTGGCTGGGGCCGGCCACGTAATCGCCCAGCACTTCAAAGCTGCGTTCGCCGATGAACAGGCCGCCGGCGTTGGGGATTTTGTCGATGTAGGCTTCCGGGTTTTTTGTGGCGATGCAGGTGTGTTCGGCGGCGAAGTTGCTGGCGAGCTGACACGCTTCGTCCAGATCAGCGGTGAGGACGATGCCGCCTTGCCCTTTAAGCGCTTGGGCGATAATGTTGGCGCGGCTGAGCGTTTCTAACTGCTGGCTCACTTCTACCTGCACCGCCTGGGCAAAAGAGAGGGAGGGGGTGAAGAGAACGGCCGTTGCCAAAATATCATGTTCCGCTTGAGCCAGTAAATCCGCTGCCACCCAGGCCGGGTTGGCGCTGTCGTCGGCGATAACGGCCGTTTCCGTGGGACCATACAAGCCATCAATGCCCACAATGCCATAAACCTGTCGCTTGGCCAACGTGGTAAACAGGCCGCCCGCGCCCACCACTTTGTCCACCTGTGGCACACTTTCCGTGCCAAAGGCCAGAGCGGCAATTGCTTGTGCGCCACCGAGCATGATCACGTTGTCGATACCACAAATGGCGGCAGCGGCCAAAACCACGTCGGCCACTTTGCCCGTTTTCTGGTCGGGTGGGGTTGCCACGATGATTTCAGCTACGCCCGCCACCTGCGCTGGAATGACCGCCATCAGCAGTGAAGAAGGCAGGGGCGCCGTACCGCCCGGCACATAGACGCCGACCCGCTTGATAGGGGTGACGCGCTGGCCGAGGACGCCGCCCATGTCGTGGGTCGTCCAGTTGGGCAGCGGTTGTAATTCATGGAATTGGCGAATGCGGCGGGCGGCAAACGAGAGCGCTTCGTATAACGAAATAGGGATTCGCTTCCCGGCCGCTTTAATCTCCGCCGGATCGACGGTTAACTCAGGCAGCTGCACTCCGTCGATTTTCAAGGTCCAGTTACGCAGCCCATCATCCCCCTGTTCACGCACGTCACGCAGGATATGAGTAACGGCCGTTTCTGGCGTGGTCCCGCGTCCAAACAAACGATCCAAACTGGCTTGCAGCAAAGGTGGCACAGCCGGCTCCAACGCCCTGTCCCGCCGCAAAATTGATTTTTGAGCTTCTGCTACTGTGAAAATCTTAATCATGAGAATTTTTCCTCAAATTTTTTACTGGAGAAAACACGGAGGTTTTCTCTGCGGTTAATTTTCTAACGCCGCCAACATCGCCCGATACCGCGCTGGCTCTTCTTCAAAAATGTAAGAGATGGGTGAAACGATGACGCCGCTGCCACCAATCGTCCGCAGCTCGGCAATGGCTTTGACCAGGTTGGCCTTGGCCACCACGATGCTGACGGAGAATAACTTGTTATCGCCGCCATCTGGCGAGACGATGTTGGCGATGGTGGGACCTTGCAAACCGCCGATAAACGGCCGTTCGGCCATCAGCGCCGCAATCGATTCCGGGCTGTCACCGCGCATATTGGTGATGACATGGTAAGAACCGAGAGCACGTAGATGCGCTTCGATATACTCCAAAAGCTGCCTGGCGATGGCTCGCACTTCCAGGCGGATTTGCAGCGCTTCTTTGTTCGCGATGAGCGCTGCCTGCGACGCCAGAATCAAGCCATCAGCCAGGGGACGCAGATGATTGTCGCGTAAGGTGATGCCAGAAGAAACCAGGTCGGCGATGATGTCGGCAAAGCCAATGTCGGGCGCAATTTCCAAGGTACCTTCGGCGTCGATGAGTTTGTAGGGCGCGATGGGGTATTGGTCGAGGAACTGGCTGGTGGTGTGGGGGAATTTGGTGGCGATGCGCAGGCAACGGCCGTTATCCGCCAACGCCTGCGCCCATACTTGTAGCTCTGCCATATTGTGAATGGGCAGATCTTCCGGCACGGCCAAATTGAGTGAGCAAAGCCCAAATCCCAGCGCCTCGTGAATGGTGAAAATGGGTTGGTCGCCGTTGAGAGTGCCTTTCTCGCTGATGATGTCCAACCCGGTGATGCCAAAGTCGATGCTGCCCTGGCGCACCCCCACCACAATGTCGCCTGGTCGTTGAAACAGCACGGAAACGCCGGGCATGGTCGGGATCATCGCCTTGTACTGGCGCGGGTTGCTCTGCTTCACTTTTAAGCCGCATTCCGCCAATAAAGTCAATGCCTCTTCTTGTAAAACGCCTTTGCTAGGCAGCGCCAGCCGTATATCTGTGCGTGTCATATCTTCTCCCATATGCGTCGTCTACTCAACTATCCAACTACTCGACTACTCAACTATCCAACTACTCGACTATCCGACTATCCGACTAAATAAAAAACACCCTCCCCGGGTTTCCGAGGAGGGTGTGAATTGACCGACCTGATGAAGGCGCGTTTGTCTGCGCCGTCTTAACCCGAGATGTTAGACTGCCATACCGTATGGTGGTGAGCGTGGCCATGGACATGGCTATCATGGACATGGTTGCTGAAAAGTTGGGCAGTGACATGGGTTAAGCTGTCTGATGTTTTCATGACGGCGCGGAGTGTAACATACGTACCATCAACGGTCAACAGAGAAAGGTGTTATAATTTGTACGTTAAAATTGTAGAGATTTGGACCTCTACCAGATGAGTAGGGAGCAAGTAGGCTGAGGGAAAAACGTGATCGATGATCCGGAGAACTTAAGGCACGAAGTGGCGGTGCGTGATTTTCGGCGGGCGCGGCGCGAGGCGTCGATGCAGCAGTTGATGGCGCGTATCACCGGTAAGTCGGCTGATTTGCTGGGATACAACGAAGTCTGTAAACGCTTAAAGGCTTCGGGTTCGGTGGCGTTAGGCGTACAGGAAGTGCCGCTCGATGCGATTGTGGGCAGTGTAGGGCGTTACAAGGATTTTACGCGCAGCTTTATGCCCCGCTCTGATCAGGATGAGGGGCGCTGGGTGGGGGTGAAAACGGCCGTTAACGATATGGTTGGTATGCCCCCCATCGACGTTTACAAAATAGGAGACGCCTACTTTGTCAATGATGGCAATCATCGCGTCTCCGTGGCGCGGCAGTTGGGCAGCGAAACCATCGCCGCGCACGTCACCGAAGTCACCGCCCGCGTGCCCCTCACCGATCAGGCCGATCCGTCTGAGCTGATTTGCAAGGAGCGCTACCTGGAGTTCCTGGAAAAAACCAATCTCGACCGGCAACGGCTGGGCGCCGACCTCACCATGACCTTTCCCGGCCATTACCGTGATTTGCAAGAGCAGATTGAGGCGCACCAGGAGCGCCTGGCAGAACAGCGCGGCGAGCCGGTTCCCTATGCCCAGGCTGTCATTGCCTGGTATGACGATGTTTACCTGCCCGTCGTCACCATTATTCGGGAACAGGGCATTTTACATAATTTTCCTGAGCGGACTGAAGCGGATATTTACGTGCTGCTCTCTGAAAGGCGAGAACAGTTGGAAGAGGCGCTGGGTTGGTCATTGGATGCAGAAACGGCCGTTACCGATTTAATGCAGGAGGTTCAAGCCAGCCGGGGGGCAGAAATGGGGCTGCGCTTGCGGGAAGCGGTCGTGCCCCTGGGCCTGGAAGATGGCCCTGAAACCGGCGAGTGGCGGCGGGGCATGTTGGCGGTCCGCCAGTATGATCGCTTATTTGCCAAGATTTTAGTGCCGGTGCGCGGCCAGGTGGAAGACAAACATTTGATACAGGCCGCCTTGGACGTGGCCCGCCGGGAAAAAGGGCGTTTGATGGGGCTGCATGTGGTCGCCGATAAAGCAGAGGCAGGCAGCGCCGCAGTGCTGCATATCAAACGAGATTTTAATGAACGTTGTGAAAACGCCGGTATCCGCGGTGAATTGGTGGTGGCCTCTGGCAAGCCCGCCCGTATCATCACCGAACGGGCCGCCTGGGCAGATCTGGTGGTGGTGGCGTTGTGGCGCTCGTCGGCAAAAAAACGGCTGCGCCGGCTCGGTTCTGGTTTTAATACGCTCATTCAGAGAAGCCCGCGCCCGGTGCTGGTGCTGCCAGGCGGTCGTGGTTCAAATATGAAGCGGGCCTTGTTGGCCTATGATGGCAGCCCTAAAGCCGATGAAGCGCTTTTTGTGGCTGCTTACCTGGCCGTGCGCTGGCGTATGCAGCTCACCGTCATCACCATTGAAACCAAACATACCTCTGCTGAGGCGATGCGCATGGCGCAGCAATATTTGGCCGAGTATGAGGTGGAAGCTGATTTCATGCTGCGACAAGGCGCCATTGGCGACGTGCTGTTGGCCACGGTGGCCGACCAAAACAGTGATCTGGTGATCATGGGTGGCTTTGGCTTCCGAGCGGTGCCCCGCCTGGTATTAGGCAGCACCGTAGACCAAATGCTGCACGAGTGCAAAAAACCGATGTTGATTTGTCGTTGAGCGTAATCTGTCAGTTCTTTGAGCAAGGAAGCATATGGAAAACAGAAGTTCTATGAATTATCAAACGGCAATGAACGATTTTCAACGCGCCCGGCGGCAGGCTGCCATGCAGCAAACTCTGGCGCGGCTGCGCGGTCAATCGTCTGAACTGCTGGCTTATGACGAAGTACGAAAAAAACTGGGGCTGAAAGGGATTGCCGAACGAGGCATCCAGGAAATTCCCGTGGCGGCTATCGTGGGCAGCGTGGGGCGATCTGGCGACTTCACCCGGGATTTTATGCCCAAGCAGAACAGTGATGAGGAACGCTGGACCAATGTAAAAGCGGCTTTTTTGGGCCAGACCGGCGTACCGCCCATTGAGGTGTATCAGGTGGGCGAGGCGTATTTTGTCAAAGATGGCAATCACCGGGTATCGGTGGCGCGACAGTTGGAGATGTCGACGATTGAAGCGTATGTCACAGAGGTGCGTACGCGGGTGGCTTTGGCCCCGGATGATGATCCTGAAGCGATTATTCTCAAATCGCGGTATGCCAATTTTCTGGAAATGACCAATATCGACGAAATTCGTCCCCAATCTGATTTGAAGATGACCTGGCCCGGTTATTACTCGCTGCTGCGTGAGGAAATTGAGGTTCACCGCTATTTTATGGGGCTGGATTGGCAGCGCGATATTTCCTACGATGAAGCGGTGGGTCATTGGTATGATGTAGTGTATTTGCCGGTGGTGGCCCTTCTTTATGAACGGGGCGTATTTCAACAGTTTCCGGGGCGGACGGAAGCGGATTTATATGCCTTGTTAGCCGATTACCGACGGGAGTTGGTGGAGCAGTTGGGTTGGGAGATGGATGTGGAAACGGCCGTTACCCGTCTCACTGAAGAGAAAAGCGACCAGCTGGAAAATGTGCTCGCCCGTATGGGCGAGCGCCTCATGGAGGCCCTTGTTCCCGCTCAACTTGAGCCTGGCCCTCAGCCGGGCATCTGGCGGGAAGAGCGTCTGGATACCATTGTGCCGGAATCTATCTTCCGGGACTTGTTGGTGGCGATTGGCGGCCAGCCAACGCATTGGCGAGCATTGGATCATGCTTTGACCCTTGCCAGCCGCACGGAAGGTCGTTTGCTGGGGCTGTATGTGGCTCAACATGATGAAGACCTTTTGGAGGAAGAACAAGAACAACAACGCCAACTGATCGAAGAAGTGCGTGAAGAGTTTGACCGGCGCTGTGCCGAGGCTGGGATACGTGGTGAATTTGCGGTGGATTGGGGGGGAGCTTCTGCAGCCATTTTGCGCCGATCTGTCTGGGCGGATCTGGTCGTATTCACCCTGGCCCATCCCCCGGACGACAGCGCCACTGCCCGCTTGCGCTCTGATCTGACGCCGCTTTTACAAAGTTGCTCCCGGCCGTTGTTGGTTGTGCCTGATGAAGCCAACAGCCCTATGGATAAGATGCTTCTGGCTTATGATGGCAGTCCAAAATCGGAAGAAGGGCTGTTTGTGGCCACTTACCGGGCGGTGAAATATGGCTTTCCACTGACGGTGGTGGTGGGGGTGAATGACCGGGTGTCGGCGGACACGGCCGATCATGCCCGTGATTATCTGGCCCGGCATGGCGTGACGGCCGAGTTTGTGGTGGAGGCCACAAATGATACCGGGACGTTGATCCTGGAAACGGCCGTTACCCATCAGTGTAATCTATTGATCATCGGTGGCTTTGGCAAACGGCCGTTTTGGCGCATTGTCCTGGGCAGTTTGGTGGATCGGATGCTATTGGAGTTTCCGCAGCCCATATTGATTTCCCGATGAGCGAGAATACCTGGAATAGCAGCTGCTAAAATTGGGTAGCACGGCCGTTTTGCGGTATGATGGTTTTTATCTCTATTTATGATATGGCTGTGGAGAAAGGTGATGAAACGATTAAAAAAACCATCGACGTTTATTTTTGGCCTTGTTTTTGGGGGATTGGTGGGGCTGATTGCCTGGTATTGGTATAAGAGTACCTCTGCAGAAGATGGCGCCCTCGACTTGCTGGACAGGATGGCAGTGGCCGAAAGGCGTCTCAAGCAAATGGCGGCAGAGGCCCCAGAAGCCCTTCAAGAATTGGTGGAAAACTACATCACCTTAGAACCCAATGACGAGAGTTTGCCCCCCTTTCTCGAACCAGGAAAAACAGAAGATTTACAGCGCGTCAAGGGCATTGGTCCCGTGTTTGCGGATAGATTACAAGGGGCTGGTATTGAGGATGTGGCTGCGTTAACGGCCGTTTCCCCCGCCAAACTCGCCGTCATCTTAGACATTTCCGAAGGGCGGGCCGCCAATATCTTAAGCGAAGCGGAGCGTTTATAGTCGTTTAGAGAGGTACAGGAGAGGATTGATGAGTACCGGCGTAATCGTATTGGCGTTACTGGGCAGCATGATGGTGGGGGCGCTGTTGGCTGTTTTAGTTGATACTTTTTATATGCGCCGCTGGCATGAAGCCGTGCAGTCAGACAAGGCCCAACTTGAGGCACAGCTGCGGCAGCGCACCATTCAACTGGGCCGCACTCAATCTGAACAGGTTGATTTAAAGGAAAAGCTGCGGGCTTACCAGCGTGAACTGGCGGAGGAGCGAGCAGAGGCCGACCGCCTGGATGATCTGCGGGTGGCATTGGAGACGAAACTGGAAACGGCCGTTCTCGATACCGAGAGCCTCAAAGCGGAAATCAAACAGTTTGACGACGAAATAGACGACCTGCGTGATGAAAAAGTGGAGTTAGCCCGCCAACTTACGGTGGCCCACGTCGAAATGAAGTATCTGCAAGAAGATTTGGCTGAAAACCAGGAGCAGTTAAAGGGATTGGCTCAGTTAAAAGCGGATCATCAAAAAGTGGCGGCCAAGCTGGAGGTCGTCATCACTGAACGGGATGAGCGCAAGGCAGAAGTTGAGAAATTACTTAACAAGCTGGCCGCCATCGAAAAACTCCAGGCCAATCTCCAAGAAAAAGAAAGCAAACTAGAAACTGCCCATTCGCAGATCGACAATATGCAAACGGCGTTGGGACGAGCCAAATCCCAAATCAAACATACTGGCAAGAGCCAGCTACAACTCATCAAAGGCATTGGTCCTGCCACAGAACGCAAACTCAAAGCGGCCGGCATCGTCACCATCGCCGATTTAGCAGAGGAAACGCCGGAACGCCTGCGGGAAATCCTTGACCTGAAAACCTCGTCGCGTATAAACCTGGAGGCGTGGCTTGCTGAAGCGCAGCAGCTTGCGCCCACTTTTGGGGAAGAGACCCTTTAATCTTCAATCTTTAGCCGAGAAACGGCCGTTATCCCCCCAATCCCCTCTCCCTTTTATCAGAGTTGCAAATCTGCCCTTTTTGAGTATGCTAATGACTCGCGTTCCGTCTGTATCACCCTGGTTACTTGAAGTAAGTGTTGGCTGAAAAGCAGTTAAAGTAGAGCAAAGATGATTCCAGAATTTAACCAACATGATGTGTTACCGCCATTCTTAGCTGGAACCAGTCCCACAGATAGGACACAAACGACCCCTTACCAAACAACCCTTTCAGAGATAGTGCAACGCTTTGGAATATCTGAGCAGCGACGCCAGATTTTGCAAGGTTTGATACAATATAGACAAGCCTTAAGAAACGCAGGATTTACCGAAGGTTTTCAGTGGATAGATGGTAGCTTTATTGAAAATTGCGAAAAAGTTCGTAATAAACCACCCGCTGACATAGATATTGTTTCGTTTTTACTTCGTCCGCAAATAGTGAAGAACGACGAAGAATTTGAGAACTTCTTTCACTCAGATATTGCTCCATTGTTGGATGTAAAAGATAAGTTCAAATGTGATGCATACTATGTTGATCTCAATGCCCATCCATTTTTGATTGTGAAATCAACACATTACTGGTTCGGTTTGTTCACTCACCAAAGAGAAACATATCTTTGGAAAGGGTTGCTTGAAGTACCATTGAACAGCGATGATGAGTTAGCTCAACAGTTACTAAATGAGGAGGTATCAAATGCCTCGTAGACTTGAAATGGAATCGTTACAAGTTGATTTAGCAAACGTCAGTCAGATGTTAGAGACGGCCAAACAATATAATGATAAGGCAACTCTCTATCAATTTGAACGACGAAAGAAAAATATTGAAGATAAATTGGCAGAGCTTGGAGACATACCGCAAACCCGGGCCAGCGTAGTACTGTTTTTTGGCGGCGATCCTGTAATTGGATCCGTCGGTGTAGCTGCGGATTTTGCTGGTAAAGTTCTGCAAAGTTTTCAAGAAATAGTCTCAAAAAGCTTTGCCACACAGGCAGTTGGTAAACTGGGTGAACGCGGCAGAGTCCCATACGACAAAGATGCGAACTTAATGGTCACTGGAGTTGCACATGGATCGTTTGGGTTTGTACTTAATGAAGCCTCCGAACAAATGGAGATGTTTGATACAACACTCAAAGATGCTCTGGATTTTTCGGTTAGTGCAATTGTCAAATCCTCCACAGAAGATGATGAAGTGTTTGAGGCATTGACCGAGGAACTTAATCACAGACTTTTACTTGCCTTAAAAACCTTTTTCCACGAACTAGACAATAATAATGCGACAATCAGAATGGTTGATGACAGCCGTGAATACATTATTGATGATAAAGCTGTAGACCGTGCCCGTACTCGAATAGAGGCCACAACCATTGAGGAAGAGGAAGAATCACCTAAAATTGGTGTTTTAAGTGGATTTCTGCCCAAACAGCGAAGGTTTGAATTAACTTTATCTGGTGGCGAGGTGATTTCAGGGTCTGCCACTGAAAAGGCCGCAGAAAAATTCAATAAAATAGTCGCAGAACAAGGCGCACCAATCGGCCATGAATGTACAGTAAGCCTTGAAGTACGCACGGTTAAACCATTTAACCGCCCCGAGCGAAATGTTTATCGGTTGTTAAGTATTGATAAAGTTGCGGGAAATTAGATCTTACTTCTTGGAAGTTCCTTGCCGAAAAGATGACTGACAATCCGCTGGCATCTCTTTACAGTTACAGCCAGTTCTTGATAGCGCAATTAAATCGATTTGATAATGAACCGAGATGCCTCGTAAAGAGTGACTGTTATTAGCTGGAATCTTTGAGAAGAAACGGCCGTTTGCTCATAAGATTTGAGATAAAATATAATATGTTGTATTATTACAACAAATAAGTTTTGTATTCATGTAGGAAGGATTGTGATGCGTTGGCGATGGGATCAGGGACGACTTGATTACTTTAATTTTGATAATTTGCGAAAGATAGCTCAAGTGTTGACTGATTTGAATGGCGTGAATATCCAAACAACAGGAATCGATCCCTTGCGAGAGTTACTCGTCGGACAAACTGGGCTACCCTTTGCTCCAGAAAGTTATACCGTCTGGCGCAACTATTCGCGTATTTTTAAATGGACTATGATTGCTGCCAGAATCGACCAGCAGTTAATGGTAACAGATGTCTGCCGAAAAATTGCAGATTCGAGCGAAGAAGGCTGGGGGGTAGACGAATATCTTTCATTTATCATCCCTCGCACATACTACCCATCTCCAGCAACCCAGCAATATAATTTAACCGAAAACAAAACATTTCCCTTCTGTATAATACTGCGTTTTCTCGTGGCAAAATTTAAGCAACAGGGAGATGCTTCCATAACCCTCGATGATATATTCAGTTATCTTGTCGGTAATGAGTTAACAGGCGTTGAGCCACTTGAGACATTTCTAACTTTACAGCCAACAACACGACGTGGAAATGGGGATGAAAAACGACAGGTTCGAGAAATGTTGATTTTTCTTGCTCAGTCGAGTTTTTTGAAATGGAGTAATTCCACCCTTTTTCTTGATGTGATGGGTGGAGATGATGAAACAATTGAACGACTTGAGCAAATAGCAACTCCTTTGATCCTGTCTCAAAATCCAGATAGAGAGGGCGAAGTCATTCATTTGGGAACAATTGGCGACGTAATAATCCACCCCATTATGTCTGTTGCCAGAGAAATACAAGATGATTTAGTTTTTACAGAGGGAAAACGAATTCGTGTCACTCATTTGCGCGTTGAAAGAAGCCCTAAACTCAGACGAATGTTTTTTGCCAACTTATCTTTGCCATACTATTGTGATATGTGCCGAGAAAACATGAAGGATCGTTACCCATGGACAGACAACTTGCTTGAAGTTCATCATTTACTACCGCTTTCATCTGTAGTCCGCTTAACTCGAACAGGAACATCATTTGCTGATTTAGTTCCTCTTTGCCCCAATTGTCATAAGGCCATTCACAATTACTATAGAAGTTGGTTAAGAACAGAAAATCAACAAGATTTTACAACGGTTATTGAAGCCAAAAGCGTGTATAATGAAGCAAAAGAACAAATGGGCTAATAAAACTTATGCAAATTATAGAACCTTTAGCTATTTCAAAACAAGAAGCCATTCTCCAAAGTTGTATCCATGATGGTGTGAATTTGAGCGAGGCATTGGCAGCATCTGGTTTGTCGTATGATGACTTACGCTATCGTCACAACAAATTGATACCGCCTTCTCTGGCTACGTATCAAAAAATAGACAGCGCCGAAGCGGAATCACACAATATACCATCGGTGAGTTTTTTTTCTGGAGCCGGAGGGTTGGATTTAGGCTTTGAAAGCGCTGGTTTTCAACATTTAGCGTCATTTGAAATCAACGAGTTGTTTTGCCAAACTTTGAAGCATAATAGACCACGTTGGAATATATTTGGGCCGCCTAACAGCAGTGGTGATTTAAAAAACAGAGAAGAAGTAACAAGCATATTGAAAACCAAGGTTGGAGTAAAGTCGCCTTTTAATGGTGTTTTTCATGGTGGGCCACCATGTCAACCTTTTAGCATTGCCGCTAACCAAAGATTTGCCAAGTCGGGTGATAATTTTAAGAGACTAGGCTTTGCTCATGAAGAAAAAGGAAATTTACTGTTTGATTATATTTGGCAAATTCAAACCTTTAAACCTGCTGTATTTCTAATTGAAAATGTTTCCGGCTTGTTGACTATGGATAATGGAAAACAACTTGCCGAAGCAATCATATCGTTAGAAAAATGCGGTTATACTGTGGCAAAACCTACCCTTCTCAACGCTCGTAATTATGGTATTCCCCAATCAAGATCAAGAATATTTGTTATAGGCTGGAGAAATCAAAAGCGTCATTTTCGCTTCCCTCGTGAAGATTTGTTAGAAGTTCCATCTTCTGTAGCGCTGATTGATGTAGATTCGCTTCCAAATCATATTACTCGTAACCATAAAGCCAAATCAATTCTTCGTTATATGGAACTTCAATATGGACAACGTGATCAACTTGGTCGCGTAGATCGTCTCGATCCAACATTACCCTCTAAAACTGTTATTGCCGGTGGAAATGGCGGTGGCGGACGGTCACATTTGCATCCATATATTCCAAGGACACTTTCTCCTCGTGAATCTGCCCGATTGCAAACTTTCCCCGATGATTATGTGTTTTGTGGCTCTCCTGCGCGGCAATTGACTCAAGTGGGAAATGCAGTTCCGCCTTTGCTTGGCAGGAAAATAGCTGAGGCAATATATGAATATCTCTTTGTCTAAAAATGTGTATTGAACTACCTCAACAAGGTCTTCCGCAAACCATCCCCCTCCACCAGCCACACCTCCATCGCAAAGCGCTCAATAAAATAACGGTCATGCACCACCGCCAAAATCGTGCCTTCAACCTGCTCGAACGGCAGGTGCGGCAGACAGGCTTGGCGCTAACGGCTCGGCAAATCATCAAACGCCTGGAGACGCTAACGGTGATTGAAACTGTGCCGACAGCTACAAAGTCCACAAAGGTGGACTTTGTAGCTGTCGGCGTGAACCCATTCGCTGGTATAAAAAGTGGCGAATAATTCGTGACACTAATTCTTGTTCGATTTACTGCCTTGCTAAAATGAGGCGCATGGATGCCTCATCGTCCTCGATTAAGTCACCACTCAAATCAAAGGTTACATGCTGAATGGCGCCGTTGAACTCAAACGGCGAAGCGTAGAAGGGAGCTGCGGGCGCGCCAGGATCAGCACCTACCGAAATGCCTCCGGTCAGACCAAGACTTAGTGGCGTGGTGTGGGGGAAATCTGCTTGCCCCACCAACTTATCATCAATATAAAGCTGAGCGCGGCCGGGTGTGCCTTTGCCATTGGCAATATCGGGAGGACCTGTTACCTCAAACTCGAAGCGCAGCTCATGCGCTCCGGCGGGAACCACCTCCGAACTTTCCACATGCAGATAGTCACGCGCGACGTAGTTATGAACGTATTGCAGTTTGCCGTCTTTGATGTAGAGGGCGTAACCGCCATCTGTGCCGCCGTAGGAAACCAAGACGCCTTCACCACCCGTTTCAGGTATCTCCACAACGGCCGTTATGCTATGCGTTCGGTTCAACAAACGAGGCCCTGCATTAAACGGCACCGATTGCGTATGGGGATAGAAGCGATAACTGGATCGATCCTTGGAAAGCTGCGGCCGTTCATCGGCAAAGCGGGCTGTACCACGTCCATCTACGGGTAAGACATTGTACTTGCCTGCTTCCACATACCATTGCGCAATTAGTTCAATCAGCTTGGCACGATTCCCCTCAGCTACATTGTGGTTTTCCGCAAAATCTTCATCCACATGATACAGTTCCCATTGTGTGGCATCTAGCTCAGTTAATTTGTCTGCCGTAATAGGGACGCCAAAGAACGCGCCAGCTTCCTTGAAGGAGGGGCCTGGCCACGGACAAACAGCCCGCCATCCATCATGATAGATAGAGCGGTGCCCCATCATCTCGAAATATTGCGTGCGCCGCTTGCTTTCAGCTTTTTCATCGGCAAAGGTATGGGCAAAACTCAACCCCTCAATGGGCGATTGGGTGACGCCCTTCACACTGATTGGTGGCTCGATGCCTAGTACGTCTAATACAGTAGGAACCATGTCGATGGCATGAGTGTATTGGGTGCGTATTTCCCCTTTTGCCTCAATGCCCTTTGGATAGTGGGCAATAAACGGGTCGCTGATACCGCCACGATATGTTTCGCGTTTCCAACGGCGGAAAGGCGTATTGCCTGCCCACGTCCAACCCCAGGCGTAATGGTTGAAGGTCTTTGGGCCACCCAGTTCATCGATCAACTCCAGATTAGCTTCAAGCGATTCAGGCACATTGTTGAAGAATAAGTTTTCATTGACAGAGCCGGTCGGGCCACCTTCTGAACTGGCGCCGTTGTCGGAAATGACCATGATTAACGTATTGTCAAACTCCCCAATGTGCTTCAAGAAATCAATTAACCGGCCAATATGATGGTCGGTGTGTTCCAAGAAACCGGCGAACACTTCCATCATGCGCGCATAAAGTTTCTTTTCATCGTCGGAAAGCGACTCCCATTCAGCTACATCGGGATCATGGCGCGACAGTTCGGCATCGGGCGGGGCTATGCCCATCTCTTTTTGTTTGGCAAATGTTTTTTGACGGTAAGCTTCCCAGCCATCATCAAATTTCCCTTTGTACTTATCCGACCACTCTTTGCGCACGTGATGAGGAGCGTGCATGGCGCCGGTGCAGAAGTACATGAAGAACGGTTTGTCTGGGGCGACTTGTTTGGCATCTGCAATAAAGCTGACGGCTTTGTCCACTAAATCTTCGGTGATATGATACCCTTCTTCGGGTGTTTTTGGGGGTTCGACTTGGTGGCTGTCGTAGACGAGTTCTGGGTAATATTGATGCGTTTCGCCGCCGAGGAAGCCGTAGAAGCGTTCAAAACCACGTCCCAGCGGCCAACGGTCATACGGCCCCGCCGCTGAAATTTGGTCAGCAGGGGTGAGATGCCATTTGCCAATGGCGTAGGTGTTGTAGCCGTGTTGGAGCAGCATTTCTGAAAGGAAGCCATTTTCAAAAGGAATGTTGCCGTTTGATCCTGGATAACCGGTGGAGCCTTCGGTGATGCAGGCCATGGCGTTGGAGTGATGGTTGCGTCCGGTGAGCATACAGGTACGCGAGGGTGAACAGAGCGCGGTGGTGTGCATGTTGTTGTAGCGCAGCCCGTTTTCTGCCAGGGCGTCTATGTTCGGTGTGTTGATGGGGCTGCCGTAACAGCCAAGTTGGCCAAAGCCCGTATCATCCAGCACGATATAGAGGACATTGGGCGCGTTTTTTGCGGCCCGCAGTGGTTCCGGCCAAGCCGGTTCGGACACATCAAATGTACGCCCGATGACGCCATTGAAGGCGGTGCCAGGTTTGTACTCTTTTAAAGACATATTTTCGCTCCTTGTGGTGGATGAACTAAAGTTTTGTCGCAGTTCGACACGACCTGGATTTTAACCTGAATGGGCATTTGGGGAAACGGCCGTTTCCCCCGAGTCTACGAGCAAGTTGTCAAGATATGGCTGAGAGTAGTACGCACGTGGGCGTGTGAACCCCTCATCTTTAATGATCGTTGACAAAGGTGGTGGGACCGAGCAAGGGTAGAGGGCGCGCCAGTTGGCCGGCGGCCGGTTTGTGCAGGGCCAGAGCCGGATCGCCCAATAAATTATAGGTGCGTACGGCCGTTTCCAATTCCTCATCGCCGCGAACGGCCGTTTTCATATCATTCAGCGCCTCACCAAGCGTGGCGTTGCTGCCATCCAGCAGGACGTGGTAAAAAACGCTGGCGAGAATAAGGCTGGATTCCGTTTCTGTGGCCCCTGAGGCACCTACCGCCGCCGCCACGCCGCCGTTTGGCGCCAGCAAAAGCTGCTCCGCCACGCTGTTTTCCACCGGATCGCTAAACGCCCCGTTTTGGCAAGAAAAAGCGGTAAACAGCGGCAGTCGCTCTTCATTTTCCAACAGACGGGCATCCTCAGCGGTAAAAGCCGCGCCATCGCCAAAATTGCTTTCGCTGCCATGCCCGGTGTAGTTGAGAATCCCCACGCCTCGATTTAAGACGGTGACAATGTTGAAATAGATGTCCTGGTTTTGGGACATGTGTAGATCATGGATGTGGTAGCCATTCTGATACAAACTATCTTCCAGTTGATCCTGGGCCATATCGAAATAGGGTTTGTCGTCGGCGATGAGCAGCGCCCGCCGCAGCCAGGCGGCGTTTGGCGTTTGGCTGACGGCCGTTTCATAGGCAATGGTTTTGGCGACAACGGTCGTTAACTCCTCAGCCGTTTGCACCGGCAGACGGCCGACCGTCATCTGCGGACCGCTGTCATCAAAAGTAACAAACCAACCATCATCGGCGGCCTGGCTGCTGCCCTGGGACACCAGGTGGGTGGGCAGCAAGTTGCGATTGGGGGCGTCTGGCTGGGCGGCGCTTGGGCTGGCGGCGTCGCCGGCCAGGAGCAGATAACGAGGCGTTGGCTGCCAATTTTCAGCGGCATAGCGCAGGAATTCGCGCATGGCCTGGGCGCTGCCTGTGTCATTACCAAATTCAGCCACGATCTGGCTTAAAGAAACGGCCGTTACGCGCAGCCCCTCTTCTTCTCGATGCAGGAGTAAGGGGGTGAGCGCCTCCCTAAAACCAGGTTCATCCGGGATGAGCGCCAGGTAGTCCGCGCCGCGTTCTGGGGCGCGGAGCGGCATCTCTCGCTGCGTTTGTTTATGCAGTTCATTGTAGGTGATGAGGGTGACGGTAGACCAGGATCGCAGGGCGTAAACGGCCGTTCCCAAGAAAACGGCCGTTAACCCGGCAAGTAGTGTCAAAATAACCCCACGATATTCTCGCATAACAATATGTTCCCATGCTGGCGGCGGGCCGCGCTTGCTTCTTTAAGAGAGGTCTAGTGTCCTGTCAACCATATTTTGATGGATATTTACCAGAGTCGTTTATCCATCAATTTAGCCTTGACAGGACAGTAGTTAGATTGGTTTAATCTCAAAGATTGAACCAACCTTGATTACTTTATGCGAGTCGCCAAATTGATGGCGCCTGTGATGAGGAACGCCCAAGCCGTGCAAAAACGATGCAGCACTTTTACCCGAAAGGTGTAGCGAACCGGTTCAATTCTCTTTACGAGAACCTCCTGTGAACCAGTGATCCACCGATATTCCCACCGGGCTAGCGCCGCTAAATGCCCATTGAGCCATTGGCCGGCGCCAGTTTGCAAAGAAAACGGCCGTTCTCTCCGCACCCGTCCACAAACACGCCCCACCAGCGCCGCCGAAGGCCATACCGCATCAAACGTAAGCGGACGGTCGCCACGGGTGAGAAACTTCTGTGCGCCCGGCGACCCTCCCACCGCCCACAAGCGATGGGTCAACAGCCCTTGTGGGCTGCTGAGGGTGATAACGTCACCCGGGTTTAACTGTTCAGGTTGCACTGCTTCTAAAATGACCTGATCCCCCACCCGTATCAAGGGAGCCATGCTGCCGCTGGTTACAATCAGGCGCGGCTGTTGGCCTTTTTCCAGGCTGTCACGCAGGATGGCGGGCAGGTTTGAGGGGGTGGATTGTGCCATTTGCTGAATTCTATGGGAGCCAGGTTAAAATTACCGGTGAAAGGGGCAGGTTCTTATGGAGGTTTAATTGTCTGAGTCAGTTGACGGCAGGCAAGGGCAGGTTAGAATGGGTCGGAGCGCGGGGAGCGTGTTCGCGCGTTTGGGGCCAACAGTGCCCCCCACCCCTAAGCAAACAATTTTTTTTTAAATTGTAATTTAA
>CAZXVH010000008.1:25650-52276 GCA_964643965.1 uncultured Ardenticatenaceae bacterium
GGGGCGCGCGCACCGTTTCCCCGTTGGGGGCTCAACCGCGGCCCCCGCTCCCATTAGCAAAGGAGTTTTTTATGAATGTGCATTGTCAATACTGTCGTCACTCTTTTACTTTGAGCCGTGATTATGTGGCGGAGGCGGTAGCCGAAGCAGCCGAGAAAAAGCAGAAGTATCACGCGGTTGAATGCCCCAAGTGCCGCAAAATCAATAAGGTGTCGCTTAAACAGATGAAGCGTTTTGCCCCGAAACCGGCCGGTGCGGAAGCGGAAGCAGAGGAATAATTAGGCGCGGTAAAGTTTTTGGCGCTGAATGTAGTCGATAACGGCCGTTGGCGTTAAAAAGGTGAGTGAGCGCCCCCGTCTGGCCCAGCCACGTAAATTGGTGGCGGAGATGTTCAGGGTGGGACCTTCCAGCATATCTACGACCTGGGCTATACCGGGAACGGCCGTTTCCAGCGCCGGCCAATCAATCTCAACGTCCGGGCGGGGCAGCACCGCCAGGCGGCATTGCTGGATGATGGCCGTCGGCTCAATCCAGTTAGGTAAATCAATGAGTGAATCGGAGCCGATGAGCAGCCACAACTGCGCCCCGGCATAGGTTTGGCGCAGCAAAGGGAGCAGAGTGCTGGTGGTGTGGGGCGGGGGGCGGTCGATGTCGGCCTGGTTAACAGTGAAGCGCTCGATGTCGTTGAGCGCCTTTTGCAGCATGGTGAGGCGGTGGGAAACGGCCGTTATCACCTGGCCATGTTTATGCGGTGGTTCCCCCACCGGCAGAAAAACCACCTGGTCCAATAGCAGTTGGTCTCTGGCCGCTTCCGCCAACCATAAATGACCGATGTGGGGTGGGTCAAACGTGCCTCCCAGTAATCCAATGCGTGTCCGCGGAGTTGTCAACATAGCTGCCTGCATTGCCGTTTACCTGGCTGTGAACTTTATTCTCCCCACTCCAACTCTTCATCGCCAATATGCACGATGTCGCCCACCTTCACCCCGGCTTTCTCCAGCGCTTTAGTAATGCCCATGCTCTCCAAAATGCGAGAGAAACGGGTGGCCGTCGGTTCAAATTCAAAATAAGTCATGGCGGCGATGCGTTCCACCCGCTTGCCAGAAACGCGCCAGCCATCCAACTCCCGTTCGATAGTAAAACCATCCTCATCTTCTTTGGTGCGGATGACAATTTCTGTCTCTGCCACCGCACTGACCTGCGGCGCTTCGTCTACTTCATCTAACATTTGTTTGACGGTGTAGAGCATCTCCCGCAATCCTTGCTTAGTCAGGGCGGAAATAGAGACAAAGGGATAGCCCGCTTTGGCGATTTCTTCCGCCACCAACGGCTCCCAGGCCACGGCGTCTGGCAAATCCATCTTGTTGAGAACCACCAGTTGGGGGCGTTCGTCGAGGTTGACGCCTAAGGTGGTATGGTATTGAGCCAGCTCATCGTTGATGATGGCCCAATCTACCAATGGCTCTTTAGCGGAACCATCGATCAGATGGATGAGGACGCGGGTACGCTCAATGTGGCGCAAAAATTCATGTCCCAGGCCGATGCCCTCAGCCGCCCCTTCAATTAAACCGGGAATATCAGCCACCACGATGGTTTGATAATCATCCAGTTCCACCACACCCAGGCTGGGCTGCAAAGTGGTAAACGGGTAACTGGCGATTTTAGGGCGGGCGGCCGAGATGACGGAGAGCAGCGTCGATTTGCCGGCGTTGGGCAAGCCCACCAGCCCCACATCGGCAATGAGCTTCAACTCCAGGGTTAACCACATCTCTTCGCCGGGTTCGCCACGTTCTGCCAGGCGTGGAGCCTGGTTGCGGCTGGTGGTGTAATGGGTGTTGCCCTTGCCGCCGCGGCCGCCAGCCAGGATAAGGGCTTCTTGCCCGGGATGGGTTAAATCGGCCAGAATATCTTCCGTTTCCGCATCGCGGATGATGGTTCCGGGCGGCACGGGCAGGCGCAGGGTTTCCCCGCGAGCGCCGGTTCTTTGCGCTTTACCGCCATGTACCCCGTTGCCGGCGCGGTAATGGATGTTGCGGTGGAATTTAACGAGGCTGTTGATATGGCTCTCTACAAAAAAGATAACATCGCCGCCGTTGCCGCCATCGCCGCCATCTGGCCCGCCTAAGGGCACGTGCTTTTCCCGGCGAAAGCTGATCATGCCATCGCCGCCATCGCCGCTTTTTATGTAAACTTTTGCTTGATCAAAAAACATAGTAACTTGCCAATGAACTTTTTCTTACAAAAAATAAGAAAATCATCCACAGGTTTCGCAGATAATGCAGATTTTTCTTTAATCTGTGAAAGCTGTGTCCGCTGCGGATGCGTTTTTCTGGATTAGCCAGGCGAGGTTATTTGAGAAGCTCTTTTAACTTTGCCAGTCGAGGATCGATGATATCGTCTGTGCAGCCACACTCCTCTTCGTTTAAGTTGGCGCCACACTCCTGGCACAAGCCCTGACAGTCTGGCCGGCAGATCGGATTTAAGGGTATCTCCAGGAGCGTTAATTCTCGCACGAGCGGGGCGAGATCGATGAACCCATCTTCGCCGATAAATAATTCTCCTGGCGGCGTGGTGTGAGGCGGATAATAGAGCAGTTCGCCCAGCGAAACCGATACCGGGAAGAGGGCATTGGTTAAACAGCGGGCGCAGATAACGGCCGTTTTTACATCCAGTTCTCCGCTCAAATAAACCCCTTCCGAGGTGCGCGCCACATGCAAGACGCCCGTTAAGGGCGTTAAGGTAATATCTTCAACATCAATGCTTGGGTAATTTAGCTCAATCGTGCGGCTGGCGCCTACTCTGGCTTCCAGAAGAAAGCCAAAATTAAAGCGCAACCGGGAAGGATGTTGCTTTTTCATGTACAACCTCCTTTGCTTTAGAATTAAGGCGAGTATAGCATAGAGCCAGATTGATAGCGAAACCTTTACCGCTGCCGCCGACCATTAGAATGAAAATCGCAGACACAGGAGCAAAAATGAGCCAGAAATTATTAGTGGCAACGCGCAATCAGGGAAAAGTCCAAGAATTTGCCGAGATGTTGGCCCATTTAGAGCTGGCCTGGTTGAGCCTGGACGATATTGGCCTCGACCAAGATGTGGCAGAAACGGGCCACACCTTTCAAGAAAACGCCTTCTTGAAGGCCGAGACCTATGCGGCCGCGAGTGGCTATTTCACCCTGGCCGATGATTCCGGCCTGGAAGTGGACGCCTTGAACGGCGAACCGGGCGTGTATACGGCTCGTTACGGCGGCCCTGGTTTAGACTATGAAGGGCGTTACCGCCTGCTGCTCAAAAATCTGGACGGGGTGGCTGGCGCGGCGCGGTCGGCTCGTTTTCGCTGCGTCATTGCCCTGGCCGGGCCGGAAGGGGTGGTGGGCACGGCCACTGGCGTTTGTGAAGGACGCATTGCTCTGGAACCGGCCGGGACAGGCGGCTTTGGCTATGATCCTGTCTTTCTCCTGCCGGAACGGGGTCTGACAATGGCCCAATTGCCCGCCAGCGTCAAACACCAGATCAGCCATCGAGGGCGGGCGCTGCGGGCGATTGAGCCGCTGCTGCGACAGTGGGTAGAGTACTAGACTCCGCCTGATTCCGCGCTTCCCTTGCAACTATGTTCACTATTACGTAAACTTATTTCAGGGTTAACTCCCTCTTTTGCCCACAGAAATGATTCGCCGGTTTTGCCAGGCGACTAAGGAATGAGGCCATGAGTACAATGCTCGGTCACGTGATCAATGAGCGGTATGAACTGCAATCGTTATTAGGGGATGGCGGTATGGGTACGGTTTATCGCGCCCAAGACCGGAATTTGAACCGCCAGGTGGCCATCAAGCTGATGCACAGCCATTTTGCCCGCCGCCAGGAATTTCGGCAGCGGCTCATTCAAGAAGCGCAGGTGGCGGCGCAATTAGACCACCCCTCGATTGTGCGCATTTTTGATTTTGGCAGTTCAGACGAAGGGCTGTTTATCGCCATGGAGTATGTGGATGGCGGTAGCCTGCGGGCGCATTTGCGTCGTTTGCAGAAAGAGGGCAAATATCTGCCTTTATCCCAAAGTTTGCAGATTGGCATCCATATGGCCGGGGCGCTGGATTATGCTCACCGGCGCAGCATTGTGCATCGGGATGTGAAGCCGGGCAATATCATCCTCAAACGGCTGACGCGAGCGGACGAACCGGGTGAACAGCCTTTCCGGGCGGTGCTGACCGATTTTGGCCTGGTGAAGCTGACGGAAGGCGAGGAGATGACGGAGAGCGGCATGACGTTGGGCACACCCACCTACATGTCGCCGGAGCAGTGTGAAGGACGGCCGTTAGACGGCCGTTCTGATTTATACAGCCTCGGTGTGGTCTTGTATGAATTGTTTACCAACCGGTTGCCCTTTGCCTTTCAGAGTTTGTCGGAGGCCATTGGCGTTCACCAGCGTGGCATGATGCCAGAACCCGCCCATAATCTCCGGGCAGACATTCCCCAGATTATTGATTTGATTATCAACAAGCTGCTGGCGAAAAGCGCAGAGGACCGTTACGCTACCGGCGCGGATCTGGAGCGGGCGCTGCGTTCCGCCCTGATTTCATTGGAAGGAGCGCCCACCCAGGTGATGAACCAGGCGCAGGAATCAGATATTTTGGCGCAGGTGACGGTGCCGCCTTCTGGTTTTGATCTCATCATCAATACGCCAGGCCATCCGCCAAATTATGTACCTCTCTCTCAAGCGACGATTACCCTGGGGCGCAATGCTGATAACGATATTGTGCTGCCGGCGGAAGGGGTGTCACGGCATCATGCCCGGCTGCAAGCCACTTCTTTAGGCTGGGAGGTGCTGGATTTAGGCGGCATTAACGGCACGTTTATCAATGACCGGCGGCTGCGGGCTGAAGACCCCACGCCTTTGACGCCCGGTCAACGGCTGCGGGTGGGGCCGTATGAACTGGCGCTGCGCGGACCAGAAATTACCCCTTATGAATCGGATCGGGAGGCGACCATGGTGAGGATGGCAACGGCCGTTACCCTGGGACAAACCACGCCCTCCACTGCCCAACCCGTGCCGGATGAAGCCCCGCTGGCCTTGTTCATCGCCCAAGACGCCTACACCATCGAACCAGGTCGCCGCCTGACCATCCAGGTGGAAATTGTAAATCAGAGTGCGCAAGATGACCGGGTGACAGTGCGGGCTAAAGGAGCGCCGCAGTCCTGGATCGATACGCCTACAGAGTACATCACCATCCCGGCGGGACAGACAGTGCAGGTTCCGCTGGTGCTTCACCCGCCGCGACATGGCGGCACACCCACCGGGCGACAGCGCATTCGGGTTGAACTACGCTCGCAGCGTCACCGCAGCCTGGACGTGGGCGAAAGTTTTTGGTTGAATATCAGCGGTTTTGTAGCCTTTGAAGCCGCCATGAGCAACACACAGGTACGTCTGCCAGATACAGTTGGCATTATCATCAAAAATACCGGCAATATGGCGGCTGAATTTAGCGTCACCGCCCGTGACCGCCAGCAGGCCATCCGTTTTCAGGGGGAAAGGGGGAGGATTGTGGTGGAGGGCGGCCGTTCTAAAACAGTGGAGTTGGAACTGGCGGCACGCCAACAAAGCTGGCTGGGTGGCGGCGAAATGTATGCGTTTGAAGTAGAGGTTTCATCTAGCAGTGGCGGTCAGGTGACGTTGGAGGGCGAGGCGCGCACGGGCACGACGATTCCCACGCCGCTGATTTATGCCTTGCTGTTTGTGGTGATCTTTTGTATTGCCATGGCCATGATGGCCGCTATTTTTGGGGGACGTGATTTCTTTGGCGGTGGCGGCCGGCCTACCAGCACGCCTACCACAGAGGCTCTGGCTCTGACGCAAACGGCCGTTGCCCTGACGCCTACTGTAGATGTAACGGCCGTTACCATCACCCCCGCCCCTGGTCAAGACAGCGATGGAGATGGCCTGAGTGATGAGCAAGAGCGAGCGCTTGGCACGGATCCCTTTAATCCTGATACAGATAACGATTTTTTGACGGATGGCGAAGAGGTGCTGATTTATGGCACGAATCCCCTTAACCGGGATACGGATAGAGACGCTCTGATCGATGGCGACGAGGTTAAAATCTGGGGCACCAACCCCTTGTTGTGGG
The DNA here is from genome assembly GCA_964643965.1 of uncultured Ardenticatenaceae bacterium. GTDB lineage: Bacteria > Chloroflexota > Anaerolineae > Promineifilales > Promineifilaceae. The sequence continues at coordinate 31,772 of CAZXVH010000008.1, forward strand.
ATACCTCTGGCGATGGCATCTCTGATGGCGAGGCGGTGGCGCGGGGCTTGAATCCCCTGATTCGGCAGACGGCGACGCCCACCATTACGCCCATCCCTTCCGCTACCACCACTCCCGGCATTACCTTCACGCCCACGGTTACGCCCATTGGTCCCACGCCCACCCCCACGTTTACGCCGCTGCCCACCTGGACGCACACGCCCAGCCCCACGCCCTCTATTACCCTGACGCCCTCACCGACCTTTACGCCCTCGGCCACGCCGTCCATCACGGCCACGCCTACGCAAACCACCACGCCCACCAATACGCCGCTGCCCAATCCGGTAGTCGTCTGCCAGTCGCCGCCACCGACGATTGATGGCACGTTTGATGTCACAGATTGGCCGGTATCGCCCCAAATTCAGTTTGCGCCGGAAGGCAACCCGAGCGCTTTAGTGCAGGGGTATCTGGTACGCAATGGCAACAATCTGTACATGGCCTGGCTGCTAAACGATACCACGAATAATCCCAGTGATTCGCTGCGGCTTTACTTTGATACCACCCGCAATCTGGGCGACCCCGATACTTCCGACCGCTTCTTCCAAATTGTACGGGATGGTACGCAGTCTGTGCAGGCGGGCATTGGCAACAATGCTGATGGTTTAATGTGGAATCCCGCCTACAGCAGCGCCAACTGGACGGCCGTTATCGGTGAGCCAGGAACGAATCAATGGGTAGTGGAAATGCAAATAGATATTGGCTTAGAGATGCCCGCCCTGGCCAACCCCTATGGCATGATGGCGCAAGTATTGTCAGGCGACCTGGCGACCTGGCCGCCAGGCGGCGTCTCCACCAGCGCCAATACCTGGCAGGGCGTTAACTGGATGCCTTGCCCGTGAATATCAGTGGACAGTGGACGGTAAACAGTGGACAGTGGACAGTGAACAGTGAGTACTGACTACTACAAATCTTGGAGGACAACCACGATGAAGGTGAATTTTTTTGCCACGCTGCGGCGCATTGCCGGGCAGAAGACGGTGGCGTTTGAGCTGGGGGATGGGGCTACTGCGCAGAATTTATTGGAGGCAATCTTAACAGAATTTCCTGACATGCGGGCGGAACTGCTGGATGAGCACGGGGAACTTTACCGGCATGTGCATTTGTTTATAAACGGCCGTGATGTCTACTTTTTGCCAGACAAAATGGCGGTGGTGATTCAGCCGACGGACAAAATCGATCTTTTCCCGGCTGTGGCTGGGGGCTGATGGCCAGATATGAACAGGTCGTGCGTAATTTGCCGTTGTGGTTGATGCGCGACTATTTGGCGGAAGTGGGGGGCGAAGCGCAGTCAGACACTCGCATCACGGGTGATGGTTGGGTTGTGACGTTGGAGCAAATCGAAGATTTTAAGCTGGGTTCTATTGTGGTGGGGCAGGTGCGTTTTCAGGCAGAAGGTGAGGAGCAAGCTGTGGCCGACATGTGGCTTCTGCTGAAGGATAAGATGATTAGGGCGGGGGGCTGAAATGAAAAACGGCCGTTTCCTGCGAAACGGCCGTTTTTATTCAAACTCAAACATAAATACTCAATAACTCTCTAAAATACACCCAGCTCCTCTAACTTAGACATAGGCGCCACGCCATTCTCCCAGCCGCGTACTTCATAATATTCGACCAGCATGTCATCCAGTTCACACACATGCCCTTCCGAACCAGGCATTGTCGAGGGTTCCGTGGTGAAGCGTTTCGGCAAATAATCGCTACCTTCGCGGAAGCCACACAGATTGTTGTAATGGCGTTCCAGATTGTAAATGCGTTCACCCGTTTCCATCACATCATCCATGGTGAAATCGATGCCCACCATGGCCGCATACTGTGCCGCATACTCCTCGGCGCCCTCGGCAAACTGGCTGAACTTGCACAGATCCAGGCTGTCAGAGAAAGCAGACAGGTCTTGCAGAATCTTGGTGATTTCACCCTTGCCTTTCCACGCCAACGGATCGGCCGTGAGCGGGATCACACCCAATTCAACGGCCGGAGTGTAAGCGCGGAGATGGCAAGCGCCCCGGTTGCTGGTGGCGTAGGCGATGCCCATGCCCTTCAGCCCACGTGGATCATACGCCGGAATGCCTTGCCCTTTCACTTCCATGCCAATCGACGGATCTTCAAACTTGGCGGCCACGGCCTTAATGCCTTCGGCCAGCAAATCGCCAACGCCTTCACGGTAAGCCACTTTCCGGCCCATCTCGACCATGCTGGGCACATCACCCCAGGCCAGGCCGTTGTTGCCATTGGTGTAGCCCCGCTCAGTGGCTTCCATGTAACAGGACATCACATCGCCAATTTCAATGGCATCATAGCCATAATCATTGGCCTGATCGATCATCTTGGCGATAGAGGCGATGTCGTCATTGCCGCAGTTGGCGCCCATAGACCAGGCCGGTTCATATTCCAAGCTTTCCATCTGCAAACCGGCATACGGCCCTTCTTCAATGCGCACTTCTTTCTTGCAAGCCACCGGGCAAGCGTGACAGGTGGGATTGTTGACCAGGATGTTTTCTTCCACATATTCACCGCTGATCAATTCCGCCCGTTCGCCAAAAGAGGTGACTTTGCTGTTGAAAGCGGGCAGCGCCCCCATATTGTTGGTGATGTTCATTAGGACGTTGGTGCCATACACAGAGAGACCACCTTTGCGTGGCGCAGTCAGGTTTTTCTCATCCATAATGGTGGCTAAAGCGCGTTGATGCGCCGGTTTCCAATCATCTTTGCGCACCGGTTTGGGGAAATTCTTCTTGGCTTTGACCACAATGGCTTTCAAATTTTTGCTGCCGCCGACACAGCCAGTACCGCCACGGCCGGAAGCGCGGTCATCTTCATTCATCCAGCAGGCAAACTTCACCAGGTTCTCACCGGCCGGACCAATGGCAATCACTGTCAGGTCTTTTTCACCATACTGTTCTTGCAGCAGGGGGATCACCTCATGTATGGTTTTGCCCCACAACTCGGAGGCGTCCCGTAATTCTAATGTACCATCTTCAATATAAGCATAAACGGGCTTTTCTGCTTTGCCTTTGAAGATCAGGCCGTCGAATCCGGCCCAACGCAGCCGCGCCGCCGACCAGCCGCCGTGGTGGCTGTCAGTAATGGTTCCGGTCAGGGGAGATTTGGTAACCACTGCCATGCGGCCGCTCATATTGGCGGCCGTGCCGGTTAGCGGCCCATTCATAAAGCAAAGGATATTTTCTGGAGAAAGCGGGTCTACTTCCGGGCCATTCTCGAACACAAATTTGACGCCCAAGCCGCGACCACCAATAAATTTTCGCGCCCACTCTTCAGGCATACCTTTGTATTCGACTGTGCCTGAGGTTAAATCAACATGGGCAATTTTGTTTGCATAACCACCTAGTTCCATTTTTGCCTCCTACGCAAAATTCAAATATCTGAGACCAACTTGTCTCTGTTAGAAGTTCAACTTCTCTGAGAAGTTGAACTTCTTGGTGCAAGTTATCTGGGTAGAGTATTTAAAGAAAACTATGTTCGTAAGGCGCCTCCTCTTCCCTGAGATGGGTTTGTGATCACCGTCCTGGGGGGAAAATGCTCAGGGTATCTTCCTGATGAACTGGCATATCCAGCCCACCGCCGTAGGTGACATTACGGCCGTTTAGCAAGATACGCCAACCACGCGGACGTGGCACATAGGACGGATTCAGTTCCACCCAGTTGGAATCCCGTTTTTCATGGGAATGCCAGACCCGTTCCAGGGCAAAGGTACGGGCATGTGGGTGATAGTTGAAAAATTTACGCAGTACGGCTTCGACGGATTCGCCATCATTGACATGAACGGTGACTTGCGCCTGACCTACCATAGAGCGCATCCGACCAAAGAGGGAAATGGGCACGGCCACATCGCCATCATCATAATCTCGGGCCAGTTCATAACCGAGATACATCATTTGCAGCTGCACAGACAGGTATTTTTGCCAACCGGCCAGGGCGGGGGCAGCCACATCGCCGGCAATATTGGCTTCTAACATGAAGCGGGCAAAGGTGGCGCCAACCAGGCCGATGGAGGTGGTGATGTAGGCGGTGGGGGTGTGGATCTGCCGGGGGCCGTGCCCGGCGTGGAATTTTCCGGCGCGAAAGAGGTAGTAGGCAAACTCATCACTGGTATCCATGCCGATGACGCGGGCCAACCATACCATGAAGAAGCGACGCCGCTCTTCTAAATGTTTTTCATCAGCGCCGCTTTCCCAGCCTAAAATTGCGGCCGTTTCTGGCACAGAGAGCAGGTAATTATAAGTATCGACAACCAGTTCGGGGGCGCGGCGCATGAGAACTTCTACAGTGCGCGACATGGCAAGCTTGTCTTGAGCGTTTAAGCCAATGAAACTGAGTAAACGCTGCCATTCTTCGGCCGGTTCAGGAGCCAGGTTATGCAGTTCGAGGGGGGTGGTTTTTGTGTCAGTTTGCATAAAGGTCACCTTCATTTGTTGGGGTACTATGCACAGTATACTCAAAAGGAATTGTATCTGCAATGCGGCCGTTGGTAGGGTATGCGGAATCTTTCGTTGAGCTTATCTGTGAATTCCCTTAGTCGCTGGTCGTTTTTAATTTAGCGGTTTGAATACGTCCCGCTAGAGCGTAAGCGTTCTCTTATCAGGATTTTATTTGTGAACGCTTACTTAGCTCTTTCAAAAGGGCGGTGTGATTGTGTTAAAATCCCCGCTCTTATTTTATTTTATTTTAGCTCTGGAGGTTGTTTCATCATGAGAACAAGTGCGCGTAATATGCTCAAAGGCGTCATTAAAGCGGTAACGCATGGCGCTGTGAATTCGGAAGTGGTGGTGGCTTTGCCCGATGGCACGGAGATCGTGTCCATTATCACCAAAGGCTCTGCCCAGAATTTAGAGCTGACAGTGGGCAAGGAAGTGTATGCCATGATCAAAGCCAGCAATGTCATGATCGCGACGGAATAGGATATGATTGATTTCTCGCCTGTAAAAAACAAGGAAATGAGCCTGGCTAAGTTTGCCTCTGGCTTTACAAGGGCAGATTTGCGCGATCTCACCAATGAGATGGTAGATCACATGATGGGCTTGATTGCCGATTGTACGGATGCCGATGTAGTTTTTGTGCCAGTTGACCCCGATGCCAATGATACGTATGCCGCTGATGACGCTGAGGCTGATTTGGCGTGGACGTTGGGGCATGTAATTGTGCATGTGACGGCCTCGGCGGAAGAAAGTGCGTTTACGGCGGCGGAGTTGGCGCGGGGTGTTGAATTCCACGGCCGTTCTCGTTATGAAGTCCCCTGGCAAACCATTACCACCATCCAGCAGTGTCGGGATCGCCTGGAAGAATCGCGCCGGATGCGTTTGGCGACCCTGGATGTGTGGCCGGATGAGCCACATCTGGAGGTCACGTATGAACCGTGGCCGGGTGCGTCAGCCCTGAATGCCATAGGCCGCTTTATCGGCGGTTTCTGGCATGATGTGGACCATTTAGGGCAGATTGCGGAAATTGTGCGCCAGGCGAAGGCGGCGCGTGAACGGTAATCGGTGGAAAGTGGACAGTTTACAGTGAACAGTGGACGGTGGGGGAGCTGGTTTGGCCGTTTGCTGGGGATGGTAGGGTGGTGGAGAGTGCTTTTGTAGATTTGGTAAAGTTGAGCGGATTGGGGAAACGGCCGTTTCTCTACTGAGAAGCAGCCGCACGGTCTAATGTGGCGCGAAAGTTGGGGGTGTTTGTTTAGAGTGGGAAAGGTATGATCCAGCCATGTCTGAAGATCAAGATATTGTCGAACCCGTGACAGCGCGGAAAAAACGGAAGGGATGTTTGCTGTTTTTGCTCTTGTTGCTGGGGGTGATGAGTTTGCCCTGGTTGTGGCGAACGGCCGTTAAGCTCGTCTATGCCCGTCAAATTTACACAGTAGAAACGGCGCCCGCTAAAAAGGTTGCGGTTGTGTTTGGGGCGGCGGTGTATGGTGACCGTTTGAGTGCGGTGCTGAAGGATAGGGTGGAAACGGCCGTTGCCCTCTATGAAGCCGGTCTCGTGGACAAAATCATCATGAGCGGCGACAATCAAACCCTGCAATACGACGAACCCAGCGCCATGGTGGCCTATGCTGTAGAACAAGGGATGCCGTCAGAAGCCGTCCAACCAGATTACGGCGGCCGTCGTACTTATGATACCTGCTACCGCGCCCGGCACATCTTCCAGGCGGAAGCAGTCATCCTGGTGACCCAGAAATTCCACCTACCCCGCGCTTTATTTACCTGCCAGATGTTGGGGCTAGACAGTATCGGCGTGGCCGCAGATAAACAGCCGTATCGCGGCGCACGCTGGTATGAACTGCGGGAAACCGCGGCGACATTGATCGCTTTGCGTGATGTGCTGCTGCAAACGCCGCCACCCGTCTTGGGAGAACCGATCCCCCTGAACTTGAATTGACAGCCTGGGAGCGCGGACAGCCTGTCCGCTCTTTGCGAACTTGCGGACAGGCTGTCCGCGCTCCCAATAGCTGCAAAAGGAAAAGCATAAACCCCCATGGCAAAACGAAAACACAAACGTGAGTCCGCTGAACTGTACGCCCAAGTTTTACAACTAGCGGCCGACTCCCTGTCAGCAGGGCGCGAAGATTTCCGCAATGACCAGGGGCAGCGCTTTCTCGATGAGATGCGGCTGGAAATGGAGATAGTAGCCAGCCCCACATCCTCCCCTCCCCCAGAATTGCCCATGATGAAAAAATTCCGCTTTCAGCTATTGCATCGCTGGCTGCTGGCAAACATGGCTCCCTGCCGCATGGTCGATGTGGGTGGCGGCAAAGGGTTGTTGTCTTATCTTCTTCAGGAAAGCGATTGGCAAACGGCCGTTATCGACCCTGTTAACCAGGCGCTGCCCACCAAATACAAAGATCTGAATAGTAATAAACAGACAACTATCTCGCCCCAAGAAAAAGTGACACGGTTCAATGATGAATTTCAGCCCCATTTTGCCCAGGATGTTGACCTGTTAGTGGCGATGCACGCCCACGGCTGCAATATCCAAATGATTGATGCCGCCTTGCACTATGGTTGTGACTTAATCCTCTTGCCTTGTTGCGTCATTCATGAACCCATCTTACCGCCAGCCGGGGTGCCGTGGATTGAATGGTTGGTGTCTTACATTATTGAGAAAGGCTTTCTGGTGGCGCCCTTTCGCCTCAACTTCAAAGGGCAGAACATTGGCATGTATGCCCGGCCACGCTCAGAAGTTCAACTTTTCTAAAAACGTTGAACTTCTTGGTTCATATTAGCATCTCCCCTCTTTACGCTTCGTTTTTTCGTCAAGCACTAGACCGACCAATCGACTACATCTAAACCTTGAACACGATTGAACTCTCTGGTGTTATTGGTGACAACAGTGGCGTTGAGGCTTAAGGCATGAGCGGCAATGAGCATATCCAGGGAACCAATGGGAGTTCCTTTTGTTTCAAGTAATGCTCTCACTTCGCCATATTTGTGTGCGGCTAATTCATCAAATTCTGCGATGATGAGAGGGAGTAGGAACTGCGCCAGGGCCTGCTGATTTTTCTGAGGGAATTGGCTTTTAGCAATGCCATATTGCAATTCGGCAACGGTAATAGTAGAAACACCGATGTCGCCTGCCTTATGTTCTTGAAAACGTTGCCTCAGTTCAGGTGATTTTTCCTTGATGAGAAAAATACAAATATTTGTATCCAACAAGAACTTCACGGGAATAGCTCTTCGCGGATTTGTTGCTCTGGTTGGTTGCGCTCGGTCATAAAATCGTCAGAGAACTGGTCAAGACTGTCAAACAAGGTGTCCCAGGGCGCATCGTAGGGAATAAGCACTACACTATTGCCTGACTTTTTGATGAAGACTTTAGTGCCTTCAAACCGATATAATTTTGGCAAACGCACCGCTTGGGAACGGCCGTTCATGAATAGTTTTGCAGTTTCCATCATCACCTCTCGAAAAAGTATATGCAATAAGTATATACCAAACGATTGGAAAGTAGCAAGTCCCAAAATAATTATTGTCTGGATTGTACTTCCGCCACGGCTTCCGGATTGACCAGACTAGACGTATCGCCGGGATCTTCGCCCAGATAAGCGCTGCGGATGATGCGGCGCATCACTTTGGCGTTGCGCGTCTTGGGAATGTCGCTGACGAACCAGATTTCCTTGGGCTGCAACGGCTTGCCCATTTCGTTGGCAATTTTAGCTTGCAACTCAGCCCGTAATTCATCCGATGGCACAACGCCGGCCGCCAGGACGCAGAAGCAAACGACGCTACTGCCCTTGACCGCATCCGGTACGCCAATGGCGGCCGCTTCATTCACGGCCGGATGGTTCACCAGCACTGATTCCACCTCCGCCGGACCGAGCCGTTTGCCGGCCACCTTGATGGTATCGTCTGAACGGCCGAGGATATACCACATGCCGTCCTCGTCGATAGCGGCAAAATCGCCATGCACCCACACGTTGTCAAAGGTTGACCAGTAGGTATCGAGATACCGCTGCTCGTCGCGCCAAAAGCCGCGCGTCATGCCAATCCAGGGGGCGCGGATGACCAGTTCACCCACCTGGTTGCGCACCGAGTTGCCGTCCGGATCGACCACATCGGCGGCCATGCCCGGGCAGGCGGCCGAGAATGAGGCGGGCTTGAGGGGCAAAATGGGATTGCCCATGACGATGCCGCCGGAGATTTCTGTGCCGCCGCTGTAGTTGATAATCGGCCGTTTGCCCTGGCCGACGACGTTGAACAGCCACAGCCAGGGGTCGGGATTCCACGGTTCGCCTGTGGAGGCAAAACATTTGATGGCAGACAGGTCATGGGCGTGAACCAGTTCCTCGCCGTAGGGGATGAGGGCGCGGATGAGGGTGGGGGAGATGCCTAGTTGGGTGATGCGGTGTTTGGCGGCCAACTGCCACACCCTGTCTGGGCTGGGGTAATCGGGAGCGCCGTCGTAGACAACGGCCGTTGCCCCCAATAGCGTGGCGCCAAAAATTAACCACGGCCCCATCATCCAGCCCATATCGGACATCCAATAAATCACATCACCTGAATGCACATCCGTGCCAAAAGCCATATCCTGCGCCGCTTTGACGGGGAAGCCGCAATGCGTATGCACCGCGCCCTTCGGTTTGCCCGTCGTGCCGCTGGTATAAATGAGCATGAGGGTGTCTTCAGCGGCCGTCGGTTCTGGCTCCGCCTGGTCAGATTGCTGGGGGATGAGATCGTGCCACCATTGGTCGCGTCCGGCGGTCATAGCCACTTCATTGCCTGCCCGGCGCAGTACAATGACGTGTTCGATGGTCGGTACTTGGGCGATGGCTTCATCGGCCGTCGGTTTGAGTAGTACGATTTTACCGCGCCGGAAAAAGCCATCGGCCGTGAACAGCGCTTTGGCATCGGCATCCGCCAGACGGGTTTGGATGGCGCCTGCGCCGTAGCCAGAGAACAGCGGCAAAATCACGCCGCCGATTTTGGCAATCGCCAGCAGCGCCACACAAATTTCCAGCGTCATGGGCATATGCAGGCCAATGCCATCTCCTTTGCCCAGCCCCAGACTGCGTAAGGCGTTGGCGCAGCGGTTGACTGCGGCTTCCAGTTCGCCATAGGTGAGTGCCCGGCTGGTTGCTTCTTCCCCTTCCCAAATGAGGGCGATGTTGTGGCGGGTGGCGGGATTGGCGGCCCATTTATCGACGCAGTTGGTGACGATATTGAGCTGTCCATCGACGCACCAGGCGGGGCGTTGGATGCCGTTGCTCACATCAACCACTTGGGTGTAGGGCTGCTGGAATTGGATGTCGAGGAATTTGAGAATGGCGTCGGTGAACCAGGCGACGTCGCTGGTGGAACGGGTCATCAGTTCATCGTAAGTGGCGAGGTTGTGCTGGTTCATGAAATGGGTGAGGTTGCTGTGGGTGATGTGGGCGGGGGTGGGCTGCCAAACGATGTCGCCGCCGAAGGTGAATTTGTGAGTCATGGGGGTCTCCGTTTTTAGTGAACAGTAAACAGTGGACAGTGGCGTTAGTGTCCACTATCAGTATAGCGTGATTTGGCAAACCGCGTTACGGTTCCAGAAACGGCCGTTTCCTGTTGATTTATAGCGTGGGAAATGGCGTCAAAGAAGCGTTGCCGACCAATTCAATACATCAGCGGCTAATAAACTTCGTCTAACTCAGCCATCAAATCTGAGAGGGAGCCACGATTAATATTGCCAAGCTGATAATCTGCACGTGCTTCTTTGATGTCTAAAGCTAATTCATCTCGTCGTTTCTGTGCCAATCGTCGTTGTATGATTTCTATTAATAAAGATTGATCGTTTAGCGACCAAGTTTCAACCACTTCTAGAACATCTTGAAATTGATAAGCTTCTATAGCATTCATTTTGTTCTGCTTTTTACACACGGAATGATTTCTAATAGTAAAGCTATTGTAAATGATTTGTGTCAATGAATAAACTGTTGAAAAGGTTCGTGTTTCTTCTTTTAGAAGATAAATGAATTCATTAATTTACGCGAATTATTTGACCTTGCCATTTACAGAGCAGGGAAACGGCCGTTCACAACTTTTTACGACGATTCTGCGTATGATAAGGTGTGGGAATGCTAAAACACAGATTTTCACAGATGAGTGCAATAAGCTGTTTCCCCAAATTGTTTTTCGTTGCTGTCGATAGTATCTGAAATTTAGGAGGTTACTTGTGTTTCAAAAGTTTTCAAATAGCTGGAAGTTGGTAAAAGCCAGTTGGCGCGTATTGCAGGCTGATAAAGAATTGATGATCTTTCCGCTGGTGGCGTTTTTTGCTTCATTTCTAATCCTAATCACATTTGCCGTGCCTACTGTGCTGGCCGGCGTCTTGGATTCGTTTATGACCGGCGGGAAGTTGAGCATTTTCAGCTACGTCGTGGCTTTTTTGTTTTATGCCGCCATGTATTTTGTGACGATATTTTCTAACACAGCGCTGGTTGGCGCCGCGCTGATTCGGCTGGAAGGGGGCGATCCCACTGTACAAGATGGCTTTCGCATCGCCTGGAGCAAGATAAGTACCATTTTCGGTTATACGCTTATTGCGGCCACGGTTGGCGTCGTCTTGCGCATCATCTCGGAACGTTCGGGAACCCTGGGGCGGCTTGTGGTGTCCCTGGTAGGCTTTGTCTGGAGCATTACCACGTTTTTGGTAGTGCCAGTGTTGGTGGCGGAAGATGTTGGTCCCATCGACGCCGTCAAGCGAAGTGGCTCGCTGCTGCGCCAAACCTGGGGTGAGCAGATCGCCGGGAATCTGAGCGTCGGGCTCATTTTTGGCCTGATTTTTTTCTTGGCGCTTTTAGTGGGCATACCGCTGATCGTGGCTGCGGCTTTTTCTGGCAGTGTGGCTCTGATTGTAACGGCCGTTGCCCTGGTCATTCTGTCGTTAATGGGCATTTCCTTGATTAGCAGCACCCTGAGCGGCATTTACACGGCGGCCGTTTACCGTTTTGCCACCACTGGCGACACGGATGGTTATTTTGAAACCGATATGATAAAAGATGCTTTCAAACTGAAGCAATAATTGGAAGCGTTAAACAAATTAACGAAATTGGTCCAATCTAAAAAACGAGCGTATACAGAAGTTCAACTTTTCTGAAAAGTTGAACTTCTTGTTTCCTCGTTATTCATCCTCATCCCATTCTTCATCATCCTCATCCCACTCCTCATCACCCAAAAAGCCAGGGTCGCCAAGGGCGACAATAAAATCATAATTTCCTTCGCCTACTTTGCGGTTGAGGATACGAATAATGCGATCTACATCGTCATAGGGGCCGGAGAAATAGAACGGTTTACCATCTTTACCACCCACCGGCACCTCTAAATCTGCGTAGTTTTCTGGGTTTGTTTTGCCCATGACAAGATAGGCTAATTTGATGTCTTTGTCTGGTTTGAAACCGAGACTGTGGGCATAGTCGAGGGTAGCTTCGATGATCCTGGCTGCCATGTCTACCTCGCAGTTCATCATTTCTTGAGCATTGAACATGCGGTTTCGTATTTCATGTCTGTATTCGCGCGGAGAGGAAAAGATGCGACCATAGGCGCTTTTGACGCCCAGGCAACCTTGATCTAAAAGGAATACGCCGGCCGCTATTTCTCCTGAGGGCGCTTGCCGGGCGATACAGATTTGGGTGAGTTTAGTGGAGTCTTGCCACTCAGCCGAAATGATACATTCGAGTAAAGGCCAATGGCCGGATTGTCTGAGCAGCCCTTTTTCGCTGGGCGCTGTGCTGACCGGTAATCGTTTGCCGGATTTGAATCGTTTTTTTGCCATGAGTTTGCCTCCATTGTAATTGGGTGCGCGGACAGCTTGCCCCAACGGGCGGACAAGCTGTCCGCGCTCCCAGGCGTTGTATATTTTCCTATTTCGATAATGGATACAAGTCAATAGCCGCGTTGCTCAGGACGATTTCATCTCGCTCGGCGACTTTGGTTTGGAAGATGATGCGGGTTTCAGATGCTTGCCACATCTCGGTGATGAGCGTTTCACCGGGGAAGACGTGTTTGCTGAAGCGGGCTTGCATGGATTTGAAACGGCGGACGTCATTGTGGGCAAATTGCTTGAGGACGGCGCGGGCGGCGAAGCCATAGGTGCAAAGGCCATGCAGGATGGGGCGGTCGAAGCCGCCGAAAGCGGCCATTTGCGGATCGGCGTGCAGGGGATTGCGGTCGCCGGAGGAGTTGAGGCGGTAGAGCAGCGCCTGGTTGGGCTGCGTCTGCTGTTGGAAGGTGGCATCGGGTTCCCGCTCGGGGGGCAGGTTGATTTTGCCGGAAGGTCCCCGGTCGCCGCCAAAGCCGCCCATGCCGCGCACGAAGAAGCTGCTGCGGTTGAGTGCGATCTCTGCGCCATCTTCGTCGCGGGTGCTGGTTTCCATGATGAGGACGGCGCCGGAACCTTTGTCATAGACGTGGCTGAGGTGAGCGTGGTTGGTGAAAATGGCGGCGGTGGGTAACGGCCGTTTCAACGCCATATATTGCTCCCCATGCACAATCATCATGGGGTTGACGCTGAAGCCCGGCATCTCAAAAAGCTGGGGCAGCAGCACAAACGGGAAAGTGACGGCCATTGTCGGAAATACTTTATGCCCTTTGCCACTTAATTCATAAACAAAAGGCAAATCTGCGGCATCTGTGGGATCCGTAGCCGCGCCGATGGAAAGGGCGTAGAGGCTGATATCGCGTTCAGTATAATGGCTTTCGGTGGGGGTAAATGAGTGGTTGAGGATTTTACTGACATCTATAGACATGATTATCTCTTTGATTTATTACGAAGGAACAAAGATGCAAAGGAACAAAGGAAAAATCTTTGTATCTTTGTCCCTTCGTATCTTTGTATTAAGTTTTTAATCTTTCAACTTCGGATTGTTAGCATGGCGCTCTTTATCCCGGCCTGTTTTCTTGGCCATGTTTTTGTGGAACGCTTCCGTCAGGTCGGCGCCAGTTTGGTTAGCGAGGCAGATGAGGACAAACAGTACGTCGGCAAACTCGTCCGCCAGGTCATAATCTTCGTCTGATTTTTTGAAGGATTGCTCGCCGTAGAGTCGGGCCATGATGCGGGCTACTTCACCGACCTCTTCCATGAGAACGGCCGTGTTGGTCAGCTCTGAATAATAGCGCACACCAATGGTCGTGACCCATTTATCCACTATTTCCTGGCACTCCTTCAGGGTGATTTCCTCTTTCATTGATTCGCCCGTTCTCCGATTAGTCCTAAAAAGATTTCAATTGTTAAATGGTGCCGATTGTCTCTGGAAACGGCCGTTATGTCCATTATTTTAGGCGGGCAGTGGCAGATCATTCGCCAGCGCAGTGGCTTCAGTGGCGTCTAAACCTGTAATTAGATCAATGGGAGTTTGGGCAAAGCGATGGGCGGCAGCCAGGGAACGGCCGTCTTGCTCATGCGTCAGTGACCATTGGGCGTGTTCTACCAACAGGGCCAGTTGTAAGGCGCGGCTCAAGGTGAGGGCGAAACGGCGAGCGCCGGCTTCCACGGCCGGCTGTCCCTGGTTCATGGTTTGTAACAGCCAGTTTTCTGCGTGGGCCACGGCCGTTATCGCTTGTTGCCCCATTTCTGCCAACAGAGGGCGCCCGGTTGAGCGGGCGCAACGCTGCACCTTGTTTTTCAACGCTTGCAGCCCTTCGCCTTCCTCTTTGCTCAGGGCGCGGAGGGCATCTAGCGCCAACACATTGGTCGTGCCTTCCCAGATGGGCAAAACCTGGCTGTCACGCAGCAGGACGGGCAGGCCAGTATCTTCTATGTAACCCGCGCCGCCGAACGCTTCCAACACTTCGCTGGCGCTGGCGATTGCCTGTTTGCCCGTTACCAGCTTGTTGAGCGACGTGAGCAGACGCAGCAAATACCCTTCTTCAGCGCTGATCTCGCCGCTTTCTTCTTTGCCGATTAGCTCGACCACGTAGAAGCTGAGCATAAAGGCGGCTTCAAACTCTGCTTGCAGGTCGGCCAGAGTATCGACATGCAGCGGCTTTTGCGCCAGGCTGGCCCCAAACGCTTCCCGTTTCTGGGCGTAATCACGCGCCAGCGCCAGACCACGCCGCATGAAGGAAACGGCCGTTACGCTGTTCCAGGTGCGCGTCAGATGCAGCATGGGGATGATATTGCGCACCCCATTCGCCAATTCCATGACGGGCACGGCCGGCGCCCCGTGCAAATAAAGCTCGGCGGTGGGCACTTTGCGCGTACCTAGTTTGTCTTTGAGACGGGCCACTTCGATGTGGCGTAATCTGTTATTCTCATCCCGCAACTCGACATAAAACAAGGCCAACCCGCGACCGCCGCCGGGATTGCCTTCTGGTCGGGCCAGCGTCAACGCTATCTGGCTGGTGGTGGCGCTGGTGAACCATTTACGACCATACAGCCGCCATTCCCCATCTTCCTGCCGGGCGACGGTTTCCGATTGGCCCACATCGGAGCCGCCGGTGGCTTCCGTCATCCATTGGCCGCTGGTCCAAAACTGGGCCGGATCGCGGCTGGTGAGATGGGGGATAGCGTGGTCGATGAGCGCTTGATTGCCGGATTTGAGCAAGGTGCGGGCCGCGCCATCACTCATGGCCAGGGGACAGGTGTAGACATCGGTGGAGGGGTGGAAGAGATAGGCGCGAACGAACTGGTTGAGGCGGTCAAAACGGCCGTAGCGATTTTCATACGCTGCGGCCACCACGCCAAACTCCGCCGCCAGCTTTTCGGCGCGACGCCAGAGTGGGGTCACTTCGATTTGGTCGATGCGGTTTCCCCAGGGGTCCCACTGCGTCAGCGTCGGTTCGTTGAGGCGGTCGGCGAGCTGCGCCTGGTACAAATCGCCGCCGGAAAGCTCTCCCAGTTCGCGCAGCGCCGGTAAGATTTCCCTGTAGATTTCGGGAGGTAAGACGCGGCGCAGATAGGAGATGAGGACGCGATCTTGATCGTATTGGTTGCCCAGGGTGGGGGCGGGTTGGTTAAACGGTTGGAAGTTCATAACTAGCTCCTTGTGGAGAAGTTCAACTTTTCCCAAAAAGTTGAACTTCTTGGCAGTAAGTTACATCTCAATACTTAAATCTGCGGTGAGGACAAAATTGGCCTGTCCTTCCCGGCCACACAAAACCCGCTTTTGCAGGCGCTCCGGATCAAAGAACTCGCGGAACCATTGCTGCCACTGAACGGCCGTTTCCGGCTCAATCGTGTAATAAATCCAACGGCCGTCCAGTCGGTCGCGCCCAGAGCTGATCAATCCGGCTTCGCTGAGGGCGGCAAAGACACGCAGCCGGAAGGAATGCACGATTGTAACCAGAAAAATTATACCGCCCAGGAGCATGAGGATTTCAGGCGCGTTGTAAAAAAAGTTGAGCCATTGACCCTTATCATACTTACTTTCCTGTTCTCCCCACATCATCAAAAACCACTCGACTACTCGACTACTCGACTACCCGACTACTTGACTACCCGACTACTCGACTACCCGACTAAATCAAGCATTTGCCAACCAATTCATCACTTCAGTTTCAGACGGCACACGCCCTGAAGAAACCACCTGCTCATTGATGACCAATCCGGGCGTGGCCAAGACGTTGTAAGCCATAATTTCGCTGTAATCCGACGCCTTTTCTATTTTAGCTTCAATGCCTAATTCGATCACAGCCATGTTGACAATATCTTCCAGGTGGGTGCAGTTTTTGCAGCCTGGGCCTAATACTTTCACAGTTACCATGTTTCAACTCCTATTTTAAGGGATTTTTATTTCAACAAACATTGGAATAGCTAATCGTAGTTTATGCTGGCTTGCCCTCTGCCCATAGTGACAAATGTCATAAACAAATGTGAACCTTGTCATTGTTCCAATGGATATTGAAATTTATTGGTTCATCATGCGCCAGCTTCATATTCACAGGTAACGGCCGTTCATTCCCTCTCTCCCCCACCTCCCAACCTGCCAGAAATCCTATCAGCACTAAACCCCAAAAATGAATAGGCTTCCATCACCCTGCCACTTTGTCCCTTTCTTCTTGACGCTCCCCACACCTTGCGCCACACTTATACGCTATGATAAAAGCATTGATTTTTGACTTTGACGGTTTGATTTTTGATTCGGAGATGCCGGATTATTTGTCTTGGAAAGAGACGTATGAAGCCTATGGTGTGGTTCTGCCTTTTGATCGCTGGCTGGAAAATATCGGCTCCTCTGCCTTGTTTGATCCCTACGCCACCCTGGTTGAATTAGTGGGACGGCCGTTAGACCTGCAAGCGGTTCGTGTTCAGCGTGGAATGCGAGACGAGGAACTGTTGGCGCAGCAGACCATCATGCCCGGCGTTTTGGCTTATTTGCAAACGGCGAGACAACTGGGATTGAAAACGGCCGTTGCTTCCAGCTCCTCTCATGCCTGGGTCGATTCCTTGCTGGCGCGGTTGGAGATCTCCCATCTATTTGATGCGGTGTGCTGCCGGGATGACGTGGGCGGCAAGACGAAGCCCAATCCGGCTGTGTATCTGGCAGCTTTGGCCGCGCTCAATGTGTCAGCGGCGGAGGCGCTGGCCCTGGAAGATTCAGCCAACGGCGCCGAGGCGGCGCGGGCAGCCGGCATTTTCTGCGTGGTCGTCCCCAATGAATTAACCAGCCAGATGGTCTTTAACGCCGCCGATTACCGCCTAAACTCCCTGGCTGATATGCCGCTCAAACAACTGTTGAGCCACATCGCCGCCAATGGCGCTCCTTATCTTAACAGCAATGCCAAACGCCTGCGCGAGTTTCATGCAGCCGTGGGCGATCCCCTGCCAGCCCACATAACCTTGCGGGATGCAGATCATTTTGCTTTGCGTCAAAAGTTGATTGATGAGGAATATGGGGAAGTAACGGCCGTTTACCACCAAATCATCACCGACCTGCAAGCTGGCGCCAACCTGGATCCCGTAGCCGCTCTGACGCCGTTGGTTCATGAACTGGCAGACCTGCTTTACGTCGTCTATGGCGCCATCGAAACATTGGGCATAGACGCCGACGCCATCTTCCAGGAAGTGCATCGCGCCAACCTGCAAAAAGCAGGCGGCCCCCGCCGCGCAGATGGCAAAATCCTCAAGCCGCCCGGTTGGCAGCCAGCCGATGTCCAATCAATTATTCGTAAACAAATAGAAGAGAACGCCGCCTGAACCTGTCGAAGGCAGTTCACCGCCGCCTGAGCCTGTCAAAGGCAACTTGACAGCATCGAAAACAAACGGGTTAAAAACCTTGGGGAATAGAACCTGGCAACTCTAACATCTCACTCACCATGCGGCGTAATTCTTGAGGCATAAACGGCTTGTTCAGGTACAAATCCACCTCTTGAAAATGAGCGATGAGCCGATGTTCCGGGGCGTTGTAGGCGGTCAGCACAATGATCTTTTGCGGTTTAACCGCTTTGGCGATAATCGTTTTCAGCACATCCCAGCCGTTCATATCTGGCAGGCCGATGTCGAGAATAAGCAGATCAGGCTTTACCTTTCCCATTAACTCAATGGCATCATAGCCATTAAACGCATGGTGAAAATGGAGGGGTAGCGGCTCCAACGTCAGGCGAATTAATTCATAAATGCCTTCATCATCTTCGACACTAACAACGGTGGGTTTTGTGATTTCAGTCAATGTTGCCAGCCTTGTTGTGGTAAACAACTCCAATCTTGGTACGCAGGTACTATATTATACCGATAATCTCTCATCTTAAAAACGCCCCTTTTCATGAGCATAATCAAGGGCGCTGTGTCTGTCCATAACGCCAGAGTACGGGTGCGCGTCATGAGATTGAATTAGCGTTTTAAAAATAACAGCTACTTAATGATGGAAAAGCCGCGTACCGGTCAGGGCCATCACCATACCATATTCATCACAAGCTTCAACCACGCTATCATCCCGGATGGAGCCGCCGGGCTGAGCCACAAAGCGCACCCCGCTTTGCCGGGCGCGGTCGATGCTGTCTCGGAAGGGGAAGAAAGCGTCAGAACCGAGAACGACATCGGTTAGTTGATCCAGCCAGGCTCGTTTTTCGGCCGCTGTCAGTCGGAGGGGTGTTTCGCTAAAACTTTGCTGCCACACGGCTTCTTCGGCCGGGGTGAGCGCTTCCAATAAATATTGGTCAATGGCATTATCTCGTTCCGTGCGCCCGATTTTTTCACGGAAGGGCAAATTGAGTACCTGCGGATGCTGGCGTAAATACCAGGTATCTGCTTTAGAGCCGGCCAGGCGAGTGCAGTGAATGCGTGACTGCTGCCCCGCGCCCACGCCGATGGCCTGCCCCTCTTTCACAAAACAAACCGAATTCGACTGCGTGTATTTCAAGGTTAATAAGGCCACTACCATATCTCGTTTGGCGCTCTCCGGCAGTTCTTTGTTGGCTGTTACGATCTCAGTTAAATCATCATAAGTGGGGATGGCGTCGTTCTGTTTTTGCTCCAGGAAGAGGCCAAATAACTGCCGCGTTTCCTGGGCTGGCGGTTCGTAATCAGGGTCAATCTGGATGATGCGGTAACCGCCCCCCTTTTTGTGCTGCAAAATATCCAGCGCTTCCGGCTCATAATCAGGGGCGATGACGCCATCCGATACTTCGTTTTTGAGCAGAGTAGCTGTGGACACATCCACCACATCGCTCAGAGCGGCCCAATCGCCAAAAGAGGAGATGCGGTCTGCGCCTCGCGCCCGGGCGTAGGCGGCCGCCAGGAGAGATAGCTCACCAGAACCGGTGAAGTAAGCCTGGCGCAGCGCGTCGTTCAAGGGCATACCCACCGCTGCCCCGGCCGGACTGACATGTTTAAATGAGGCAGCGGCGGGCAGTCCCGTTGCCTGCTTGAGTTCGCGCACCAACTGCCAGGAGTTGAGGGCGTCTAATAAATTGATGAAGCCCGGTGCGCCATTGAGCATGGTGATGGGCAGCGCCCCCTTGTTGACATAAATACGAGCAGGCGTCTGGTGTGGATTCATCCCATAGCGCAGTTCGATTTCTGAAGACATGACGTATCCTTTTTATAGTGCGTATAAGGCCGAAGGTGATTGTTTTACAAAAGATTAAAGATCGCAACTATTTGGTAAGGTTTTCCAGATAGGCGGCGATGGCGGTATCGTAATCACGGGTGTGGGCGAAGGCTTTGACGGCGAACTGCTGGCGGTGGGCGGCGCTGACCCGGCCGTTGGCTTGCAAATCGGCGAGGACGGCGCGGTAATCTGCCGGATCACAGAGGATGGTGACGCGGGCGAAGTTTTTGGCGGCCGCCCGCAGCAGGGTGACGCCGCCAATGTCGATTTGTTCGATGGCTTCGGCCACCGTGACGCCTGGTTTAGCGATGGTTTCGCTAAACGGATAGAGATTGCAGACAACGAGGTCGATAGGGTTGATGTGCTGTGCGCCTAAATCGGCGCGGTCTGCCGGGATGTCGCGAGCGAGGATGCCGCCGTGAATGGCGGGGTGCAGGGTCTTAACCCGACCGCCTAACATTTCTGGAGCGCCGGTCACGTCGGCGACATCGATCACATTTAATCCAGCATTGCGCAGGGTGCGGGCCGTGCCGCCGCTGGCGATGAGTTCCCACTCCATGGCGGCCAGGGCGGTGGCAAATTCGACCAATCCTGCCTTACTGAACACAGAGAGAACCGCTCTTTTTTTGCTCATGCGTGAAATTTACCACAAGGGAAAACGGCCGTCGAGAGCAGATCGGTGGCAGATATGCGTAATTTAGGTTGATGAACGTTTTAGCGGGTATTGATGCAGTGGAAAAGGGGGGTGTGGTATAATGTGGCAAATCCGTTTCAGTTCTAAATTTAAGGAGAGAATACCATGACAGTTGGTCCACTTCACCTGGTAGTAATTGCCTTTGATGATGACAAAGTTGTTTCAGAAATTGGTAAACAACTAGAGAAAGTGCGCAAGCAAGGCATCATTCGCCTGTTTGATTTTTTGTATGTCCTCAAACATGAAGATGGCGCGTTGGCCTTTAAGGAGATGAGCGATCTATCCGACGATGAAAAGTTCCAATACGG
>CAZXVH010000008.1:52376-86244 GCA_964643965.1 uncultured Ardenticatenaceae bacterium
TGGCGCAAGGTTTAATAAACCCGGAAGCGTTTAAGATTGTAGGCGCCGAGCTAGAGGTGTTGTTGGATGCGGCGAAACGGTTGGAAGAAACGGCCGTTGCTGAAGCAATGGTGACCATGGCGTCTGCCACAGCCGCCAAAGAAGAGGCTGAAGCTGAAGCCAGGCAAGTTAAAATGGCCGCCGCCGCTGCCGTAATGCTGGCTGAAGAAAGAGCCGCCAAAGCAGTGGCCGAAGCCAAAGAAGTGGAAGAATTGACGGCGGCCGAAGCGGCGCTGCTGCATGACGCAGCCGAGCAAGATCGGCGCGAGGCTGAAGAAGTGCGTCTGGCAGCGTTAAAAGTGAAAGAACAGGCTGTCGAAGAAGCCCGTGAAGTGGTGGCTGCGTCTAAAGTGGTGGAAGCAGCTGCAATGGAAGAGGCCGCAGAGACAATCGCCGAAGCGCGTCAAATTGAAGAAGACGCCATTCGCCGGGCGGCAGCCGTCATGGAAGCGGCCGACGAAGCGCAGGCTCAGGCGGTGATGCGTACCATTCAAACATTATTAACGGCCGAGATTATTGAACAAGAAGCGATGGAAGAGGCCGTGAACGCCGTTATTGCCGCTGAAATTGTGGAACAAATGGCAGCTGAACGGGCCGGCCGGGCGCTCTTGAGTGGCAGACTGCGTTAAAAATCATGGGCGAGGCGGCGTGGTCGCAACGGCCGCTCTTGCATTTGACCACTGTATCCCCCTCATGTATAATCATGCGTCGCTTTGAAAAAGCGATTTGAGGTGCATTCTTACTATATTCGTAAACAATTACTCCAGGGCGAAAGCCCTGGTTTTTTTGGGAGAATTTGAGATGGTTAAGCGTACTTATCAACCTAAAATCCGCCGCCGGATGCGTGTTCACGGTTTTCGTCAACGCATGAAAACAAGTGCTGGTCGTGATATTTTAAAAAACCGTCGGGCCAAAGGGCGTCGAGTAATGTCGGTGTCCATGAACAATTACGGCAAACGTATCAACTGGAATGGTACTTCTGCAACTGGCTATCGCTCTGTGAAGCGGTATGGCGATGCATACAAGACCAAACCAGACCGCTAATTTCAGGCAATAGGTGATGCTGCAAGCATCAAATCGTTTGCGGCATTCTGCCGATCTGAAACGGGTCAGGCAGCAGGGTCAGGGTCGCCCTCATCCATTGGCCGTACTCCTTACAGTGGCCAATGATCTTGAAGTTAGTCGGTTTGCTTTTGTAGCCAGCCGGCGAGTGGGCAATGCGGTAAAGCGAAACCGGGCCAGACGCCTATTACGCGAGGTTGTGCGTTTGCATTTATCACAAATTGAACCGGGTTGGGATTGTATGTTTATTGCCCGCCAGGCGACCGCTCAAGCGACATATGCTGAAGTGGAATCGGCCGTTCTCCAATTATTGGCGCGTAGTCACCTGTTAAAGGATTCACTCACATCTGATCCGGGGAGAACCTCATGAAACGGGTTGTCTTGTTGCTTGTTCGTTTTTATCAGAAATTCATTTCACCGGCTTTTCCACCAAGCTGCCGTTTTACGCCAACTTGCTCCCATTATAGTTATGAAGCAATTGAAAAATATGGCGTCTTAAAAGGTGGTTGGCTGGCTATCAAGCGTGTGGGTCGCTGCCATCCGTTTAATCCTGGTGGTTATGATCCGGTTCCCTGACGGAGGTTCCTCATTGTATGCAACAAAACGGCCGCTCTTAAAGCCGATATTTATTCTTATTCTTGCCGCTTTTGTTTTTTCGGCGTGTAGTGGCGCAGGCGGGGCGCAAAATCCAAACTGGCCGGGCGTATCCGCTGCTGGAGATGTGGTTTATGTTGCTAGCGGACCTTCTGTTCTGGCATATGATGTTGTCGAACAAACCGTTGCCTGGACATACCCCGCAGGCGAGGAGCGCAGCGCCGTGCAGTTTCATGCCGCCCCTTCCGTTGTAGCAGGGAGTGTGATCTTTGGCGATTATGGCAAGGCGAGCAGTTTATTTAATCCCCGTCAAATAGTCTCTATTTACGGCGTATCCGACCCCCCTGGCTCACCCTCAGATTGGATTAACGACCAGTTAGCCACAGACAAGATTATCGCGCCTCTGATGCAGGTGGATAATCGCGCTTTTGTGGGCACTGGAAATGGTTATCTGTTGGCGCTGGACGCAGAGAGCGGAGAGGCGCTTTGGTCCGACTCCTTTGCCACAGAGAATCCTATTTGGGGACCAATGGCCTATGCTGATGGTTTGATTTATGTGGCAGACATGGCCGGCATTATCTATGCGGTTGAAGCGGAATCTGGGCAGGAAAACGGCCGTTGGACGACAGACACTTCCTTCATCGGTGGCCTCACATTAGATGGCGACGCCATCTACGCTGGTGGCTTCAACAACAAGGTTTATGCTTTCGATAGGACTTCGCCTGGGACCGAGTTATGGACCTTTGATACGGTCAGCGGCATTTGGGGCGCTCCGGCCGTTGCTGATGGGCAGCTCTTTTTTGGCGATATGCTAGGAAACGTTTATGCGGTAAATGCTGAAACAGGTTCGCTACTTTGGCAAATCGCGGTAGATGGCCCTATCATTGCCAGCCCGGTAGTGGCCGATAACCTGGTTTATATTGCTTCTGAAGGCGATCCGGATGAGCGTGAGCCCCATTGGTTTTTAACGGCGCTGGATGTTACAGATGGCGCTCAATCATGGCAGCAATTGTTAACTCAGGGGATATATACCACGCCGGTAATCGTTGATGATTTAATTGTGGGTGTGCTGTATGGCAATGGAGATGATCTGCTCATTGCTTTTGATAAAACAACCGGCGTCCAGCAATGGACGTATGCGCCGGAAAAATAGGCGTCAGGTAAACTGCAGAGCGTTTTCGGAACCGTAGCGCTAAAATCTGAGGTTTCCTCGGAGGAATCGGCAAAGTTTCGCATAAGCTAATTCTAAAAATTTCTTGCTGATCACCTAAAGCAGGACAGGATAAAAATCATGAGTTTAATCTGGAACGAATATGTTATAAACCCGATGCTAAATGCGATGCTGCTGCTGTATGATTTCTTGGGCAACAATCTCATTTTAGCCATTTTGGTGTTTACCATACTCATCCGCCTGCTTACGCTGCCGCTCAATTTACGCCAGCAGCGCTCTATGTTGAGAACGCAGGAGATGCAGCCTCAAATTCAGGCTATCCAAAAGAAATATAAAGACAACCCCCAAAAAATGCAGGAAGAGTTTAATAAGATTGGGTATAACCCGGCGGAATCATTGACGGGTTGTCTGCCGCTTTTGATTCAGATGCCTATTCTCTTTGGTATGTTTACGGTGTTTCGTATTATGTTGGGCACCACGCCTTTGGCCCTCTATGAATTGACACAGCGCGTCTACTCTGGTATCAACCTTAGCTCGATTTTGCCTATTGATAATACTTTCTGGATTTGGAATTTGGGTCAGCCTGATCCTTATCTCGTTCTGCCGATATTGGTGTTTGCCACCATGTTCATCCAGCAGAAGTTCATGACCCCGGCAAAAAAGAAGGACAATGGCAAGGGTAAACAGGATGACCCAACGGCCGCTATGACGCAGTCGATGCAATATACCATGCCCTTGATGTTTGGTTTTTTCTCCTTGCAGTTTCAGGCTGGCTTATCCATTTATTTTATTTTCTCCAATTTGATTGGTATTTTGCAAAGCTGGTATACGCGCAAGGTAGTGCCCCAACCGGAAGCGTCTGCCATAAAAAAGACGGCCGAAACCACAGTGATTGATCAATCGGTGGATGAATTTGAGGCAAAGAAGCCTGAGAAGAAGCCGTACAAGGCGAAACC
This sequence comes from uncultured Ardenticatenaceae bacterium, assembly GCA_964643965.1. GTDB lineage: Bacteria > Chloroflexota > Anaerolineae > Promineifilales > Promineifilaceae. The sequence continues at coordinate 56,199 of CAZXVH010000008.1, forward strand.
GCCCACATCTAAACGGAAACGGCGCTCCGCAAAACGATAAGTATAATAATTAGCGGGCAGGAATCATTTAAAGCGGTTCCTGCCGATATTTGTTATGGGGATAAGTGTGTAACGATGACTAAAAAAGTGATAGAAGCACGAGGATCAGATGTAGAAGCTGCTATAAAATCGGGACTGGCTCGTTTAGGTGTAGGTCGAGATGCGGTTGAGATTGAAGTGTTAGATCAAGGCAGCAAAGGGTTACTGGGCATCGGCGCCCGCGATGCGATGGTACGGCTGACAACGCTAGAGGCAGAAAAACCAGTTGAAAAACGGGTAGAGAAGCCGGTAGAAAAGCCAGTAGAAAAACCGGCGCCGGCCGCCAAACCAGTTGAGCCAGCTGCGCCAGCGGCGAAAGTGACGGCTGAACCACCTCCCGTGAAAACGGCCGTTTCTGCCCCACCTCCCGCCGTAGATTTTGATGAAGAGGGAGAACTGGAAGCAGAACAAGCGACCGCCGTGGTCGTTATTTCTACGCTTTTAGAAAAAATGGGCGTTGACGCCACCGTCACCACCTCCCTCACCGATCCGGATGATGTTACCGGTAAGCGCTTAAACATTATTGAGGTGAACGGGGACGATCTAAGCACTCTGATTGGGCCTCGCGGCGAGACGTTAAACGCCTTGCAATATATTTCCCGCTTGATGGTGGGCCATCAATTGCGGACTCGCGCCGGCTTCGTCGTTGACGTGGAAGGTTACCGCCAGCGGCGTGAGCAGGCATTGGCCCGCCTGGCAGAACGCATGGCCCACAAAGTCGCCAAACGCAAACGCGCCATGACCCTGGAACCAATGCCGCCCCACGAACGGCGCATCATCCACCTGACGCTGCGTGACGACAAATACGTGTACACCGAATCCGTTGGGGAAGGCAACCGGCGCAAAGTACGCATCATCCCCAAACAATCATAATTGACTGCACCGAAAAACTAACCGCAGAGAGCGCAGAGAGCGCGGAGAATTAAAAAAACCAGAGTACCTCTCTGCGTCCTCCGCGGTAAAAAAGGGCTTTTTTCGGAGGACTCATAATTAATGCCTGGGAACATAAATTTTGAACAATTTATGCCACGGGGCTGAGCCAACCTTCGACAAGCTCAGGCTTCGACAAGCTCAGGCTTTGTCGAGAATTCGGATTATTTTTGTTACAATGTAATCGAGACGGAGAGGGACATATGACTTATTTACCGGCTGAAACACGGTATGAGGCGATGCAGTATCGGCGCAGTGGCCGCAGTGGTTTGAGGCTGCCCGCCATCACCCTGGGCCTTTGGTACAATTTTGGCGGCGTGGATCTGTTTGAAAACGGCCGTTCCCTCATCCATCGCGCCTTTGATCTGGGCGTCACCCACTTTGATCTGGCTAACAATTACGGCCCGCCACCCGGCTCCGCCGAAGAAAACTTCGGCCGCATTCTGGCCCAAGACCTGGCTCCCTACCGGGATGAACTCATTATCTCCAGCAAAGCCGGTTACTACATGTGGCCTGGACCTTACGGCGAGTGGGGGTCGCGCAAATACCTCATCGCCAGCCTGGACCAGAGCCTCAAACGCATGGGCCTGGAGTACGTAGACATCTTCTACAGCCACCGCCCCGACTCAGACACCCCGCTGGAAGAAACCATGGGCGCTTTGGACTATATTGTGCGCAGCGGCCGGGCGCTCTACGTGGGTATCTCCAGCTACAGCCCGGAACAAACCCGGCAGGCGGCCGCTATTTTGCGCGATCTCGGTACCCCCTGTCTGATCCATCAACCCCGTTACAACATGTTTGACCGGTGGATAGAAGAAGGGTTGTTGGACGTATTGGCGGCTGAAGGCATCGGTTGTATCGGCTTTTCGCCGCTGGCGCAGGGCATCCTCACCGATAAATATTTGCAAGGTATGCCTGAAGATTCACGGGGCGCTAAATATGAGAATGAACTGCATTGGGGCGACCGGGTAAGCCGATCTCGCCTCGATAAAGTGCGGCAGCTCACTCAATTGGCGCAGGTTCGCGGCCAGAGCATGGCTCAACTGGCGGTCGCCTGGATTTTGCGCCACCCGCAAATGACCTCTGCTTTAATTGGGGCCAGCAAAGTGCGCCATATTGAAGAAGCGGTGGCTGCTCTGGATAATTTAGATTTTACGTCCGATGAATTAACGCAAATTGACGCGATCTTAGCGGAATAATTCCTGTAACGGCCGTTCTCGCCTGTCCTGCCCTGAAAAAGAAATACCGCTTTCTACTCTCTTGATCCCTATCCCAATTACCTGCTAGTTTCCAAAAAGGAGATGAATATGCGCCAGGAAAAAGAAGCAACCGATGTCGTCATTGTGGGGGCTGCTCGCACCCCGACCGGCCGTTTTATGGGCGGACTGTCCAGTTTGAGCGCTGCTGATTTGGGAGCGTTGGCGGTGAAAACGGCCGTTACCCGGTCAGGTATTGATCCCGGCAGCGTCTATGAAGTGATTATGGGCAATGTGGTGCAGGCCGGCGGCGGCCAGGCGCCGGCGCGGCAGGCGGCGCTGCGTGGGGGTCTGCCGGATACCGTGGGGGCAACGGCCGTTAATAAAGTGTGCGGTTCCGGCTTAAAAGCAGTCATGGTGGCGGCGAATGGTATCAAAGCCGGCGAGGCTGAGGTGTTTGTGGCCGGCGGCATGGAGAGCATGAGCAACGCTCCTTATTTACTGCCCAAAGCCCGGGAGGGGCTGCGCTACGGCGACGCCACGCTCCAAGACGCCATTTTGCATGATGGCCTGTGGTGCGCCTTCCAGGATTGGCCCATGGGCAACGCCGCCGAGTTTATCGCCCGTCAGTTTGAGATCACACGGGCGCAGATGGATGCCTTTGCTTTGCGCAGCCATGAACGAGCAGCGCAGGCCACAGTAAACGGCCGTTTCGCCGCCGAAATAGTTCCCGTGGAAATAAAAAGCCGTAAAGGGACAGTACGCATCGTCGTCGATGAACCGATTCGCGCCACATTTAGCGATGGCGGATACGAATTGGGAACTAACCTGGAGACATTAGCCAAACTGCCCCCCGCCTTCACCAAAGATGGCGCAGTGACGGCGGGTAATGCCCCTGGGCTTAATGATGGCGCAGCGGCGCTGGTCGTCAGCAGCCGGGCAGAGGCAGAACGGCAAGGTTTGACGCCCATGGCTCGCATTGTGGGTTATACCCTGGCGGCCGTTGAGCCAAAATGGTTGTTTGCCGCCCCGGCCCGCGCCGTGCCCAAGCTGTTGGAACGTATTGGCTGGCAGATGGAAGAGGTGGATTTGTTTGAATTGAATGAGGCGTTTGCCGCCCAATGTTTGGCAAACGAAGCGGAGTTAAGGCAGCGCGGCCTGCCCTTCTCCTGGGATAAAACAAATGTGAATGGCGGGGCGGTGGCGCTGGGGCATCCAATTGGCGCCAGCGGCGCACGGGTGCTGGTGACGCTGCTTTATGCTTTGCAAAACCGGGGAGTGCGCCGGGGCGTGGCGGCGCTTTGTTTGGGTGGCGGCGAAGCGGTCGCGTTGGCGGTAGAGATGGAAGCATAGGCGGCAAATGCTGGGGAAAGGTTGGGGTAGAAACGGCCGTTGTAGACCAGGAGCAAAAATGGCACAGCTTTACAGTGAATCAACAAAGTTATGACTGCGCCAATTTTTGTACCAGTTTAAGGCTCAACCAGAAACCAAATTTCCTCAGTCAGCTTGAATCTCACCTAATCTTCAACCTTTTCCAAAGAGCAAAGTGGATAATCAGCCCGATTAGAGGACCACGGTTCTGTGTACCAGAGCAGGTATTCAGGGATGTGGTTTTCCCAGTATGGTTCTTCATGTGCGCCCTGATTTAACACCCAGGTATGGGGGATGCCGGCCGCTTCCATGTCGGCGTGGAGTTGCAAGGTGTTGGCGCGTACCCAATCTTGGGCGCCAATGTCAAGATAAATGCGCAAATCGCCCAGGTTTTGAGAGAGAGCGGTGTATTGGGGGTTTACGTCTGGTTTGGCAAACTCATCTAGCAGCGCCGCGCTGTGTCCACCCACGCTGAGAAATGCCTCTGGATGGCGAAAGGCGATTTCCAGCGCCCAGTAGCCCCCGCGGGAAAGGCCGCCCAGGGCGCGGTATTGTGGCTCGGCGCTGACGCAGTAGTTGCTTTCGATGTGGCGTGTCAGGTCTTCCAGGATGACAGTTTCGTAAGAATTGGGGCCGCCAGAGGTATAACGCGCCCGTTCGCCGCTGTAAGGCATGACGATGACGATTGGCGGCAAGGTTCCGTTTTGGATGCCGGTTTCGGCCGCTTCATCCAGTCCGAATTGATCCCAGATAGCATCGGTGTAGGTGTTGCCGGCCAACATATAAAGCACGGGGTAGATGTGGCCGTCCTGGCCATAACAAGGGGGCAGGTAGATGCGATAGGATGATTCGCCAGCGATGGCGCTGGCAAAGAAGCCGTGGGAGACGCCGCCTGTTTGGGCACAAGGGGTTGGTGACGGGGTGGATGAGGGTGGAGGTGATGCGGTAGGCGAGGGGGTTGAGGATGACGTGGGCAGTGCGGCGGTGGAGGCGGCAGCCGGGGTGAGGTGGGCTGTCGGTGGCGGGGCTGACGGGGTGGGTGAGAGGATAAGGGGGAAAACGGCCGTTACCATCCTCGTTGGTGGGGAGGAGAGCACAACCGTTTCCGGTACGGTGCGACAGCCTGTTGTCCATACCAGCATGAGACTGCACAGTAAAATTAGCGGCCATTTACCACAGGAAATCACTGGGTTCTTCTGCCATCAGACGGTGGTAGTTGCCGCGCCATAAATCTGATTGGCGCGTCATCGTTTTGATTTTTATATCCGCAAATTGGAGGAACAGCTCCGCCAGCAGCTCGGGCAGTAAATCCCAGGCATCATTGCGAATGACATCTTCAATATTAACGGCCGTTTCCTTCGTCCATTGCCAATCTCGCAAAAATCGTTCTGCCTTCATCCAATAATCCCGCTTTTCCCAGGCGTGGGCAGATTGTTCGACGCCTTCATAGATTTCACGTAGTAAATAAACAAGCGTGGCTGCCATGTCTCTGGCTTCCCCATCTATTTCAACCTTTTGGCTGAGATGACGCAAAATTTCAGCAATGCTACGGCGATTGCGGTTACGAATTTTCGTGGGATCATTAACGTTGATAATTCTACTCATATTTTTCGCTCTCCAAGACGGCGGAGATGATAACATGCCCGGACAAACGTGCAAACTTGTTTTTGAGAAAGAGTTGTCAGGTTCTATTTAAATGAACGATCTTTTTCCGAGCATCTCTAACTAGTCGCAGTAGATCGAAAAAGCATTTTTATCTGCAGATCAACTCTTTTTAAGATATTAAACTACTGAGTCTAAATTCTAGTGGCGAAAATTGAGGAAATTTGCTTTAATTAAGCCTGTTCACGACATAAAATAATCAGATAGTTGATGTTTTTTCATACCACACTGTCATTTACCGGCAACAATTATTCATTAAAAGAGGGGAAAATTATGCGCATGAGTGATGTTTTAGCAATTATTTTAGGTGGTGGGCGCGGTACTCGCCTATACCCACTCACCTCTGAACGCTCTAAACCGGCTGTGCCCTTGGCTGGTAAATACAGACTCATCGACATTCCTATGAGCAATTGTATTCACGCCGGTATTGAAAAAATCGCCATCCTTACCCAATTTAATTCCGTCTCCTTGCATCGCCATATCTACAGCACCTATGTGCGGGATGTGTTTACCCCTGGCTGGGTGCAGATTTTGGCGGCGGAACAAACGCCGCGCAGCGCCGACTGGTATCAAGGCACGGCCGATGCGGTGCGCAAGCAGTTGATAGAAATTAAACAGGCCGATTCAAAATACACCTTGATTTTGGCCGGTGATCATCTTTATCGTATGGATTACAGCGAGTTTGTGCAATTTCATGTAGACAGCCAGGCAGATGTGACCATTGCCGTACAGCCTGTGGGTCGAGCCGGCGCATCCGCATTGGGCATTTTGAAATTGGCGGATGATGGCCAGATCGTGCAGTTTACGGAAAAACCCAAAACAGACGAACTTTTGGATTCCTTAGTCAGCCGCACCGATTCCGATAAACCTTATATGGCCTCGATGGGTATTTATGTATTTGAAACGGACGTTTTATTTGAACTATTAAGCAAGGAAGGCGATGATTTTGGCGGCGAAATAATTCCCAGTGTGATTGATGACAAACGAGTCATGGGCTATGTCTTTGATGGCTATTGGGAAGATATTGGTACCATTAAGCGCTTTTATGAAGTAAATCTGGAAATGACTCACCTGGACGCCCCCTTTGATTTGTACGACGCCGAACGACCTATTTATACCCATGCTCGTTTCTTGCCCGGTTCTGAAATACATGGAGCGCATTTACATAATGTGCTACTCACAGATGGCTGCCGGGTACGAGACGCCTCTCTCAGTAACACCGTGGTGGGTTTGCGCAGCATCATTGGCCCGGAGGCGGTGGTGCAATCTGTGGTGATCATGGGCGCGGATTATTATGAAACGGAGGCGGAGCTTGAAGAAAATGCCGCCTTAGGCCGGCCAGACATCGGCATTGGCGCTGGCTCTGTTATCCACCGCGCTATTCTGGATAAAAACGCGCGTATTGGCAATAATGTCCACATCCGCAGCATCCCCAACCGGCCGGACATGGAAACGGACAATTGGGTGGCGCGAGATGGTATTGTGATTGTGCCTAAAGGCGGCGTCATCCCGGATGGCACGGTTATTTAAGGCTTTTGTCCGGTTCAACATCCCCAAAAATTTGTTTGACGCTGACAACTGACGGTTACACGTCTAAATTGCGTACTTCCCCGGAATGGGTCATGATGAAGCGTTTGCGGGGCGCCACTTCCGCGCCCATGAGCATGTCAAACGTTCTATCCGCCACTACCGCATCATCAATCGTCACCTGGAGCAGGGTGCGCTCGGCCGGGTCCATCGTCGTTTCCCACAACTGTTGGGCATTCATCTCGCCCAAACCCTTGTAGCGCTGAATACCCACTTTTTTATCACCAAGCTCTTTGAGCAGCTTTTCTTGCTGGGCTTCGGTGTAGGTGTAGTGCAACTTCTTGCCTTCTTTGACGGCGTACAGCGGCGGCTGGGCGATGTAAAGATGGCCCCCTTCAATCAACTGCGGCATGTAGCGGAAATAGAAGGTGAGCAGCAGGGTGCGAATGTGGCTGCCGTCCACATCAGCATCCGTCATGATGATCACGCGCCCATACCGCAAATTGCTCAGATCCATCGTTTCGCCAATGCCGGTACCCATGGCGGAAATAAGCGATTTGACTTCGTTGTTTGCCAGAATTTTGTCCAGACGCGCCCGTTCTGTGTTAAGAATTTTACCGCGCAAGGGCAGAATGGCCTGGAAATGACGGTCGCGACCCTGTTTGGCCGTGCCACCGGCGGAGTCACCCTCAACGATATATAGTTCGCATTTGGCCGGGTCGCGTTCGGAACAGTCGGCCAGTTTACCGGGCAGGGTGAGGCTTTCCAGGGCGCTTTTGCGCATAACCAGGTCACGCGCTTTACGGGCAGCGTCTCGCGCCCGGGAACTGGTGAGGCAGCGCTCGATGATTTTCCGCGCTTCTCGCGGATTTTCTTCCAGGTAGGCCGACATGGCGTCTGACAAGACAGAGGAGACGATGCCGGCGACTTCCGCGTTCATGAGCTTCACTTTGGTCTGGCTCTCAAACTGCGGGTCGGGGTGCTTGATGCTGACGACGACGGTCAAGCCTTCGCGGGTGTCGTCGCTGGAGAAGTTATTATCTTTCTCTTTGAGGAAGTTGTTTTTGCGGGCGTAGAGATTGATGACGCGGGTAACGGCCGTTCTCACCCCGGTCAAATGCGTCCCTCCATCTGCGGTATGGATGGTATTGGCAAAAGCATATTCGGAAGTGGCGATGCCATCGGTATATTGCAAAGCTACTTCCACCTCGATATTGTCGATCTCTTTTTTGCCATAAATAGGTGAATGCAGCACCTTGCGGTTGCGGTTCAGGTAACGCACAAAAGAGTTGACGCCGCCGTCAAAATAGAAGCTCATTTCACGCGGGAATTCTGGCCGCTCGTCACGCAGTTTCAAGAACACTTTGCTGGTGACAAAGGCCATTTCGCGGAAACGATTTGCCAGCGTGTCAAACTTATACGTCTCGTCATCTTTAAAGATGGTTTCATCAAAGCGGAAGGTGGTGGTAGTGCCGCTGGCTTCCCCTCGTTTCAACTTGCGCTCTTTGGCCACAGGCCCTTCTGGGACGCCCCGTTTGTAACGCTGCACAAATTCATACCCTTCACGGCGAACCTTGACCACCATCCAGTCAGATAGGGCATTCACGGCCGCTGCGCCCACGCCATGCAGTCCACCCGACACTTTGTAAGCTGACTCATCGAACTTACCGCCGGCGTGAAGCGTGGTCATCACCAGTTCCAGCGCCGATACTTTTTCGATGGGATGGGGAGCTACCGGAATGCCGACGCCATTGTCGCTGACGCTGACGCTGTTATCGGGATGGATGGTCACTTCAATGCGGTCGCAGCGGCCGGCCAGCGCTTCATCGATGGAGTTATCGACGATTTCATAGACCAGGTGGTGGAGCGCCTTAACGTCGGTGCCGCCCACATACATGCCGGGCCGACGGCGTACCGCTTCTAGCCCTTTAAGTACCTGAATATTGCCCGAATCATATTTTTTTTCTTGTGAATTCTTAGTCATTGACGAATCCTTGATTCATTTATTGTTTTTGCAAGAGCGCCAGATAGCGATCTTGGAAGTAGATGAAGGTAGCCGCTGTGAGTGCTGTCATGATAAACGCATGGCCCACCAGGGTAACGGCCGTTAACCAGGAGCCATCATCCGCCAGGGTCAACAATGATCCCAACACATTGCGTGTCATTAAAACGGCCAGCAGCAGCAGCAAAACCTGCCCGAAAAAGGCGCGCACCAGATAGGTGCTGTAAAACATCGCCTTGGGCAGGGACAGCCCATGAAGCGCCAAAGCCTGGGGGGTAAAGTAAACGAAAATAAAAAACCAGAGCAGCAGCACCGGCCCGGCAAATAAAATCATAGTCGCCAAAAACTGGCTGAACAGCGCTGCCGCCACGCTCATAAATAGCAAGGGAATATAAAGGATGAAACCCAGGATGATGAACAAGACCCCCAGGCCCATCAGCTTTAACCCTGTTTGCCCAAAGCGGCCTGCCAACTGGCCGACCGTAAGGGGCTGTTGTTTACTTTCCAGGCGAACCGCCTGGGCGATAAAGACGTAATATAATGCCGTCAGCCAAATGCCGATGAAGCTAAACAGCAAAAACAGGCCAAACCATACCAGCGGATCGGTAAGTTCCGTAATCGGAGCAGGCAGGGGTGTGCTTTCCGGCGTCATGCCCACCATTAGCGCCGGAATGCCCACCAACGGCACAGACAAGGAGGTGAACAGATTGGTGCGCGGGGCAAAGGCCAGGATTTGAGCGGTAATCTCTTGCAAGGCGGGATCAGTGGGCAGCAAGGCCATCATTTGCTCAATGATCGGCCGGAAGCTGAGGCGCGGCCCCAACCATAAAAAGGCGTCGAGACAGACCGGCAAAATGAGCAGCCAAAGATGGTGAGTAACAAGGTCAAATCCGGCAGCGATAGTAGGCCAGATGCCTGGTGGGGGAGCGAGATTTTCTTTATTTTGCATCATGATTTTTAACCCCTTAATTTTACCACAACTGGGCACCTCAAGCGAAAAAACAGCCGTTTCCTCATGATGGGAAACGGCCGTTTTTTGTTTACTTTTTACTTGAATAATGGACGAGGGCTGAGCGTGTTAAAACCCGGCTTTAACACGCTCAATCCACTCCCGTCCCCTATTAATTTTTGAAGACGACTGGCATGTAAAAATAGAACATCGGTTTGTCAGCCGTCGTTGTCAAACTGCTTTCTGCCATCGTTTGCGGGTCGCCTGTAGAAGCAGCCGTCACTGTCACCATATCGCTGGCCCCATCAAGGGCGCCGGCCGGGATGTCCACCGTGACCACCACTGCCGCCGACATACCGGCCGCCAGCGTTACAGACGTGGGCGCCATCACCACCGACCAGGTATTGCCCGCCAGGCTCAGGTTAAAGGTATCGGTGACATTGCCACTGTTTGTCAGGGTCAAGGTATATGTCACCGTCTCGCCTGGTGTGCCTGCTTGGGCCGCTGCTGCGGGCGCCAGTTCTACGCCATACTCGGTCTCCACCACTTGCGCCACCACAAAAACGGCCGTTGTCCGACCCGGAATGGTGAATTCGCCCGCCTCCGCATCAAAGGTGGTTTGTTTAACCACATCATCTACTGAGGCAGCCTGCACCGGATGCAAAACCAATTCCTGGTCAATCCAGTTGGTGCTGGAGATGGTTTGGGGTTCGTCGTTGGCGTTGAACAAGACCACAATCCACTCGTAGTTCGGGTCGATGTCGGCCACGCCATCTGCCATGTCCGACAGGTTCATGACGATCAGGCCCGGAATCTGGCCCGGCCCCACATTTTCATAGGAGAGGCGGGCCTGCACCTCAACGGCCGTTTCCAGCCGGAACAGCGGTGAACTGGCCCGAATCGCCAACCATTCCTGGTACATGTCAGCCGAGTGCATGATGTCAGCTTGCGCCGGCATCAAAGCGGGGTCGCTCAAGAACGGCCGCATGATGTCCCAGTTTTCCTGATTCTTGCCTGCTACCGGCAGCCCCACGCCCCAATTGTTGTCGGCGTAGGTAAAGTCCAGTTTGTTGAACCAGTCACCCGAGTTATAGCTGTCCCGATCCATCGACTTGGAGCGCAGTAGATCGCTGCCCGCGTGATAGAAAGGCACACCCTGGCTCAAGGAGACAATGCTCAAGCCCATCTGCTGCACCCGCACCCGGTCTGTCATGGTGGTGGTGGCCGTGGGAATGGTGAAGGCATTGATGTCATACAAGGTCTGGTTGTCATGCTTGGAGATGTAGACGATGTGTTCCTGCGGATCGGCGGTGTAACCGGCCGGTTGGCCGTTGTAATCCACCTCTGCGCCTGTCACCAGATTGCCGTGGCGGTCGATGAACTCATAATCCGCCAGATTGCCCGCCAGCCCCACCCGTATCTGGTCAGAGAGCAGCAGCAGCCGGTTGAGTGCATCTGGCTGCGGGTGGTTGTTCGGGTCGTAGTACAGGCCGTTGGCGAACCCTTGCGTCATCAAATCCGCGCCGCTGGCAAAGGGACTGGGACCGCGTACGGCGTCGCGCAGGCGGTCACTGAAAGTGCCGATGCCCGTACCGGCCATATTGAACTGGGTGGCGTTGACGCCGCGAGCATTATTTGCCACTTCGCCAAAGTCCCAGCCTTCGCCGTACAGGTAGATGGCAGCGCCGTCTACGCCGTCATCCTCAAGGGTGAGGGCGTCTAAAGCGGCCCGCACCGCCAGCATATTGTCTTTCATGTGGTGGCCCATCAGGTCGAAGCGGAAGGCGTCCACTTTGTATGCTTTGGCCCAGGTGACCAGCGAATCGACCATCAGTTTTTCCATCATCTCATGCTCGGTGGCGGTGTTTTCGCAGCAGGTGCTTGTTTCCACCTGACCGTTGCCGTTCAGCCGGTGATAATAACCGGGTACCACTTTGTCCAAGACAGAGTTGGCGTTTTGGCCGGAGGCGTTGGTATGGTTGTAAACCACATCCATGACCACGCGCAGGTCGGTCTGGTTGATAGCCTGCACCATTTCCCGGAATTCGACGATGCGCACAGTGCCGGTAGGCACGGTGCTGTAGCTGCCTTCGGGCACGGTGTAGTGGAAGGGATCATAACCCCAATTAAAGGCGTCTGTGTTCTCAACGGCCGTTACCGCGGCTTGCTGATCTTCACTGGCCGGACTCATATCCGCGCCGGTGAAATCTGGCTCCTGCCAGGTACTCTTGTCTTCGTTGATGGTGGCGATGTCAAACACAGGCAGCAGGTGCAAATGCGAGAGACCGGCGTCGGCCAAAGCTTGCAAATGCTGCATCCCGTTGCTGTTCGGATAGGTGAATGCCTTGAACGTGCCCTGCGCTTCGGCCGGCACCAGCGGATCATTCACACTAAAGTCGCGCATGTGGATTTCATAGATGGTGATGTCTTCCGGGTTCACCACTGGCGGTTTTACCAGCGTATCCCAACCAGATGGGGCCAGCGCCGGGTCTTCCAGGTCTACGATCTGGCTGCGGGTGCTGTTCATCGCCAGGCTGAACGAGTAGGGGTCTGTCACCAGATTGTGTTCCACCATGCCGGTGCTGTGGACATACACTTCCACTTCGTACAGATAGTATTGGTTTTTCCAGCTTGAATCGCCGGTAATACTCCAGATGCCGCTGTCGGCGTCCAGGGTCATGGTTTCAGTGACGCTGGTGGTTGACGGGTCGGCGTCATCAAAAAGATGCAGGGTTACTGATTTAGCGGTAGGCGCCCACAAGTTTAGAGTGGGGGCGTCGCCGATCCATACCACGCCCAACGTTTCGCTGTAGGCGTCGGCCGCGTACAAGTCGTCTAATACGCCAGGGATTTGCAGACCGGTGGCGTCTACCAGCGTATCGGCGGCAAAGGCGGAGACGGCAATCTGCCCTTTGAGCAGGTCAGGCGCTAAGGCGGCGTCGCCCGCATCCAGTTCCCAGGCCGGAATCCCGGACAGATGGGGGAACTTGGCGGCAATGCTGCCGGTGATGACGCCATTTTGCGTCAGGGTGTAAACGCTGCCGCCGCTGATGCCGCTGTTGTCCAAAACCAGCCCGCCCGTAGGCGCGGCGTGGAGATACACGGCGTCGGCCGCTACCAGCGGCTCCCAGCCGATGGTATTGGCGCTGAGCCAGTGAGCCTGCTGCTGTTCAATGTTGCCTATAACGCTGCCGGCGCAAACCTGGTCTCTGATGGCGTAAGCAATTGGTTCTGAGGTGATCTGGCGGCGAATACCGTTACCATCCACGATGTCTCCATTGACCACCCAAATTTCGTGGCCGGTGCTGTTGAGGTTCAGCGATTGATCGGCAGGCGTATCTTTTTCGTCGCCGCGGTGGAAGATGTAGTTAACGGCCGACGGGTTCTCAGCCAACGGCACTTCAAAGATGACGCCAAAGTCATCCTGCCCGGTGGCTTTGAAGGGCGTCTGCCAGGTGACGCCGGGGGTGTCTACATCGCCCCAGAGGTGCATCCCCCAGAAGTCGTTGTAGTCACTGCTGGTGTAGTCGCCGAAATCGTTTAAGCAGCGGGCATAATGGAAAACGGCCGTGTCCGTGGCGGCCGGTTCTGAATCAAACCAGCCATCCACGTCAGCATTGACCCACACTTCGTAGTTGAGGGTGGGCGTGTAGGTGCGCTGCGCTTCTTGCGAACCGGCGCCGTTGTGAATGATGAAGTTGAGGCCGCGCGTCAGTTCCAGGGTGGGGTAAACATCGGTGGTGATGCTGTACACCGCCCCAAAATCATCATAGCGACCGGGCATTTCTCGGTCCGGCCAGGTGGTGAGCGGCGGATCGCCATCTTGCCACAGGTGCAGCCCCCAATCGGTGTAGATGTCATCGGGACGGTTGTAATGCACCAGGGTGTCCCCTGTCGCTTCGGCGCGAGAGGCGTAGTTGGTTTCATCACCCTGAATGAGCCAGATTTCCGGCGTCACGGAGGGATCAAAACTGCGGTCATTGGGCGTGTCTTTGTCATCGCCCTGGTGGATGATGAACTCCACCAATTCGTTGGGGTCTTTCAGTTCAATGGCCACAAAGGCGCCAAAATCATCAATGCCGGCAAATTTCTTCGGTTCGCCCCAGGTGGTTTGCTCGCTGTCAGCGATGGCGTCGCCCCACAGGTGCAGACCCCAGAAGTCGTTGAAATCATTAGAATCGAAGTCGCCATAGTCACCGGCCGGGCGGTGGTAATGGATGATGGCGTAGCTTTCTTCACCGGGTGTACCTTGCTCTCCCACCACGGCGCTGACGATGTTGTTTTTGTAATCGCCGTTCAAGTCGTTGACGATGGCCTGGAAGGTGAGTTCCGTTCCGGTAGGCAGTTGGCTGACATCATAGAAGAGGCGGTAAGGGGCGTTGTTGTCTGTGCCCAGGTAAGTGTAAGCGCCGCCGTCGATGCTGACGGCAAAGTTGACCTCGGCAAAGATCGGTTCGCTCAGGTCAACGCCCACTTCTACTCGCCCCACTACTTCAGAACCAGGAGCAGGGGCGTTGAAGGTGAGGTCAGGGGCAACGGCCGTTTGCCGGAGAACAGGCAGCGCCGCATCCGCTTGATAGATGACGAACTCCAGCGCCGGTACGGTTACTGTAACCATGCGGCTGGCGTCTGAGGTGACAGGCGCCGGGCCAGAATAAAGGGAAGTGAAATCCATGTTAGGCGCAAACACCTCAAAGCTGGCTGTCTGTTCGCTTTCCGCGTTGTTCAGGGCCACGATGTATTCTACTTTTTCGTCCCGTTCAATACGGGAGAAGGCGTAGATGCCGGCCGCGCCGCTGCTGTAGCGGTGGATTTGCGCTCCGCGCCGCAGCGCCAAATTGGCGTTATAGACATCGGCAAAACTGCTCAGTGCCTGATAGAGAGGATGGGTGTTGTCGAAATTGTCGTCGGCGGTGGTAGCGCTTGTGCCGATCAGATTATTGTCGTTGAAGTCGGCCACCAGGCTGGGGAACATGTCTTCGCGGGCCTGTTTGTCGTTGCCCACGCCCACAAAACCCTGCTCGTCGCCGTAATAGACTACCGGGAAGCCGCGCCCAAAGTAGAGCAGGGCGTAAGCCAGGTTCATGCGCTCAACCAGTTCATTTTCGGTTGTGCCGCTCAAGTTACGTAAACGGCCGCCAAACCGCTCCACACCGCCGTCGTGATTGCTGATGAATGTGCCTAATTGATAGGCGTTGCTGTCGGCGTCGGTGAAGTAGTCGTCGCTGGCGAAGAAGTTGCGCAGGTTGTTTGTCTGGTCGCTGTTGACGGCGAAATTGATGGCCGCGCCGTGCAGACCAAAGTCCAATACACTGGGCATACTGCCTTCGGTGGTGAAGCGGCTCAATACTTCCACATTGCCGTCAAACACTTCGCCGAAAATGAAGAAATCCGGCTTGCCATTGTTGACGGCGTAGTCCATTACTTCCGGGATTACCTGCTGCCAAAACTCGATATTGACGTGTTTCACGGTGTCCATGCGGTAGCCGTCAATGTCGTAGGCGGCGATAGTGCCGGTGAGAATGTCGGTGAAACCGTCCACCACGAAGGGCTGTTCGGTGAAGACATCGTCCAGGCCAAAGAAGTCGCCGTAGGTGGAGCTTTCACCGGCAAAGGTGGAGTCGCCGCGATTGTGGTAGTAGATGGGGTCGTTGAGCCAGGCCGGGTTTTTACGTGCGGCGTCGGCCGGGGCCACTTCCGGGGTGTAGGGGAAACTGACGCCCATATCCAGGGGTGGGAATATGCCAAAGATGTAGTCGCGGTCGTCAAATTCGTTGCCGCTGGCGTCGCGGTAGGGGTAGTCGGCTTTGTAGCGATAGGCCGAAGTGCCTTCTACATAGCTGATCAGGTCGCCGGTGTGGTTGGCGACAAAGTCGAAATAAACTTTGAGGCCGCGAGCGTGGGCGGCGTCGATGAAGTCGATCAGTTCCTGGTCTGTGCCCAGGTGGGGATCGGCCGTTTCATAGTCCAGAATCCAATAGCCGTGATAGGCGGCGCCGATGCCGTTGGTGGCGCCGCTGTCTGGCTGGGTGGGGTTGTTTTCAAAGACGGGGGTGATCCAGATGGCGGAAATGCCCAGCCCTTCGATGTAGTCGAGGGTGTCGGTGTGGACTAAACCGGCCAGATCGCCGCCGTGATAGTAGCTGATGTCGGTGGGATCGTAGCCGTGATCCGTGGGGCCACCGGAGATGCCGCCGGTGTTATTGCCCGGGTCGCCGTCCTGGAAGCGGTCGGTGAGGGCAAAGTAGAAGATTTCGTCCTGCACGGGATGCTGCACGGCCGGTTTGACGAGGTTCAGATCAATGGGGGGCAGCAGGGCGGGCGGGGTGAGGATTGCCATACGGCCGTTATTGCCATCGATCCAAAACGTGACCACATCATTGTCCGTTATCACCTCAAAGGGGATATTGCCGCCGTTGACAGAACGGCCGTCGGCGCTCATCTGATTGTTCCAGCCATCGTTGGTGGCTTTGCCTTCGTAAGCACCGGCCGCCGCAAAGGTTTGCGTGTAGACATATTGATTGCCACCCAAATTGCTCATGACGGTGTTGGGATCAGCGGGATCAAAGCCTTGCCAATCGCCCACGGCCGTAAAAGTGGCGGGCATATCGTCCCAGGCGTTGGGGATGTTTTGCTGGGGATAGTAAGGCCAGCCAGCGTCGCCGCTGCGATCATTGGTGTCGTAGGTGAATTTAACGGTCTGGCTGGGAGTGGTGGTGATAGCCCAGGCGTTTTCGGGCATGGTGCTGTTCCAACTGCCACAGGTAAACACTTTCCAGGTGTTGCGCGCCGCCGCGCTAATTTCCAGGTCCAAGGAGAAAATGCCATCGCCGCCCAGCAAGTCGCCGTTCGTGCCATCATCGACCATGGGCAATCCGGCATTGTCCCAGCTGTTGAAGTCACCGGCCAGGCAGTGGCTGCCGCTGCTGCTGCCATGCTGCGTGATGGTGACGCGGCTACTGTTGGTGTCCAGCAGGAAGAGCACCACTTCGTTGTTGGTGGTGGTGGTGAAAGAGAGATTAGCGGCGTTGGTGGAACGGCCGTTGCTGCCAATAGCGTTCCAGGTTCCCGTTTCTGTCACTTTGCCGATATAACTGCCCGCGGTGGGGATGTCTAATTCCAGACGGTAGATGCCGTTGCCTTCATGCGTCATCAACGTGGTGGCGTCGTTAAAGTCCCAACCATTAAAATCGCCCACGGCCGTAAACGAGGTGGGCATGTCGTCCCAGGCGTGGAGGATATTTTGGGCGGGCAGCATGACGACGCCGGCGTCGGCGCTGTGGTCGTTGCTGTCAAAGAGGAAGGTCACTTCCTGGTTGGGGGCGCTGGTGTGTAACCAGGCGTTGCCGCTGCCGGGAAACCCTGTCCAGGTACCGCATTCCACTACTTTCCATTCCTGGAGACCGGCGCTGGCGTAAGTGTAAGCAAATGAATAGACGCCGTCTCCGGCAGCGATGTCGCCGTGCGTGCCGTCGTCGTACATCGGTTGGCCGCCATTATCCCAGCCGTTAAAATCGCCGGTCACGCAAAAGCTTGCAGCGGAAACGGCCGTTGGTAAGCGATCTTGTGGGAGTTCGTGCCAGACTTCTCTTGAGAGTTCATTGGGCGAGGCTTGCACGGTCAGCCCCGTCATGAGCCATAAGGCTAAACTGAGGAAGGTGGCGAATGCCAGGACGCTTACCAGGAGCCGCCAGAGACCTTTCATTTCTTTTCTCATCACAACACACTTCTCCTTTCACCGACCTGCGGGGGTAGGTGAGTCACAAATATGAGATAACAAAAAGCCCGTATAAATACCTTTCGGCATTTGTACAGGCTCAATAAACTTGCTATTTTGAGCAAAAAGCGGGTTGCTCATGGTAAGAGGTTGGAGCATCATTCAATAAAACTCCCGTATAGTTGATATATCAACTATATCATTACCGCTGTGCTTCGTCAATAGTCACCATACAAACTGTTTTTCTTTTGTCTGAATTGTCTAAGCTGTGTTTCATTCAGTTGAAGAGCTGCGTACGTGCGCCCACATGCGAACGGGTGACGGCGTGAGGGGTCTGCCTGCTCAACTAACTCATTTGAAACAGCCCCATTCTCTAATTGACGGCAGGAGCAGAAACGGGCGCGGCGGAGCGACCCTGAAATGTCACCGAAATAGTACCGAAATGCAAGAAACCTTGATATACTGTCGCCGCTCGTGGCGCCGTGGTAGCCCACAGGCGAAACGGTGAGAGGTTGCTATGCAATCTCCTCGTTTTGCTGTATACCAGTTACTTTGTAGTAAAATGCAGAACGAATTTCAGGCGCGATGTCTTGCCGAATAAAAAGCGTAACGGGATTTTGCAAATCGCACATCGATTTACAAAACCACTTTATACCAGGAGTTACTATGGACGACAGCGCACCACGATCAATGAAAACCGTAGGTTGGATTAACAATCCGACCAGTATCGGATTAACAATCCGATTTACGAAGGAGCGAAAACATGGCTGATGTGCAGGCAATTGCCAATCGTATAGTGGAGAATGTGGAAAAGGTGATTGTGGGGAAGCGGGCGCCGGTGCAGTTGACGGTGTTGGGATTGTTATGCCAGGGTCACATTTTGATTGAAGATGTGCCCGGCGTGGGTAAGACGGTGCTGGCCAAGTCGTTGGCGCGCTCGGTGGGCTGCGCCTTTCAGCGCATCCAGTTCACGCCCGACATGCTGCCCAGTGATGTGACGGGGGTCTCTGTTTTCAACCAGAAGACGCGCGAATTTGAGTTTCGCCCCGGCCCGATTCATGCCCAAATTGTGTTGGTGGATGAGATCAACCGGGCCACGCCCAAAACGCAGTCGGCGCTGCTGGAGGCGATGGAGGAGCGGCAGGTGACGGTGGATGGCACAACCTATCCCTTGGAAGCGCCTTTTATGGTGCTGGCCACACAAAACCCCATTGAATATGAAGGCACATTCCCGCTGCCAGAAGCGCAGTTAGACCGCTTTATGATTCGTATTCGCCTCGGTTATGCCACAAAAGAAGAGGAAATTGAGGTGTTAGACCAGCAGCGGCTCCAGCATCCTATCGAGGCGTTGACCCAGGTGGCGTCGGTAGAAGAGTTACTGGCAGCGCAGCAGGCGGTGAGGGAGATTTACCTGGATGAGAAGGTGAAGGAGTACATCGTGGAGTTGGTGCGCCAGACGCGGGAGCATCCAGAGGTATATTTAGGCTCTAGTTCACGCGGGGCGTTGGCAATTTACCGGTTGTCTCAAGCGCGGGCGGCTTTGTTTGGCCGGGATTATGTGCTGCCGGATGATGTGAAAGCGTTGGCGGTGGCGGCGCTGAGTCACCGCATTATTGTGGGGCCGGCGGCGCGCATCAAGGATATTGAGCCGGAAGGGATTGTGCAGGAGATTATGGATAGAACGGCCGTTCCCGGCGCTCGTGTCATGGCTTAATTCATGGTAAACCAACTCAAACAACGGCGAACGGCCGTTTTCGGGCTGGCTTTGCTGGCGCTATTCGCCGGATTGGTCACCGGGCGCGACCTCTGGTTTAATCTGGCCTACCTGTTGGGTTTGCTGCTTATCGTCTCTTTCCTGTGGGCCTGGGTGAACATTAACAGCGTCCATCTCTCCCGCGCCACGCGGGTGCGGCGTACTCAGGTGGGCAAACCGCTGGAAGAGCGTTTTACCGTGCGTAATACCAGCTTTTTGCCCAAGCTGTGGCTGGAAGTGCGTGACAACTCTAACGTACCCGGCCATCGCACCAGTTATGTGGTCAATAACCTTGGCGCCAAGCGTACGTTTACCTGGCGTACCACCACCATTTGCCGGCAGCGCGGCCGTTATCAACTGGGGCCGATTACCCTGCGCTCCAGCGATCCCTTTGGTCTCTTCACCATGACCAAAGCGCTGATGTCCACCTCTCACGTGGTGATTTATCCCCTGACATTTGAGATTCAACAATTTTCCCTGCCTGTGGGTATGCTGCCGGGCGGTGATGCCCTGCGCCGGCGCACCCATTACGTGACCACCAATGCCTCAGGAGTGCGGGATTATGCCCCGGGCGATAGTTTTAGCCGTATTCATTGGCGCAGCACCGCTCGCCGAGATCGCTTGATCGTGAAAGATTTTGAGCTGGATCCGCTGGCGGATATTTGGATTGTGCCGGATATGGCGGTGTATGGCCACATTACGCCGCATGTCTCTAGCCTGGAAGCGGCCGCCAAAACAGCAGGTCTACCGGACTGGATGGCGATGGAGCAGTTTACGCTGCCGGAAACGACGGAGGAGTATACGGTGTCGGTGGCGGCTTCGCTGGCGCAATATTTCTTGCGCCATGATCGGGCGGTGGGTATGCTGGCTTATGGGCAGTCAAACGAGGTGGTGCAGCCAGACCGGGGGGAGCGGCAGATCACGCGCATCCTGGAGACATTATCAGTGCTGCGGGCGCAGGGACAGGCGCCGCTGGAAGATATGCTGCACGCCGAATCCTATCTTTTTCCACGGGGCACGACGGTGATTGTGGTGACGCCGGTTAACCAGGAAACATGGGCGACGGCGGCGCGGCAGTTGGGGCGGCGCGGCTTGCGCGTGGTGACGGTGCTGGTGGATCCTTCCTCGTTTGGCGGACGCCGTTCCAGTGCGGGGCTGGCTTCGCTGCTGCAAGGGTATGGTTTGGCGGTTTATTCGGTGCGCTGCGGGGATGATTTAACGGCCGTTCTCAGTCACGGCCGGTCGCGCTCCGGGTATTTTATGACGTAGACAGGAAGAATAGAGATTAGAAATTAGAATTTAGAGATGGTCGAACCGCTACTCTCTAATTTCTAGTTTCTTAAGGTATTTGCATGAACCCCCAACTTGTGGTCTTCATTTCCGGGTTTGGCGCCAATTTACAAGCGTTGATAGACGGCATTGACGCCGGCCAGTTAGACGCTGAAATTTGCCTGGTGGTTTCTAACCGCAAACAGGCGTTTGGCCTGGTGCGGGCGCAGCAGGTGGGCATCCCCACGCTTTATTTCCCCATCAAGCCTTACAAAGAAGCGGATCAATCCCGAGAAAAGTATGATGCAGATTTAGCGGCGCGGGTGAGGCAAGAAACGCCGGATTTGATTGTATTGGCCGGTTGGATGCATATCTTGAGTCCGGCTTTTTTGCGCCAGTTTCCGGGGCAGGTTATCAATTTACATCCGGCGCTGCCCGGCCAATTTGCCGGCACACACGCCATTGAGCGAGCGTTTGTCGCTTATCAGCAAGGTGACATAACGGGCAGCGGCTGCATGGTGCATGAGGTTGTTCCAGAGGTGGACGCCGGACCGGTGATCGCCACAGCTGCCGTGCCGATTTTAGCGACGGATACGCTGGCGGATTTTGAGGCGCGGATGCACCAGGCGGAGCATGAATTGATTGTACGGGCTGTGAGATTGGTGTTGTCTCGGTAAACGGCCGTTTACTGAACAAAACAAACAACACGGTTTTAGGCGCGTGAAGCAGATAACTCGCGAAAAATTAGAAATTAGCGATTGGGCGAGTATCTAATTTCTGATCTCTAACCTCAGAAAAAGCGCCAGATAGAATCCGGCGCTTTGTTTTGTTTAAAGCGGCCATACCAGAGGCATAAGGGGTAAAGTATCACTATGCCAATCAGCCAGGTTACGTAAATCATCGCTGTGCCCGTTCCCGACGGGAATGCCAGGCCAATAATCAAATAAAGATACAGATGGACGATATAAAAAAAGAGGGGAACCTGGCCGAAGACCAGCAGCGGCTTCCCCCACCGTTTTAGCCAACCATCTGACCGCGAGAATAGATAAACCAGCAGCAAGAGAACCCCCATCATCAGCAGGATGTAGGTCAGGCTGGGGGGATATTTGGTTACACTCAGGAATGATATCCAGGTATCATTTTGAGGTGGATGGATATTGCCGAAGCCGCCCATCAGCCGGAGCGCCACGAAAAGAATGAGGGCGCTGATGCCCGTGAGCAGGGCCGTTTTGTAGGCGCGTTCGGCATCGCGCCAAAGTAGTTTGCCGAAGGCCACGCCGATGCCGGTCATTCCCAGCCAGGGCAGGATGGGGTAATAAACTTGGAGGGCGTTGGTATGTGCGGGCAGGGTGGTGATGAGCAGCAGCGGTGAGTATAAGGTGGTAGTGCTGCTCAATGTGGGCACAAAGATTTGGGGGATCATAATGGCTACAAAGCTGATAAGCAGGGTCCCTATCAGGTTGGCCCGCAGCAGCAGCCCCCAAATGATCAGAGAGGCGCCCAGCGAGAACAGGACACCCAGATGGATGAAAACGGAACTGCCACCCCCCGGCGGATCGCCAATGGTCACGGGATTGATGAGGTCGCCAATGAGCCAGGTAGGATTTTCCAGGATGTTTTGGAATAAAATCAGCAGAGCGCCACGTATGGCAAAATGGCGGGCGACCTGTCCAGTTGACCAGCCCAGGTGGTAGCGGTTATGGGCGAAGAGCATCATGCTGATGCCCATGAGGAAGAAGAAGCCGGGAGCGCAAATGTGAGTCACAAAGCGGGTGAGGAAGGCCGCCGCCGTCCCATAATCGGGCAAAGGTAGACCCCAAAATTCGCCCCAATGACTTTTGGCGACAAAGTAGCTGGCATGGTCGATGGCCATAATAACCATAATCAAGCCGCGCAGTCCATCTAACCAGAGGAGTCTGGCGTTTGTTTTTGTCTGGATCGTGGCTGAAGAGGCGTCGGCAATTCCAATACTTGTCATAACGATATATCTCCTATTCTCTTTACAATGACAGGGAAAGTATAAGGCGTTGGCCGCGCATTGACAAAAAGAATCAGTGGACAGTGGACAGGCTAAGCGAGCAGTGAGAACTGCGGCCTGCAATTGCCGCCTCCCTTTCGTGGACTTGGTTCACCTATGTTAAAATCCCCCCATGCTTGAACCAACTTTTTTTGTGGGGAATGTGCCCGTCTATGGCGATGTGATTCTTTCGCCGATGGCGGGTTACTCTGATGTGCCGTATCGGGCGCTGTGCCGCGCTTATGGCTCGGCCATGCATTACACTGAGTTTGTGCCGGTGGAGGCTTTCCTGGGACGGCGGATCAACGGCCGTTACCGTCGCCGTCTCGATAAAAAACCGGGTGAAACGCCCATGGTTTTCCAGATATTTGGCAATGACGCCCGACAGCTTTTGGCCGGGGCGCAGCGCATGATGCAGTTTGAGCCGGACATCATCGACGTGAATATGGGCTGCGCCACGCGCCAGGTGAGCGGGCGTGGCGCGGGGGTGGGCATGATGCCGCAGCCCGAGTTGGTGGCGGAAACTTTCCGCCTGCTGACGAGCCATCTGGCCGTGCCCATCACCGGCAAAATTCGCCTGGGCTGGGAGGAGAGTCAGAAAAATTACCGGGAGATCGCCCATATTTTAGAAGATAACGGGGCGGCGCTGATCGCCATGCACGCCCGTACCAAGTTGCAAAAATACGGCGGCCAGGCGGATTGGGACGCCATCGCCGAACTACGGGGGGCGGTGAGTGTGCCTGTGATTGGCAATGGAGATGTGCAAACCCCGGCCGACATCCAGCGCATGAAGGAACATACAGGCTGCGATGCCGTCATGATTGGCCGCGCCGCTATTGGCAATCCCTGGATTTTTGCGCGGATTGACAAGGCGGATGTAGCGTATGGCGAAGTCGTGGCGGCGATGCGGCTGCACCTGGGGGAGATGGTTGACTACTACGGCGAAGAAGAGGGGTTGACGTTGTTTCGCAAGCATTTGAAGCGGTATCTGGCGCCGTTTGCGTTTACGCAGGCGCTGCTGCCGCAGATGTTGGCGGCCACGGAGCAGGCGGCATTGGAGCGGTTGTTGACTGAGAGTGAGGGGATGAGGGTGATGGGGGGATAACGGCCGTTATCCATCCCATACCCCACAACACAACAACGCGGCAGTGGCTTGGTAACTATGGTAATATTTGTTAACAGTCAGCGTACATACATTCCTAGTATGACAGATTGATGTAATTTGAATCAACAACAATGTAATGAAAACAAGCCCAGGCCATGTTGTCGTCTAAATCTTTCCCATTGTGTTTCTTGGGAATAATGTGATCGACCTCGTGATTTTTGATGCTGTGGTCTGGTGAAGGTGGCAATATTCACAACGGCCGTTTCCCCGTTCACTGATGCGCTGGCGTTGAGAATCTGTGAAGGTCACGACGATTTTCTGTTTTTGAGGTCGAGGATGGCTCTGGCTTTGACAAGTTGTAGTTGTTCTTCAATGCGGCACAGTCTATCTAATTCAACTTCTTCTGCCTGGCTGATTTGGCCGCGTCCATTTTTGTCTAGCAAATCATGGATACGGCTTTCGACTTCTTCTGAGAAACGGAATTCTGCGATGACTTCTGATGTTGGATGTTGCGTTAATAAATCCAACGTTTCTACGTAGGCTTTGGTTGAGAGGGGCGCCAGACGACTCATGCCCATTTCCAATACAAGTGGCAGTTGATCCCCAATTTGGGCGATGGCAGGGGCTAGATATTCTGGAACCTCAAGTGTGATTGTTGTCATATGCTTATCCCTTTGCTTTAAAAATTTGCATCCATCATAGCATACAGATCATAAACTACTTCGTCCGCTCCAACACCCGTTGGATCTGCGTTTCAAAACTGCTGTCTGGCATGAAGGCGAGATTAAGACGACGGACAACGGCCGTTCTTCCCCCCACATACGCTTGCAACAACTGCCGTAAATGCTCGGCCGTCTTCTTCGTGTCGGCTGAATAGCTGGCCTTGAGCAGCGCCTGATGCGCCGCGTCTTCCGGCGGCAAAACGTGCAGCAGCGGCGGAAGCGTGACGTGCAGCAGTTCGATGTAAACCGCAAACGGTTTGTCATGATCGCCGCGCACCACCTGCCGGTACACATCCCAAAACATCACCCAAAAGCGCTCATCAATCGTCTCTAGCTCTTTGGCCGTCATGTGCGGGCGCTGCAAATAGGTTTGGGCGCACTGCGCTTGATACTGCTCCGCCCAGCCCTCATTGTCTTTCAGGATGCGGATGTCGCGGTCCCAGGGATTGGGCCGCAGCTGCCCCTTCACCTCATAGCGATAATCCACCTTGCTGCCGTTGCTGTAGAGGGCGATGTGGAAAAACGGCCGTACATGCGCCGCATCAAACGACTTGCACGGCACGTAGGGCGTCACGGATTTCACAAATTCACGTCGATTAGCCCAGGCAAAATCACGGCGCAACTCATTGGGAAACAGCAGCGCCACGTCCAAATCTGAATAGGCGTCCTCGGTGCGCCGCCCATATGAACCCGCCAAAAAACATATCTCAATATCAGCATCGGTGGCAACGCGCTGTTGCAAGCGGACAATGACGCGATCTTGTTCAAACATAAGTGAAGGAATAAAGATTGATGATTAAAGATTAAAGAGGACGTGGTATCACTCCTTGATCTTTAATCTTTATACAAAACACCCTATCAAGGTCATAATATAAACCGTCAAAACACCCAAGCCCAGCCCGGCAACCACCTGCATGATGGTGTGACGGCGCAGGTAAAGACGCACCCAACACACCAGGATGACGAAGGGCAGCACGATGAGGCTATAAGCCCAGCCAAAGACCAATCCCACCAGCAAAAACGTCGCCATCACCCCTGTGGAATGGAGGCTAATGAGCCAGAAGGCGTTGATGACGCCCAGCGCTGCCAACTCGATCATATTGAAAATGGTCAGGCAGCGCAGCAGTTCCGGACCATCAAAAAGGGTGATGAGGACAAACGCCATACCCGCCGACAGCACCGCCGATAAATAAGGAATATGCCGTTCGCCGGTGTTGCTCATATGCAGTTCGGTAATGCGCCCTGTCTTGAGCAGGTACAGCACAATCAAAATGGGCAGCAGCGAGACAAAAAAACCGTAAACAGCCGCCCAGAACAAGCCATTCCAGGACGGCCGTTCATATAAAGAAAACGCCAGCCCCAGCAGCGCAAACATCACCGGTGGGCTGACGATATTGGAGAACAACCGGGCGGCCTTCACCGTCCCGGTGCGGTGCTTCTGGTAATGGTCGAGGGGTTTTGCCATAAAGTAAAAACTGAGGAGTAAAGATTGAAGAAAGGTAGACGAGGCAGCCAATCTTCAATCGTAAATCCTCAATCGTAAATCAATCAGGTGCCTTCTTCCCAGGAATTCAGATATTTGATCTGCTCTTCGGTGAGGGTGTCGATGCCGATGCCCATCGAAGCTAATTTAATGCGGGCGATCTCCTGGTCCACTTCGGCCGGCACGGTATACACTTTGTTTTCCAGCTTGCCTTTGTTGTCCAATAGATATTTGGCGGCCATGGCCTGCCCGGCGAAGCTCATATCCATCACGGCCGCCGGATGCCCTTCGGCGGCAGCCAGGTTGATGAGGCGACCTTCACCCAACAGGTTGAGTTTCCGGCCGTCTTTCAAGGTGAACTGTTCCACAAACGGCCGTACTCGTTTCGGTTCATCCACGGCCAGTTCTCGCAGCGCCGGTTTGTTGATTTCCAGGTCAAAGTGGCCGGAATTTGCCAGCATGGCGCCGTCTTTCATCACTTCCATGTGGTGCTTGTCGAAGACGTTGATATCGCCGGTGGCGCTGACAAAGATGTCGCCAATGGGCGCCGCTTCCATCATAGGCATGACCCGGAAGCCATCCATGACTGCTTCCAGCGCTTTCAGCGGATCCACTTCGGTGACGATGACGTTGGCCCCCAAGCCTTTGGCCCGCATGGCGATGCCCCGGCTGCACCAACCATATCCACCGACGACCATGTTGCGGCCGGCGATGAGGATATTGGTGGCGCGAATGATGCCGTCCATCGTCGATTGGCCGGTGCCATACCGATTGTCGAAGAGATGCTTGGTCATGGCGTCGTTGACGGCCATCATGGGGAATTCCAGGGCGTTGTCTTTGGCCATAGCCCGCAGACGCACGATGCCGGTCGTCGTTTCTTCGGTGCCGCCAATCACGGTTCCCAGAGAGTCACGGCGCGATTTGTGCAGTGTACTCACCAGGTCTGCGCCATCATCCATGATGATGTGGGGTTTGTGGTCTAACACGGCGTTGATGTGTTGGTGATACTGGGCGGTGCTTTCGCCTTTGATGGCGTACACCGGAATCTCGTAGTAGCTGACCAGGGCCGCGGCCACGTCGTCCTGGGTGCTGAGCGGGTTGCTGGCCGACAAGACGATGTCCGCGCCACCGCTTTGCAGCGTCAGCATCAGATTAGCCGTCTCTGTCGTCACATGCATGGTTGCCCCTACACGGATGCCGGCAAACGGCCGTTCCTTGCCAAATTGTTCACGAATACCACGCAGGACGGCCATTTCATTTTCAGCCCATTCCATGCGATGACGGCCGCCTGGGGCCAGATCGGGATTTTTAATATCGAATTCCATTGGTGATCATTCTCCTAAAAATAAGTTGCAGGTTGCAGGTTGCTGAGTGTAGGGTTGCAAATTAACTTGCCACCCACCACTCGCCACTTTGCCACGTTTATACCAAAATATCCAGCGCCCCTTCATCATCAAAATGCTCACGGTAGCGAGCGACAAAGGACGCGGGTGTGAAATAATGATTTTGTGTGCCCACATGTTCCAGCACATAGGTAGCCGCTAAAGCGCCCATACGGCCGATGATGGGCCAGGGCAGGTTCAACTCCATGCCCCGCATCAACCCGGCGCGGAAGGCGTCGCCCACGCCGGTCGGTTCTTTGATGGTGGTCGGCGGCGCTGCCGGAATATGGTACTCCGTGCCATCCGCCCACAGCAGAGCGCCCGCTTTCCCTTTGGTCACCAACAGACCGTTGATGTGATCCCGGATAGTGGCGTCATTATAGCCCGTCTTCTCTTTGAGCAGGCCATACTCATACTCATTGAGCGTGAGCAGAGTGCAGCCTTCCATGCTGGCGGCCAACTCGTCACCGCCCACGCGGGCCGTTTGTTGGCTGGGATCATAGATGAAGGGGATGCCCAACTGACGGCATTCTTCAGCATAAGCCAGCATCGCCGCCGGGTCATTGGGGGAAATAATGCTCAGTTCAGCATTTGGCGCATAGCGGGCGAAGGTCAGTTCTTTGGCATAAGCCATCGCCCCCGTGTAAAACGTGGCGATCTGGTTCTGCTCGTCGTCGGTGCTGACAAAGAAGGAAGCGGTAAAGTCATCTTCAATGGCGACGATGGCGGACGTGTCTACGCCGCTCGCTTCCAGCGCTGCCCGGTACTCCTTGAAATCTTGCCCGGCCGTGGCCATAACCAGCGGTTTGCTTCCCAACAAAGCCATTGTGTAGGCAATGTTGGGCGCGGTACCGCCCGGATGCTTTTGCATACTGTCTACCAGGAAGCTCAGGCTGATCTTGTTGAGTTGATCCGCCACGAGGGCGTCGCTAAATTTGCCGGGAAAGTGCATTAAATAATCAAAGGCGATGGAACCGGTAATGACAATTTTCATTGTTGTTGAACCTCATTCGTTTTGATGTCGTTGTCTATTTTCTTTATATTTTTCTTTAAGACAGGCGTCAGCCCCAGACGGTCACGCAGCATGATGAGCAGCGCTTTGATGCCGTCTGACGTTTTGATTTTTTTACCTTCGGCATAGGTGCGCGGATTGTAGCTGATGGGAATTTCTAAAATGTCGTGACCGGATAAGAGGATTTTGTTTGGCAGTTCAAAGTCGAGGTTAAAGTCGGTGGTGGTGAGGTTGAGGGATTGCACTACATCCCGCCGCACCATTTTAGTGGCGGTGGCGACGTCGGTAAGATGGCCGCCAAAGAAGAGATTGGTAACGGCCGTTAGCAGGCGCACCCCCAGGTAAGCATGAGCGTATTCGTATTTCACATCGCCGCCCATGACGCGGGAGCCAAAAATGGCGGCGGCGTTGGTTTCTTCGGCTTTGGCGCAAAATCGGATGTGTTCGGCCGGATCGTATTCAAAGTCGGCGTCCTGGATGATCATGTAGTCGCCGCTCATGTGGTTGATGCCGGTGCGGATAGACATACCTTTGCCCTTGTTTTGCTCATGGAAGATGACGCGAATCTCGGGATCATCGATTTCCTGTAAAATCTCGCGGGTTCCGTCGGTGGAGTCGTTATCGACGACAATGATTTCCCGTGTCCAAGGGGGCGCGAGAGAGACTGCCTGAGTTTTTTGGATGACATCGCCGATGGTGGCGTGTTCGTTGTAGCAGCAAATGATGACAGTGAGCTTCATGGTTCCAACAATAAGGACTGAGAACGTGCTTTTTAGCCGCGTCCTCAGTCCTCTGATTTTGTATCTTTAAATTCTTCGGGCAAAGCCAGCCGAGCATTATAACACAGGGTTGGTATTTGGAAAAAACGGGGATATTTTTACCCCCCCAATTCTGACATGACCCGGTTTAGGGGAATGATGTTTTCCTCTAGTTTGTGGCCCCACGGTTTCCAGTAGATGCCTTCACGCAGGATGGCTTTGAGGTCGTCGTCGCTGGCGCCGCGGCGCAGGGGGTCCATCAGGTTAACTTCTTTTTCGCGCAGGAGGCAGAGGCGTAAACGGCCGTCTGCCGTGAGGCGGGCGCGGCTGCAACTGGCGCAAAAGGGTTGGGTGACGGAGCTGATGAAGCCAATCGTGCCGGCCGAGTTGGGTAATTTATAGAGGCGAGCTTCTCCATCTAAACGGCCGTTATCCAGCATCGTCAGTTCGTCCAAACCGGCGGCAATCGTGGCTCGCAGTTCTGCTTCACTGACAGTGCCCGCTTGTTGAAAATCCGCCACCTCGCCAAAGGGCATCATCTCGATAAAGCGAATCTGCCAGGGATGGGAGAGTGTCAACCGGGCCAGATCCACCACATCTTCCTGGTCGTTATAACCACGAACCACGACGGCATTGAGCTTTATGCCCAGACCGGCGGCGGCGGCGGCGTCTAAGCCAGCCCATACATCTTCCACCTGCCCCCAGCGCGTGAGCTTATGGAATTTTTCCGGGTTGAGCGTGTCGATACTGACATTGACGCGGGATAGACCGGCTTCGGCTAACGGCCGTGCCAGTTTGTTGAGGAGGAGACCGTTGGTCGTCATGGCTACTGTTCTGACGCCGGGCGTCTGGGCAATACCGCGTACAATCTCAACCACATTGGCGCGGATAGTCGGCTCGCCACCGGTGAGCCGGAATTTATGGAAGCCCAGTTCGGCAAAAATGCGTACCAGGCGCATGATCTCGTCGTCTTGCAGCAGTTCTTCGCGCGGACGAAAGGTCATTGATTCTGGCATACAGTAAACGCAGCGCAGATTGCATTTATCCGTCAGAGAGATGCGCAGGTAATTGATGTCACGGCCAAATCTATCGAGAGGCATGGGGTTTTTCCAA
>CAZXVH010000008.1:86344-92251 GCA_964643965.1 uncultured Ardenticatenaceae bacterium
GCGCAGGTAATTGATGTCACGGCCAAATCTATCGAGAGGCATGGGGTTTTTCCAAGTTAGCAATTAGAGATTAAAAATTAGAAATTAGAGATTAAAAATTAGAAATTAGAGATTGGAAGTGGACTTCTCTTCTGGGCAAATATTTTTAAACTTCCTACCGATAATCTATCGTGGTTTGCACCCCTTGTCAAAGGTTTTTATGATGTTTTTCTTTTTAAATCATGAAACGCTTCGCTGCCGCCACTCGCCCACCCGCCACTCGCCGCTCACCGCCCACCGCCAGTTAAGCGATTGATGATTAGTAGGGGAATCAGCGAGGTTTCAAACTGCCGTGCCCTGATTTACAGGTATAATGTTCTGGTTATACAGTTTGTACGATCTGTTCGCATTCCACTCAGAGTATTGAAGTTTGTTAAAACTTCAATACTCTCCGAGAGATAAAAAGGTGGGTATGGTTTAAATATCCATGAAATTAGCTTGACATATTTTGTGGAATGATCTCTTTTTTGTGATGACAACGAATTTTAGAAGGGAACGAATTCGTTATTTTCTAAAATTCGTTGTCATCATTGTAAAAAAATAAAACTAACTTGAACCATGCCAAAAGGTGAAATTTTGAAACGTTCTAATTCATTGATACCAGGTTGGCTGTCCATTGCCTTATCGGTCGCCTTTGTTTTCTCCAGCATTGCTGTGATGATCTTCGCTTTTCTCACATTTCAGGTGATCGCACAACGGCCGTTAAACCCCATTGAGCAAGCCGCTGAAGCCGTCGCCGATGTCAGCCTGCAAATGGAACAGAGCGGCCCGGCGCTGGCCCCGGCCGTGCCTCTGGGCATGCCCACTCCCACACTTTTCCCCACCAGCGAACCCTGGGTTGGGGATGAGCGCGTCAATATTTTGTTGATGGGCATCGACCGCCGCCCGGGAGAAGCCTTTATCTCACGCACTGATTCCATAATGCTCGTTTCTGTAGACCCCGAAACAGAAGCTGTTTCGATCTTGTCGATCCCCCGCGATTTGTACGTCGTCATTCCCGGGCAAGGACGAGATCGCATTAACACCGCCTTTGTCTATGGCGCTTCTGGCGGCAACCCGGAAGGGGGCGCTTCCCTGGCGATGCAAACCGTTTCTTATAATTTAGGCGTGCCTATTGATCATTATGTTCTGGTTGATTTCAGCGCCGTTATCAACGGCATCAATACCTTAGGCGGCGTTGATGTCTATGTGCCTCAGGCGATCAATGATCCCACTTACCCGGATATGAATTATGGCTTTGATCCCTTCTTCATCGCCGCCGGCAACCAGCATTTGGATGGGGAAACGGCCTTGAAATACGCCCGCACCCGCCATGCTGACAGCGATTTCGGCCGGGCTGCCCGGCAACAGCAGGTGATTCTGGCGGCGCGGGATAAAGCGCGTTCATTGGGCATCCCCAGCCTGCTGGCAAAAGCGCCAACGCTCTACCGCCAGTTAGAGAGCGGTGTCAAAACAGACCTGAGCCTGGAGCAAATGGTGGCGTTGGCGCAGGTGGTGGGGGATATGCCACGGGACAATATTCGCAATGAAGTGCTGGATTATGCGTATGTCTCCAGTTACCTGACAGAGACGGGAGCGCAGGTATTGGTATTAAATAACGAGATGACGGCAGCATTGGTGCAAGAACTCTTTTACAATGAGTAAATAAGCGTTCACAAATAAAATTCTAAGGTGTTTTATGAATAGGGCGACGTTCAGAGAAAAATTACAAAAAAAACCGCTACTTTTAGACGGGGCTATGGGCACCCTGCTACACGCCAAAGGGACGGCCATTGACGCCAGCTTTGACGCCATGAACGTCAGGAATCCGGCGCTGGTGGCGGAAATTCACCGCGAATATATTGAAGCCGGCGCCGATATTATCGAGACCAATAGCTTTGGCGCAAACCGGTTTAAGCTGGCGGAGCATGGGTTGCAAAACGAGACCGTTGCCCTGAATCGGGCCAGTGTCGATGTGGCCCGACGAGTGATCGCCGGTTCGTTTAAGCCGGTGCTGCTGGCCGGGTCGGTGGGG
Organism: uncultured Ardenticatenaceae bacterium; assembly: GCA_964643965.1. Taxonomy (GTDB): domain Bacteria; phylum Chloroflexota; class Anaerolineae; order Promineifilales; family Promineifilaceae. The sequence continues at coordinate 88,398 of CAZXVH010000008.1, forward strand.
CCTTTGGGGGTGCGGTTGGCGCCATTGGGCCGGGTGTCTGAGGCGCAGGCGGAGGCTGCGTTTGCAGAACAGATTGAGGCGCTGCTCAATCCTGACGGCCCCGGGGTGGATTTGCTGATCCTGGAAACGATGACGGATGTGAAGGAGATGAAAACGGCCGTTTCCGCCGCCCGCGCCCTTTCCCCAGATATTCCTATTGTCTGTCAGCTCACATATAACCGGGATGATCGCACCCTGCTGGGTTTGTCGCCCGATGAAGCGGCCCGTAAACTGGCGGAACTGGATATCGACGTGGTGGGCGTCAATTGCAGCACCGGCCCGGCGCAAGTGCTGCGCCTGATCGCCATGATCCACCAGGCTATCCCTGATCTGCTGCTCTCGGCCGCGCCCAACGCTGGCTGGCCGGAGCAGTTAGACGGGGGACGGGTGATGTATCCCGCACCGCCCGCCTATTTTGGCGAATATGCTCCTTCCTTTGTGGATGCCGGAGCGCGGTTGATCGGCGGCTGCTGTGGCACTACGGCGGCCCACATCCACGCCATGCGCATGGCCCTGGATGATCCCCACGCTCCTAAACGGCCGTTACCCCCCATTCAAATCGTAGAGCGAGCAGAGAAGCGAACGGCCGTTTTAGACGAACCCACCCAGTTAGCCCAAGCTTTGGCGCAAAATAAATTCGTCATCACCGTGGAAATGAGTCCGCCGCGCGGCGTAGCCGCCCAACGGCTGCTGGTCGGCGCCCAAATGCTTAAAGAAGCGGGCGCTACCATGCTCAACATCGCCGACAGTCCCCTGGCCCGAATGCATATGAGCGCCTGGGCTGCTGCCCAATTGGTGCAGCAAAAAGTGGGCCTGGAAACTGTCTTGCATTTCCCCACACGGGGGCGCAACATCTTGCGTATCCAGGGGGATTTGCTGGCGGCGTATGCCATGGGTATCCGTAACCTGTTTGTGGTCATGGGCGACCCCACCCGCATCGGCGATTTCCCCGAGGCCATGGACGCCTATGACATTGTGCCCACCGGCCTTTTGCAGCTGATCAGCGCTCATTTTAACCAGGGGCTAGACAAAGCCGGTCAGCCGTTAGACCAGGCCACCAACTTCACCGCCGGCTGCGCCGTTAATCTGACGCCCCATGATCTTGAGCGAGAAATGCGCTTACTGCGTAAAAAGATGCAAAACGGCGCTGACTTTGCTTTGACGCAGCCCATATTTGATCCAGTCGCCGCCCAAAAATTTATCAGCCAATACCAGGAAACGTACCAGGAGCCGATCCTGCCTCTACTGGCGGGCATCAAGCCTTTGTACAACAGTCGCAATGCGGAATTTTTGCACCATGAAGTGCCCGGCATACTCATACCTGAAGCGCAGCGAGAGCGGATGCGCCTGGCCCCAGATCCCCAGCAAGAAGGGGTGCGTATTGCCCAAGAAATCCTGGCAGAGATGCAGCCCTTTGTGCAAGGCGTCTATCTCATGCCCGCCTTCGGCCGGTACGACCTGGTAGCAGATATTATTGATAGAATTGGCTAAACCATTCCCGTTTGCCACATTGACCAAAGCTCTCTACAATCAGAGCGGATGTTCTACTTACAGGGCTGTCAGGTTTGGCCCGGATAGAGTTATCCTTCGAGTAACCTTGACAGCGCTTTGAATCAGGAGGCCTCGTGGGCTTTTTTGCAGGAAGGCAGCTAAACCAATCTGAAACCTGGACCGTTGCCAGTTTGACCGCCTACATTCGGGAAATGTTTGAGGTCGATTATCGCTTGCAAGATGTGGAAGTAAGCGGCGAACTGTCCAACTTCACGCGGGCGCGATCCGGCCATTTGTATTTCACTCTGAAAGACGCCGAGGCGCAGCTTAAATGCGTCATGTGGCGCTCGGCGGCGGAGCGGCTGCCTTTTGCCCCAGGCGAGGGGGATGCGGTGGTGGCGGAAGGGCGCGTCTCTGTTTATGAAGCGGGCGGCAATTACCAGCTTTATGTGGAGCGGATGCAGCCGGCCGGACGGGGCAATCTGGCCCTGGCGTTTGAGCAGTTAAAACAGCGGTTGGCCGATGAAGGCTTGTTCGATCCCGTTCATAAAATTCCCATCCCGGCCGTTCCCCGGAAAATTGGCATTGTCACCTCGGCGGATGCGGCGGCGCTGCGGGATATTTTGAATGTGTTGAATCGGCGCTACCCGCTGGTTTCCGTATTGATTGCGCCCACGTTGGTGCAGGGAACAGAGGCGCCGCCGCAAATTGTGCGAGCTTTGCAATGGTTAGACGGCCGTTCTGACATCGACGTCATCATCATTGCCCGGGGTGGCGGCTCAGTTGAAGATTTGTGGGCGTTTAACGATGAGCGGGTGGTGCGGGCTATTTTTGCCGCCCAACACCCCATCATCAGCGGCATTGGCCACGAGATAGATTTTACCATGGCTGATTTTGTGGCCGACCAACGAGCGCCCACCCCGTCGGCCGCTGCGGAACTGGCTGTGCCCGACATTGAAGAGCTTGTTTTACTGGTACATGGTTTGCAATCTGCTTTGACGAGTGAGATGCAAAGCCTGTTGCGCCAGCAGCGCCGACAGGTCGAGTCGCTGCTACGCACTCTGGACAGCCTCAGCCCACAGGCCCGGCTGGATAACAACCGGCAGCGGGTCGATATGCTGGCGGGGCGGTTGGAACGGGCCGTTCACAGACGTTTGGAGCGGGCGCAGAGCCGGCTGGATATTTTGCACAGAGGCTTAACGGCCGTTAGCCCCCAGGCGACGTTGGCGCGGGGATATGCCATTGTGCGGGATGAGAACGGCCGTTTAATCAAAACCATCAGCCACGTCCACCGCGGCGACACGCTTCAGGTACAGGTTGCTGACGGCGCCTTCCCCGTCACCGTCAAAGTGCCTGCTTGATGTCACGTTTGCTGATGCGCGTCATCTTTTTTCTGGCCCGGATATATTGGAAAATATGCCAGCCCCTTACCTGGGGCGTCCGGTTAATGCTCATTCAAAACGAACAAATCCTGCTGGTGCGCCACACCTACCGCCGCGGCTGGTTCCTGCCCGGCGGCGGCCTGAAACGGCGGGAGACCTTTGACACGGCTGCCCGCCGAGAGGCGCGTGAAGAAACAGGCGCTCAACTCGGCCCGCTCACCTTTTGGGGCCTCTACTCCAATCTGCGTGGCGATACCAGCGACCATGAAGTAGTGATGTTGTGTACTGAGTTTGCCCTCAACGGGAAAACAGATCGTGAAATTGAAGAATGCCGCTTCTTCTCTTTGGGTGAACTGCCTATCGGTACAAGCTCTAGTGCACAGAAATGCGTACGAGATTATCTGGCAGGTCAGCATCAACCGACTCTGGCAGAATGGTAGTTATACTCGCAACGAGCATAATCTGACATTTTTACCAGAGATGGCGTGGTCAGAAAGCAGCCCTTCGGGACTGAAATGCGGCCACAGCGAGTATAGAAGTTTACCTTCTCTGAGAAGTTGAACTTCCAGGATAGAGAGGAGAAAAGATGGAACAGAAATCAGTAGAAGAATTGACCTTTGAAGAAGCCCTGGCGGAACTGGAGAGCCTGGTGGCTCAGTTGGAAAGCGGTGAATTAGCTTTGGAAACTTCCCTGACCCTGTTTGAAAGAGGTCAGCAGTTGGCTACCCGCTGCAATGCTCAGTTGGAAACCGCCTCCCTGCGTATTGAGCAGCTTACCGCTGATGGCGAAATCATCCAATTGCCCACCCCCTAATTCTTGTTATATTTGGGCATGATTTGGGTGTGCGATTTTCAAAATCGCGGCCCAAACAAAATTAAAAAATCGTGTTACAAAGAACGGTAACATAACCAAGCGAGGAAATTTTGTTTAAAAGCATTCGT
>CAZXVH010000009.1:0-89032 GCA_964643965.1 uncultured Ardenticatenaceae bacterium
CCCCGTTTCCCTGGCGACTATGCCAGCGTGTTTGTCTATGATCTGGCGGCGGAACTGGCGGCGGCCGGCAACGAGGTGCGCGTAGTCACCCCCGGCGAGGTGGGCTTTCCTGCTTTTGAGGAAATGGGGGGCATTGCGGTATATCGCTTTACTTATTTCTGGCCGTCTACATGGCAGCGCATCGCCTATCTGGGCGGCATTCCTGATAATTTGCGCCGTTATCCGGCGGCCTGGCTGCAACTCCCTTTTTTCCTGATGGCTTTTTTATGGAAGGCGCTGCGCACCTGTCGCGATTGTGAGGTAGTTCACGCCCACTGGGTTTTCTCCGGGCTGATTGGGCTGGCGCTGGCAAAGTTTGCGCCCAAGCCGGTGGTGCTGACGGTGCATGGCAGCGATTTGAACGTCTCTTCGGGCAACCGGCTGCTGCGCTGGCTGCGCCGGTTTGTGGTGCTGCGCGTGGATAGGGTGATTGCCGTCAGTAAGCCGCTGGCGGACAAACTGCGTGAACTGGGTCTGCCGCAGGAACGTATTGTCGCCATCGCCAATGGCGTCGATCTGGATGTTTTTAAAGAGCGGCAGAAGTCGGGGGCGTTTGGCTATCACCTGGTTTGGGCCGGGCGTATGAGTCCGGTGAAGGGATTGATCTATTTGTTTGAGGCGCTGCCGTCGATTGTGGCTAAGTTTCCCCAAACGCAGGTGACGTTGGTGGGGGATGGTCCGCTGCGCCCTGAATTGGAACAGTTGGCAAAGAAATTGGGGTTGGTCGAGCAGATTCGCTTTATCGGCTTTGCGGATCATGCGCAGGTGGCGGATTATTTGCAGGCGGCGGATCTGTTTGTGCTGCCTTCTTTGAGTGAAGGGCTGCCGCTGGTGATATTGGAAGCGATGAGTTCGGGTCTGCCGGTGGTGGCAACGGCCGTTGGCGGCACAGATGAGCTGGTCTTGACGGAGCCGCCGGGTCAAACAGGCATCCTGGTGACGGCGGAAGATGTGGCGGCGCTGCGGGAGGCGATCCTGTTTTTGTTTAATCATCCTGACGAGGCGCGGCAAATGGGACGAAACGGCCGTTTGCTGGTGGAAGAAAATTACACCTGGACGGCCGTTGCCCAGCAGACCCTGGCGTTGTACCAGGAAACATTGGTTGGAGGAAGGGAACCGTCATGAGCGCTGTTCAAGCCAAACCCAGACTGGCTCTTTTAACGAGCAGTTTCCCCTTTGGCAAAGGGGAGACCTTTTTGGAAACCGAATTACCCTTCTTGGCGGCGCGTTTTCAGGTGGAAATTGTGCCCACCTGGGCGATGGCGGCCGATTTTAAAACGCACCGTGATTTGCCAGAGGGCGTGGTGGTGCGCCGTGATTTAGCAGAGCGCTTTCAGTATGGCTTGGGCAGCAATGTGCGTAACATGTGGGGTAGTTTGCGGCATCTGAAAACGTGGGGACGGCTGCTGCGGGCGGAGCGGCCGCTTCTGCCTCGGCGGAGTTGGGCGTTGAAGCGGCTGTTTTATACGGCGGCACAGGGTATGGCGTTGGCGGCCGTTTTGCAAAGCGATGCTTCTTTGCGCCAGGCGGATGTTTTATACAGCTATTGGCTGACGACGGCGGCGTTAGCGGCAGCGCTGGCAAAACGAGCGGGACATCCGGGCCTGGCGGTGTCGCGGGCGCATCGGTTTGAACTGTATGTGGATGTGGCGAACGGCCGTTACCAACCTTTTCAAGCGGAGATGGTGCAGTCGCTAGATTGGATTTTGCCTATTTCTGACCAGGGGCGTGACTACCTGCGTCGTCTTTATCCGGCGCAGCAGGCGAAAATTGCCACACGCCGCCTGGGGGTGAAGGGCGCCGCCCAACCGCTTATGCAGCCTTCTGACAGTCAAATGCGGCTGGTGAGCTGTTCCCGGCTGGTTCCGTTGAAGCAAATTGATCTGGTGATAGCGGCGCTGGCGCTTTGCCCGATGCCAGTTCATTGGACACATCTGGGCGGCGGACAGTTGGAAGCGGAACTGCGACAGCGGGCGGCGGCGCTGCCTGCCCACATCACCTGGGAAATAACGGGAAATCTGCAAAACGCGCAAATTTTGCACTTTTACCAGACACAGCCAGTGGATTTGTTTTTGAATGTGAGCCGTGTTGAGGGTGTTCCCGTTTCCATTATGGAAGCGATGGGGCAGGGTATTCCGGCGTGTGCTACGGATGTGGGGGCAACTAATGAACTGGTGGATGGGGGAAACGGCCGTTTGCTATCCCCAGATGTGTCACCCCAAGAATTGGCGGCCGTATTGGCGCAGTTTTTCGCCCTGCCCGCCGAGCAGAAACAAGCCATGCGCCGCGCCGCCTGGCAAACCTGGTATGACAAAGCAAACGCAGTCAATCAATATACGGAGTTTGTGGATTGGCTGCTTCAATTACGGACAGAAAATGATGATAGAACCAAGCGAATTTAACCCCTATATTTCCTTACCTGATGTGCAGAGTTGGAACGGCCGTCAGGAATTTGTATTAGAGAAATGCCGTGGTAAACGGGTGCTGCACCTGGGCTGCGTGGATACCGGTGTGATGGCCGAACGATTTCAGAAAGGTCAGTTGATGCACCAAAAACTGGCAGCGATCAGTGCCGACTTGTGGGGGCTGGATATAAATGCGGCGGGAATCGAGTTCTTGCGAAACCAGGGTTTTGAGCAGATGTTGGTGGGCGATGTCTGCCAGTTGGATGAAGTAGAGCCGCTTCAATGGCAAACTTTTGACATCATCTTAGCCACAGAAGTAGTGAAACATTTGCAGAATCCCGGGCAGTTTTTGCAGGCGGTGCAGGCGGTGATGCAGTCCCATACCACAGAACTAATCATTACCGTGCCCAATGCTTACCGCACCACCTCCTTGTGGTGGATGCTGCGCAAGGTGGAACATGTGCATCCGGATCATAATTACTGGTTTTCTTACCATACCATTTCCACCCTCGTCCAAAAAAATGGGCTTTCTATCCGTAACCTTTTTATGTACAGTTTTCCTTCCCACCGCTTCTCCTGGAAACAGGCCAGAAAGCGCTTACAAACACCGCCTGCTTCTCCGGCGGCAGAAAACAAGACGCCGACTCCTTCATCCGGCTGGCGCATTTCCTACTGGTTTAGGCAGCTTAAAATGGTTCCTTTCTGGATATTTTCTTCGTGGCTGCTGCGCAAAACCCCTTTTTTTGGCGATGGCTTGATCGTCGTTTGCACCAAACCGGTAGAATGAGATTGGATATGCTTCAGGAATGGTGGACCAGCCTCAAGCGGCCGGGACTTTTTGCCCGCAATGTGAGTATCACCTTTGCTTCTCAAATATTGGTTTTGGTGATGGGCGTCATCTATACCGGGTTGGTGGGGCGCGGGCTGGGTAGTGAGGGTAAAGGGGTATTAGAGGTTGCCATTGTGCTGCCGGCGATGTTGGGCCTGTTTTTTGGCGGCGGCGTCAATGTCGCCAATATTTACTTTGCCGGTACGAAGCGGTTGACGCTGCCCGTTCTCACGGCTCATTCCGTCAGTTTTATGCTTTGTACCGTCGTATTGTCTGTGGTCGTGACGGGCTTGTTAGCGGCGGCAGGGTTGTTGGAACGGCTGCTGCCCAATATCCCCCTGTGGATCATTTTTATAATGCTGATCAGTTTGCCGTTTGAGTTGTTGTATATTTACTGGCGGGCCATTTTGCAGGGCAGTAACCAGATTGTGGCGGCGAATGTGGTGGGCTTAATTAAGGTAGTTGTTTTGTTGGTGTTGACGCTCATCGCTATTTTTTGGCAGGATTGGGGACTGGATGGTGCGGTGGCGGCCTGGATAGCCGCTGCTATCATCAGTATAGTGCCACTGATATTTCTTTTGCGTCAACAAGGCGCTTCTTTCTGGCCGCGTTGGGATTTGGCGATAATGCGGCAGATGCTGCACTTTGGCCTACGCGGCTATTTGGGTAATCTGCTGCAATTTTTTAATTACCGGCTTGATCTGTTGATTGTGAACTTTTTTGTGGGGGCAGCGGCTGTGGGTATCTACAGCGTATCTACGCGCATGGCGGAGACCTTGTGGTTTTTGCCCTCGGCGGTGGGCTTTGTGATTATGCCCAAGGCGGCGTCTACTTCGGCCAAAAAGATGAACCAGTTTACGCCGGTGGTGTTTGCCCTTACCATGCTGGTGACGCTGGTGGGGGCGTTGTTTCTGGTGATATTAGGACGGCCGTTTATCCGTATCATCTTTGGTGATGAATTTATGAGCGCTTATGTGCCTTTATTGATTTTGCTGCCGGGGGTGGTGCTGCTGGGTGGGGGCAAGGTGCTGACGAATGAAATTACCGGCCGGGGATATCCGCAATATAATGCTATTGGCTCCGGTCTTGCTTTAGTTATAACGATTATTCTGGATGTGATATTGATTCCAAGATGGGGTATTGTGGGGGCAGCGGCCGCTTCCTCAGTAGCTTATTCGCTGGTTTTCTTCATCGCAGTGGGATTTTACATGCTTGTACGCCGCCAAACGGTAACGGCCGTTGCCGTTTGGCCGGATGCTGTTGAGGAAATGGTTGAATGAAAATAGCTTATATCTATTATTTACTACGGCCTAATCAAACGGGCGTGGAACTGAAAATTAAGCAGCAAGCGGCGGCAGCATTTTCGGCCAACCTCAATCTTGATGTAGTCGTTTTAAACTTATGGCATGAGGGGGAAATAGATCATGTTCGCTATATCAAACTGCCTCGATCTATAGCGCCTGTTAATTATTTTAAATATCTCTTTCGCCGCTATGCTTTAATTGAGTCGAGTTTGAATTTAGAGCAATATGATTATCTCATTTTACGTTATCTCCTGGCTGATAGGACGGGTTTGGCATTTACTGAGAAATACAACGTTATTATGGAGCATCACGCGAAGGAACCTTTGGAACTTCGGGCACAAATAAAAACCAAAGCGGGATCATCAGCAGTAGAAAGAATAGCCCGTCGGCTTATACTGTTTTTGGAACTGCGGTATGGAACGGCCGTTTTGCGAAATTGCAAAGGAATCATTGCCACAAACAATACCGTGCGTCAGTTTCAAGAAACACGAATTATACCCAAACAAGTGCCCACGATTGCTATTGGCAATGGCGCAGATGTTGCCAATATCCCCATAACCGGTTTCAAGGCGTTTGACAGCAAACAACTTGACCTGGTTTTTCTGTTAAGCCGCTTGCAGCTCTGGCAAGGTTTGGAGCGAATAATTTTGTCTATCAATGCCTATCAGGGAGATGTAAAAATAGGTCTGCATGTTTTAGGAAACGTTAGGGCAGAGGAAGTCACCATCTCTGATTTATCCAAAGTGCGGTTTTATGGACCGCAGACAGGCGAGGCGCTGGATAGAATTTTGGCAAGCATGAATCTGGGTATTAGCACATTGGCTTTATATAAAAAGAATATGGATGAAGTGAGTTCTTTGAAAACGGCGGAGTATACTGCTCGTGGGCTGCCCTTTATCCTGGCAAATGAAGATTCAGATTTAATGGTAGTAGCTCCTGACAGAAGGTTCTTTTTACAGTTCAAAAACGATGACTCTTTGTTAGACATACCGCAAATCATTGAATTTGCGCAGACAATGAGCCAGCGCCGTGAGGAGATGATTGCCTATATGCGCCAGTATGCCTTAACGTGGTTGGATTGGCGCGTTAAGTTACAGCAGTATGTGGATTTTGTGCAAAGGATCAGTGATCAGTAAGCGGTAATCGCTTTTCTTTGTGGTTATGGCTGCCGCCGGTAGAGCAAACGGCCGTTTCTCTCCGTTTCCAGTTCATAATGCGCCGCCAGCCCCTTTGCCAACCAGTCCGGCATCGTCTCCACGCCGACAATGGTGTGATTGCCGATGATGATCATCTCCGCCTCAAAAATCTGCTCCCGTTTGTGCGTATCGCCGCCGGTAACGGCCACGGCAATGGGCCAGATGGTGTCCAGTACGCTGTGGCGGTCGGCCAGAAAATAGAGTTCCATGAAGTTAGACCAAAAGTAAATGGTGTCGTCCGGGGCGGTGTGGGCTTGCAGATAGGCGGCCAGGTCGGCCATCTCCAGGGCTACCACGCCCGCTTCGTCGGGCAGGCCGTTGACCAGAAATGTTTCGTAAGATTGCTGGCCCAGGGCGTACCGGCCGAATTCCCGGTAAAAATTGAAATTTGGCAGCAAGTTGATGAGGAAGATGAGCAGGAGCAAGGCGGTCAGAACGGCCGTTTCCCCCCGCCGTCCCCATTTCTTGCCAATATCCCGCGCCAGCCGGTCTATAAACCAGGCGGCTAACAAGGCCACTGTGGGGATAAACATCACGTAATAATGCTGCAAGTAGGAGCGGCTGACGTTGGTTTCGATGAGCGTCAGTCCCAACCAGGCGGCCAGGAGCAAGAAACGGCCGTTTTCCTGGCGGCTGCGTGTGCGACGGGTGAGGGGCAAAAACAACAGCCCGGCGATGGCTGCCAACAACAGCAGGGCGTTGCTCCGCGCCAAAACGGCCAGCGGTACCAGCAAGCGATGTTCCGGTCCGGTAAACAAGGGATGCTGCCGCGCCGTCAAATATTTTTCGCCAATCTGGAAGACGAGCAAAAAGCGGTCGAGCAGCTCCATCGCGGCAAAGTAGAGGAAGATGGGCAGAACGGCCGTTATGAAGCCGACCACCAGCCAGACGCCATGAGAAACGGCCGTTTTCCAGCCCTGTCCCGTCGCCCCATCCCACAACAGCGCCAGCCCAGCCAGTCCCAGCGGAGCCAGGACATAATTCGCCTTAAACAAAAAGGCTGCCCCTGCCAGCAGGCCGATGGCGAGAAACCGGCCTCGTTCGGCGGCAGTAGATCGACGGCCAAACAGCAGCAGCACGGCCGCCGCCTGGGGCAACACTACAAACAGTTCTGTGCGGCCGCTAAACGCCGACAGCTCCCAGGTGGCAAACAAGAAGGCGGCGGCCAGCGCCGCCAGCAGGCCCACGCGCCGGTTTGCCAACCGCATACCCAGCCCGTAAATCACAACCACCGTGAGCGCAATCCAGACCAGCAGCACCCCCTTAATCGCCGCCACCGATTCGCCAAACAGTTGAAACGCCAGGGCATAGGTGTAAAAAACGCCGGGCATGTGGTGGTCAGGGTGATGGTCGCCATACAACGGCTCGCCACGCAAGATCAGGCGGGCGTGGTAGGCGTGATCCCCGCTGTCATTTTCAAAAGGCACATAAAAGGAGGGCAGGCGCAGCAAAAATACCAGCAAAAACAAAGCCGCCAAAATTTTCCACTCAGATCGAATTTGCATACACTACCTTCCCTGCTTTTTACAATAAATCAGTTTTGAATCACGTCTATATTTTGATCGCTTTTGCCCTTTATTGCCACATCCATTCCCTTGTTGGTATCATTCGCGGCGCGATGACCCGGCTTTTTCATCCCCCACGCCACTTTTGGCTGCTGGTGCTGCTTTTAACGGTAGTGGCACTGTTTTGGCTGGCGACGATTCGAGAGGGGCATGTCTGGGGCGGGGATTTTAGCCTCTACCTGCACCATGCCCGCAATTTATTGGCCGGACTTCCTTACGCAGAAACGGGCTATATTCTCAATCCAGCCGATCCTGTTGTTTCTCCCCAAAGTTATCCGCCTGTTTTCCCGCTGCTGCTGGTTCCGTTTTACTATCTGTTCGGTTTTAATTTAACCCTGTTCAAACTGGCGGCGGTCTTTGGCTTTTTGCTGTTTCTGGTGCTGTTTATCATTCTGGTGAGGAAGGATTTGCCATTTTCCGCCTTGTTTGCCCTCATTTTAACCTTTGCCTTTAATCCATTTTTGTGGGACTTCAAGGATGATATTCGTTCAGACATCCCCTTTTTGCTGTTTACGTATGCGGCGCTTTACTTTGCTTATCATCGCGCTTTTAAGATAGATGAGGGAAGGCGGCGGGTTGTGACAACGGCCGTTCTCACTGCGCTTTTCTGTTATCTGGCCTATGGAACCAGGACGTTGGGCCTTGTGCTGCCGGTGGTTATCATTTTGTTTGATCTGGTTAAACAGCGGCGAATTACGCTGTATGCCGGGGTGGTGGGGCTGACGTTTGTGGTGGGCGTGGGGTTGCAGGTGTTGTTTTTCCCCGCCAGCAGCTATTGGGAGCAGTATGTCTTTGATCCGGTTGCCAATAGTATGAATGTGGCTTCGTATATCATTACGATAGCCACCTTGTGGGAGAATGGGTACAGCCTCATCATATTGCTGGTTGTTTCTATCATTTTGTTGGCGCTGGCTTTGTTGGGCTGGTGGTCCCGTATCCGCACAAAGCTGACTTTGTTTGAGGTGTATACGGCCGTTTATCTGCTGGTGTTGGCGCTGTGGCCGGTGACGCAGGGTCTTCGTTTTTTGATTCCGATTTTGCCCTTGTTTTTCTTTTATATTTTTTGGGGAGCAAGCCGCTTGGGCGCCAAGCTGGGCGGCAGGTGGGAAAAGGGGCTGTTGGTGGGGATAACGGCCGTTCTCATTCTCTCTTATTTAGGCAAATATAGCACCATGCCTTTTGATGCTATCTCAACCGGCGTCGGCCAACCAGAAAGCGTGGCGCTTTTTGAATATATTGAGGCGCATACAGAGGAAACGGCCGTTATCATTTTCCGTAAACCGCGTGTTCTTAACTTGTATACCGGCCGGCCAGCCGCTATTTTCCATCCTGAAACAGCCGCCAACGCTGAACAGTGGGCCTTTTGGCGTGAGATTGGGGCCAGTTATCTCATTGTCGGAGCCTGGGACGAACCCCATTGGCAGCAGTTTGTCAGGGACAATCAGCCATTTCTGGCGGAAGTATATGCCAACCCGGATTTTCATATGTACCACATCGAGCGTTATCCTATTGACTAAACGTAAGCGCTCGGGTGCGTCGTGCTTTTCCCCACCATAACGAGTTGTATTTATTATGTTTTGAAGTGCGTTGCACCTCTAGGACTGAACGGTTACGATTCGACAAACGTTTAGTTGCTTTTCTAATAGCTTTTGTTATCGTTGCTCCAGAGGAATCTATGACAGATCGACTACAAAAACTGATGTCTCAAGCGGGCGTCGCCTCCCGCCGCGAAAGCGAAACGTTAATCCGTGACGGCCGGGTGCGCGTGAATGGCAACATCGCAAAAATTGGCGACAAAGCAGACCCAGCCAAAGACCGCATTGAGGTAAACGGCCGTTTACTCTCCTTTTCGCCCTCAGACAAACATCTCTACATCGCCCTCAACAAACCAAAAGGCGTCCTCTCCTCCACCGAAGATGAGCTCAACCAGGGGCGGCGCACCGTGCGCGACCTCATTGACCTGCCCGGCCATCTTTACCCGGTAGGCCGGCTCGATAAACAGTCTGAAGGGCTGATGCTCATGACCAACGATGGTCAACTGGCCCACCGACTCACCCATCCCCGCTTCGGCCATGAAAAAACGTACCAGGTAGAAGTGGAAGGCATTCTGCTGCCCGACCAGATTGAACAGTGGCGGCGCGGCGTGATGTTAGACGGCCGTTTAACCGCCCCCGCCAAGATCACCGTTTTGGAAGAACATGCCGGCTACACCCGGCTGCAAATCGTCATGCGTGAAGGGCGCAAGCGCCAGATTCGGCGTATCGCCGCCAACTTCGACCATCCCGTGCGCCAGCTGGTGCGCATTCGTATCGGTTCGTTACAATTAGGCAACCTGCCCTCCGGCAAATGGCGTCGCCTCAACCCCCATGAAATCGCCGCCCTGCAAAAAACGCCCCAAAAGGCAAAATGAATGATGAGCGCTGAACTACCAGATTACTCGACTACCAGACTAAAGGACTACCCGACTAAATGACGACTATTGCCATGGACGGCCCCGCTGCCTCAGGAAAATCAACAGTAGGCCGTTTACTCGCCGAAAAACTGGGTTATACCATGCTGGATACCGGCTTCATGTATCGTGCTGCCACGTTGGCGGCTTTGAATGCTGGTTTAGATTTGGCAGATGAAACGGCCGTTACCGACCTCGCCGCCACCTTAGACATGGATATATTGCCCGCTGCCGGTCAGGCAGACGGCCGGCATTACACCGCCCTGCTCAACGGCCAAGACGTCACCTGGGCGCTGCGTACGCCGGAAATTGACGCCCACGTCAGTTTGGTTTCCAGCTATGCCGGTGTGCGCCAGGAGATGGTGCGGCGGCAGCGGGAATTTGGTCTGCGCGGTAATATCGTCATGGTAGGCCGCGACATCGGCACCGTCGTCATGCCTGACGCGCCGCTCAAACTGTATATCACCGCCTCCGCCGAAGAACGCGCCCGCCGCCGCTGGCGTGATCGCCAGGCTCAAGGCGCCCCCGGCAGCTTCGAGGAGATCCTTGCCGATGTGCAACGCCGTGACAACTATGACAGCCACCGCCAACATTCTCCCCTCAAACCGGCCGACGATGCCCTTGTCATTGATACCACCGGTCTGACGCCTGTACAGATTGTGGATGACATTATCGAGCAGTTATCAGTTATCAGTAACCAGTAATCAATTTTACTGCCCACTGTTCACTGGCAACTGTTCACTGAAAGCTGTTTACTAAAATGCCTCTATTTCAAGAACTAGACCCCACTACCTTCCACGCTGGACAAATCACCGGCATCGAACCGGGCAGCGTCGCCGACGACATCGGTTTGCAGCCTGGCGATCAACTGCTGGCCATCAATGACAACCCGGTCGAGGACATCATCGACGTGCAATTTTACGGCGCAGACGAGGAGCTAGAACTGCTCATCCGGCGGGGCGAAGAACTATTCATTTACGAAGCTGAACGGGATTACAACCAGACGCTTGGTCTCGAATTTGAGCACCCCACCTTCGACATCGACATTCGGCGCTGCAACAATTTGTGCGAATTTTGCTTCGTGCTGCAAATGGCCCCCAAATTCCGGCGCACCCTCTACATCAAAGACGACGATTACCGTTACTCCTTCCTCTTCGGCCATTTTGTCACTCTCACCAACCTGAGCGAACATGATTGGTGGCGCATCGAAACCATGCGCCTGTCGCCGCTCTACGTCTCCGTGCATGTCACCGATTGGGAAATGCGCAAAAGATTTCTGCGCAATGCCAAAGCCCCCGACATCCTGCCCCAACTCAACCGGCTGGCCCAAGCCAACATCGCCGTCCACACCCAGCTCGTCATCGTCGCCCAATTCAACGATGGTGAATGGATGGAACGCTCCATCCGTGACCTGGCAGAGTTGTGGCCCACCGTGCAATCTATCAGCATCGTACCGGCCGGCTTAACCCGCCATCACAAATATTCCATGCGCGTCCATACCCGGGAAGAAGCGGCCGCTACTCTCGACTACATCGAAAAACTCCGTCCTGAGTTCAAAAAGAAATTTGGCGTCAACTTCGCCTATCCCACCGACGAATGGTATCTCGTCGCCGGACGCGACGTGCCACCGCTAGAAGCTTACGATGGCCAAGCGCTACAAGAAAACGGTTTAGGCCAGGTGCGTGGCTTTTTGGATGAATGGGAAGGCATTAAAACAGAGATTGAAGATCAAAGAGTAAAGGAGGGTGGCGATCTCACTTCCATCTTTCATTTTCAATCTTTAACTTTAGTGACTGCCACTCTCTTTGCCCCAGTTTTGGCAGAGAAAGCGGCCGAATTTGCCCAGTTAACGGGAGTGAGTGTGACCGTGCTGCCTGTCATCAACAAACGGTTGGGCGATACGATAACAGTGGCCGGTTTGTTGATGGGATTAGATGTGTTAGAAGCATTGCAAGCGCCGGTGGCTGAGCCTGTCGAAGTGGAGCCTGTCGAAGTCCCACACCTTTTCATCCTCCCCCGCGTCATGTTCGACCATCCCGACGCCATCACCATGGACGACATTTCGCCCCAAGACATCGCCAATCGCCTGCAAAAACCGCTGGCCTTGGCCGACACCCTCGGCGATGTGTGGGACGCGCTCACCGGGCAATCAGAGGTGATGTATCTGCCGGACCAAGGGGGAGAACGGCCGTCTTCCATCTCCCTCCGCCTCCTCAACGACGATGACCTGAGCAGCAACAGACATGAATAGAGCCTGGCTCAGTTAAAAGCAAACGATTAGCAATCGAGGTGAAATATGATCATAAATTTAGAAGAAGTGAAAATCATTCATAATCAAGCCGCATTTCGCTTTGAGGCGCAGGTGGGTGAATACCTGGCGCGGCTGGATTACCGATTGGCAGAAGATAGCATCATCTTCAGCCACACGGAAACCCCGCCGGCGCTGCAAGGGCAGGGGCTGGCCGGTAAACTGACGAAGAGCGGTCTGGACTACGCGCGTGAAAACAAGTTGAAAGTGGTCCCCCAATGCCCTTATGTGGCAGCTTACATTCGTAAACATCCTGAATATCAGCCCTTGTTGCAAGAAGACGCCAAAGAATAAGGCGTTCGCGTACCCACGTGTGAACTCTCTCCTTCAACTGAAATGGAATAGATCCATTGAGAATTTGTCTGATACCGCTATGACATACGCACTCCTCTCCCTCAAAGAGATGCGCAAATTACAAAATAAGCGCGACCGCAGCCGCCTGGGGTTGGCTTACATCGAAGGCAACCGGGTGGTGACGCAAGCCTTGCAATCTGGTGCGGCTGTGCAACAATGCGTTTTTGCGCCAGATTTGCTGGTCAGCCCCCGCAGCCAGCAAACGTTGGTGGATTTGGAAAAACGAGGCGTGCCGGTAACGGCCGTTTCCTCCGCTGCCTTCCAAAAATTAGCCCTTAAAGCCTCAGCCGGCATTGCGGCTGTCGTAGAAACACGGATTGAGAACCTGGCGGCCATCACGCCGCCACAAGCCTTGAATTGGGTGGCGCTGGATCAGATCGCCAATCCCGGCAACCTGGGCGCGATCATGCGCACCGCTGACGCCACCGGCCGGCACGGCCTCATTTTGCTGGGCGAAGGAACCACCGATCCGTATCATCCAACGGCTATTGCCGCCAGCATGGGGTCGATTTTTGCACTGCGCTTCGCCACCGCCACCTTCACCGAATTTATTGACTGGAAAAACCAGCATAAGCTGCCCGTCATTGCGGCCGCCGGTGATGCCGCGACGCCGTACCGTGATTTCAGCTATCCGCCACACAGCATTTTGTTGATGGGCAGTGAGCAAAAGGGGCTGTCTGAGGTGCAGGTAGCGGCTTGTGATGGGGCGGTGAGCATTCCCATGGCGGGCACGGTAGATTCGCTTAATTTGGGGGTGGCAACGGCCGTTATCCTTTACGAGATGTTTTACCAGCAGCAAACAGCCGGCCGGTAAACGCTACGCTTCGCCGCTGTCTGCCTCTTGTTTTTCTGCACGTTTACGCTGCATACTGGGGACAATGGTCGCCACCGCCCATAGAATGAGAACAATCAGTAATACAAAAAGTCCGAGGGGATCCATATCACGCTCCTATTAAAATCTATGAAATTTTGAAGACCTCGCTATTTTAACCAGGAGAGCGCCAGACTCAAAGGAGCGGCGTTTGGAATTTTGGGAAGGAAACGGCCGTTTACGCCGTTGCTAAAACCTTGACCTCCGTGTTGGCCTTTTCGATTGCCTTTCAATGCTTCTAAATGATTGGAGGGCGGTACGCGGAGATCATTCAATGTGAACGAACGGTGGATCAGAATTAATTTACGCTCGGCTATTCTTTGAATGTCTTGAGGCAGTTTTTTGGAGAAACGGCCGTTGGCGTCAATCAGCAATCCAAAATCGTCAGTTGGGTCGCTTTTTATGCGCTTGAGTTATGCGATAATGGTCAGATCAAGTAGGAGAAATGACCCTATGTGTGACAAACTGACTATTGTAGAGCAGAAAGAGGTAACCTTTTATGAGGATGAGTTAACGGCCGTTCGCAGTGATGATGGGCAGGTCTATGTTTCTTTGCCATCCTTATGTGATTCTCTGGGGATACAAACCAGCGCCCAGACCAAACGAATCAAACGGCATGATGTGCTGGCGGATGGATATGAGGTGGTGTCTGTAACCTACTCGTCCATTTTGGACGAGCAGCCTGATCAACGAAGGCTAGCTGGTGTGTTGCGTGTGGATTTGGTGCCATTGTGGCTAACGGGATTAAGCGTTAAAAGCGTCAAGCCCGAAATGCAACCTAAAATAAAACGATACCAGCAAGAAGCAGCCAAAGTCCTTTGGGAAGCGTTTCAAGAAGGGCGTCTTACCGATGTCTCCTTTGATGACTTACTAAAAAGCGCGAGTGCTGACACATTGGAAGCGTATCAAATGGCGATGGCACTGGTGAAGCTGGCGCGAAATCAAATTATGATGGATGCCAGGATCAACAGTAATAAAGCGCAGTTAACAGAACATGAACATCGGTTAGAGGAACTTGAATCAACGTTAGGTGATCCTGGTCGGTATGTCACGCCTGACCAAGCCAGCCAGATTAGCCAAGCCGTCAAAACAGTGGCTATTGTTCTGGGCAAACAAACAAAACGAAATGAATTTGGCGCGGTCTACGGTGAACTGTACCGAAAGTTTGGCATCACGAGCTATAAACAGCTTCCGGCCAATCGTTTTCAGGCCTGTATGGATTGGTTAAGCGAATGGCACGAAACTTTAACGGGAGATTCTCCATTTTAATTTGCGATGGAGAGGAAACGGCCGTTTTCGTGGAGCAATCGGCCAGGTTAAAGTGGGAATGGGGAAACGGCCGTTATGAGACGCTGATGTAAATATTTTTTCCGAGTATCTCAGTATACCGTCTAATGACAGTTAACTGGACATCCTCCGCGTGGTTTTCTATTTTAGACACGGTTGAGGTTGGTGTACCAATTTGTTGGGCGATGTCTTGTTGGGTCAGCCCTGCTTTTTCTCTGGCCTGACGCAAAAGAACCCCCAATTTGAAGTCTGCAAAGCCTTCGTCGAAGTCTTGGGCAAATTCTGTATCATATGCGGCCCGTTCTTTGATGTATTTTTGAAGATCGCTCATCATATTATCTCCGGTCAAAGTAATCTCGTTTACGTTGTTCTGCAATCTTGATTTCATTCAATGGCGTTTTTTGTGTTTTTGAAGTATTGCCTTGGGATCGGGTCTAACTATAGTTGTCGTTGAAAAGATTTAACAGATCGGTGAAGTCTGAGTTGACGAACATCATGACCCTTCACTTATCAAGAGCCAGCCTGCAAGCAATCGTCAACCCTCACACCAGGCGCTGCCAGAACAGTGTCATACGCATAGGCTCTATGGTAAGATCAAGATGCTGGTATGCACAGAAATTTTTAAGGGAAAAGGCCCAATATAAATTAAAATTGGGTACAAATAGCAATAACTAATGGGAAACGAAAACTCATGTTAAAGCGATTCAAAACCTATTTAGCCCCGCCCAAATTTGCCACTGAAGAAGAGAACTTCATTGCTGGCATATTAAACGAAATCCTGCTCACATTTCTCATGGCTGCCCTGGTAATTATACTGGTGATGTTGTGGGACGGCGCTCTTTTAACAGTAAGCACATTGATGGTGGCTTTTGGGGCAATCGCTTTCTGTTATGGTCTCATGCGGCGCGGTTATTTACGGGCGGCCAGCATCGGCGCCCTTTTTATCTTACTTTTAACCGTCGGTTTCATTTTATATGCCGGTTTTGGCGTTCATGACCCGGCTATTCTGCTGCTGCCCATCGTCATTATCGTGGCCGGCCTCGTTTTAGATACTGGCTTCTTCATAATTTTTACCAGCTTATCCATCTTGGTGGTGGGTTTTATTATTCTATTAGAGGTGAACGGCTTTGTGGAAAATGCAATTTTTACGCGAGATTCAAAAGCGATAGAGTTTGTTATTTACACCACTATTTTGATCATAACGGCCGTTACCGTGCGCCTCCTCTCCCAAAACCTTAAAGACAACCTGGTCCGCGCCCGCCAATCAGAGAGCCAATGGCGTTCCCTGGTGGCCAATGCCCCAGATACCATCGTCAATGTCAACCGGGAAGGCGTTATTGAATTTGTAAATTTACCGCCCCAAGTCAATGGCGAATCCTTTGTAGGACAAAACATCTATGACTTTGTCCACCCTGATTACCGGCCCATGGTGCGACAAGCGCTGGCTCAAGTATTTGAATCCGGCGTCCCCGCCCGGTTTGAATCGTTATCTCTGAACGAGCGAGGTGAGTACAGGTGGTTTGCCACTCGCGTGGGGCCGGTGCGCCAGGAGGAAGCCGTTGTCGGGCTGACTATGATCGCCACCGATATCAGCGCCCGGCGAGAGATGGAACTGGCCTTAGAATCTGAGCGCGATTTTGCCCAACTGATCATCACCAACATGGGTCAGGGCCTCACCCTCACCGACTCAGAGGGCAAATTACAGTACGCCAACCCCGCTTACAGCGCCATCACTGGCTATACCTCTGACGAGATTGTGGGCAAGGCGCCCTTTGATCTGGCGCCGCCAGAAGCTATCTCCCATTTGCAACGGCAGAAAATCAACCGTCAGAGCGGTAAGACCACTGCCTACGAGTCGTTTCTCAAGCACAAAGACGGCCGTCATATTCCTGTGCTTATCACCGGCGTCCCCCGCTGGCAAGATGGCCAGATTATCGGCGCTATTGCCGTGGTCACGGATCTCACAGAGCAAAAAGAGGCGGCAGGGGAGCGGGAACGGCTTATCATGGAACTGGAAGCCCGCAATGCCGAACTGGAGCGCTTCACCTACACCGTTTCCCATGATCTGAAAAGCCCGCTGGTGACAATTAAGGGCTTTCTTGGTCTCCTGGAAAGAGACCTGGCGGCCGACGATAAACCAGGGATGCGCCAGGCCATGGCGCGTATTCATTATGCCGCCAAAACGATGGAAACCTTGCTGGCGGATTTATTGGAATTATCGCGGGTAGGCCGCCTCATCAATCCACCAGAAACCGTTTCTTTTGTCCACATTGTGGCCGAGGCCTTGTCTTTGGTGGACGGTTATCTGGAAGATCGCGCTGTGACCATACAGGTGGCTCCAGATTTGCCGGATGTGTTTGTGGACCGGGCACGCCTGGTGGAGGTGATGCAGAATTTACTGGACAATGCCCTTAAATTTACTCAGGGCCAGCCCGAGGCATTTATTGAAGTGGGTACGGAGAGACGAGGCGACGACCTGCTTTTTTTTGTGCGAGACAATGGCTGTGGTATTGATCCTCGCTACCATGAGCAGGTTTTTGGCTTGTTTGAACGGCTGGATGCGGTGGTGGAGGGCACGGGTATTGGTCTGGCGTTGGTGAAGCGGATTATTGAGGTGCATAACGGCCGTATCTGGGTGGAATCGGCCGGTATGGGGCATGGCGCCACATTTTATTTCACGCTGCCATCCGCCGGTAAGTCGCCCAAAAAAGCGGCCGTCTGGAAATAGGCGTCATCTCCCCACAACACGCCGGGAGCCAATGTCCACAGATAGAACAAAAATGAGACTAACCCTAATAATAAAAGAAGGGTGGCGCGAATTGTGGTTAGATTCATGGGGTTAAGAATTAAAGAGTAAAGCGTGATGATTGCCTTTCAGCCAAATCGTCACGCTTTACTCTTTGTTGGGCGCATGTCCAAAGCGCTGCAAGAATTTGTCCCGTTCGGTGGGAGCTTCTTGTGGCTCCAGGGCAGCGAGGGTCAGCAGGGTGAGTTTTTTGTCGGCTGTGTTTTGGTGGTAAACCAGGCGGTAGCATTGTGTTTTTAGTCGCCAAAGCGTCTGTTCGGGGTTAAGGGGTTGGCAGTCGGCTTCTTTTTGCTGGGTGGTGGCTCTCATAAGCAACTGCACGGTTTCCCCGACATCAATGGCGATCAGTTGGCGGAAAACGGCCGTTTCCCCTCTCAGTTGGTCAAGTAATGTTTCCGTCACTGCAAACAGCCACTCTGGGGAAGAGAGCCGGTATTGCGGCGGGCGGTAATGGACGTCAAAGGTCATGCGTAGCTTGTAGAGCGTGATCATGGGATGGGCGTAGAGCAGCGAACCAGTTTCCATTTCCGCCAGGGCGGCCAACAGTGTCGCCTTATCTTCATCTGAAAATTGTTCTGTCAATCCCCATTGCTCAAAATCAGGCGTCATTTGTTATTCATCCTTATTCACTCGTCAATTGTCAATGAAAACGCACTTTCGCCCACGATTGTACCATTAACCTGTATCTCGACACGATTGGTACCAGCGTAGTAGCGGCGGGTAGTGATCGGCTTGATGGAATGGATTTTGCGGATGGTGAGAGAACGATGTGGGGAGAGAACGGCCGTTTTCAACTTAAACACCTTGGCGCTCGTTTTACCATTGGCCTTTACAAAATGAATTACATAATCAACCACGAGCTTTTGTTCGCTATCGCTCTCACTATGCAGTGTGAAAGCCAGTTCAACGGCGTCGCCCATGTGGATGGTCTGGGGCAGAATGGTGAAATCAGTGAGGCTGACTTGCGCCGCGCCAAAGCCCAACAACGTCAACGCCTCCGGGTCGCCCGCTTTGACCAGGGAGCGCAGGGCATGGCGCGTCATCCACTGAATATTCTGGTTTGATTCCCTTTTGTTCCAGCGCTGCAAGGTGGCAACCACTTGCGCCGGGTTATCTTTGGTGATGTCGTTGAGGTGATTGGCCACGGAACGGCGCACGTATTCCGACTCGTCGTCTTTGAGTTTGTCCAGCAGCGCCAGCGTAGGCGTGGGATCGGCGATGAACTGGGGCAGACGACTGCCCCAGGGCAGGCGGGGGCGCGTCCCTTCACTGACCAGACGGCGCACATGAGGACTGGGATCGCTCGTCCATTCGTCGAGGATGGCGAGGGTTTGGGCGGGGTATTGCAGGAGAAACGGCCGTACAGCAAACTCGCAGGAAAAATGCCGGGTGATGGTGTGCATCGCTGCCAGCGAGATGTCAAAATCATCCAGGCCATAGCGCTCCACAAAATAGGCAATCGACCAGTAAACCCAGCCAGATGTCTCCTTAAAAAGCCCTTCTTCGGGTGAATTTTCACCGTCAAAGATAGAAACTAAAATGTCAACGGCTTCGGCGTAATCAGATGGCAGATGATCATGCAAGGCTTCTGTGAACACAGCCACCCGTTCTTTGAGCGCCAACGGCGGCAGCTGTGGCTCAATCTGGGCCACAAAAGCATGTACAGAGAAGGGGGGATAGATGTGTTGAATTTGGGCGCCAAAGGAACGGGCCACCAGTGGGTTTAACTTATCTTTGAATAAGGTTGATTCGCGCATGCTCTTGTTTTATCGTTGCTGATGGTCTGGCGTATCTTTAACGGCCGTTCTCTACTACAATCTCTCTGGGAATTAATTGTTGGGCATCACTTGGTGCAAATAGGCTTTTTTCAGCTGCCAGAGGGAAACGGCCGTTATCCCCCCACAGCCTGCTACATACAAAATCAGCCCCCAACCCACACCGACGGGTGAACCAAAGACGCCGCTCACATACGGCCGTACCTGCGCCAGGTAATACCACAACGGCAGCGCCGCCCCCATGAAACCCAAAAGCGCCAACAGCAGCCAGGGCAGCCAGGCCCATTTCGTCGCCACCTTTTTGCCAAATAACGCCGCCAAAATAATCGTCACTCCCACCAGGCCAATCAAGGCTACTCGCAGCAAATATTGGCGGAGATAGTCGCCTGTGACATCTTCAAAGGCCGGAAACGCCAATAAGCTGACGAGCAGCGCCAGCCCCCGCATAAGCCATGTCTGCCAACGGCCGTTACTCCAGCCCAGCGTCAACACCACCAGCATCAGCCCCAGGATGATCGGCGGCAAATAAAACAGGTCGCGGATGGCCCCCACACCCAAAAACTTGATCCATTCGCCCATCTCCACACCCAGAAAGCTCAACCCTGCCGCTGGCCCCGGCAGCCACACGGAGAGATACCCAACAAAAACGGCCGTTAAGCCTGCCAGCAGCGCCCGTTCCTGATTTTGTGAAAGGGACTCAGTCACCTTAAAACGCCCCCAATACAGCCTGCATCTTGCTTTCTTCGGCGGCTTGATCGGCAAAAAACTGGGCCAGCCCTGTGCTCTGGCGTTGGCGTAAGGCCAACAAGGCCACCGCCTTCACATCAGCCACCGCTGCCACCGGACGGGCGTCAGCAGCGGCATGGGCGCGAGCCGCCTCAAACAAAGTGATTTCCGCCCGGTTGGAGTCAATCTCCAGGCTCTTGACCAACTGCAAGCCCAACGCCCGCGCCTCATCGCCGATAGTCACCTCTGGCAGCAGGGCTGACGCTGCCTGAATCTCGGCGGCCAGGGCCAATGTGCCTTCCGCATACGCCGCCGACATCGCGTCTGAGTCACGCCGGTAGGCCATGGCCATTTCATACGCCTGGTAGCGCTCCGCTGGCTCCTCCAGCCCACGCACCACCGCCCGCAAGCCAAAGCGATCCATCAACTGCGGCCGTAGCTGCCCCTCTTCCGGGTTCATGGAGCCGATAAGCAGAAAACGAGCGCGGTAGCTCAGTTTTAACGGGCCACGGCGCACGGTATAACGCCCCTGCGCCGCGGCATCTAAAATGGCGGCCGCCAGCACCCCATCCAGCAAATTCACTTCATCAATGTAGAGGATATGCCCATCGGCATGGCCTAAAATCCCCCGTTCCAAAAGTACGCGCTGCTGTTCCAGGGCCACCCGTTCATTGATGCCCCCCACTACATCTTCCAGGCGGGCATTTAAAGGCAGTTCCATGATGCGCACCCGATCCAGCACAGAGAGCGGTTGGCCGTACCCTACTTTTTTGGCGCAGTCCGGGCAGATGGCGTCCATGCCGCCTTCTTCGGCCATGCGGTCGGTGCAGCCATAACCACACAAACTACGTTCCACTTGAGGTAATAAATCAGCTAAGGCGCGAACGGCCGTTGTCTTGGCCGTACCTCGAGGACCAATGAGCAAGACGCCGCCCACCCGCGGGTTGATCACTGACAAGATGAGCGCCAACTTCATCTCATGCTGGCCCACAATTGCCAGGAATGGGAACGGCTCGGCGTTGACCAGGCCCAGGTCTTCCTCGGGCATGGCGATGATGCGATGGGCGGGGGATTGCAGCAACAAGTCCAGGAGTTTAGAGCGTTTGGCAGCCATAGGGTTAGATTTCGTTTTGATGGCGCTGCAACCGTTCTTGACGGCGATTTTCAGCTTGTTGGCAGCGCAACATTTCCTCTTCCGTTTCGCAAATCAAGGGAGGTACAGGGGCAGGACGGCCGTTTTCATCCAGCGCCACATAAACAAAATAAGCGGTATTGGTATGGGTGATCTTGCCTGAGAGCAAATCTTCAGCCAGCACCACCACCCGCGTTTCCATAGATGTGTGTCCCACCCAGGTCACTTCCGCTTCCACCGTGACCAGGTTGCCAATACTGATCGGCGACAAAAAGGTCATAGAGTCCACCGTCACCGTCACCACCGGCCGTCGGGCATGTTTAATAGCCGCCATACCCCCGGCTTCGTCGCACAGCTTCATAATGTGACCGCCATGCACGTTTCCCAAGATATTGGCCTCTGTTGGCCCCATAGCCTGGGTTAAAATCACTCGCGATTCCCGCACCGATTTCCCATTCATGGCGTTACTCCATATCCGGGCGGTTTTCTGAGATAAACATCAAGCGCTCCGGGTATTCTTCAAACATATCGATGTATTGATGGGGCAAAGCGCGGAGCATGGGGGCCAACGGCATGTTCGCCGGCATAGGTGGTTTTTCAGGGCGCGGTGGGGGTTGGAAACGGGGCCGTTTATCCACACTGCGTTTGCGCAGCAGCCGCCGATCATCGCTCAAAAAGCCGAGGTACATGCCAGCGGTGTCAAACACTTCCCGTCCCTGCACAAAGCCGATCCATTCACCATCGGCGTTAAATAGCTGCGCTTTATGATAAACGGCTACCCATTCCCCATCACTTCTGTATATTGGCTGCATCTTTATTTTCTCCTATCCTCATTACCAATACCTGTTGTTCAGAGATGCATTATAATAAGCTCCTCCAGGAGACGCAAAAAAGGGGCGGCGGGTGAGTACCATGATTCACGTGGGGTAGCTGATGGCTGAAGGCTTGGTGGAGAATATCAAAGGAGAGGAGA
The DNA here is from genome assembly GCA_964643965.1 of uncultured Ardenticatenaceae bacterium. Lineage (GTDB taxonomy): Bacteria > Chloroflexota > Anaerolineae > Promineifilales > Promineifilaceae. Next base: position 22,020 of record CAZXVH010000009.1, read on the forward strand.
AAGTTGTTCAAGAAAAAACCCTGGCAAAACCAGGGCATTGATTCTTGATAAATAAAGCCACCCAAGGGACTTGAACCCTTAACCTATTCATTACGAATGAATTGCTCTGCCATTTGAGCTAGGGTGGCAATGTGGACAGGATTATAACAAGCCGCTATCAGCTTGACAAACATCTTCTGATGGCTGAACAGGAATCGTAAAATAGAAACTTACCCCTTGCCCCGGCCTACTCTCTATCCCAATTGCGCCATGATGCGCCTCAACGATCCCTTTGGCAATCGCCAGGCCCAATCCTGATCCCTCTTCCTCTCGACTACGGGCGGCATCAGAGCGCCAGAAATGGTGAAGACACACATGGGCAATATCTTGGCCAGGCTGCAACTAGCTCACCGCACCCAAGTCATCTTCTACGTCCTGACCGCCTTCATCGCCCACGGCCATTGCTCTCACAGTATAGCGCTGGCAAACGAAACGGCCGTTTTCATGCAAAGTCTCAGTAGAAAATCTTGAATCTTGGGGTGGGAACGGCCGTTATCCTCATAGTATGGTGCTGACAAAACATCGTGCTCTCTTGCCCCGTCGTCCGGCCTAACGTCTGCTTGAGCGGCGGGCGGGCTGAAAGATTACGTTTGGATTCACCAAGAACCTAAAAAAGCCCCGATCTCCCCCATCCGCCCGAAGCGTTATTAGGCGGCTGGTTCAGAAGTAGCAGCCTGTCTTAGGACATCAGTAGCCCATTGATTGATGCTTTTGCTATTGATTTCTGCCTCGGTTGCTACTGCCATGTGGACTTCCGGCGGAACCCGCAGTGTCAGTTTGCCAGAATAAGACTTTTGTGGCTTCTGCCCAATTTTTTCACATACTTCCAGATAGTGATGCACTGCTTCACGAAACGCCGATTCCAGTTCTTCAACGGTACTACCATGAAAACTAACAATATCCCGAATGCCAATAATGTGTCCCACAAAAATTTTATCTATGGGATCGTATTCAACTTTGGCCGAATAGTTTTGATAAGTCATTTCATTCATGGTGTCACACCTGCCCTTTGCAAAAATTTACGTATATCTTTGACACGATAGCGAAGCGCTTCCTTTCCGGGATGTGACCGATGAAAATCTGCGCGGACAGCTTGTCCGCGCTGCCAGTTATGAGAAGATACAGATGAGTAAGAGAGCAGAAGCTTGAAACGGCCGTTATCCAATCCTTATTAATTTGCCCAAATTGTACGGGATGTATTGGTTGTTGCCTTCATCGACGCCATTCATCTGCAATACCGTACCTTGCTAAAAATGAGGAGTTCGCACACCCTCGTGCGAACGTGTGGCGCGAGGATGTACCATACTCCGCTCCCCTCAAAATCATAAAGCTGGGATACTTGTTTACGATCTTAACGAACGACTGCCCCCGAGGTTGACACCGATTACATTTCTTCCCGGTAGGTGAAGCCGTGCCGTTTACGGGCGTGGAGGATGGCTTTGCGTAAGATTTCGTAAACAGTTTCGGGGTCTTTGATGTTGCGCAGGGTGATGTGGGGGCGGCTGGGGTTTTGGCTTTTGATGGAAATATCACCTATGTTAATCATGCGTTCGCTTAGGGCCTGGCGATAATCTACGTCTTGAATGCGTACCAGCTCGATGTTTTCGGTGGATTTGCCCAGGAGTCCGCTGGTGATACGGATGCGTTCGTCTGTGATGGTGTAGCTTTCTACCATCGACAGATAGGGACGCCCCTGCCACAGGATGTCTTCTTTGTTATCTTCGAGAATATCATTGGCAACGGCCGTTTTGATGACATCCTCCGTTTCCCCTTCCTCTAATGAAGACAGAGGGGCGTCTATCTGCGCATCTATTTCTTCCATAGTTACGTCGATAATCAAATCAATCAGGTTATTCAACGTGCTTTTTTCAAGGCGACTCACGTCAATCCCTGATTGGGTAATTGATTCCTGGATGCTGGCTTTGATCTTGGCATGGGTTTCGTTAATAGACATTTCCCTTTTCCTTTGCTGATGAAATTAAAAGTAACAACTGAAAATGACAAGTTCGCTAACCTAAAATTAACGCAATGTTGGTAGCATAGGCGATGGCTTGCAAGTTGTCAAATCAATGGGTGGTCGTTAAAATAACCCTTCATTATTTGCAAATCCTGAAGAGATATAGTGACAATACAATATCATACTTGAAATAATACCATTGTATGACCGAGAGTAAACATGCCTACCTATATTTATCGCTGCACTGATTGTGACTATGAGTTTGAAGCGCGACAGCGCATGACAGATGATCCCTTAACCGAATGTCCCAAATGTCATGGGAAGATTCGCCGTGTCGTTAACTCAGTGGGCGTTGTCTTTAAAGGAAAAGGATTCTACGTGACCGATAACCGGGGCAGCAATGCTCAGGCCCCCACCTCTGGCAGTAAGAAGGAATCTGGCAGTGAAAACGGAGTTAAAGAAAGCAGCGCGAAAGAAAGTGGAGAAAGCAGCGCCAGCCGCAAAAGCGAAAGCACAGAGAGTAAACCGGCTAAAAAAGAAAAGAGCAATGATTCATAAAGCTTAATTTGTCCCCTTTCTTCGTTTGTTTTCAATGTCGAAATCGAGGCCGGATTCACCAGCATCGACGGTGACGAGAGTGGTTTTATCATGGGTGGGGTTGCCCCCTTCGTTTAAAAGGAAATCGGCAAGGGGTTCGCGCAAATGGCGAGCGATGATGCGGCGCAAGGGACGCGCCCCGTATTCTGGCTGATCATTTTGCGCCAGGAGCCACGTTTTAGCGGCAGGCGTCAATGTCAGTTTGATGCCTTGATTGCCCGCTAAACTCATCTCTTTCTTGAGCATAAACTCCAAAATTTGGGCGAGTTGACCGTTTGCCAGTTGGTGGAACAGGATGATTTCATCCAGCCGGTTTAAGAATTCAGGGCGGAAGAAGCGGTTTACCTCAGCCAGCACCCTTTGCCGCTCTACCTCGCCGATGACCGGTACGCGCATATGGTCGGAGCCGAGATTGCTCGTCATGATGATCACCGTTTCGCCAAAGGTGGCCACGCGACCCTGGCTGTCGGTGAGGCGCCCTTCTTCCAACACTTGCAGCAGCACATCAAAGACGCGGCTGTGGGCTTTCTCTACCTCGTCAAACAGGACGACCGTGTAGGGCGTCTCGCGCACAAAATCAGTCAACTGCCCACCCTCGTCATAGCCGATGTAGCCAGGTGGGGCGCCGATGAGCCGGTTGACGCTGGCTTCTCCCTGGTATTCGCTCATATCGAGGACGAGCATTGCCTTTTCTGTGCCAAACATGAATTCGGCCAACGCTTTCGCCAATTCTGTTTTGCCCACGCCGCTGGGACCAAGAAACAAGAAGGAGCCGATAGGGCGTTTGGGATCACGCAAGCCCACGCGGGCTGTTTTGACGGCGCGGCTGACGGCGAGGATCGCTTCGTCCTGGCCGATGATCCGTTGGTGCAACTGTTCAACCATGTTGGCGTATTTACCCCGTTCGTCCTGGTTGAGTTTGGTGATGGGGATTTTGGTCATCTGGCTGGCGGCAATTGCCACATCTTCGCTGTCTAAACGGCCGTCTGGCTGCACCTCGGGCAAATTGGCAACATGTTCCTCTGTGACCATATGGACGATGGCGCAGGCGCGATCTGCCAGTTGGATGGCTGCCTTAGGCAGGGCGACGGTTTTGATGTATTGATTGGCAAGGGTAACGGCCGTTTCCAATGCTTCCCGTCTTACTTCAATTTCATACTCTTGTTCGAGCCGTTGTTGGTGGAATAGGAGCATGGCGGTGGCTTCGGCGTGAGTGGCGGGGGGCACATCGAGACGGTTTGTATTTTGGCGGATGAGTGGTTCGTTTTGCAGCCGTTCAAAATGCGCCAGCGTGGTCGTGCCGATGACCACATGATCGTCGCCCAAAATCGCTTTGTGCAGTTCGCGGCTCACTTGCTCGGGGAAACGGGCGTGCAGCCGGTCTGCAAAAAAGCGGTTGATGCCCGGCACGAGCAGTATGCCGCCGCTGGCCCGGCGCATGGCCACGCGCATGGCGGCCAGCGGGTTTTCCAGTAAGGCGCTTTCGTTGATTTCGACGAGCGAACGCAGGGTGGCAGGACCTTTGCCTTCGGCCAATAACTGCGCCAGGCTGTAAGCCAGGGTGCGTTTGCCTGCCCCTTCCGGCCCCACCAGGATGACATGGCGATTTTGGGAAAGGGAGAGCAGACTGATCAGTTCTCGCAGCAGTTTTTCCCGTTGATAGACGGCATGGGCGTTGCCCGCCTGCGCTTCTGTTACATAGTCAGTGATGATGGCGGCGCCATCTTCGCTGCTTTCTGTGAGCAGGTTGATAACGGCGTCAGGCGTGACGCCCAGGCGCTGCAAGACGGCATAGGTGGTCACGTTTTTCTGTGCCATGGCGGCCAGAGCATGGCCGCTGCTCGCCTTCAATTCTTCGCGGGATTGAGCCAGGGTCAGCGCCTCGTCTATCACCACCAGCATTTCATCGGAAAGGGGCGCGTGTTTGCCAAAGTCGTCGGTGAATTGGAATTTGGCGTCGCGTCCTTTGCTGAGATGGGTCACTTGTTCAACCCGCGCCACCAAATTATCCCAATCGAAGCCCCGTTCTTGTTGCAACCGCTTGAGGATTTTATTGCCGACTGAGTTTTCGTCGTCGAGCATGACGCGCAAGAGTAGCTGGGGGGTGAGCAGGGTGAGGTGATAGGCGCTTTGTTTGGCAACGGCCGTTGTCAGCAGGTGAGATAGTTCGGTGGTGGGGATGTTGGGATTGAGAGTGTCCATGGAATTTTGAGAGTAGGGAGTAGAGATGACATGGTTCCCCAATCGCCACGCTCTAACCTCCAATCTCCTTCCTTTCTAACATTAGAAATTGATACGCATATTTGTTCTTCTCATCCGGTTGATAGCTTTTTTCTTCAATAATTTGCCAGTAGATTTGTTCGGTGGTGGGGAAGATGGCGTCGCCCTCAAATTCAGCGTCGATGAGGGTGAGGTAAAGGCGGTCGGCCTGGAACAGGAAGGCTTCGTAGATGCTGGTACCGCCGATGATCATCACTTCTTTGGCGTCACCAGCCGCCGCCAGCGCCGCTTCCGGCGAATTCACAACGAGGCAGCCCGGCGCTTCATAGTCAGGATTGCGGGTGATGATGATGTTGGCGCGGCCGGTCAACGGTCTGAACCTGTCTGGAATGGATTCATACGTTTTGCGTCCCATGATGACCGGTTTGCCCATCGTCAAGGCTACAAATCGTTGCATATCAGCGGGAAGCCGCCACGGTAAACGGCCGTTTTGACCAATCACTTTATTTTTATCCATGGCGGCGATGAGTGAAATAATCATAGGAGAGAGGGGAGAGCGAGAGCGAGAGCAAGAGTTTTCCTCTCGCTCTCGCTCTTGCTCTCGCTTTTTAGACGGCTATCGGCGCTTTAATGGCCGGATGGCATTGGTAATTGATGAGTTGAAAATCCTCGTACTGAAAGTCAAAAATGGAGGTGACGGCCGGGTTGATCTGCATGTGGGGCAGCGGGTAAGGGGTGCGGGAGAGCTGCAAGTTGGCCTGCTCCAGGTGATTGCGGTAGAGATGGGCGTCGCCAAAGGTGTGGACGAAATCGCCGGGTTGCAAGCCAGTGACTTGCGCCACCATCATGGTGAGCAGGGCGTAGGAGGCGATGTTGAAGGGTGCGCCCAGGAAGACATCGGCGCTGCGCTGGTAAAGTTGGCAGGAGAGTTTGCCTTCGGCCACGTAAAATTGGTAGAGCAGATGGCAGGGAGGCAGTGCCATGTCGTCTACGTCGGCCACGTTCCAGGCGCTGACGATGTGGCGGCGGGAGTGGGGGTTGTGGCTCAGGCTGTGGATGAGGTGGGCGATTTGGTCGATGGAACGGCCGTTGCCCGCCGGCCAGGAACGCCATTGATAACCATATACTGGGCCGAGGTCGCCGTTTTCATCAGCCCATTCATCCCAAATAGTGACGCGATTGTCATGCAGGTATTGAATGTTGGTGCTGCCTTGCAAAAACCAGAGCAGTTCATGAATGATGGAGCGGAAGTGGAGCTTTTTAGTGGTGACGGCGGGGAAGCCTTTGCTCAAATCGAAGCGCATTTGGTAACCAAAGACGCTGAGAGTTCCCGTGCCGGTGCGGTCTTCTTTGGGTACGCCATCGTCGAGAATGTGCTGCATTAAATCGAGATATTGCCGCATATGGTTTCCTTTTCAGTGGCGATGCTGCTTGCCAGATGAGGTGGATGTGAGAATGAATATATGGTACAAGGGAAGGAGAGATTAAGCAACGAAATTTGGCGAACGCGACGAGGGCTGAGCGTTCCGAAAGGCTCAACTTTCGTCTAATGGCATATGAGCATTTTGTGCCTCCTGGCGCAGTTTTGCGTACAATGTTGCTCTAAAACGAAACAAGGAAGGAAAGAGAGTATGAGCGAATTACCACCTGGATTAGCAGAAATTGTCGAGGATTTCAACTTCTGCGTGGGGCAGGAGAAGTTGGAATACTTGTTAGAGTTTGCCGAAGCGCTGCCGCCACTGCCGGCCCAGTTTGCTGATAAACGGGATGAGATGGAGGAGGTGCATGAATGTATTACGCCGGTGTTTATTTATGCGGAAGAGGAGAACGGCCGTTACCATTACCATTTCGACATTCCCCCAGAAGCGCCCACTGTCAGCGGTTTCGCCCGCATCTTGCAAGAAGGGCTGGATGGCTTGACTTCTGCCGAGATACAAGCTGTTCCCCCTGAATTCTATTTGCAAATGGGCTTACAAGATGTGCTAACAGGGCAGCGCTTGTCTGGTATTAGCGCCATGTTGCTGCATATGAAGAAGTTGGTACGGGAATAAAACCGCACGTTACGCCAGCGTCTTGCAACGTTGCCACTTTGCCACCCTTTTTTTACTTTTCTCTAATCGTCACACTCCCCACACCCTGATCAATGATGAGTTCAACCCGATTGTCGGCATTCGCGTAATCTTCCGTTTCCCAGACGCCATCCTGGTTGTCATCGCCGCGGATTTGCGTGAAACGAGAATTGGGGTTGAAGCTGCCCACGCCGCTATCTACAGTCACTCGAGCAGCCATGTTTGCCGGTAAATAAAGGGTAATGCTGCCCGCGCCGCCATTTATCTCGATTTGCTGACGGCCGTTTTCCGGCAAAGTCATCTTCAAAGAGCCAGCCCCCTGATTGTAGACCACATCATACAACCCATCTGGTAAGGTGATGGTGGCGCCGCCGGCGCCGCCATTGATATCAAGATGGCTCAACGTGAGATCGGCCAGATTATACGTAACAGAGCCAGCACTCCCTTCCAGGCGCAAGTCCAGGGCTACCGCCGGGTTGAGGCCCAATTTCCAGGCAATGTCTTGTTTGCCCAGGTTCCAATTATTAGGATTGAACCACAGCCAGCCCGCGTTTTGCTCTCTTAAAGAAATAGTGGCCTGTTCACCTGTGCTGTCAGCCTCAAATACCAGGTCGCCCAAGTAGGCAACTTGCCCGGAGATAAGGCTGCGGCTGTCCGCCAGGGCGAACAGTTCGCCGCCAAAACTACCAAAACCAATATCGATAACGGCCGTTTCCATCGTCCCCGGCGCATAATCAATTTCCTTAGTTTGGTATTGAGAGGGGGCATTGATGACGCCAAGGCGATTGAGCAGCGCATTATCTCCGCTAAACAGCAGCACATAACCAAAGATGCCTATCGCCACCAATCCCACTAAAGCGCTCAGAAAACCGCCCAAAGGCTGCGGCGCTTGCTTGACGATGATATTGACGCCGATGAGGATCAAAAACAGCGGCCATAATTGGAAAACGGCCGTCCAGTTGAAACTATACTCTTGAATGACGCCCAAATTCACCAGTAAAAAGAAAACGCCGATGGCAATCAATACAATCGGCCCAAACAAAGAGGGGCTGTGCCGACGCCCTTTTGTCGTGGCGGGAGATGTATAATCATCCGTCTCTTTTCCCATAGATTCCTTAAATTCTTCAGACATAGATAATCCTCCAGTTGCATCTTAAAAAAGCGCCAGATGGCAAGACCCTATACGCAGCTCAGGTGAACTTGTTGCGTCAAACTGCCTGGATGATTGACCATCCTGATTGGGCAGTTTCTATAAAGGAAAGTATAATGCTCAGGCTCATCTAAGAGAATTTGATAGGTGTAAATACAGTTGATGTAGTCCCATTCATGGTCACATTCGTGGTCATAAATGTGGCGTAAACAGCACAAAATAGAAGGGAAAACTACAACCTATATCCAAAGGGGTCTTTTAACCAATGAAAGAGTATCAAACCAGCCAAATTCGTAACATTGCTTTAGTCGGTCATAACGGCGCGGGCAAGACAACCTTCGTTGAACGCGCCTTGTTCAACACAGGCGCTGCCACTCGTATGGGCAACGTTCAAAGCGGTACAGCCGCGATGGACTTTGAAGAAGAGGAGATAGCGCGTCATAGCTCCGTATCTGCTTCGCTGGCCCCGATAGAATTTAAAGGCAAAAAGATCAATATCCTCGACACCCCCGGCTACATGGACTTCATCGGAGAAGTAAATAGCTCCCTCCATGTGGTGGATAGCGCCTTGATTTTTGTGGAGGCCGTTTCTGGCGTAGAAGTGGGTACGGAAATTGTGCAGCAGGCTGCTACTGTTAAAAATTTGCCTCAAATCTTGTTGATCAACAAAATGGATCGTGAAAACGTGCGCGTCACCCGCGTCATGGAGAGCATCAATAATAATTTAGAGGGTAATTTCATCAACTTGCAACTGCCAATAGGCGAAGGGCCAGACTTTAAAGGCATTATTGACCTGATTAAAATGGAAGCGCGGCTTGGGGAAAAAGCAGAAGTCGCCCCTATTCCGGCCGAGTTGGCCGATGAAGCCGAAATTGCGCGATTGGCCTTAGTTGAAGCGGCCGCTGAAGGGGATGATACCCTGTTGGAAAAATTCTTCGAGGATGAAGAACTGACCGACGTCGAAATCATTACCGGCATAAAAGGGGCCATGAAGCAAGGGTTGGTGACGCCGATTCTTTACTGCGCTCCGGAACCCGGCATCGCCGTAGAGCCGACTTTAGAGATGTTGTGTGCATTGGTTCCGGCCCCCAACGAACTTGTTTTTTCTGCAACCACGAAAAAGGGAGAAGAGGTGACTTACGATGTCAGCGATGAAGCGCCGTTAGCTGCCTTTATCTTCAAGACCCGTGAAGACGCCTATGGTAAAACCAGCTATATTCGCGTTTTTGGCGGCGTTTTGCAATCAGATTCCCGTTATTGGGCGGCGGAACTGGATGAAGAAGTGCGCGTCGGTTCTTTGCAGATTATTGCCGGCAAAGAGACCTCGCCCATTGCCCAATTACACGCCGGTGACATTGGCGCGGTGGTGAAACTGGGTGACGCCGGTACAAATGACACCTTGTGCGAAAAAGCAAACATCCTCAAAATCCCAGCCATCGCCCAACCGAATCCCATTGCTTCCGTCGCCATTCATCCCAAATCACAATCTGATGTGGCTAAGTTGAGCCAATCGTTGAACCGGTTGGTGGCTGAAGACCCCACCCTCACCTGGCATACGGAACAGGCCACCCGCGAGACGATTCTCTCCGGCATGGGCGTCACCCATTTAGACATTGCCGTCAAAAAAGCGCAGTCCAAGTTTGGCGTAGGCTTTGATACCACTATACCGAAAGTGCCTTACCGCGAAACCATCACCAAGACCAATGAAGCGGAATACACTCACAAGAAACAAACAGGCGGCGCCGGCCAATACGGCCGTGTTTTCCTGCGCTTAGAATCCCTGGATGACGACGCCGATTTTGAGTTTGGCTCCGAGATTTTCGGCGGTTCTGTGTCTGCGCCTTTTGTGGCGGCTACGGAGAAGGGGTGTCGGCAGGCGTTGGAAGCTGGCCCCATCGCCGGTTATCATGTGGTGGGCGTCAAAGCGGTTATTTTTGACGGGAAAGAACATCCGGTGGACTCTAAAGAAATCGCCTTCCAAACGGCCGGGCGTGAATGTTTCAAGAAGGCGATGATGGGCGCTGGCCCCATTTTGCTGGAGCCGATTTACAAAGTGACGGTGACGGCGCCGGCCGACTACATGGGCGACATCATGGGCGATATGAACTCCCGCCGCGCCCGCGTTTTGGGCATCGACCAGGAAGGCACGAAGAGTATTGTGCAAGCGGAAGCGCCCTTGGCGGAAATGCAGACTTACGCCCAGGATTTGCGCTCTATGACCCAGGGGCGCGGCGTCTATTCAATGGAATTCTCCAATTACGGCCGGGTTCCTTCCCACTTGCAAGAACAAATTGCGGCCCAAGCTGCCAGAGAGCGGGAAGAAGAATAGCATTAAATTAGAGAGTAGAAATTAGAAATTGGAAGGGCGTATCTTTTGGGGTGCGCTCTTTTTTTGTGGCGGGTGGCGGGTGGTAGGTTGCAGGTGACTGATTACGCTGCCACTCACCACCCACCACTATTATGTCAGTATCAGGTTGCCGTAGGGGTCAACGGCCGTTTCCCATTCCGGCGGTATTACAATCGTCGTATCATACTGGAAAAGGAGGGCCGGGCCGCTAAAGCTGTGTCCCGGGTGAAGTTTCTCACGTTGGTACAGGTTTGTGGAATAAGGTCGCTGGTTGAACCAGACCTGTTTCTGGCCCAGGCTGGCGTCTTCAATGGGAGCTTTGCTGACGGGGAGAGGGTGGATGACGGGCGGCGGGTGAGGGGCAACGGCCGTTACCCGCAAAGTCACTATCTCCACCGCTTCTTCAGGTCGCTGATAGCCAAAGCGGTTCTCATGCGCCTGATGGAAATCAGCCACGACAGCCCCCGCTTTCTCCCAGGTGAAGGGAATCGTCAACTCATGCGACTGCCCCGCATACCGCATATCTAACTGGAATTGCAGCGCCACCGCTTCTTTGGCATACCCTTCTGCTGCCATCTCCGCCCACGCCCTTTCTTGAAGTGGCTGAGTCTCATCGTGCAGCCACTCCCCACTCCCCATTTCCCATTCCCCAATCTTCTTTAGTACCGTGCGTGAATAATCCTTCGTGGGGGCAGCGACCAACATGCCCAGCGCCGAGAGGACGCCGGGCACAGCCGGGATGAGGATGCGCGGAATTTGCAGGGCGGCGGCCAGTTCGCAGGCGTGCAGCGGTCCGGCCCCGCCAAAAGGGACCAACGTAAACTGGCGCGGATCATAGCCCCGTTCTACGGAAATTTTGCGGATGGCGCGTTCCATGGTGGCATTGGCTACCTGGATCACGCCCCAGGCGGCCGTTTCTGCGGAATCAGCGCCCATGTCTGCCGCCAACTGTGTTAACGCTTGCCGGGCGGCGGCCACATCCAGTTGCATCTCGCCCCCCAAGAAATGCGCCGCATCCAGGCGGCCCAATACCAGGTTGGCGTCAGTGGTCGTTGCCGACAGGATGGCGCTGCCTGCCGCTTCACGCTTGCCGTAACAGGCTGGCCCTGGCTCTGCGCCCGCACTTTGCGGCCCCACATGCAAAGCGCCGCCAGCATCCACATAAGCCAGGCTGCCGCCGCCCGCGCCCACCGTGTGGATGTCGATGAGGGGCAGGCGTAAGGGCAGGCCAGCGATTTCGCCGGTGGCGGTGGTGGGCAGCTTGCCCGGGCAGAGCGCCACATCGGTGCTGGTGCCGCCCATGTCGAAGGTGATGATTTCATTGAAACCGGCCAACTGGGCCACATAACGCGCCCCCACTACGCCGCCGGCCGGGCCGGAAAGGGCGGTGCGGGCGGCGTGCACTGCGGCCGTTTGGGCGTTGATAATGCCGCCGTTGGATTGCATCACGGCCAGATGGCGCGGCGCTAATCCCGCCGCCAGCCGCGCCAGGTAGCGGCTCATCAGCGGGGCGACATAGGCGTTGATGACGGTGGTGGCGGTGCGTTCATATTCCCGGTATTCGGGCAAAATGTCACTGGAAAGGGAGATGTGAAGCGGGGATGAGGATTGGGTAATGGCTGTTTGGATAGCTTGTTCGTGTTCAGGGCGCAAAAAAGAAAACAGCAGGCAAATGGCAACCGATTCGATATTGTCGGCGGCGAGTTGGGCCAGGATGGGGGGCAGGGTGGTGAGGTCGAGCGGCAGCAGGATGTCGCCCTGGGCGCTGACGCGCTCGGGCAGTTCAAAGCGCCATTTCTTAGGCACTAACGGCTCTGGCTTTTGCGGAACCAGGGCGTACAAATCGGGTCGATTTTGGCGGCCAATGGCCAGCACATCGGCGAAGCCCTGGGTGGTGATGAGGGCGGTGCGTACGCCGCGCCGTTCGAGCAGGGCGTTGGTGGCCACAGTGCTGCCGTGGATCACTTCGGCCGTGTCGGGAATGTGACGCCGCTGAATGCCCGCTAAAATGGCGGCAGAAGGGTCGGCCGGGGTGGAAAGCTGCTTGTGCAGGTGAAAACGGCCGTTCTCATCCAACCACACAAAATCAGTAAAGGTGCCGCCGGTGTCAACGCCCAGTCGCATTTTCTTCTCCTGCTAAATCCAGAAACGCCAGCGTCCAGGCCACGCTGATGAAGACAAAGAGCAGCGCTTTAGGCAGGGCCAGCAAGAGAGAAACGGCCAGGCTGGCAAAGCGGATGAGATCGTGGGCAAAGGGGGTGAAGGTAGTAACGGCCGTTGCTGCCCCCAAAGGAAACGTGATCAAACTCGTCACCAGGCCAAAGAGGTAATCAACGCCCCACAGCACGGCGACCAAGATGATCACTGTCGTCAGGTTGCGCTTCACAATCTGCCAGGTGTGTTTGACCCCCTCACGCACCGGTTTGTGGAAAACGGCCGTTTCCCGGAAAGCCAGCGCCCGGAATTGCAGCGTGACAAAGCTCAAGGGAAGCAGCAAACAAGCCAACAAGCCCACACAACCGAGGCCCGCCGCCATCACGCCCATTGCTGATTCCGCCGACGCCCCCTGGACGGACATGCCCGCCGTCGCCGCTACCGTCACACCCGCCAAAATCATGGCGCTCAAAGCCAGTATAAACCAGGGGAAAAAGACCAGGGCGTCAATGGCGATGAACTTGCCCAAGAATTGCCAACCGAGGCGCAGGGAGGCCGTGAACGAAATGGGCTGCTCATCGGCCAGGTGCAGCGTGGCGGCAATGAGGGCCGCTTCTGTCAGCGTGTAGAGCAGCCAGAAACCTACTAACGCCAAAAACAGCCAGATTGTACCCAAAACCAGGACTTCACCGCGAAAGAATTCTGCCATGAGGTTTTCTACCAGGGGCAGATTTTCGGCAAAAAGCAGCGCTTCAGGGGAAGATGAGGTCAGAATAGGCAGTAAGACGTCGCTTAAATAATCTGTTAGCCAGAAGCGCAGCACCGTGCTGACCACCTGGCTGACGCCGGGCAGCAAACCCAGCGCCCACAAAAAGGGGTGCTGCCATAATAACTGCCCGGATCGAGAGAGTAAGCGGCCAAAGTCCATAAGCGAAAGGATTAAACATGCCCCAAAACGGAGCGCCATCGTTCAGATGTCGACGCTCTTGTTTTCAGCATAGATGTAAAAAAGGCGCACCGGAGTGCGCCTATCTTATGGTGACGGATGCTAATCTTACCAACGGCCGTTTATCTAGGCGAATTTTTCTGCGGGAACGGCTTCTGGCCCTTTGCCGCCGGCCAACTGCTTGTACGCCAGCGTCCACATGGCGGAATTCCAGGTTTGTACCACCGACATCAGCAGCGCCCCAATAATGCCGAGGCAAATGGAGCCGCCAATTGTCCAGGCCATATTCAATCCCGTAAAAGCGCCCTCATTGTTGAAGAGAGAAATAAACATCGGGGCAAAGACGATCAGGGCGAATGGTATCATCACCACGCCCAGCGCCAAAGAGACCAGAATGCCTATAAACAACATGAGCAGCCAGATAATGAAAACCGGCCCTAAATTGGCGCGGAACACCTGCCAACCCTGGCGTAAACTATCGGTAATGCCCATATCTTGCATCATGGCGGCGCGGGAACCAAATTCAGCCACAAAGAATAGAACAAAGCCGACAGGGATCAGGGCGCACAGCAGCAGGCACAAGCAGAGAGCCAATAAACCCATACTGCCGACAATGGCCGCCCCCGCTTCTTCCGGGTTTTGCATCATGGTACCCATGGCCACCGAGCCGCCAACCGCCATGATGGTCACAATGCCAATGCCAATACCGATGAGGAGCAAAGGCAGATAAGCCAGTATATAAATGCCAATCAAGCGCCAGATTTTGCTAGTTCCGGCGGCAAAAGCCTGTCCTAGCGTAATTTGCTCACCATTATCAAGCCGATTAACGCCATCAATGAGGCCGCCGCGGGCCGCCACACTGAGCAGCCACAAGATCAAGCCGATGATCATAAATACGCACATCAAACCAAATACTAACGCGCCCATTTGTGGAGTGATGCCAAAATCGCTTTCGTTAAAGCTGTTTTGGAATGAGCTGCTGTTGCTGCCGACGCTGGTTAAAGCGGCTAAAAATCCTAACACCCACAGGAACTTATTGTTCCAGGTGATGTGCCAGGCGCGGGTGACAAGTTCTCCGTAGTCCATGTGATTCCCTCCAAGGGCAGTAAGCAGTAGCGATATGCGCGGTGGCCGCATCTCAGTCCCGAAGGGCTGTTTTTTGACCGCGCCACCTCTGATATTTGTTACTGATTACTGATGGGGGCGAAAGGGGTAACGGCCGTTTCGCCCAAAATAAATGATTACATCCCAATATACGCAAGATAATGGCTAAGGGTTGCACGCTATTCCCACTCAATCGTGCCCGGTGGCTTCGACGTAATATCCAGCACCACCCGGTTTACCCCCGCCACCTCGTTGACAATGCGCCGGCTGACACGCGCCAGCAGCTCATACGGTAGCCGCGCCCAATCGGCCGTCATAAAATCCTCTGTGGTCACGGCTCTCAAGGCGATGACCTCCTGGTAAGTGCGATTGTCCCCCATCACCCCCACACTTTTCACCGGCAGCAGCACCGCAAACGCCTGCTGTGTGCCCAGGCGCAGCATGTCGGCCTGGCGCAGTTCAGCCACAAAAATAGCATCCGCTTCGCGCAAGGTTTCCAGCCGTTCCCAACTGATTTCCCCCAGGCAGCGGATAGCCAGCCCCGGCCCAGGAAACGGCTGCCGCCAGATAATATCGTCCGGCAGACCCAACTCGCTGCCAATGCGCCGCACTTCATCTTTAAACAGCAGCTTGAGCGGCTCCACCAGTTCAAAGGCCATATCCTCCGGCAATCCGCCCACATTGTGGTGGGTTTTGATGACATGGGCGTCCTTCTTGTCCTTGCCCGCGCTTTCAATCACATCCGGGTAGATGGTTCCCTGCGCCAAGAAATCAATTTGTCCCAGTTTTTTGGCTTCTCGCTCGAAAATGCGCACAAACTTTTCCCCGATGATTTTGCGCTTCCGCTCCGGGTCGGTGACGCCGCCAAGCGCCTCTAAATATTCCTCCACTGCATTGACGGCGATGAGATTGACGCCTTGCTCCCGGCCAAATGCCGCAACTACCTGCCGCGCCTCATGCTTGCGCAACATGCCATGATCCACAAAAATGCAAACCAACTGGTCGCCGATGGCTTTGTGTATCAGGCCGGCCGCCACCGCTGAATCGACGCCGCCGCTTAAGCCTAAAACCACTTTGCCGCTTCCCACCTGTGCTCGAATTTCCGCCACCTGCTCCTCGATAAAATTGGCTGGCGTCCAGTCCGGCCGGCAGCCACAAATGAGACGTACAAAATTCTCCAACACCAATTTGCCCTGCGGCGTATGGGCCACTTCCGGGTGAAACTGCACCGCATACTGGTCACGGCCGGGGTGAAAGGCGGCGGCGAAGGGAGAGTTGTAAGTGTGGGCGATGGCCTGGAAGCCGGGCGGTAGGGCCTCTACCTTATCGCCGTGGCTCATCCACACTTGCTGCCTGTTTTTCGCTTGGGCAGCCGCTTCCGGATCGGCTGCGCCCACTTCTGTATCCATCTGCCAGCCGCGGAAAAGTAAATTATCTGGCTCATCAATTTCCAGGACGGCCGGACCGTATTCATGTTTCAGGCTGTGGCCCACTGTGCCGCCCAGACGGTGAGAAAGAAGCTGCATTCCGTAGCAAATGCCCAACACCGGGACGCCGCTGTTCAGCACATAGTCGGGTAAGGTGGGTGCGCTGTTATCATAGACGCTGTTGGGACCACCGCTGAGGATGAACCCTTTGGGATTTAAGGCCAGGATGGCGTCGGCGGCCGTGCGCCAGGAGAAAAGCTCGCAGTAGACATGCGCTTCACGTACCCGGCGGGCAATCAGTTGCGAATATTGGGAGCCATAATCGAGGACAATAATGGTATCGTGGGGCTGATTGGGGGAGAGCATAAAGTTTCCTCTGTTTTATGAGACGATGATCTTGCCATCTGCCATACTGGAGATAGTAGCGGCCGCTTCGATGGGAACTTGCCAATGAGCCAGCGCTGCTCGCCCTCCCTCAAACGTCTTCTCCACCACCGCGCCGATGCCTACCAGTTCTGCGCCGCTGCTTTGCACGATGCGGCCCAGGGCGTCGATGGTGCGGCCGGTAGCCAGGAAATCGTCGATGATGAGTACCCGGTCGTCTGCCTTGAGAAATTCCGGCGAGACCATGAGCAGCACTTCACCTCCTTTGGTGTGGCTGGGGGCGGCGTCTACATAAACCGGTTCTTTCATGGTGATCGGTTTATGTTTGCGGGCGTAGACGACCGGCAGATTGCTCAGCGCTTTAGCGGTCATCACGGCCGGGATGATGCCGCTGACTTCGGCTGTGAGGATGCGGGTGGGGTTTGTGTGGGCAAAGCGCCGCGCTAATTCTTGCCCGATGTTTTCCATCAAGGCGGCGTCTAACTGATGATTGAGAAAGCTGTCAATTTTTAAAATGCCGCGTCCCAGGTTTTTGCCTTCTTTTTCAATTCTTTCTTTTAGTTTTTGCATGTTCTTTCCTCTGGTTTAGGCTGAAATTGCTAAGAAGTTCAACTTTTTAGCAAAGTTGAACTTCTACAAGCTTATTTCTGACAATCTTATATCATCGGGGAAGAGTGGGCTATAGTGAATATCCTCTAATATTTGAGAAGAGTTTCACAAATTGCTTGACGTGGTTTGGGGCATATTTTATAATCCACTAAATCGTTCAAATAAAATTGAAAGTTGTGAACAAGGTGAATATTATGGTAACTAAAATCTTGGAAAAAGGGATGGAAGCGGTTGAAGATCAATTAGCTGCCATTGTGCGGAGCGACATTGAGGTGCTGGAAGACGCCAGTTTACACATTGTTTCCTCTGGCGGTAAACGAGTACGGCCGCATGTGGTGCTATTGAGCTATCTGGCTGCTGGCGGTACGGATGTAGAAGCGGTTGTGCCTTTGGCAGCGGCCGTAGAGTTGGTGCATACTGCCACGCTTGTTCACGACGATATAAACGATCACAGTCTGACGCGGCGGGGCAAAATTGCGGTTCATGCTCGTTGGGGGCGCACGTTTGCCCTGTTGACGGGTGATTATCTGTTTACGAAGGTATATGAGTTGATGGCGCCTTATGGCGTGGAGCCGAATATTATCATTGCTGACGCCTGTACCCGCCTGGTTGAAGGGGAAACGCTGCAAGCAGCGGCCGCCAAGTCTGGCGAGATAGACCGGGAAACGTATAAGCAAATTATCAGCCTGAAGACGGCTAGTTTGTTTGAAGCGTCGGCCAGGTTGGGCGCTCTGCTGGCGGGTGGGGATGAAGAGGTGATTGAGGCGCTGGCTGGCTATTCCTATAATTTGGGCCTGACGTTCCAAATTGTGGATGACATTTTGGATATTATTGGCGACGCAGAAGCGATGGGTAAACCGACTGGCCTGGATTTGCATCAGGGGCGGGGGGTGATGATGGTTCAAAATGGCAGGGAGGATGTGTTAACGGCCGTTGCCGAGCTAGAAATAGAAGAAGAACCAGATCCCTTTAAGCGTATGATGCAAAATTTGCGTGATTCCGGGGCAGTGGAAGTGGCGCATTTTCAAGCTCAAGAAATGGCTGGACGGGCTAGACAAGCTTTACGGCCGTTACCTCCATCGGAAGCCAGAGATGAGTTGGAAAACCTCATTGATCTGGTGCTGGAGCGTGATCATTAAAAAGTTTTCTTTGAAGTTTGATTATTCAAGGGGAGGACGGCTTGCTCAATTTGAGCAGGCCGTTTTCATGCCCGGGCTATGTTGGTGATTTGAAAGAGAGGGCCAAACATATAAATGATGCGCTTAAACTTTGGCAAGTAGGCTGTATTTGTGGCAGGATCAGATGGGGGCAGATAGAATTGTGTCATTAAGAAGTCAACCTCAAGGCAACGTAATGGCTCCAGAATTTTTGTTAAAATGAATGGCAAATTTGGAGTGCACGGTTAGGAGATTTGGATGGATAGCGTTACAACAACTGGAAAATTGGCTCTCACGCCGCCCATGCTGCACGACATTGAATATTATAAGAAAGAAGGTATTTATTTTTACCTGGAAGCTACCCAAGAACTGCTGCCTAACGGCCGGGTTAATGTGGTCAATTATGGCGAAATGATCATGCTGGGTAGTTATTCTTATCTCGGCTTGATTGGGCATCCCAAGATCAATGCGGCGGCGAAGGAGGCCATCGACAAGTATGGCACCGGCACCCATGGGGTGCGGCTGCTGGCCGGTTCGCTGGATTTGCACAATCAATTGGAAGCGCGTATTGCCCGGTTCAAAAAGACGGATGGGGCGATCACCTATTCCAGTGGTTATGCCACGAATCTGGCGACGATTTCCAGTTTGCTGCGCAAGGGCGACACGGTTATTAGCGATAAACTGAATCACGCCAGTATTGTGGATGGCTGCCTGTTATCTCAGGCCAAGCATGTGCGTTTTCGCCATAATGATATGGATCACCTGGAGCGCCGGCTGCGTGACGCTGACCCCGACAGACGGATTCTGGTGATAGCCGACGCTGTTTTTAGTATGGATGGCGATATTATTGATTTGCCCAGCATGGTTAAACTGTGCCAGAAGTATGGCGCTTTTTTGATGATTGATGAAGCCCATTCAATTGGTGTTTTGGGAGAGACGGGGCATGGCATTGAGGAACACTTTGATCTACCGCCAGATGTGGTAGACATAAAGATGGGTACGTTGAGCAAAACGATTCCCAGCGCTGGTGGTTATGTGGCTGGCAACGAGCAGTTGATCACTTTCCTCAAGCATGAAGCGCGGGCGTTTATTTTCTCGGCGGCGGTACCCCCGCCTTCAGCGGCGGCGGCTAAGACCGCTTTTGATGTGATTGATGAAGAGCCGTGGCGGGTTAAAAGGGTGCAGGAAAATTATAAGGTTTTTGCCCAAAAGCTGCGTGACGCCGGGTATGATTTACTACAAACAGAAACGGCGATTGTGCCCATTGTTTGCGGGGATGTGGAACCGGCGATACGCCTGGCAAACCACTGCCAACGGAATGGCATCTTTGTGCAGGCGGTGGTGGCGCCGGTGGTGCCGGCTCATTTGTCTCGTTTGCGGGCTTGTGTGCTGGCTTCCCATACTAAGGAAGACCTTGACTACTGTGCGGATGTGATGATTGAAGGTGGTAAGGCGCTGGGGATTATTTAGTTTACAGTAAACAGTGGGCAGTGAACAGTGAGCAGTGGGCCGGTGGCTTGGGGATGAGTGACCGGCTTTTTTATTTCAAGTGCGCCACCGATGAGTGATAACCGTTTACTGATAGTAGCGAGTGCGCCGGGTTGGCGACAGAGGTTTGGGTTAAACTGGCGCACGGTGATTAAATGATGGATTCTTTTTCTGATAAATCTTCGCGACGGGAACGGCCGGTTCGCTCTGTGATGGGGTTAGGACTGGTGCTGGGCGGAACGGCCGTTTTGGGCGGTCTGGTGCTGGCTTTTGGCGGCCCCTTGGCCGGCGCGGCTTTACTGGCGGCGATCCTGGTGGGGCTGGTTGTGCTGCGCGATATTGAAATTGGCTTTTGGGGGGTGATCGCGGTGGTCTGCCTGCTGCCCTTTGCCACCCTGCCCATTGACATTGGCCTCACGCCCACGTTTTTGGATATGGCCTTGGGCGCGGTCTTCGCTATTTGGGCGCTGGCTTTGGTAACGGGGCGGCAGCGCACGGTGGTCACTTCGCCGCTGACCATCCCCCTGGGCGTCTTCATTTTGGTGGCTATATTTGCTTTTATTTTCGGCTTGAGTAATGGACCCCTGACGCCGACGCTGCTGCGCAAATTTGCCGAGTTGATCCTGAGTCTTACATTTGTTTTGGTCGTTATTGATTATTGCACCACCTGGGAGCGGCTGGAGCGCCTGGTGAAGGTGTTGATTCTGGCCGGGGCGGCCGCCTCGGTATTGGCGGTTGGTTTGTGGCTGCTGCCAGAGAATACGACGAACACAGCCTTAAACATGCTGACGCGCCTGGGTTATCCGGGCGGTTGGGTGATTCGTTACATTGAAGAAAACCCGGCCTTATCGGAACGAGCCATTGGCACGTCGGTGGACCCCAATGTGTTAGGCGGGCTGCTGTTGATGATTGGGGCGTTGGCCGGACCGCAGTTGGTATCGAAACGGCCGTTATTTCCCCGCTGGCTCACTTACCTCTCATTTGGCGTTATTTTATTGGGCCTTGTCCTTACTTTTTCACGCAGTGCCATGTTTGGCCTGGCGGTCGGCCTGGCTTTTATTGCCGTGCTGCGTTACCGGCGGCTGATCCCCTATATGGCAGTGACCGGGTTGTTGTTTCTGCTGCTGCCTTTCACCCAGGCGTATGTGTCCCGCTTTACGGAAGGTATTTTGGGGCAAGACCTGGCCACGCAAATGCGCTTTGGCGAGTATAAGGATGCTTTGACTTT
This sequence comes from uncultured Ardenticatenaceae bacterium, assembly GCA_964643965.1. Classification (GTDB taxonomy): domain Bacteria; phylum Chloroflexota; class Anaerolineae; order Promineifilales; family Promineifilaceae. The sequence continues at coordinate 42,896 of CAZXVH010000009.1, forward strand.
GATTCAGCGCTACCCGGTGTTTGGCGTGGGTTTTGCCGGTACGCCGGATATTGATATTTACCTGGGCGTGGCGAATGTTTATTTTACGATGGCAGAAGTGATGGGATTGGTGGGCTTGGTCGCCTTTTTTGCGGTGATTATCACCGTGTTTGTCTATGCCTATTTTAATCGAGCCTTATTTAAAGCCCGGCCACACCAGGACAGTGTATGGCTTGGTTTACATGCGGCGTTGGTGGGGGCATTGGCCGCCGGTTTTTTTGATCATTATCTGTTCAACATGGAATTCCACCATGCAGTGACGGCCTTTTGGCTGATCGTGGGTCTGGCGGTGGCGGCTACGCGGCTTGGGGCGATAAAGATTGAGGATTGAGCAGTGGGAGTGGGGAGTGGGGAGTACCGTTTACGGTAAACAGTTCACTAGTTGCAGCCAAAATCAGAGACGAACAGCTCCTTTTCGGCCGTTTGCCCATCCCCCGATACAACCTTGCCCATGCCGATGACGGGGTCGCCAGCCAGATTATTGACCTCAAAGCCGAATCCTTCTGACAGTGGCCCGGCCATCTTTTTATTGTTCCAGTAGTAGGTATAACGGCCGTTTCCCCCCTGGCCGTGCATGTAAACCGTGCGATACGAAACGCCCCCTTCACAACGATAACCGGGCAGTGGATAGAGATCAAGCCGCAAGCGGGGGCAGGCGCTCCCTGCGCAATTTTCCTGGGCAGCTTCGTTGTTGGCAGCGGCCGGTACCTGAGGCAGCGCGTCAAAATCGCCCGTCCAGGCCAGCCGTTCCCCAAAGACAAAACCGGCGACCGCTTCCTGGTTGAGTACATAGAACCAGTTGCCCGTTAAAGAGCGTCCCAGCACCGTGACCTCGTCGCCGGTTTCCAGGATGGCCCGTTCAGTGGCGCTGGTATCTGGCAGGGCGAAGATGCTGGAGGGCAGCAGTGCAGTTGCTACCGATGATTGCTTGTCTGCTCTTGTGGCCACCGTCGTCATGGTTAGCTCTCTGGTTGATTGAGGCAGGGGAGTGAGAGAAGGTTTAGTGGTGGGCAGTACGAGGCGATTATTTCGCGTCGGTTGGCTGGTGGGCTTTTTAGTAGGCGTCGCGGTTGGCGGGAGTGAGGTGGGTGACTGGCTGGGGGCAGCGGCGGCAAAGAGGGTAGAACGGCCGTTTTCCGCTTTTGGCCCGCTTCCCAACAACAGCAAGAACCCGATTAACAGGCAAAAACCTACCGCCCAATACCAGCGCGGCCGTTTTTTAGCCTCTGCTTGTTTGGCGGAAGAAAGCGAAATGGGGCGTTGATCCTGATTTGCCCCATTTTGTTTTACCCGGATTTCAGATTGAGACAGTCGCGGATTTTTTGCCAGAATCAACTGTGTGTTTTCGTTATCCACCCATACGCGGGGGATGTGTCTGGCGCTGCTTGTCTGGTTGGCGTCTGAATGGGTGCGCTCTTTGATGTAATGGTACATCTCTTGCAGGGTGATGTCGTCACTGTTGTCGCGGTCAGTTACGCCATTTTGTAACCCATCCACAAAATACTCAGAAAAGCGAGAAACGCCTGGTTGCCCACTGACGCCGTTGCCCTGCCATACGTAATGGATGGAATCGCTGGCGCTGAGGATAAAACGAGCTCGGCCGTTTCGACTGAACATAGCCCCGGTATTGATCGCTTTGCCCACTACGCCCGGTACATGATGGGTGGGATGCTTGTCTGAGAGTAGCACCTTGCTAAAAAAGCAGTCGAGTATCAAAAGCTGCTTTTGAGCGTGGCTGTTGTCCATTTCGTCAGCCAAAAAGACGCCGGAGACGCTGGTGGCGCGTAAAAGATTGTGGTCTGTGGTGCGGGCAGCAAAGTACATCTGGCCTTTGCTGTCTACGGCTATGTGGCCGGAAAAATAGAGCAGCAGCAGATCATCCGCCTTTTTCTCGGCAAAGAAACGGGAGATGATACGCCGCAGCTCTTCGCCAGATTCATTGATGGCGCAAACAACTTCATCGTACCCACCAATGCCAGGATCATGGAGTAAGTCGGCCAATTGGTTGATATTGGCCGTGGGCGCTGCTAGTTGAGAAAGCAGATCGTCTTCATACTGGTCTGTGTGAATGATGAGGGCAAATTGGCGGCTTTGGGGAACGGCCGTTTGCCCCCCATTTACGACTGTTTGTGAATCCTCTTTGTTTTCTCCGGCCAAAATTTGCAGACAGTTCGCTAACTCAACGGCCGTTTGATACCGATCCTGGACTTCTTTTGCCATCGCTTTTGTGATAATTTCCTGGCTGCCCGCTGGTAAATCTGGCTGCATTGCCTGAATGCTGGGGATGGGTTCAAAAATATGTTTAACGGCAAGGCCGATAGGCGTATTGGTTTGGAAAGGGTGCTGCCCGGCCAGCATTTCAAAGAGGATGACGCCCAGAGAATAGATGTCGGAACGGCCGTTCAAAGCCATCTGCCCTTGGATTTGTTCCGGACTCATATAGGCCGGCGTCCCCACCGCCCCTCCCGTTTCCGTCAGCTTGGTATGGGCAAATGTAAACGTAGCCGTGCCAAAATCAGAGATAAACGGCTCATTTCGTTGGTCAAACAAAATATTGCTGGGCTTCAAGTCTCGATGCACTACCCCTTTTTCATGCACCTCATCCAGCGCCGGCGCCAGATGAGCCAGCAGGCGGCTGGCCTCTTGAATAGAAAGGGGTCCCTGAATAAGCCTATCGGCCAAAGAACCGCCTGCCATAAAACGCATCACCAAAAACGGCAGCCCATCTTGTTCCCCAAAATCATACACCGGTACAATCGCCGGATGATCCAGAGAAGCTACAATCTTCGCTTCTCTATCAAAGCGGCGGCGCAAATTGCCACGATTCAGCAGTTCTTGTGGGAGCAGCTTCACCGCCACATCTCGATCAAAATGCGGATCATGCGCCAAATAAACCGTAGACATGCCGCCCCGGCCTAATTCCGCTTTAATTTGGTATCGACCAATCTTATCTGGTAACATCAATTTGATTATAAATTGACAAGAAGGGTGAACAAGGTATTATTCGCGGTTCTTTCACGGAAAATCAGTAGGACTTAGTTCCTATTTATTGACGAAAAAATCTGTTAAAACCTTCCCTTTTAGCCTACTTTATGTTACCTTGTGACTATATCTCATCTGAGTACAACCTCTGCTATAATAGAGTGCGTTGGCCATTCAGACACAAGGGCGTCGTGATGGCTTCAGCCTCCAATCCCGCTGGAGCCTTTATGATAACCCAAATGGCTAAGTGAAAAACACTCGCTTAGCGCCACAGGAATGCAAGTGTAGGCCTGGCAGAAATATGAGGAGGCTTCATGCGGAACATCATTATTATTTCATTTTTATTATTGAGCGTCTTTTTAGCAGCTTGCAGCAATACTCCGTCCCTATCATTGCCTATGGGGGAGGATGGGGCAGTGGTCGTTGAAGGCCAACCCACTTCTCAGCCGCCACGGGTCGAAGCCACGCCCACGCCGCCGCTGCCGCCCACCTTTACCCCCATGGCTATGGCGCACCAGGGGCATTTATACCTGCTGCCAGTTTCCGGGGCAGATGGCTCCATTCAATATGCCCATGTCGTCAGGGCCGGCGATACCCTGGCTGGCGTATGCCAGATGTATGGGGTTTCGCTTCAGGATGTCATGCTGATCAATGACATCGAGGATGCTAACCATATCGAGGTCGGGGACTACATCATTATTCCTGTAGCTGGTGGCTAACTGGCACAGTAACGCCGCTAAAACTTTAAAACAAAAAAAGCCCATCTGGAAAAGATGGGCTTTTTGATTAAGATAAATGACCCTGTCTTAGGCCATTCCAAAAATAATTGTCCAGATAAATGGGATGGCTTAAAGGCTTTCCACTATATCAAATGGATGATTTATTTCTTAGGAAAGCCTTAGACGGTGGGCATTGCTTCTTCTATCAGATCAACCTCAGCCATTGATTCAGTATGTTTGAGGACAATGGCGTCGTCTTCCACATCGATCAGTACGATTTGACCGTGATCAAATTCTCCAGATAACACAGCATCGGATAATTTATCTTCCACCTCAGTTTGGATCAGGCGGCGTAACGGCCGTGCGCCAAACTCCGGATCGTAGCCATGCTTACCCAACCAATCACGGGCGGCTTCTGTCGCTTCGATCATCAATTCGTGGTCTACCAACCGTTCATTCACTTCTATCAGAATGAAATCAACGATTTTGCGAATATCCAGTTGAGACAATTGGCGGAACACAATGATGCTGTCAACACGATTGATAAATTCAGGGCGGAACTGTCGTTTCAATTCCTCCATCAGTTTTTTACGCATTTCTGAGTATTGGACCTGCTCTTCCTCTGATTCATCTTGTTGGAAGGCGAAACCCATATTCGGACCGCGCTTAATCGTATCGGCGCCCACATTGGAGGTCATGATAATCATGGCGTTGCGGAAATTGACTTTCTGCCCTTTAGCGTCAGAGAGATGCCCTTCTTCCATAATTTGCAGCAGCAAATTAAACGTTTCCGGGTGCGCTTTTTCAATTTCATCAAACACCACGATGGAATAAGGCCGCCGTCGTACCGCTTCTGTTAGTTGGCCGGCGTCTTCATAACCCACATAACCGGGTGGCGAGCCCACCAGACGCGCTACATTATGTCTTTCCATGAATTCAGACATGTCTAATTGAACCAGGGCCTCTTCGCTGCCAAACAAGAAATTGGCCAACGCTTTGGTTAATTCCGTTTTACCGACACCAGTAGGCCCCAGTAAAATGAAGGAGCCAATGGGGCGGCGGGGATCTTTTAGACCGGCGCGAGCGCGGCGCACGGCTTTGGAGATGGCTTCGATGGCTTCCTCCTGGCCCACAATGTGCTTGCGTAATTCTTCTTCCATACGCAGCAGCCTGGCGGATTCTTCTTCTGTAAATTGATAAACGGGTATACCGGTCCACATGGAAAGCACTTCAGCGATGTCTTCGGCGGTGACGTTGACGCCAGCGCTGGAAGTGGAGTTGATGCGCATCTGGTCGAGGTGCTGCTGCACATCTATTTCCCGTTTGTTCCACTGGGTCACTTCTTCAAACAAGCCTTTTTCCTGGGCGAAGTCGCGTTCCTCACGAATATTGCGTAGTTCTTCGTAGGCGTCTTCGATGTCGGCCGGCTGGGGCATTCGGTACATGCGTACTCGTGAGGCGCTTTCGTCAATCAGGTCAATCGCTTTGTCCGGCAAAAAACGCTCCGTGACGTAACGGGTGGAGAGATTAACGGCCGCTTCAATGGCTTCTTCAGTGATCGTAAGATTATGATGTGACTCGTAAGCGCCTTTGATGCCTCTGAGGATTTGAATGGTCTCTTCTGAACTCGGTTCATCCACGCGCACGGGTTGGAAGCGGCGTTCCAGGGCGGCGTCGCTTTCAATGTATTTGCGATATTCGTCAAGGGTGGTGGCGCCAATACATTGCAGTTCACCACGCGCCAGCGAGGGTTTGAGAATGTTGGCGGCGTCTACCGAACTACCAGCAGAACCGGCGCCCACGAGCATATGGACTTCATCAATAAACAAGATGGAATCACTGGATTTGAGTTCGTCGATTACCCGCTTGAGGCGTTCTTCAAACTGGCCCCGGTACATCGTGCCGGCCACCAGGCTGCCCACATCCAATTGTAAGACGCGCTTGCCATGCAAAATTTCAGGCACACGGCCGGCAACCACGCGCTGCGCCAGACCTTCAACAATCGCTGTTTTGCCGACGCCAGGTTCTCCAATGAGAGCCGGGTTGTTTTTGGTACGACGAGCTAAAATTTGAATGACACGCTCGATTTCAGTTTGGCGACCAATGACCGGATCTAGTTTGCCTTCTTCTGCCAGGGCAGTGAGATCTGTAGCTAACTGATCCATCATGGGTGTTTTGCTTTTTTCTTTTTTACTGCTGCGGGTAGTGGCAGATGGCCCTTCAACGGCCGTTACCGGGCTTTCTTTGAGCATGCGTTTGGTCTGCCGCCGGATTTGCTCGGCGCTGATGCCAAATTTGCGCAGTACATCAATGGCGACCCCTTCATTTTGTCGGGCCATACCCAGCAGCAGATGTTCCGTGCTGATGTAGTGCTGGCCCATTCTGCGGGCTTCTTCAACCGCTAATTCAAGCAGACGTTTTGTGCTTGGTGAGAGTTCTGTTTTGGTGAAGGGGGTACGGGTGGTGGGATTGCTGGATAAGCGTTCAACCATTGCTTGGACGCGAACCACATCCAGGCCCAATTCCCGCAGAACGCGGCCAGCGACGCCACCTTCTTCTCGCAATAAGCCAATCAACACATGTTCGCTGCCGATATAGCTATGGTTTAATCGTTCTGCTTCTTCTTGCGCCAAACTCAACACGCGGCGAGCGCGTTGAGTAAATCGTTCCCAATTCTTTGAGTTCACTGGTTTTTACCTCGGGTGTGCTGAAGACGGTCAAACCTTGACCTATGAAGCATTTAGCATTTCGAGGTCAGCTTCCATGAATTTGTCGGAGGTGACTTGCTTCATGCTTAGGCCCAGCTGCCGTTGTTCAGGATCTACACGAATAATACGAACGGTGACATCTTGACCAGGTTTTACTACCTGATTTGGATGTTCAATATGATCGTCTGAAAGTTCAGAAATATGAATGAGTCCTTCTAACTCATAATCATCTTGCAGTCTGGCAAAGGCGCCAAAATTTGTTAATTTGGTAATTTTAGCGTTCATTAATTGCCCGACCTGATATTGCTCTGCCACAAAAGTCCAGGGGTCTGGCTCCAGTCGTTTCATACTTAAGGCCAAACGCTGTTTACTTTCATCTATTTTTAACACATAAACGGATACTTGGTCATTTACTTTGAGCTTTTCTGCTGGATTGTTAATGCGCTTCCAACTTAATTCTGATAAATGAATCAGCCCTTCTATGCCGCCAATATCCACAAAGGCGCCAAAACTTGCTAGATTGACGACTATCCCTTCACAGATATCGCCTTCTGTCAACGTATGCAGCAGTTCTTCGCGCTTTGCCTGTCGGACATCTTGTTCCGCAGATCGCTCTGAGAGGATGAGGCGATTTCGTTCTCGATCTACTTCGATGACTTTTGTGCTGATGTCTTTGCCCACGCCGTATGCTTGAGAACCGGCGGCTCGATTTTGTACCAGCTGCGAGTTAGGGATGAATCCTCGAATTTGACCGAAGGCTAAAAGAACACCCCCTCGATTTGTGCCAACCATTTTCCCGGTAAATACTTCTTGGGATGCCATGAGTTTTTCTGCATCTAACCAATCTTGTTCTGCAGCTGCTTTTGCGTAGGATAGGATTGTGTTCCCATTGGCGTCTTCCGGGTCTACCACGAAGACAGGAATTTCTTCGCCGACAGCCAGGCTTTCTCGGGTGTCATCATCCAGCGAATCCACTTCTCGACTGGCGATGATGCCTTCTGATTTTGAACCGATGTCAACGATGATCTCGTTGTTGCGGATGGCAACGATATATCCGTGACGAATTTCGCCCGCTTGTGGAAGATTGAAATCTTCGTTTAATAAAAAGTCCATGGGGTGCCCTTGCGCACCACTCCCCGATCCTGTTGAATTGCTTGCCAAAATAGTCTGCCTCTCACATTTACCGATTCCTCGGAATTTTTCTTTGATTATACTGGGTTTGGTATGAATGGCAATAAGCGCTCTCGAGAGTTTAGCATACGTTTGAAAGTTGGTATTGGGCAGCTATTTTATGACCAGGGATAGCAGAGGGTTGAAGCGTGGCAGATTGGCTCAATCTGGCTGAGTTTTATATGCACGGACTTTAGGGATAGGGGGTGGTCACGGCCGTTTCTACCAGTTCTATCTCAAACAGCAGGGGCCATAACTTGCCGGTGACAAATAAACGGCCGTTTTCCCCATCATGAGCGATCCCGTTAAGCACATCCACCGGCTGGGTGAGCGCTTCTGTCGGTAAGAGGCCCGTCAGGTCGAGCCAGCCTGTGACCTGGCCTGTTTCCGGATCGATACGCGCAATCAGGTTCGTTTGCCACACATTGGCGAAGATTTCGCCGTTGATATATTCCAATTCATTGAGGCGCATCACCGGCGTGGCCTGATCAAAGACGGCCACCGAACCGGTGACGGCCAGCGTATCCGGCTCGAGAAAATAGAGGGTGTTGCTGCCATCGCTCATGATGAGTTGACGGCCGTTATGGGTCAATCCCCAGCCTTCCGTAGCGTAAGAAAACGTATCTAGCTGCTCAAAACTTTCCAGATCATAGATAAAACCAGTCTGCGATTTCCAGGTAAGTTGGTAGATTTTGTTGTCGAAAACCGTGACGCCTTCGCCGAAATATTGGGGATCCAGAGGAATGATCTGTTCGACTACGCCTGTTTCCAGCTTTGTACGGCGCAGGCTGGACTGCCCGTTGAGGCCGGTGCCTTCGTACAACTCGCCGTCCAGGTAGACGAGGCCCTGAGTGAAGGCGTCGGGATCATGGGGATAGCTGTTTACGACCTGGTAACTGTATTGGGCAGGCGCTTCCGTGGCTGCGGACGCCGTGGAGTGGATTGGCGGGTAGGCTGGAGCGGATGTTGTGGCGGCGGTGGGGAGGGAAACGGCCGTTTCTACAATAGATGTCGCGACCTCTGTCGCCGGCATGGACGGAGCAACGCTGCACCCCGCCAGTAAGAAGAGCAGCGCCACGACTCGTTTTAAGCGTGTTAAGTGAGCCATTAGAAGAAACGTCGCCAGGCCAGAAAACCGATGACGGCCAGGCCGATGGCGGCGCTGGCGCAGGGTAGGGCGGCGACGGCGCCGCCGGTTTCTGGTTCGGCCAGTGGTTCGGCGGTGGGTTGGGCCTGGTCATTGTTGGCGGCTACTGCGACCGTGGCCTCTCCTTCGGGGATGACAGAGGTGGCGGTAACGGCCGTTTTTGTGGCTGTAGCTTCACGGGTGGCAGTGGAGCTGGGGCTGGGGGCAGCGGTCGCGGTCTTGCTTGCCTGCCGGGTTGCCGTGGACGTGGCGGCTTCAGGCGTGTGGGTTGGCGCCGGCGTGTGGGTGGGGATTTCAGGGCAGGCGGGATTGCGCGTGGGGTTCCAGGCTGCGCCGGGCGTGGCGGTCTCGCCATCGATTGGCTCAGCGCCAATGATGGGCAGGCCGCTGATATTGCCCTGCACCGTGACGGCATTATTTGCCACCCAGCCCAGGGTTTCATTGGTGAAGGGAATCACCCACCATGCTGTATCGGCGGCGCGGCCCACGATGGGGCGTACTTCCAGGTACACCATTTGCCCGACGATTTCGTAATCTGTGCCGGGACCGGAGCGCACATTGACGGTGTTGCGCGTTTGCAGGGTGGGCGGAACGCCGCAGGCTGCGGCCGTGGGCAAATAACCACCTTCTGGCGTGGCGGCCAGGGTGATGGGGATGAGGGTGGCGGTGGGCGTTTGAGTGGGAACGGCCGTTGCCTCTGGCGGCGTTGTCGGCTGTGGATCGGACGGCTTGTGAGTGGCGGTGGGCGCCGGTGGTGAAGTGGGCGCCGGCGTAGGCGTGCGGGAAATGCTGGTGAAATTGGGCAGGCCAAACACCGGCGGGGTACTTTCTGGCTGATTAAATATGATTGTCAAGGCCAGGCCGGCAAAAAACGTAAAAATCAGAACTCGACGGATCATGTGATTTCTCCAAATGGTGGAAGATTGGTTCAATTTCAGAAGATTAAACCAATCTCGAGTGAACCAAAATCTCCAGGCAGCATTCCTACTGATAATTCACGGTAATAAGCTTATCGCTGTCTAATTGTAAAGCAAAAGTGAGCGTCTTGCCTTCAATAGTGGTAGGGGTCGGGATTGCCGATAGGAAGGTGGCCCCGGCAGGCAATGTCACCGTAATTGTAACAGATTCCGGGTCGGAACCAGCTTGTTTGCGCACAAACAGTTGGTAGCGCTGGTTGCCGTCTTCTTGTGCCTGGCTGATAGCGGGCAGGGTATACCGGAACTGGCTGGCGACGCTTTTGCCTATTGGAACCATGAAGAAATTGCTCACAGTGGTAAATCCAGGTAGTTCTGCCTCTATCTCGCCGTTGGTGACGATGGGCTGGCCGGTGCGCGTAAAGTCGCCGGCGGTGCTGTGTTGGCTGGCCTCGGTCAACCTGATGGTTTCGGGCAGGTAGAGACGTAGATAATTGAAATAACAGCCATCGGCAACCCGCAAGTAATCTGGCGTACCCTGGTAAGCTTCCGGGTCTTCCTGGATGCACGGTTTTCCGGTATCTGTGCCAGTGTGGCTGTAGGTGACGGTGAGACGGCCGTTCCCATCTCCATTCTCAGCTAATGTCACATGATAATCCGTTTCCCGTTTGACATGGAGATTACTTTTGTTGAAGCCCATGTTGGTATCAACAACCGCCAGGAAATCTTGACCAGCCGGATTGGCGAGACGGCCGTTCCACCCCGTTTCAGCCAGCACGGTCTGCACATGAGGCTGGCGCAGGTAAAGCTGCAAATGGCGACCTTCCAGGGCTTGCGCCATATTCTGCGTCAACAAGATGAAATCGATCTGTTCCGGGTTATTCTCTATGTGATCGCGAATGGCATTGGCGAAGACGCCGATAAATGCTTTCCGCACCCAAACCCAATTCGTATCACTTCCCTCATCTCCAGAAGCCCAGGCGTCTCGTAATTTGTTGATAAGATTTTTGGACGAAATCATTTCGTCGCTGTCCGCCAGGGGGATGGGGCCGGTGGCCGCCACCAGCAGCCGTAAAAACTCCTGGTCGATGGCGATGGCTCCGTCTAAAGGAGGCAGGTCTTGACCGTAGCTGAATAAATCCATCGCCTTATTGGCGGATGTGGGAAAATCGGGCCAGAAGTTGGCGTCTCTAAACAGGAACAAATCCAGGCCCATGTAGTCGGCCAGGGGTGGGGGAACCACGTCATACGGCTTTTCCCGGAAGTTGTCTACGGCGTAGGCGTCGAGCATGTTTATTTCCGATAAACGGCCGTTTTCCACCGTGATCGTACCGGCGCCAGAAATAAACCCCCCTGTCGCCCGGCGTTCATCTTCGTTTTGGGCGATGAGCAAATAGGTGCGCGGCCCATTTTGCCCCATTATCTCGGGGATAACTGTGCTCAAAGCCAGCCCCTTTTGCGCCAGGGGCAGCCATTCATCTGCCAGGCCCAACATTTGCCGTAAACGCCAGGGCAAGTCGGCTTCGTTGTTGATGGCGGCGCGGGCGGCGCTCACCTGCGCCATTGTCTCCTGCGCCGCTTGCAGGTCTGGGGCGGCCAGGCCGAGGATGTATACCAGGCCGGCAATGCGGTCTGGCGTGCCTTCTGTTTGCATCAGAACCAGGGCCGGTTTGAGGCCGCGCAGGGCATAGGCGGCGCTGTCGCTGCCGGCGACGGCCATCTCTATCAACTGCGGCGCAGCGGTGAGGGTGGAACCCACTTTGGGCAGCCAACCCAGATAAGGCGTGAGGGGCATGAAAACGGCCGTTTCCTTTTGCAAGGTATAAATGTCCGACCGGGTAGCCAATACCAACTGCTCGGCGGCGTCGGGGTCCAGATGGGTCAGCCCCTCGGCCAGCAATGTTTCTATCTCCGCCTGCCGGGCCAGTAGGGCCTGACTGGTTTGGCTGATACGCCACGTTTTCAACCCCAACCAGAGCAAAATGAGCAGGAAAACGGCGAACAGGGCCAGCAAGATCAGGCGTTTTGGGGTCAATCGTGAAGAGGGTTGGTCAGATGTCATAATGGTTTATGGTGTGATACAGTCCAGTGTGTAACTGGTGGCTGAGTCATTTAAACTGGCGGCGCAAAACGGCCGTTTCCTTCCATTTTCTTGAGCAAAGGCGACCAAATCATCTTCGTCCAGCCCGGTTAAATCGGGATGCCGGCGGGCCAATCGCGCTCGATACCACTCATGGGCAAATAAATCTGCATCCACCGGGATGATGTCCGGGCGCTGCCCTTCTGTGTAGACAAAGTACCACAGGGCAAAAATGGTGGGGTCCCCGTTTGTTTGCACGATGGCTCCGGGCGGAACGGCCGTTAACAATGCTTCTGCCCGTTCCCGCAGCGCCTTATCGCCGCTCAAATTGTGTGGCTGGAAGTTTAACAAAAGCAGGAGCAATGGCAAGCTCAGCGCCAGCCAGCCGAGGCGCGGCAAGCTGGCCGCCAGGACGAGTGTGAGCAGCAGCCAGGCGGGCAGCGTCAGCAAAATGGCGTCGTTGGGCTGGTAGGTGAAGGCCAGGATGAAGTAGAAAACGGCCGTTCCTCCCAACCATACCAACAGCCGGCGCTGATCCCGTTTTACCAGGAGCAGCGCCGCCAACAACAGAGGCAGGGCGGCCCAGGTCAACTGCTGCAAAACGAGGGGCAGCCAGGCCGCAGCACGGGAAACCCACTCGGCTAACGGCAGGGCAAAGGCATATCCCTGGTATAACTGGCCGCTCACCAGCCACCACCAGCCGCTCAAGGTACGCGGTTCGCCCCACACCACCGGGCTGTTTTCAGAGGCCAGCAGGGGCAGCAGCAAAAAAGGCAGCAGCCCCAACAGCAAACCCGCCCCTAATTTAGGCCAGCGGGAGCGCGGCGTCTGCGCCAGGGCCAGGGGCAGCAGCAGCCAGCCGGTGAGATGCGCCGTGATCGCCAGCCCCAAAAAGAGACCGGCCACCCCGGACGGCCGTTTGGTGAGCAGCGCCCAGAGGAAAACGGCCGTGAACAGCATAAACAGGCCATACACCTCGGCGATGGTGGCCTGGCCCCACACCAGGCTGGAAAAGGCGAAGGTGAGACCGGCGGCGATGGCCGGCAGGGGCGACGCCGCGCTGCTGAAGAGGCGAAACGCCGTCGCCGCCAGGAAACCGGCGGCCAACGCCATGCTCAGCGCGGAGAGGCAGGTGAAGCGGGTCGCCACGTTTTCTAAGGGCAGCAGGCCAAATAAGTTACCAAGCAAAATGTAAGTGGGATAGCCGCTGGGATGGGGGACGCCCTGGGTGATAACGGCCGTTATCAAATCACCGCCGTCTATGCCATAATGCGCCCAGGTCAGGTCGCGGGCCATCGTGAGCAGGTAGACGATCAGGGCTGCGGCGCTGGTGACGCCGCCCGTGAGCAATTCTTGCTGCCCTGGCGACCAGGCAGTGAAAGACAGGCGGGCGGCGTTCACCAGGCCCCGTTGCCTCGCACCACCACCGGAACGGTCTTGAGCAGGATCGACAGGTCGCGCCACAGGGAATAATGCTCAATGTATTCCAGTTCCAGGCAGACTCGTTCATCTAGCGACAACGCGCCACGGCCGTTGACCTGCATGGGGCCGGTGATGCCCGGTTTGACCATGAGGCGGCGGCGATGCCAGGCGGAATAGCGCTCCACAAAGCGAGGCGATTCCGGGCGCGGCCCGACGAGGCTCATCTCCCCTTTGAAGGTGTTCCAAAATTGGGGCAGTTCGTCCAGGCTCCAGCGGCGTAAAAAGCGGCCCACGCGGGTGAGGCGGGGATCGTCGGCCATTTTGAACATCGGCTCCGTCAACGTCTCCCAGTTGATGAGACCGTCCAGTTCGTCTTCCGCGTCCTGGTGCATGGAGCGGAATTTGTAGAGGGTAAACGGCTTGCCTTTGCGGCCAATGCGTTCTTGTTTAAACAAGACGGGGCCGGCCGAGTCGAGTTTGATGGCCAGGGCGATGAAGGGGGTGAGAACGGCCGTTGCCAGCAGCCCCGGCACACTGCCCACGATGTCAAGCCCTCGTTTCACGCCATAAGCGGCCCCGTTGATGCCTGGTTTGGCTGCCAGCAGCCCTTTTTGCGGCCGGAGGACGCCCCAGGCGTATCCAAACCCGAGCGCCGCCGCCCGGCCGGCCAGCAAAACGGGAGCGGCCAGGGCGACTGCTTTGTCTTTGCCCCAGGCGGCGGCGGCAAAGGGCAGGGTTGTCAGGCCAAAGAGGAGCAGGGTGAGGCCGCTGGCGGCGGCGGCCGTCGCCGCCACTTTGGGCAGGAACAGCAGCGCCGCCAGCGCCACGCCTGCCAGAGCGAGGCACAAGGCGATGAGCGCCATTTGCACCTTCATCACCTGCGGCGTGTGCGAATCTTTGACGGCCCGTTCGGGGAAGCGGCGCACGGTTTGCGCCTTCCAGTAGCCGATGACCAGCTTTTTGCGCAGATATTTTTTGAGGCTGTCACTGTGCTGATGGTAGACAACGGCCGTTGGTTGAAAAACCAACTGGTAGCCGCGAGCCGCCAGGCGGAAGGAGAGTTCCTGGTCTTCCAGGTAGGTGAAGCGTTCGTCGAAGCCATTGTTCTCTTGCAAGACCTGGCGGCGGTAGGCGGCGGCGTAGGTGTCGATGAAGTCGATGCGCGGCTGGGTGGCGAGCAGCTTGTATTTGTCTTCGTATTCAAGCTGGACAAAGCGGGCCACGAGTTCTTTTTGATGGGTGGCGTAAATGCCTTTGCCGCCGTCAATGCCGGGGTCGGCAAACGGGGCGGTGAGGGCTTGCAGCCAGGTGGGGGTGGGCACACAGTCGGCGTCGGTGAAGCAGATGAGGGCGCCGCGGGCGATTTTCAGGCCGCTGTTGCGGGCCGCACCGGCCCCTTTTTGGACGGGATGCTGGAGGAATTGGATGGGATAAGCCTGGCAGAGAACGGCCGTATCATCCGCAGAGCAATCATCGACCACAATAATCTCGTACTCCTGGGGGGTGAAACCGCTTTGGCTGGTTAATGCTTCCAGGCAGGCAGTTATCGTCTGCGCCGCATTGAAGGCGGGAACGATGACGGAGATCAGAGGGTCGCTGTTTTTTGCCATTGCCAATTTGTGCGCGATACCGCCAGTCCACCAAAAATCACGACGGGCAGCACCGCCGCCAGATAATAAACGGTGGTGTAGCTGAAAATGACGGCCTCGTTATCGACGCCAAAAGCCAGCAGGAGCAGGGCGGCGGCGGCGTTTACCACCCCGATCTTACCGGGTGTGCTGGGCGGCGTCGAGACCAAAAGCACTACAATATTGATTAAAACGGCTTGCGCCAGGCCCAGTTCGATGTTGAAAGCCAAAAAGAGCAGGTAAGGCGTCAGCGCCGAGGTGAGTGTCGATAGCAGCGAGAGGCCAATGACGGCCAGCGTTTGGCGACGATGGCGCAGGGCGGCCAGCCCTTCCAGCCCGGCGATGAGCCAGCCCATGACCCGCTCCGCCCATTTCGGCGGCAGCCAGGCGGCGAAGATGCGGCTGATACGGATGATCCAGGCAGACTGGAAGGCGAGCAGGTAGAGGCAAAAGAGGGCGATGAGGGCAACGGCCGTTGTCGTGGGCAGGGAGTTTTTCATGAAAACGGGCAACGTGACAAAAGGTAGTACCAGCAGCAGCGCCAACCCTAACATAAAGAGATCCAGCGCCTTTTCCACGACGATGGTTCCCAGGGCGCGGGCTTTGCCCACCTGCGCCGTCCAGTTAATGGCAAACAGGCGAGCGATTTCACCCAGGCGCATGAAGGGCAGCACCAGGTTGACATAAGCGCCAAGATTGAACGACCAAAAGATGGGTTTGAAGGGGGGGCTGCCGCTGGCGTCGGTGAGCAGCAGCTGCCAGCGCCAGGATTTGAGCAGCAGGGTGAGGGTGACGGCGAGCAGGGCGAGAAAAATGTAGAAAGGTTTGGCGGTGGTCAGGGAGGCGGCCAGTTCCGCCCAGGTGAGGCGCTGCGCCACAAACCAGAGGCCAATGATGAGGAGAACGGCCGTTAACAGCACACTCACCCAGGGCCAGACCGAATTTCTGGAGGGTCGGTTGGTGGGTTGCGGCGGCTTGTCTGCCATATTTATTCCTCAGGGCGGAGGATGCGGGCGCTGGGATCGCCAAAGAGGGCGAAGGTGTCGCTGATTTCACGCAGACCGGCGTTGTTCACGTCCAGAGAGAGCTTGGCGGCCTGGAAGGCGTCGCCAATGCGCTGAATGTCGGGGTCGAGCAGCGCCTGTATGAAACGAGTGGCAAATGGTTCTTGCTGAGAAGAGAGCGTCAGGCTGGTGGCGGCGATGGTGAGCACGGGGCCGGACTGATGCCGCAGCATCGTTTCGGTGAGGGAGCGCTGTTGGGGCTGGGCGAAAAGGCCAGTGAGGCAGGTAAGCTGCACCAGGATGGGGGGCGTCTCGGCCGTCAGCGAGGTCACGGTTTCCTGGGTGAGAATGTCGTCTTTACCCCACTGGTTGAGGCTGCCGTGGCCGATGTAGGTGGCTAACCAGACCCCTTCGTTGAGAACGGCGATCAGTTCGCTAGATTGGGGGCCGTTGAGGAACTGGGTGGCGGCGGCGGGCAGGCCGCTGTTGGCGGCGATGGTCTCGGCGATGGCGGCGAATTGGGTTTCGGTGGCGTCGGCGGTGAAGAGGGCCTGGTTAACGGCCGTTCCCTCTTCATAGGCCAGGGTGCGCGTCACCAGCGAGGCGGCTTCGGCAGGGGTATTGACCGGCCAGCGGCCGACGGCCAAATCCGGTATGCCGTCATCATCTATATCTGCCAGGCGGGAATCGCTGACGGTTTCGCCGCTGTAGGCCACGGCAACCAGGGGCGAAGGCACGATATTGGCCGGGGCCAGGTCGAAATAGTTGCGGTAATCAGTGGTGGCGTCGCCCACCAGCAGCAGGTAACGGGGCGAGGGCGCTTGCCAGGTTTCGGCGGCATAGCGGATGAAGGTTTGCAGGCTGTCGGGCGTGGCTTCGCCGCCGCCAAACTCGTCGTAAATTTCGGCGACGGGAACCAGGGCGACGGCCAGCCCTTCGGCCTGACGGGCGGCGATGAGCGGTTCCAGAGCGGGGGCCAGTTCATCGGTGGTGAGGATGAGCAAGTCGGCCTGGTGTTCTGGATTGCGCCAATCGCTGTGGCGCAGGGGGGTGATGGCGGCGGGCGGGGTGAAGCCCTGCGGCCCAATGGCGGCGACAGGCATCGTTTCCGTGAGGGAAAGGGTGAGGTCTGCTGCGCCGGTGAGGCGCACGGGGGCAGCGGGATCGCGGATGTCGAAGAGCAGTGGCGTGGCGCTAAAACCGGTTAATGTGACCTGGCCGTGGATGGGTTGGAGCCAGAGTTGGTCGGCGACGGCCGTTGCCGGCGCGGCGTACTCCAGTTCAACCCAATTGAGCAACACGATGTCCAGAAAAGCGGCGCCTTCGGCGCTGTTGTCCAGCAGGATTTCGTTGGGGCCGCTTTGTAGCGTACCGGGCGGTAGGTCGAGACTGACGGTGTGGAAGCCTTCGCCGTCAAACTGCACCTGGCCCACGAAGTCGCCATTGACGAGGATATCCAGGTCGTGGTCGTTTTCCACCTCGCGGTTGTAGGTGACCCCTTTTAGTTGCAGGGAAAGGACGCCGGGGCCATCGGCGGCGGTGGGCAGATCGAAGGTGAGGGGAAAGCTTTGTCCCTGGCGGATATTCTGCCAGAACCAGACATCGGCGTCATCGTCCTGGCTGCGGGCCTGGGATTCATAGAGCAAATTTTCTTCCAGGCGCAGGCGTAGAGGGATGCTGCTGAGGGTGGGGGCGGTGGAAACGGCCGCTTCGGCCCCGCTCAACGCCGGGGTTTCTGCCATCAACACCCCTTCATCGCCCATTTCTAACAGATAGGGGCGCACGGCGGTATAGCGGCTGGTGGGGGCCTGTCCGTAGAAAATCAGGGCATCGTCTGCGAAATAAAAGGGGATGGAACGGCCGTTTTGGCTCAGTTGCAGTGTGTCGGCGCTGAAGCTGTCGAATTCAAGGCCAGACTCGGCTAAATCGGCGGTTGTCAGGCGGTAAAAGCCGTCGGTTGTCACCTCGATTTTGGCGCGGTTGCTGGCGACTGGTCCGCCCGCTGTCGGGTTTGGCGGTTCTGTCTGGCAGGCGGTGAACAGCGCCCAGGCAAGGAGGATGAGGGTGCAGAACCGGGCGACTTGTTTCATGGGGAGTGTGTTAATTGGCCTTGCGTACAAATAACAGGATGGCGCCGATGAGACCGGTGACAAAAATGAGCAGGGCCACGATGAAACCCAGCCAGAGGAAGAGCGTACCCTGGCTGTTGCTGGCAGAGGTTGGTTCGGTATTTTCTATCTGCGAGTTTATATAACCCTGGTCGCCGCCAATGACGGCCGGCAACGGGGTCGTGGTTTCTGCATTTAGCATGGAATTGGCGTTGTTTTCTTCCGGGTAGGCGGTGGATTCTTCAACAGGGGGTGGCGCTTCCGGGTAGCCTTCTTGGGCGATGGCGTCCGTTTGGCCCGGTTTGGCGGCGATGGCCTCCGGCTCTTCAGCCTGGGCCGACACCTCATCAACCAGGGTGAGGGGATTGGCGTTGTTCGCCGAGTCGTCTAGAGGCGTGAAGGTGGCGGTAGGATTGCTGGGCTGGTTGTTGGCGCTGCTGGTGGCGGTGGGAACGGCCGTGCTTGCATTTTGGTTGGGGCGAGGTGTAATGGTGACAAATCTGCTGGCAGCGGTGGCGGTGACCGGGTGAGGGGCAGCGGTGGCGTTATTGTGAGGCGCGTTCGTGGCTGTGGCTGTGACTGTGGCCTGGGTGGTGGGGCGTGGCGTGGCGGTGGGGCCGCCGCTGCCGCTGCCGCCAGCGACGATGGGCGTATTGGTGGGTGGAATGCCGATGGTGACGGTGGTTAATGTTTCTTCGTGTTCGATTTCGGCGCCGCTGGTTTCCACTTCAAACAGGATGTAGGTATAGGTTTGGCCGTTTTGAACCTGGTTGTCGGTGACGCTGTAGCTGTCGCCAGCGGTGGGGCTGCCGGTGGCATAGATGACGCCGTTTTCGCCTAAATGGGTCAAGGTTTGGTAAGGACCGCCCACGGGACCGCGTTTGAGGAAGAAGCCTAAAGTGCCCAGCTCCGTGCCAGTGACCCAGGTGATGCGGGCGGCGTTGTTGAGCGGCTGAATATTAAATGAGGCCAGGCTGACGGCTTTAGGCTCCATTTGGGCTTGAGCGAGAGCGCTTGAAGCCAACAGGCCAAAGATGACGAGGATATAGGCGATGATAACTTTTAAGGAGAATTTGTTCACTGAAAATCCCTGCAATTTGGTTTATTTGATGATCATGGGCAAATAGACGCCAGTTTTAATGGCGACATTGGCGGAAGCGGATTGGTTGGCCGGATTGATGTCTAAGCCGGTGGTGGTTAAGCTGGCGGCGGCGGCGGTTCCGACTGTTTGTCCATTGGCTACGGTGTGGAGGGTGATAACGGCCGTTTCTCCCTGCTGTATCGGCTCAGACAATTGGATAACAACTTGGTTACCCTGAACGGTGATGTCGGCGTCCGCCCCGGTGGCGCTGAGATAAGTCAGTCCGCTGGAGAGGGTGGTGGTAATCGTTGCCAGACCAGGGTAAATAGCGCGATTGTTTGCCTGCAGGGTGAAAGCAACTTCATCGCCCACCACCGTCTCACTTGTGTCGGCCTGCATGGTCAAGTTTATCTCCGGGCGAAAAAGCTGCATGGCCGGATCGCCCTGTAGATTGAAGGCATATAACTCGTCCTGATGATAGTTGGTAGTGGTGTAATAAACTTTGGCGTAATTAATGGCGTCGCCAATGGCGGTGTGGCCTTGCCCAAACAAGCCGGTATAAAACCCACTAACTAAAGGGGTATGCTCGGATTCAAAGCCCAGGCCGGAAGACGACCAGTGGGCGGCGGTGGCCTTTAACTCTCCTAATCTCAAGTACCGTTCGCTCAAAGCGGTGCGGTTGGTGTGAGCAAAATGCCCATCCAAACAATCCGCGCTGATAATAACGGCCGGTTTGGTATTGTTTTGCCAAAATTGTCTTAAATCTTCATCCGGTTGCGAAGCATCCAGGATCATATCCGCGCCGCCATAGCCGCCCCAAAATTGCACAGAGCCGTGTCCACGATAGTTGATAAGGGAAATACCGTCCAGAAGGGCTTCTCCCATATCACCCCGCATATCTCCTTCCGGAGACTCGCTGTCGGGCAAATCATAATCATCCAGGCAAAGATGGGTTTGGTTAAAGCTGGTGGGCAGCAAGGGGCCGATAATGTTTTGGTTGGTGGCGCAGTAGGGGCCGCCTGCTCCTGTTCTATCGGCCATGAAGAGGGTGCTTTTTTGCCAGGCGCCGGTGGGGGTGAGGTTTAACTGGTTTTGCTCGTACCAGATGATTTTATTGATGACATTTTCGGCTTCGCTGGTGGTATTGACAGGAATACGGCCCACCGCCATGTCTGGCAGCATATCATCCCCGCTGAGCAAAACGGCCGGGTAATCTGAGGGGATAAGTCCTTGAAAGCGATCTGTAAAAAGCAGATCGGGAGGGATGAAATTTTGGGTGTTTACGTCCCACCGAGTACAAAACTTCAAACCATTGCTGGCTGCTACTGTGCTGCAATCCAGATTTCGGGGATTAAGTGTGCCATCTCCGAAAAGGACCGCATATCCTGGTGGGATAGGCCAGGTGTACAGGGCATTTTGCAGGTAAGCGTGGATGGCTTCCGGCATACGCAGGCCATAGTTGTACACATTGACTATATCGTCAAAATCAACGACATGGGTTTTGAGACCGCCATTTTGAGCGGAGCCACGATGGGCGGCCAGGCTATTGGCCTGTGTAAGAAAATCGGCGTGAGTGATGGCGACCCAATCGGCGCCGCCGGCCGGTTCCAGGTTGGCGGGTGGCGTGTAGGCGGTGAGGCTGAGGCCGTTGGCGTTGGTGAGCAGGTTGGCGCTGGTGGTGGCGATATACTGCTGTGGCATGGCGCTGGCCCGGCCCAGGGTGAGGGTGTAGGGGGCGCTTCCGCTGATGTCCAGGCCAGTGAGGGCTACCGGCTGTCGCGGGTTGCTAATATCCCAGGCGAACAGGTCAGCAGGATCATTTTCGCTGAAGTCGGAAACGATCATGCCCCGACCGCCTACATTATCTGGGAAAATGAGCTGATCGTTAACAGCCTTAAGATGGCGCAGATATTCTACGGTGATGCGGTTGACGCCGGTGCGCACGAGGCCGATCTGGCCCACAGGTGAAGCCAGATCGACCGCCAGGGTATTGACCCCGTTTAAAAGGGCGGTGATGGGCGTCGTGTTGGTGATATTGATGTTCCTGATGCCGACCCATGTTTTAACGCCACAGGTGGGGTAGGCGTTGAGGCAGGCGGTGACGGTAAACGGGCCGGTTCCGTCATCATAAGGAATCATTTCCACGGTGTAGGTGACGGTGGCCCCTGAAGCGAGCGCCGGATCGGGCAGGGTGAGGGTGAGGGCTTCATCGGGCAGACGCTTGAGCGGTTGAGCGCCAGTACGGTATAACAGCTGCCAGTACCAGCTATCCGGTTCGTTGGGGAAGGTGGGCCAGCCGTTGGTGAAAGTGGCGGTGTAGCCATTTTCATCTTCCCGGGTGATGGCTTCGGGGAAGGTGGTGGCTGTTTGTACGCCGGGGTTGTTGGGCGTGGTGGAGATGTGCAGTGGGGCGTCTCCATTGGGCCACAGCCAGTAGACATTGTTCGCCAGGAATTGTTTTTCATAGCGGGAGGCGTGGACAGCTTCCCCGTAGAAACGAATGAGATCGCTGGGGTCTAATATGTTGTCATTGTTGTGGACGAGTTGGTAGGCGACGGGTTCTCCGTGGCTCATCATTTGCAGGGTGGCGGGGTTGGTATGGGCGATGTCCATGCCGGCCGCTGCCAGGTCTGCGCCGCTAATTTCGTAAATGCCATCCTGATTGAGTTCGATTTTGTAGGAAGTGCGGTTGAGGGGGATGGAAACGGCCGTTTCCCCCATCTCTTTATTAACCGGCGGTAAACTGCGCCAGGCCAACCCTTGCTCAAAATTGAGGACGAGGGCGGCGGCGGTTTGTTGATAGGCGTCGTTGGCGCTGGGGGCGGGGTGACGGTTTGCCAGGTTGCCGCCGACAAAACGAATGGCTACGTCAAGCTGCGGGGCGTGGCGTTGCTCGCGCCGCAGCGGGTTGTATTGCAGGGGAAATAGATCGAGCCGCACCAGGCGCATATCACGCAAGTAGACGGGATCGGAAAGCTGGTAGCGGGCGGTGGGATAGAGGCTGTCTTGATTATAAATGGCGGGGTCTGGTTGGCGTTGGCCGGCGAGGGGATCGGGAGAGGGAATGGCCATTTCTGCTAAAATATCTTCATAAGACGGGTCTATGTAAGCCAATTGAGGCTGTGCTACTGGAGATATGTCTATATTGGCCGTGATCTGCTCCTGCCGGGGCGTGACTGAAATTTCCACGGCCGCTTCGGGGGGGAGGGCGATATAGGTGGTGTAGTAAGGCAGTTCAGGCACGCCTGGCTCATGGGTAATGGCGTTGAAACCGGCCGTTTCCTGATTAACCTGGGTTAAATAATTTGCCTCAGTGACGAGGGTAAACGACAGGCTGTCCGCGCTGGTTTGTTGGTTGGTGACGCCGGGGTTTGCTGAATTTTCCAGCGGAGCGGCGGACACGGCTGGCTTTGTTGCCAGGATAAGCAGCGGGAGGAAGATAAAAACGGCCGTTGCCAATATCCCTAAAAGAGGGCGTGGTTGAAAAATTCGTGTCATATGCATTCCCACACTATAAGCTGCCGATCTGTCAATTCATGTAAAAAGGCAGCGACATCTGCTTTCGCTTGCTGCACCGAAAGCTGGTACTGTGCTATAAGTGAAGATTCGATTTCGGCGATGGCCGCGCCATCTGCCAAACCTTGCCAAATTTCTGTGCCCACCGCGTTTAGCACTCGGACTTCGCCAGAGACCGGCGACACAATCACCGCTTCGCCATCTAATAAACGCCAACTCAAGGCTGGCTCCAGAACGGGTTGTTTTTTATTGGAGCTCATTTACTGCCTCGTTTCCTTGAAGCCTAATACCAGCAACGCTAAACCGACGATAATGAAAACGGCCGCCAGAACAATGGCCCACCAGGCCACGGCCGGCACCGCATAAGAGAATTTATCATCCTCATACCGGTTGGCCGCGCCATCATTTTGAATCTCTTCCAATAAATAGACGTAGGTTTTGCCCGCTTCCACGGCCTGGTCTTCAAACGAATAAGAAGCGCCGGAAACGGCGCTGCCTTCACTGTTGATGAGCCTGTCGTTTACCAGCACAAAATTATCCTCATTTTCTTCACTGCGATAGAGATAAAAACCGGCCGTGTCCAATTCCGTCTCCGTATTCCATTGAATGGTCACAGCGGCCGGCGCCGCCAACTGAAAATAGAGCAGCGCCCCCGCTAAAATCAGCCAGGCCACCCCTATAACGATAAGCCATTTTGATGAAGACAGATTCCGGGCTTGTTTTTCTTGACTCATCTTCTGATTAAACCGGTCAGCCAGGCCGGCATTCGGCTGTTTTTGCCAGATTTGTTTGTGCGCCGTTTCTTGGATTTGCTGTTGTACTCATAAGAAGAGTAGTAATAGTAATAATACCCATACCCGGCGCGATCCAGATTTACTTTATTCAATAAGACGCCGAAGATATGCGTACCGGTTTGCGCCAGGCGCTCCACCCCATTGACCAGCGTGTCTCGCCGGGTACGGCCCGTTTCTACCACTAACACCACGCCATTCACTTGTGGCCCCAAAATAGAGGCGTCGGCTACTGTGAGAATCGGCGGGGTATCAATAATAACAATATCGGATTCTTTTTTGAGGGCCGCCAGCACCTCAGCCATGCGCTGCGAGTTGAGCAGTTCGGCCGGGTTGGGCGGGATGGGGCCGCTGGTTAAGAGTCGCAGATTGGGCACAGTCGTCTCTTGCAAGTGGTGCAGGACGGATGTCTGGCTGTCCAAGATGGAGGTAGTGAGACCCATGTTATTAGGCAAATTGAAGAACTTATGCTGCACCGGCCGGCGTAAATCCCCATCAATCAAAATTACCTTTTTCCCCGTTTGCGCCATGACTACGGCCAGGTTGGCGGCCGTGGTCGATTTACCTTCACCGGGCGAGGGGCTGGAAACCAGTAAACTGGTCAGCCCCTCGTCCACCGCGGAGAAGCTTAAATTGGTGCGTACCACCCGATACGCTTCAGAAATGGGGTCTCGCGGCGCTCGTTGGGTGATCAGGCCCTGTGATTTTTCATCTGTTTTGATATGAGCGATGGCGCCCAGCGTGGTCAGGTTGGCGTCTACCAAAACCTGGTCTGGCGTTTTAACGGTGTCATCCAGGTATTCGATCAGGAAAATAATGCCCACCGCCAACATACCGCCCACCACGGCCGCCAGCAGGGTATTGGTCATGGTGCGGGGACGAATGGGGCTGGAATTTGCTTTGGCCGGTTCAACCTGGATGAGGTTGCTAATCTCCTTGGCCTGATCGATACGCAGTTGATTGAGATTATTAAATACATTGGTGTATTGGACTTGCGCTTCGTTGAGGTTTGTTTGCAAGCGGGAAAGTGTAGCCATTTCCGCAGCGGTGGTGGCTTCGCCAATATCGCTGATTTTTACTTCCAAGTCTTCAATTTCATCCCCCAGTTTTTGCAAACGGGCTTCCCAATTTTCGATGGGGCCGGCAAAACGGAGGTTTTCTCGCGCTTGATTTTGGGTAATGAATACGTCACCCAGGGTGTTGGCGATGAGGGCAGCCCGCTGTGGGTCTGTATCTTCGACGCTGATATTGATGATTTGGGTATCTTGCGGAGCAGAAACCGTTATCTTACCCTTCAACTGGCCGGGGGTATAAGGGAGGTCTAGTACCTCAATGGTTTCAGCTAAAACGGGGTCTGTATTTAAGATTTCCACATAAGTTTGGGCTAAACGCTGTTCTACCAATATTTGTGTGTACTCATTGCCGCCCCCCGAGCCGGGCGCCTGGTCAATGAGCAGCCTGGAAGAAGCGCGGTAAACAGGCGTGGTGTTTTTACTGACAATGAAGGCGGCGGCGGCGGCGACCAGGATGCCCAATACAATGAGCCAGGCCCAGCGCCAGACAAGCGCAATATATTCTTTGATGACCATATTTTATGTACCCCGATTATTTTTTTGAGTGTAATGAGTTTAGGAGTGTAAATAAGTTATAAAGGGAAAGCAATGCGAAAATAGTCCATACCGCTATTTCCCAGGCACGTTGGCTGGTGCCGGCCAGGCCAATGGCGATGAGAAGAAATGAAAGCCAAAAAGCGGCCTGGAATGCCGGTTGATTGAGCTGGACTTTTAACGGCCGTTCCGCCACCCGCGCCAGCCATGAATGATAACTAAACGCCGCCAGCAAAATCGCCAGTCCCATGATCCAAAACAGATTGATGAAAACAGAAAACCAGTCTATCACAGCGTCAGAGTATAGCATATGCTAAAATTGCCGAAAAATGATGTTAACAATCCTTCATGAAGGTGGCGGAAATGGCAAAACAACAAACGCAATATGTATGCAGCAACTGCGGGCGGACGACCCCCGTTTATATGGGCAAATGCCCCAAGTGCAACCAGTTTGGCACGATGACAGAGGAGGTAGTGGTCTCAGAGACGACGACGGCGGCGGCTAAAAATCGGCGGGCGCAGGGACGCGCCCTCAGCCGCCCGCAGCGGTTGGCGGAAGTGACGGCCGATGGCGTGGAGCGCCTGGCCGTGCCGGTAGAGGAATTTGCGCGGGTACTGGGTGGGGGCATTGTGCCCGGTTCCCTGGTGCTGGTGGGCGGTGAACCGGGCATTGGCAAATCCACTCTGCTGCTGCAAATTGCGGCGATGGTGGCCAATGCGCATGGCCCCACCTTATATATTTCCGGCGAAGAAAGCGCCCGCCAGATTAAAATGCGAGCCGACCGCATGAAAGTGACGGCGCACGATTTATTTTTGGTGACGGAGACCAATTTAACGGCCGTTCTCAACCACATTGAAGAGATTCAACCCGCCCTGGTCATCATCGACAGTGTGCAAACTACCTATGATGAACGGCTCACCTCGTCGGCGGGCAGCGTCAGCCAGGTGCGTGAATGCGCCAGCATCTTTCAAGAACTGGCGAAAAACTCCGGCGTCACCATTTTCCTGGTGGGCCATGTCACCAAAGAGGGGGCCATTGCCGGGCCACGTGTGCTGGAACATATTGTGGATACGGTGCTTTACCTGGAAGGGGATCCGTTCCACCGTTACCGGCTGCTGCGCAGTGTGAAGAATCGCTTTGGGGCCACCAGCGAGGTGGGCGTGTTTGAAATGCGCGAAGAAGGCATGGTGGAAGTGCCCAATCCCTCGGAGGCGTTTTTGGCGGAGCGGCAGGTGAACGCGCCCGGCTCGGCCATCGCCGTCACCATTGAAGGCACACGGCCGTTATTGGTGGAAGTGCAGGCGTTAGCCAGCGCCACCACCTTTGCCAATCCGCGGCGCACGGCCAATGGCGTGGATTACAACCGGCTGCTGCTGTTAACGGCCGTTCTCACCCGCCGCGTCAATGTTTCCCTGTTTGATAAAGATGTGTTCATCAACGTCATCGGTGGTCTGCAAATTGGCGAACCGGCGGCCGACCTGGCCGTGGCTGTGTCCTTAGCCAGCAGCGTCAAAGACCAGCCCATCCATGCCGACATGGCCTTCATCGGTGAAATTGGGCTGAGCGGGGAGTTGCGGGCCGTTAGCCAGACGGAAACGCGCTTAAAAGAGGCGGCCAAACTGGGTTTCCGTCGCTGCATCGTGCCCCGTTCCACGCGCAAACAAAACTACAACACCCCCAAAGGCATGGAACTGATCGGCTGCCGCACCCTGGCAGAAGCGATTAAAGCGGCGCTGATTGTGGCGTGACCGGCGGCGCTTCGACGAGCTTAGTGACCGGCGGCGCTTCGACGAGCTTTGTGACCGACGGCGCTTCGACAGGCTTAGTGACCGGTGGCGCTTCGACAGACTCAGTGACCACTGTTCACTGTCCACTGTTCACTGTTCACTGTCCACTATCCCCTGCTTACCGTTTACTGTTTACAAAAAGCAGCACCGCGCCGCCGACGGCCAGCGCCCCGATCAAGCCGAAAATGATAGGCAGGATGGTATTGGCGTTGAAAGGAGAAGGGGCGGGGGGGGTAGAACGGCCGTTTTCCTCTATTGAGGCATTGGCGGGAACAGGAGGCGTCTCTGTGAGGGTAGCAATCATGACTTCGGTGGCGGTGGGCGGCGGCGCGGTGACTGTGGGCGTTTCAGTGGCGGGCGTGGTGGCCGGCGGCGTAGTGGCTGTGGGTGTAGCTGATTCCAACTCGCCAGGCAAATTGCTGGAGCCGCCCACTTCTTTGGGTCGCGGCTGGTGGCCGACGGTAATCTCCTGGCCGGGCTGCAAGACGCTGTTTTCATCCAGGCCGCTTATCTCATAAAAGCCCTCAATCGTCAGGTTATAGCGGGTGGCGATGCTGATCACACTGTCCCCAGCGGCCACGATATGGATGATCGTGCCATCTGGCCGGATGCGGCCCTGTGGATTGCCGGGCATCATGGTGGAGCCATCCGGCAGTACGGTATAGCCGATGATGAGCGCCGTGCCCACCGTCAGCACATCGCCCTCACGAATATTGTTGTAAGTCAGAATATCGCTCAAGGGAACGCCAAAGAGGTTGGCGATGTAGAGCAAAGATTCCCCTTCTTGCACGGTGTACACGATTTCCCCATTGGGCTGGGCGGTGGGGGAGGCGAGCAGGGTGGCGGGGGGAACGGCCGTTGCTGGTTCGGTGGGGGCAGCGGTGAGGACCACTGTTTCTGTGAGTGTCGTTTGGGCGATGGGAACGGCCGTACCATGGTCGCTTCCCGATGGTGTGGTGGCTGTGTCTGCGGGGAGGGCAGTCGGTTGGGGCGGCGGGGGCGGCGCAGCCAATCCGCCGCTTTTATAACCGGCGCTCAACTCGGCTGTTAGCTGCAAATAAAAGTCGCCATACTCAGCGCTGGATTCTATCTGGCTGCCCTCTTTCCATTCGTTAAACGAGGTAATGATCACCATGTCGGGCGCACTGGCCGCCGCGCCGCCAAACGAAGCCCGGTAAAAATCGCCAGCGGCGCGGCTCCGGCTAAAGGCGGCTTCGCCCCGACCGAGCAGCGTGTCGTTCCAACCGGGCATGGCGGTAGCCACCCAATATTTATAACCGCCGTAGGTCGCTGCTGCTGCTCGGGTATTGGCTGCCCAGGAAACGGCCGTTCCCGCCGGATTTGCCGACCAGGCCGTGTTATACAGATGCAGCCCATCAAACGAATTCAGATAGCTGGTATTGCCCCCCTCGGCAATCCAGATGGTGCTGCGATTGGGGTCTACTACGTCTCGGATGGCGGTCCATTCGGCCGGCGGCAAAATCCAATTCGCCCAAAAGAAGATCACCGGCTTGCCATCCACCCGCAAATAAGCGGGATGGTTGACATGAGTCGCCAACAGGCTGTTAAGGGCGTTGATGCGATCCTGATTGTTGGCAAAAAACGGGCTGCCAACTTCAAAATCTACCGCCACCTTAAAGCCGCTGCCGCTGGCCGTGTTGAGCAAGGTTTGAAAATTGGTTTCCGTCTGGTTGTTTTCCGTTTGTGGCCCATACCAACTTTGCACAAAGCCATCAATACCGGCCGATTTTGCCTCGTTGACATGTCGTTGGATGGTACCGGCGTCTGTGGAAAAATAAGGGGATACCGGTTGGAACGGGGTCTTACCCGGCCCAAACGAGTCGGGACTGTACCAGGCGTAATAAAAGGCCAGCACCAATCCGGTTTGGCCTTGCGCTTCACTCTTTTCCGGCTGCCGGCAGAGGAGCAAAATCCCGGCTAAAAGTGAGAGAATAATAATTCGGTAAGGTTGTTTCATAAAAAGGTTACGGCGCAGCGCCCGGCCCTATGTACCGGTATTCTATTTTGGGCGTGGTCAGTTCGTTAAACAATTCCATAGCGCGATCCGCTTCCGATTTTCCCAATTGGGCGCTAAAGCCGGTGAGAAAATCCAGGAGCGTGGGCCGCCGTTGGTATTCCACAAGGCGCGGTTCGCCGCTGATGCCGCCCAATTCCCCCGCTTTTTGGATGGCGTCATCGAAGTTGCCCAGGGCGTCTACCAGGCCATTCTCCAGCGCTTGCCGCCCGGAATAGACGCGCCCGTCGGCCAAAACGCGCACTGTTTCCTCGCTCATGCCGCGTCCAGCCACAATGATGCGGATAAATTCGTCATACGATTCTGCCATCAGTGTTTCCAGGATTTCCTGCTGATCTGGCGTTATTTCGGCAAACATGCTGCCAATGGCTTTGTTTTCGCCGCTGGTGATGTCGATCACTTTCACGCCCGCTTTTTCAATCAACTCAGTGGCGTCATACAAAGTCATGATGACGCCCAGGCTGCCGGTGAGGGTGTCGGGGCGGGCGATGATGTAATCGGCCGGGGCGCTGATATAGTAACCGCCAGAAGCGGCCACGCCCACCATGCTGACCACCACCGGTTTTTCCAACTCGTTAATGACTTCCCAGATTTGGCTGGAACCGGTGACGGAGCCGCCGGGGCTGTCTACGCGCAGCACAATGGCTTTTACAGAAGGATCGGCTTCGGCGGCTTCCAGGTCGGCAATAACTGCGCCGCTGACTGCGCCAGCGGCGGGGGCGCTGCTGCTGTCGCCGCTCATGATGGCTCCGGTCACGCGCACCACGGCCACGGCGTCGCCCAGGCCGGTGGAGGTGTAGGTTGGCCCGGTGGCAGAAGCGCCCATGACGCCGACGCTGAGCAATCCACCGGCGGCCAGGACGCCGCAGCTGCACACGGGCAGCATGAAGCCGACGATGACGGCCAGCAGCAGCCAAAAGGGGGTACGCTCTTTTGGAACGGGAAGCGGGTTGTATTGGGGTTGCGCCGTTGGCATGGGGGATGGGGAAACGGCCGTTCTTTCTTCTTCTTCCATCACGATCTTCCTTATTTTTAATTAAACCTGGTAAAATGATTTGACAAACCATTCTGTAATTAAAACCAGCAAGTGATTATACCCGTCTAAAAAAGCAGACAAAGAGAATTTGTGCAATTCTTAATTTGTGTTACTATTTCTCGCTTTTTGTTGCACGGCAGCACAAAAAATTGAATAGAGATTTTGCTGCTTTCCGCTCTTGACATGATCAAGGGCAAAGCTCGCCCGAGTAATCCAAGGAAAGGAGGTATATGCAACATGCGGGACTATGAGCTCACAATCATTTTTCAACCTAAGTTAGAGGAATCTGCGCGTAACGAAATCATCGGACGCATCGTTGGTTGGTTGACCAACAATGATGAGAACGCACCAGCGCCTGTGATTAATCATTGGGGTAAACGCTTTTTGGCTTATCCGATTAAGAAAAACACAGAAGGCTATTATGTGTTCATTGAAGCCCAGATCGATCCGGGTCAAGTGAAAGAAGTTGAACGTAATATGCAATTCGCAGAAGATATTCTACGTTATTTGTTTATCCGTAAAGGGGAATAAGCGATCTGGTCGTTGTAAATTCGCATTATTAGGAACGCGGCTTAAACAACTCGCAAAAATTGAGATTAGAAATTAGAAGTTGATCGAATATCTACGCTCAACCAGGTATGTTGTTTAAATTTTAATTCTTAGGGGTTTTATGATGGATGTAAAGAAAGGTCTAAACAAGGTTATGTTAATTGGTTGGCTAGATGGCGATCCTGAAGTTCGGCATACGCCAAACGGCCGTCCTGTGGCTACTTTTACCATCGTTGTACCCCGCTCCTGGACATCCATTGAAGGTGAACAACACGAAGAAAGTGAGTGGTTCAACATCGTCTGCTGGAATAATCTGGCAGAGTTTGCGGCCGATTATTTGACGTCTGAGCAACAGGTGTATTTGGACGGCCGTTTACAAACCCGCCGCTGGCAAGATGAGAGTGGCCGGAGACATTTTCGCACCGAAGTGGTCGCCCAGGAGATTGTTGTTTTATAAAAGCTGGACGGCGTCGGTCGCTGCCTGAGCCTGTCGCAGGCAACGGCCGACGCCGTTACCAATAGTTAAGTTTGTCAGTTTGAATCACCCT
Organism: uncultured Ardenticatenaceae bacterium; assembly: GCA_964643965.1. Classification (GTDB taxonomy): domain Bacteria; phylum Chloroflexota; class Anaerolineae; order Promineifilales; family Promineifilaceae. The sequence goes on from CAZXVH010000009.1 coordinate 73,768, forward strand.
TAAACTGACGGAAATAGAGATGGAGATCATTATGTCTGAAAGACAAGGCTCAAATAGAAAGCGCCGGTTCACCCGGAATCGCGTTTGTGAATTTTGTGTCAGCAAAGATAAAGAGATTGATTACAAGAAAGCAGACGAACTCAAACGGTATGTTTCGGAATTCGGTCGGATGCGACCGCGTCGCCAGACCGGCACGTGCGCCAAGCATCAACGTGCAGTCGCCATTGCAGTAAAACGCGCTCGTCATCTCGCCTTGCTGCCTTTTGTTACGGATTAAGGGGAGCTAAAGATTTGCAGGCGCAAGTTTGCAAATCGGTATTGAGTTATGAGCAAAAAAAAGCATCCGAATGAAACAATAGAAGAACAGCAGCGGCGATCTCGTAAAGAGGTCCTCGTTGCTCGGAAAGAAGCGCAGCAAAAACGGCAAATTTGGATCGCTGCGGGCATTGTGGGCGCCATCATTTTGGCGGTGATTCTCCTGGCGCTGATCAATGAGTTACTAATCTCACCCAATCGTACGGTGGCCTCTGTGGGCGACGATACCATTGCCTTAAACGAATTCCAGGATCGCGTTGTCTTTGAACGGACGCAGCGTATTGTATTGTTGGAGAATCAACTGGAAGCGTTTAATGGGGATGTGGGCATTATTCAGCAGTTTGCCAGCCAGTTGATTATCGACTTGCTGCCCAGCAGCAGTGATACGTTTGGTGAATCGATATTGGAGCAAATGGTGGATGAAACCTTGCTGGAACAGGCCGCGGCCGAAAGAGGTCTTTCTGTTTCAGAGGAAGAGGTGGATGAAGCGATTGGCGCGGACTTCAACTATTTTGGCGGGGGTCTGCCCACGCCAGCGCCGAGCGCCACAGAAACGATTGTGCCCACCCCTTCACTGACGCCGATACCAACGGCCGTTATCACTGAGCTCCTGCCCACCGCCACCAGCTTCCCCACGCCCACCCAAGGGCCAACCGCCACGCCGTTCCCCACCGCCACGCCGGTTTCCGAAGAAGCCTTCCAGACGGAATTTTCAGAGTTCTTTGCTGATTATAAAGCCTTTGGGGTCTCTGAAGCCGAATACCGGGAGAGCATCCGCTTGCGTTTGCTGCGGGATAAACTGATCGATGACCTGGCAGAAGAATTAGGGTTGCCTACTCAGGCAGAACACGCCAGCATCCTCTTTATTGCCGCCCTTGATGAGGCAGAAATTCAGGACGCATTGGCGCTGGTGGAAACCGAAGGTTTTTTGACGGCGTGGAATACCATTCGTAGCCGCCCGTTTGATCCGGAGGCCAGCGCCACCATCGTTGCTTCTGAAATGCTGCGCCAAAGCGAAGCAGATCTGGCGCAGAATTTTGGTGAAACGGTGGCGGCCGCCGCTTTTTCTCTCGACGTGGAGACGCCCAGCGCCGTGTTGGTGAATGTAGGCGAAGATGGCTCGCAGCAATATTTCATCATCATGGTCAGCGGCCGTGAAGTGCTAGATTTGTCTGACTCTGCTTTGCAGCAGCAGGAGCAAAACGCTTTACAAAACTTCTTGCAAGGATTGCGAGATGGCAATGTGGTTGTGAATAATTTCTGGCGGGGACGTGTGCCTACGCAGCCGATTTTGGACGCCAAATTCTTGGCTCAACCGACGGCGACGCCGGCGCTGACTCAACCCGAACTTTTGCCTGACCAATAACATCAGACCTGTCAGGTTTGGTTTATAGAGAACTATCTCTTGAATAAACCTGACATCTCTTACTCAATAAGGACGCTGGATGTTGCAAACTAACATCCAGCGTTTTTTGCGTCTACGGGGAAGAGGATAGTTTGCGCCAGATGAACAGGGACGCGCCAGCCCAGCCTAATGCACAAAATACCACAAAGGCAACGGCCGTTGCGCTTAAACCGGCAATTTTAAACGAAATGTCTGGCAGTCCCAGGCTAAGAACCCCCAGCATCAATATCGCAATGGCCATGCCCAACAACCCGATAAAAATCCCGGCTGCTGCCCCCAAAACCAATGCGCTCCAAAAGCGCACCTGTTTTTTATTTTGTACCGGCGTTTCGGTGAATGTTTTACTGGTATCATTCATAAAATATGACCGTTTGTGTGTTAATACATACCATTGATAAGGGGCGACCTCTCTCTATTATTGAAGGAGATACATTGCTCGTCAACGGGAAGATAGGACTAGGACTGGCCCCATCAATTGGCGCGGTTTAGAAGTTCGACTTCTTTAGAAAGATACTTCTTGGTGGGAACGGCCGTTTTTCGCCCCATGAGGTTCCCCGTGTTATAATTTTTCCGTTCTATCTTTAAGAAATGATAGGGGCGAACAATCTGGCTTGTTCGCCTATTTTTTTGTAACAAACCCACATAGATAAAAACCCACAGTGCGATTATTTAGAGCGCACAAAGGAGATCGCGCATGAATCTACACGAGTATCAGGCCAAGCGATTATTCGCCAAACACGATGTGCCCATTCCCCGGGGCGAGGTGGCCATGTCACCCTCCGAGGTGCGAGAGATCGCCCGGGAATTGGGCGGCAAAGTGGTGGTAAAAGCCCAGGTGTTAACCGGTGGTCGGGGCAAGGCCGGTGGTATTAAACTGGCTAATACGCCGGATGAGGCGCAGAAGTTCGCCGGTCATATTTTAGGCATGGACATCAAAGGTTTCCGGGTGCGGCGGGTGCTGATCGACCAGCAAGCGCCGGGCATTGACCAGGAAATTTACCTGGCCGTTCTTATTGACCGGGGTCGGCGCTTGCCCATGATCATGGCTTCTGCCGCTGGCGGCATGGACATTGAGGAAGTAGCTGAAAAGACGCCGGAGAAAATCGTCACGGCCCATGTTGATCCCACTTTAGGGGTGCGCAGCTTCCAATCGACTTACATTGCTTCTCAGATTGATCTGCCGCGAGAATTGTGGCGTGATTTTCACAAAATCGTGGCGGGATTGTATGAATGTTTTAAGAGTAACGACGCCTCCTTGTGTGAAATCAATCCCCTGGTGATCACTGGGGAAGGCAAGCTGTTGGCGGTGGATGGCAAAATGTCTATTGATGACAACGCCCTGTCGCGGCAGCCAAAATTGGCGGAGATGCGAGATTTAAGCGAGGAACCGATTTCAGAGCGTGAAGCGCGGCTGGCCGGCATCAACTTCATCCAATTAGATGGCAATATTGGCTGCATGGTCAATGGGGCCGGGCTGGCCATGACTACTATGGACATTATCAAGCTCTTTGGCGGCGAACCGGCCAATTTTCTGGATATTGGCGGTGGGGCCAAAGCCGAGCAGGTGGCAACGGCCATTCGCCTGATCTTGTCTGATGAAAAGGTGGAGGCTATCCTCATCAACATTTTTGGCGGCATCACCCGCGGTGATGAGGTGGCCAAAGGCATTGTGCTGGCGTTGGCTGAGGTGCAGACGGATATTCCCATGGTGGTGCGTCTGGCCGGCACCAATGCTCGAGAAGGAATGGCGATATTGGCTGATGCAGAGATGGAAACGGCCGTTACCCTGTCTGATGCGGCGCGGAAAGCGGTGGCCGCCGTGGGAGGAGCAAACTCATGAGTATTCTTGTTGATAGAAATACCCGCGTACTGATTCAAGGCATTACCGGCCGGGAAGGTAGTTTCCATACTGAACAGATGGTGGCTTACAGCACCAATGTGGTGGCCGGTGTGACGCCCGGCAAAGGGGGCCAATGGTTTGAAACGGGTTCCCAGCAGATCCCTATTTTTGATTCGGTGAAAACGGCCGTTCAAGCCACCGGGGCCAATGCCTCTGTCATTTTTGTACCGGCCCGCTTTGCCGTAGACGCCATCTACGAAGCGGCCGACGCTGAGCTGCCCCTGGTAGTTTGCCTGACGGAGTACATACCGGTGCTGGATATGATTGCCGTGCGCTACACCCTGGATAGAACCACAACTCGACTCTTAGGTCCCAACTGTCCCGGCCTGATTACTCCAGGCCAGGCAAAATTGGGCATTATTCCCGGCAACATCGTTAAACCAGGCAGTGTGGGCGTGGTCTCTAAAAGTGGGACGCTGACCTATGAAGTGGTTTACGCCCTTTCTGCGCGTGGCCTGGGACAATCTACCTGTGTGGGCATTGGCGGCGACCCCATTCAAGGCACTGACTTCATCGATGTGCTGCGCCTGTTTGAAGATGATCCAGAAACGGAGCAGGTGGTGATGATTGGTGAAATTGGCGGCAATGCGGAAGAAAAAGCGGCCGCTTTCATTGCCCAACATATGAGCAAGCGCGTCACCGCCTTCATCGCCGGCCGTACTGCGCCGCCCGGCCGCCGAATGGGTCATGCCGGGGCCATTGTGGAAGGTAAAAGCGGCACAGCTGAGTCGAAGATAAAGGCGTTAAACGATGCCGGCGTCCGGGTGGCGGATAATCCGGATAATATTGTTGATTTGGTGATCAGGGGATAGGGGACAGTGAACAGTGGACAGTGAACGGTGAATGGTAAGCGGTGAACGCTGGTGGTTACTTGTCTTATCAGGCGTGAAACGTGGATAACTTCATGTTTCACGCTTTATTTTGTGGTAATGTTACCTACGTCACCCGCCGCCGGTCACTAAGCTCGTCGAAGCGCTACCGGTCGCTAAGCTCGTCGAAGCGCCACCTGCCACCTCAAATCCAAACATGTTTACGATGAGAAGCCAGTTACAACGAGTTTTCAACCAGTTCGACCGCGGTTTTTTGATGGTGGGCGTTTTGTGTCTGTTGGCGCTGTGGCCGTTTATCAGCCGTCCCGGGCTGCCCCAGGAAACGGATGCGGAACTGCATATATTCCGATTGGCGGAATTAAGTTCGCTGGTGGCGGCGGGGGAATGGTTTCCCCGGTGGGCGCCCAATTTCTATCATGGCTACGGCTATCCCATTTTTAACTATTATGCGCCGTTTTCCTATTATGTGGGGCTGCCGGTGGAGATGCTGCCCTGGTTTGATGCGGTCACGGCCGTTAAATTTGTGTTTATGCTCGGGCTGTGCCTGGGGGCGGTGGGCGTCTATGGCTTTGTGCGCGATCATTGGGGCCGGCCGGCCGGTTATGTGGCTACGGCCGTTTTCCTCTATGCGCCGTATGTGGTTTATATTGATCCTCATGCCCGCGGGGTGTTGGCTGAGTCTTGGGCCGTTGGCCTCTTTCCCTTTGCCTTGTGGCTGGTGGACAAACTGCTCAGACGACCGACTGCCTGGCGCTGGGGAACGGCCGTTGTTGCCGCCTCCGGATTGTTATTAAGCCATAATTTATTAGGCCCCCTGTTTTTTGCCCTGCTGTTGGCCTGGATGATCTGGGCCTGGCTGGGGCGGCGATTTGGGCAAGGCGATATTTCTCATAAACAATTGGCCCTGGCTTTTGGCGGGCTGGCGCTGGCCGTGGGCCTCGCTGCTTTTTTCTGGCTGCCCGTCTTTTTGGAACGGGATGCGGTGAACCTGACGTCACTCATTGGGCAAGACAATAATTATGATTTTCATACCCATTTTCTGACCTGGCGAGAACTGCTTTCGCCGTCTAAGCTGCTGGATTGGGGCGCTACGGAACCTGCTTTTACTTTTAACGTGGGGCTGTGGCAGTGGCTTTTGGCCGGGGTGGGGGTGGTGGTCTTGGCCTGGGGCAAAGTGGGGGGACGCTTTCAGGCGGCGTTTTTTGCTCTGGCGGCGGCCGTTTTGCTCTTTTTGCTGCTGCCCTGGTCTACGGTGATATGGGAGACCGTGCCTTTTCTCCCTTATTTTCAATTTCCCTGGCGGCTGTTGGGAGCGTTAGCCCCCATGCTGGCCGTGTTGGCCGGGGTGGCGGTTTCTGCCTGGTCGCCGGGGAGCGAGGTGAGGATGAAATGGGCTGGTTGGTTAACGGCCGTTTGTGTGGCGCTGCCCCTGATTTTTGCCATGCCCTTGAGCCAGCCTGCCCCCTGGCCTGAATTTGGCGAAGTCAACGTGCTGCGTATGAGCCTCATCGAAAATACAGGCCGCTGGTTGGGTACTACCTCCACCGCCGACTATGTGCCAGCCACCGTCGATATGATTCCGAATCGGGAGCCTGCGGTGGTGGGGGCCTTTGGCGAAGGCCGTGAACCGGATCGAGTGAACCGGGCCGTACTGCCGGCGGGAACCACCGTGACGACGGAACAGATTTCGCCGCTGCATACCCGTTATCATATTTCTGGCGCGGAAGATTTTTTGCTGCGTTTGTTTTTGTTTCAATTTCCCGGCTGGCGGGCGCAGGTCGATGGCGCGACGGTTGAGACAGAATTGGGACGCCCTGAGGGTTTTATTGTGGTTCCTGTGCCGGCCGGCGAGCATGTGGTGGATGTGGCCTTTGGTTCCACGCCGCCGCGAACTTGGGGCACGGCCGTTTCCTGGTTGTCGCTGGCCTTGCTGCTGGCGGTGGCCGTTTATCTGTGGCGGCAGCCGTCTTATGAGCCGGTGTTGAACAAACCGACGCGCTTGTTTGTTTTTGATAAGGTGGTGTTGGGGTTGGTAGCGGGGATAACGGCCGTTTTCATTCTCATCATCGCCCCCTCTGGCTGGCTGCGCTTTGAATCGTCTGGGCTGGCGGCGGAGTCGGCGCAGACGGCCGTGTTTGCTGATTTTGGCGAACAAATTGCCCTCATTGGCTATGACGCCCCCACGCAGCCGGTGCAGGCGGGGGAGACGGTGGCGGTGACCTTGTATTGGCAGGCGCAACGGCCGTTAGACATTAACTACCAGGTCTTTATGCACATCTTGCGCCCGGATGGCAGCCTCATCCAGCCCCAATCGGATAAGATTAATCCGGGTGATTTTCCCACCCGGCGCTGGCCCACCGATAAATTTGTGCGCGACGTGCATACCTTTGTCCTGCCGCCTGATTTTCCGCCCGGCGTGTATACCCTCTCCACCGGGCTGTGGGTACAATCAGAAGGTTGGCGGCTGCCGCTGCTGGATGAGAATGGGGCGCAAATAGGCGACAGTTTTCCGGTGATAACATTAGTGGTGGAGTCAAGCAGATGATGCGTGTGATAAGCGGGTCGGCCAAGGGTCGCCGGTTAAAGAAAGTGCCCGGAGACAGCACCCGGCCCATCATGGATCGGGTCAAGGAAAACTTGTTTAACCTGTTGGGCGATGAGGTGGGGGGCGCTGCCTGGCTCGACTTGTTTGCCGGCACAGGGCAGGTGGGCATTGAAGCGTTGAGCCGGGGGGCGGCTTCGGTGGTTTTTGTGGACAAGATGCGTCCGGCCATCCAGACGATTCAGGCGAATTTGGCGGAAACGCGCTTGCAAGACGGGGCAGAGGTGGTGCAGGCGGATGCGTTTACCTATTTGAGGCGCGGCGACTTTGCCCCGTTTGATCTCATCTATGTAGCGCCGCCCCAGTACAAACGGTTATGGTTGGCTGTGATGCAGGTGGTGGCGGAACGGCCGCTACATTATCTCCAGCCCGACGGTCAAATTGTGGTGCAAATCGACCCCAAAGAGTATGAAGAGATCGCCTTTGCCAACCTCTCTCTTTACAAAGAACGCACCTACGGCAATACCCGGCTCCTCTTTTACGAGCTGATAACTCCAGAATGAGTACAACGACTTAAACTGAATACCGAATTTCCCCTTGCTGTGCCCTTCTCCATTCCGCAATTCGCAATCCGCGATCCGCAATCCGCATCACCTCGGATTATCCAACGTCACCTGAATCACACAATGCCCGGTGATAAAGCCATTGCGGTCAATGGTCGTCAGGCGGATAAGATAAGGACCGTTGCCCCATTCGCTTAAATTGACATTGCCCATAAAGTTGTCACGGATAGGCTGGTTAAAATCACGCCCTAACAGCGAAGCCCAAGAGCCGTTTGTTTCCGGGCCGTTGGCTTCCAGGCGATAAGCGGCAAAATTGGGGGTATCGGCCGTGCCCGTAAAGTTGATCACGCCGCCTACCGCAGAGCCGTTGGCCGGTTCGCTGATGTTTAAATCGACGGTGCAGTTGACAAAGGGCGTGGGCGTGGGGCCGCCGGGGGTGAGCGTGGGCGGAACAGGCGTGAGATTGGTGACGGGTTGGTCGTCGTTTCCCACCTGGTTATTAATTGCATCAGAGGCCAGGGTGATGGTGGCAGCCAGCTCTGGGGTGGGTTCTGGTGGGCGGATGGCGGCCGTGCCCAAGGGGGTGGGTGAAGCCAGGGGGGTGGCGAAAATGTTGGGTGTCGGCGTGGGCGGTTTTAAGAGAGAAGCGGGCAGGGTGGGGGCGATGGTGTTGTTGACATAAAAAACAGCGACCAGGATACCACTGAAAATCAGCAAAAAGAAAACGGCCGTTCCCCGCATCCGTCTTCCTTTTTCTCGTTCCAGCCCAAACATAGCCCGTTGTAATATTTTCTGAGATTGCAGAAATTGGCTGGCATACCACACAATCCCCAGTACAGACAAAATATAAATCCAGACATCGTTGCGCAGAATAAAAACATATACCTGTTCCATAGCGCCTGATTTTATCTAGCTTTAGCGAAATGCGCCGCTTTGCTTACTTTTGGCGCAGGCTTGGTTTCCCCGTCAAAGGGGCTGAACAAAAAACGGCGAGCATATCTCTGAAGTACACTCGCCGTTGTTGCCTCGTTTGTAATGAAAGATGGGTTACAGGTGGGGGAGAAGGCCGTGGAGCAGCCGGGTGAGCCGGGGGACAATAATTTTGCCCGTTTCCAGCACTTCCTCATGGCTGACTTCTGAGTCGGATTCCGGCTCAAAAATGGCTTTATTGGTGATTGATGAAATGCCCAGCACACGCATCCCGGCGTGAGCCGCCACGATCACAGTGGGCGCCGTAGACATGCCTACGGCGTCGGCTCCGACTATATGCAAAAAACGGAGTTCGGCTGGCGTCTCAAAGCTGGGGCCGGCCACATAAGCGTACACGCCTTCATGTAGCTCGATGTTGAGGGAGACGGCCGTTTTCTTGGCCAGTTCTCTTAAAGCCGGGGTATAAGCGTGGGTCACATCCGGGAAGCGGGGGCCAACTGCATCATCATTGGGGCCGCGCAGCGGATTCTCGCCGGCAATGCCCACAAAATTGAGATGATCTTTGATCAGCATCAAATCTCCGGCTGAATAAGCGCGGTTGATGCCACCAGCGGCATTGGTCAGAATTACGGTGTGAATGCCCAGCGCCCGCATCACCCGCACCGGCACGGTTACTTGCGCCGGGGAGTAGCCTTCATAGAAATGGGAGCGGCCTTGCTGCACCAGCACCGTTTTGCCTTCAAGCTGACCGATGACTAAACGGCCGGTGTGTCCCTGCACGGTGGAAACAGGCCAATGGGGGATATCCTCGTAAGAGATACTGTCTGGCGCTTCGATTTCATCGGCCAAATCGCTTAAACCAGAACCCAGAACCAGGCCAATGGTGGGTTGATATCGTGTTAATTTACGAACGGCCGTTGCCGCTTCTTCAATGTAAGCCGAGGGGATAAATTCAGTCATGGTTTAAGCCGCTTCTTCTTCAAGTTGGGTGTAAATTTGAGTGGTGGAGATATTGGCGTGGCCTAAAAGGCGCTGCACTTCCTGCAAATCGGAGCCATCATGCAGCTTGTGGGCGGCAAAACTATGGCGCAGCGTATGCGGCGTCACGTCCCCGCTCAAATTTGCTTTCTTGGCATATGCTTTAATAATCAGCCACAACCCTTGTCGCGTCAGTTGTTGGCCGCGATGGTTCAAAAACAGGGCGTCTTCATCTTTATTCTTGACCAGATATTGACGGCCGTTATCCAAATAATCAACTACTGTTTCCTGAGTATCTTTATCCAGCGGCAGCACACGGACTTGCCCATCTTTACCATGACAAAGCAGCACATTATTCGACAGATCCACATCTTCAATGCGCAGCGACACCACTTCAGTCACGCGCATCCCAGTGCTGTATAGCATCGTCAGCAGCGCTGCATCTCGTAAATGCTTGGGCGACCGCTTCTGACGGGGCGCCTCCAGTAGCTTGTCAATGTCAGCTTCTGTCAACGTTTGCGGCAACCGTTTTTTTACTTTGGGGGAATCGACATTGGTGGTGGGATTCTCTTCAATGATGCCGCGAGCAAATAGAAAGTTAAAAAACGACTTGACGGCGGCGACTTTGCGGGCCACTGAAGAAGAAGCATAGGCTTGCTCTTTCATGTGATCCACATAAGCATCCACAATATCAGGCGTCACATCAGCCCAATCTGAAACGTCAAACGCATTAGCCTCTAGGAAACTCAAGAATTGGCCCAAATCGTTTTTATATGCAGCTATGGTATTGTTGGAATATTTGTATTCTTGTTGCAGAAAATCGAGAAAGGCGAGTAATTGTTCATTCATCGCCAGCCACTCCTCTTAAGTTCCAGATCGATCTGTATTGCGTATAGCAATAAATAGTAAACATAAAAGAATATTTCTTAGATCGAAACGTACACGATAAAATGCGAGATATGCCCAAAAACAATGACAGTCTCAAACTCCTGGGTCTTAAACAAGTGTTGGCGGCTTGATTATTGTTAACGGATTATGTCATATAATCCTGGGTTCATTATAACATTACTTTTCATAAGATCAATACAAATCAACATAATCTTTCAGAAATTTCCGAAATCTGCATCTACACGAATTTTCAACTGTGGCGATGTCGAATTGGGCATTTAATGTTCAGTCAACCAACCCTGGCGGAACTCCTGAAAGCTCATTTTGCCTGATGAAACATTCGTGTAGCGAGTAATAGATAACACAAAAAAAGCGAAGGGTTGACACGATGTCGGCCCTTCGCTGTCTGGAAGGCAGCGCTCTATTCCCCTAAAAAAAGGGCATTAATACAGGGGGAAAACGGCCGTTTTCCCCCTGATTTTCCCCAGTGTATTCGTTTGACAGCCCACTACATGTATGTTATGATTTTTTGCGTTCTAAATAACATAAAATTAACTTGTAACAAGATCGAGCAAGGAGATTTCAGGATGAGATCCCGTACAGAAATGATGGTCGACCGTCTCAGAGACCTGCAAGCAGGCACCCCCGATATTGAAGCTTCCGCCGTTGTCAGTGTAGACGGTTTAATCATGGCTTCATCTCTACCTACCGATGTCGATGAGGATCGTATTTCCGCTATGTCCGCCGCCATGCTTTCTTTAGGTGATAGAATTTCCAATGAATTACGGCGCGGCACTCTGGAGCGCGTTTTCATCAAAGGCAGCGACGGCATTATCGTCCTCATGGCCGTCGGTGAAGACGCCGTTCTCACTGTTTTAGCCCGCGCTCAAGCTAAATTGGGCCTCATCTTCTTAGATATGGGACGCGCAGCCAATGATTTGGAACGGCTCTTATAGCAGCGAAAATTACAATTAGTATCCAACGTAAATCCGAGAGGGGCATGTCAGCTTAACCGACATGCCCCTCTCTCTTTTTGGAGAGAAAAATGACAAAGTTTATATTTTTCACAGGGGGCGTCGTCAGTTCTGTGGGCAAGGGCGTCACGGCCGCAGCCCTGGGCAATCTGCTTAAAGCGCGTGGCTTCACGGTGGCGGTGCAAAAGCTCGATCCCTATATCAACGTGGATCCCGGAACCATGTCGCCCTACCAGCATGGCGAAGTGTTTGTCACTGATGATGGCGCAGAGACAGACCTCGACCTGGGTCATTATGAGCGCTTCATCGATATCAGCTTGAATCAGGCGTCCAACATCACCACCGGACGGGTTTATGCGGAAGTGATCGCTCGTGAACGGCGCGGCGACTACCTGGGCGGCACGATTCAGGTCATCCCCCACATCACCAATGAGATCAAGCGCTGTATTCACCTGGTCGCTCAAAAAAGCGACGCCGACATCGTCCTGGTCGAGGTGGGCGGCACGGTGGGCGACATTGAAAGCCTGCCCTTTATGGAAGCGCTGCGCCAGATGCGTTCCGATGTGGGCAAAGATAATACCCTGTATGTGCATGTCACCTTTTTGCCTTATATCGGCGCCAGCGGCGAATTGAAGACGAAACCCACGCAGCACAGTGTGCGTGAGCTGCGCAGCATCGGCATTCAGCCAGATGTGATTATCGCCCGCGCCGATCACAGCATCCCCCAGGAACATATCAAAAAGATCGCCCTCTTTTGTGATGTGCCGGAGAAGGCGGTTATTCCGGCCACAACCAGCGACATCCTCTATGCGGTGCCGCTGGAACTGGACAGCACCCATTTTGATGAGTATGTGATTGAGGCGCTCAAACTGCGGAAAACGCGCCGTCCCGATTTGAGCGAGTGGCAAGAGATGATTGCCGAAATGCGCAAACCCAAACAATCGATTCGGGTGGGCATTGTGGGCAAATATGTGGAACTGCATGACGCTTACATGAGTGTGCGCGAGGCGCTGTACCACGCCGGTATTCCCAATAATCGCCAGGTGGATATCGAATGGATTCATTCCGGGGATTTGGAGAAAGGCAAGGGCTGGGAGCAGTTTGAAGGGCTGGATGGCATAGTGGTGCCGGGCGGTTTTGGCGAACGGGGCATAGAAGGCAAAATCCAGGCGGCCCGTTGGGCGCGGGAAAACCAGGTGCCCTATTTGGGATTGTGCCTGGGGATGCAGGTGATGTGTATTGAATTTGCCCGTTTTGTCTTGAAGACAGATGACGTCAACAGCACTGAGTTCGATTCGCAAACAGACCATCCGGTGATCAGCCTGATGCCAGACCAACATCAGTTGATGGATTTGGGCGGCACGATGCGCCTGGGAGCGTATCCCTGCAAATTGGAGCCGGGCACAAAAGCAGCCCAAGTTTACCAGGAGTCACTGATCTACGAGCGCCACCGTCACCGCTGGGAATTTAATAACGATTATCGGGAAAGGTTGGGGGAACGGGGGCTGGTGTTTAGCGGGGTCTCGCCAGACGGCCGTTTAGTGGAAATTGCTGAATTGGCAGACCATCCCTTTATGCTGGGCAGCCAGTTCCACCCGGAATTCAAGAGCCGTCCGAACCGGCCTCACCCCCTGTTTAGAGGCTTTTTAGAAGCGGCCGTAAAGCGACAAGAAACACGCTTAGGCACGCAGAATAAATAACGTAGCAGAGATTTGAGATTAGAGATCGGTCGAATATTTAATCTCCAATCTCAGTTTTGTGCATTATTTAATTCTCGTCCCGCTTCTGCACGATAACTGTTTTTTTCGCATTTTGTTCAGGAGTAGGGGGCGCGGCTTCCAACCGCCGCCACGCTTGCCGCAGCCACTCTAGTTCAACGGCCGTTTCTGGCAGTTCCCCATAGCGGATTTTGACGTAGGCGGCGGTGATGAGGCGCGTATCAGCTTGATGTTCCGGCCAGGCGTGGTCGAGCGTGCTTTGGTATTCAAATGGCGTTTCAGCGGGCTGGCGGGCATAACCGCTGGCTGCCGCCGCCCGGCACATGTTTTGGTAAAGGTGGCGGATGGAAGCGGCCGTACGCCAGCCGCGCAGTCGCTGCCAGCCCTGGCGCAGTTTATCACGGAAGTTCAATTTGTTTGCGGCGGCGCCGGCTGCGCTTTCCGTCCAGTCGCTCTTCCGTTCATTAAACTGCGCCCGACGGTAGACGCGATTTAAGGCCAGCGACACTGCCAGCGCCAAAGCGACCATGAGCAAGACCGTGATCAATTTGCTGCCTCCTGCCAACGCCGGGTTTGTCATGATTTCGCGGGTGGCTTCAGGCATGAAAACAGAGGAGTCGGGTTGAGGCGTGGACAGGGTGACAGCGCCGCCAAATTGGTTCATTAGCCACACCAATAGTTGGGCCAACAGGTGTGTGCCGCCTGAGAGCAAATTGAGCAAAGGGCTGAGGAGTACCAGGACGGTAGTGACTACCACTGCCCCACCGCTGGTGACGGCCAGCCAAACCGGGGCCAACCAGCCGATAAGCAGCAGGGAGGTGTGGCCGGTGGCGACCAGGGTGAGGAAAACGGCCGTTCCCACCACCCCTATCGCCGCCAAAAGAACCACCAACAGCCAGCGCGGATGCAGCAGCGCCGAGCGTCCCGACTGCGCTTTTTCTATTTCTTCGGCGCGGACCAGGGCAACGGCCGTTAACGCCGCTAAAAAGAAGAGCAAAATAAAAGGGAAGACGCGCCAGGGCAAATGATTACTGCTCCAGACGATGAGCAGCGGAGCCAGGATAAGCCCGCCCACGCGCAGGCGAATGCCAGCGTGATGTACTGAAAACGTTTTGCCCGCCAGCCGCAGTCCACGCCACCATAAAAAGAGAACCAGGAAAAACCAACCGCTGTCACGCAGCCAATTGATATTGCTAAAATCGGCCAGGTTGCGCCCAAACTGACCCAGCCAGGCCAGGTCGAGCAGAGAGGCGGGCTGGTAAAATAAATTGCGTATAGTCAGTAAGTAAACAAACAAAAACGTAACAACCATTACCGCCCGCTGCCGCGAAAGAGAGATGGTGAGCAGTCCCATCAGCCGCGCCAGGTTGAGAGACAGGGCCATCAACAAAAGCAGCCAAAGCAGCAGCAGCGCCGCCGGCCATAAGCGTATCCAGCGCACCAAGAGCACCAGCAGCGGCGTGAGCAAAGCCGCTTCCATGAGAAGCCAGGTTAAATAGAGCAGTTCATGTTGAAAATAGCCCCAGGCCACCATCCAGGGTGGCGTTTTGGCGCGGGAATCAAGGGGCAAAGGGGATGGCGTGGCGACGGTCATAAGGGTGGGGTGGCCTCCGTCACAGGCGGAGCGATGGCGCTGAGGGCGGCTTCGGTGGCAGCGTTGGCCGTCAAGCCGGCCGTGAAAGCGGGCGCCGTCTCGGAAATGTGATAGCTGAGGAGGCGGCCCAGGTTGGCCGGGGGCGGTTCGGCGGCCAGCGAGATGAGTACCACTTTACGCCCCGCTTCTTGCAGCCGGGTCAGCACTACCAGGATTTCATCGGTGACAACGGCCGTGACCAACACCATCGTCGCCGCCCAGGGCAGCCGCGGACTTTCGCGCAGCATCATCATCTCAATGGAGCCGGTGGCAAACGCCGTGACTACCGCCAGCCCTTCCAGGATTTGGCTCAACTGCTCTGGGCTGCGGCTGGGCGGCACCCGGATGGGCTGATCGGAGTTGGGCACGGAGCCGTTGGCATAGACGCCTACTTCCCATTTTTGCTCCAGGCCGTAATGGGCAATAGAAGCGGCCACGCTCACCGCCCGTTCTAACAGGTCTGGGTTAAAGCCCATCCAATGTTTGGGGAAGGTAGCCACGTTGAGGAAAACGGCCGTTGTCAGCCCCACCGCCGGATCATATACCTTTGTTTGCAACTGACCGCGCCGGGCGGTGGCCTTCCAGTGGA
>CAZXVH010000010.1:0-85399 GCA_964643965.1 uncultured Ardenticatenaceae bacterium
ACCCATGAAAGTCAGTTCACTGTAACGCCGTCTTCCAGATGGCAAGAGGCGGACAAGATGTCCGCGCTCCCAGGTGCGGCGTCTTCCGGACGGCAAGAGGCGGACAGGCTGTCCGCGCTCCCAGGTGCGGTGTCTTCCAGGCGGCAAGAGGCGGACAGGCTGTCTGTGCTCCCAGGTGCGGCGTCTTCCGGACGGCAAGAGGCGGACAAGATGTCCGCGCTCCCGCATTTAGACGCCTCTGGACACGCCTATGACCAGATGGCCCCACCCCTGTTAGACATGCTGACATTGGATGAGGCGGGGTTCCGTGAACGCTTTGCCCACAGCCCTATCCTGCGCATTAAACGGCGGCGGCTGGTGCGTAATGCGTGTGTGGCGGCGGGCAATTGGGGTAGTGAAACGGCCGTTCCCCCCCTCGTCTCCCTGCTTTCTGACCCGGAACCACTCATACGCGGCCATGCCGCCTGGGCTTTGCAACAAATTGATACGCGGGAAGCAAAAACGGCCGTTGCCGCCGCATTGGCCGTTGAAAAAGATACACGAGTGTGTGAGGAAATGGAGGCAAAATAACCGCCTACAGACGCACAGAAGTTGTCTCCACTGCCAGCAGCCCTTTCAATATATCGAGTAGTTCTTTGGGATCCATTGGCTTTTTCAGGTAAACATTGGCGCCCGCCGCTAACCCTTCTTCTTCCGCCGCCAACTGCGCCCGGCCGCTTAACATAATAACAGGAATAGCACGGGTGGCCGGATTTGCCCGCAATTTTTTGCAGGCCGTTATGCCATCCATTCCTGGCATCATCACATCTAAAATAATGGCGTCAGGGTGATGTTGAGCCACCTGCGCCAACGCCGCCAGCCCGTTTTCTGCTTCAATGGCCTCAAAGCCACCCAGCCCCAGGAGCATGGTCAACATCTGCCGGGTCATCAACTCGTCGTCTACCACCAAAACCAGTTTTCCCATCACTCTTCTCCATCGGGATATTTTAGAGAGAATAGAAATTCAGTAGATCGAAAAAGCATTTTTTATCCGCAGATTAACGCAGATGACACAGATTTTTCAGGTCTAATCTGCGTCATCTGCGCAATCTGCGGATCAACTCTTTTTAAGATTTTAAACTACTGAGATTAAAGATTAAGCCAATGAAAACGCCTCCAGTCCCAAATCCGAAATCCGAAATCCCAAATCCCAAATCTTTCCTCCAGTATACCGGCAACTCGCCCGGCGGTTAAGATACCGATAGTACCATTTCCCGCAAGGCGCGGATATTGCGAGTGGGTGTTGTCACCATGATAACGCAGCCGGTTCCCAACAGCAGGCGTGTACCGCCGGTCTGCTGGATGGCGTCTTGGGCTTCAGCCAACGTTTGGGCCGGTTCTTCCTGGTGCAGCGTCCAATGGTCTACACCGCCGCTGGCGGCGCCGCTCATTTGGGCCAGCCCCTCTTGCAGGCGAATGCCCGTTTCCCGGTCATGCCAGTTGAGGAACTGCGCCGGGTAGTCGGCCACCAAATCAAACATGACATCGGCGCCGTGCAGATGCACCATGTTGCACCACAGGTCGCTGACAGCTTCTAAAATGCGCAGGTCATAGGAACGGCCGTTTTCCACAAACTCCTCCCGGTTCAACAGCGGATACCGGGCGTGCTGCACGGCGTAAAAAATGCCGCTGATGCCCGTTTTCCTGGCAGCTTCAAGGAAACGCAGAGTGCTTTCGGTGATCGTTTCCAGCCCCTTTTGGAAGGCGGCCGGATGGCTGCGCATGTGGCTGCGCATCACCGGGTCGTCTGCCAGGTGCTTGGCCTGGGACAGCGGCGAAAAAACGGTGGCGAGAAAGGGGACTTCCTCTTTCACCTGCTGCCCCACCAGGCGTAGCGCTTCAATCTGGCGGGCCAACATGCCCTGCGTAGGGTCCAGCGGCGTGAGGCTCTCCCAATCTTCCGCCCGCTGCACAGGGCGCCGCCGGTAGGCGCGTGTGCCTTCAATGTGACCCCGCCATTCCGTCTCTACGCCCCAATCCTCGACGGAGTAGCTGCTGGCCGGCCCCACTTTGAGCAAATCCCAATCGTATTGAGTTTGCCACTGCAAATGGGCGGCAGCCAACGCCTGAGCGTCCTGATCATCGCCCGGCCAATGCCGCCACAAGGCCACCGGGATGCGGTCTGGCTTTTCGCCAGCGATGACGGCTTCTAATCGTTTACGTTTGTTGAATGATGACATTGTTTGCCTTCCTATAATAAAGTATGCGAGTGGCGGGTTGAGCCACTGTTCGCCCTGAACTGCACGTATGATACAATGCCACCCCATTTTACCAAGAAAGGACAAGACGTCATGACAAATGAAACGGCCGTTTCCCTGGCCCAGACTATTGCTAACCAAATCGCCCCCCGCGCCGGCGAAGCAGACAAACAAGGGGCGCTGCCCGCCGCCGATGTGGCTCTGCTGCAAGAAACCCGCTATACCGCCCTCAGCGTCCCTCGCGAGTTTGGCGGGCATGGCTTTTCGCTGCTGGACTGTGTAGCGGCGCAAGTGGCCTTAGCCCAGGGCAGCGGCGCCACGGCCATGGTGGCCGCCATGCCCATCCAACTGTTTGGCTTGCAGCGGGAATCGCGCAATTGGCGGCCAGGGGCGTATGCCCGCCTATGCCGCGCCGCCGCCGAGGGCGCCCTGATCAACTCCGCCGCCAGCGAACCCCAGTTGGGCAGCCCTTCTCGCGGCGGTTTGCCTCAGACAACGGCCGTTCCCAGTGAGGATGGCGCCGGTTGGCTCATAAACGGCCGTAAAACCTGGGTCTCAGGCGGCGAACATCTGACCTATCTGCTCGTTTACGTGGCTGTCAGCGGCACACAGGGCTTGATGTTGGTGGAGCAAGGAACGCCCGGCCTGGTATGGCAGCACACCTGGCAAGACGCCCTCAGCCTGCGGGCCAGCGACAGCCACGATCTCGTTTTGGACAATGTGTTTGTGCCTTTCGATCATCTCATCGACGATGGCTCTGTCCCGGCAGCCAATATCTGGTTTCCCTTGATCATGGCGAGCGTCTATTTGGGAACGGCCGTGGCCGCCCGGGACTGTGTCATCCAATTTGCTCTGGAGCGTGTGCCCACCGCCCTGGGCCAACCCATCGCCACCCTGCCCAAAATCCAGCGCCAGATCGGTGAAATAGACATCGCCTTGCAAGCTGCGCACGCCTTGCTCTATGAAGTTGCCGGTTCATGGACGGGAAAAAACGAAGATCGCGCTGCGTTTTGGCCGCGCATCGCCGCCGCCAAAAGCGTGGCCACTAACACCGCCAACCACGTCACCGACCTGGCCTTGCGCATCGCCGGCGGGGCCGGCATCACCCGCGCCCTGCCCCTGGAACGCTACTTCCGCGACGTGCGGGCTGGCTCCATGCAGCCCCCTTCCGGCGACACCGCCCTGGAAATTGTAGGCCGCGCCGCCATCGCCCAATCGGGTAGTCGAGTAGTCGGGTAGTCGGGTAGTCGAATAGTCGGGTAGTCGAATAGTCGGGTAGTCGGGTAGTCGAGTAGTCGGTTCGCTGTTTACTGTTCACTGCCTACTGTCCACTGTCCACTGCCCACTGTTCACTGTTCACTATCCACTATCCACTATGTTTATGGCCAGTTTCTCGGCTGTTTTAGCATACTGCTTCTGCTGGTGGCCGGTCCAACTGTCAAAGCCAATCGTACCTTGCGCTTTATTCTTCTTATCTTCAAACTCATTATAAAAAACGAGATACGTTAACTGTTTAATGCCCACAAAATTGGCGGTTCTATCCAGGGAAACGGTGCGGCGCAATCGTTCACGCCAGGTGCCTGTATTGAGGTAAATCACATCGCGGTCAGCCACGCGGTCTAACGGCCGTAAAAGCGGCTCGTGAGTATGTCCATAGAGGATGTAGCGGATGGCGCTGTCTGGTTTGCGCCACACTTCTTCTTCATACGCGCCGACCGTGTACACATCCAGTTCTTTGCCGCGCATGGCTCGTTCTGCGGCCGGCAGCAGCAGTTCAATCAAGTCGTTGGCGTCGCTGTGGTTTACCAAAAAGTCAATCACCTGCCGGAATGGCGTGCGGGCGGCGGCGCGAAGCAGCTCGTCTACATGGGTGGCGGGATTACGCCACTGCTGCACAAATTTGATGTCAAAGAAATTTTGGGCCACTTCATCAATCGTTTCGTCCAGCGCTTTGCGCACCCATTTATTATCTTGCTCCTTAATTTGGGCGTAAAACCATTCCATTAAACGGCCGATGGGCCGCACATTATCTGCATCTTGCATCGCTTTAATCAGTTCATCGGTGATGGGGTATTCCGGCCGTTTCTGCGCCAAAATGACGGCCAGATTGACGGCGATTTCGGTGGCGATGACATCGCCAATGGGCAGTTGCAGATGATCTTCACGGGTGAAAGCGATGGTACCATTATAGTTGTAGGCGTCAAACTGATGGCCGTGCCGGGCAAAGACGCCGTAAGCTGCATCTTCAAAGGCATATTTGTACCACCAGTTTCCGCTCTCTATATCCCCGTCCACAGTGGCTGGCGTCACCGTGAGATTGAGCTGCTTTTTCAGTTCATCGCGCAGTGAGGGGTAGAGGTTGATGGGGCGATCATGGTTGCCCACGATGTAGATGATTTGCACGGGGATGGCGTAGTCGGCGGTCTGGTATTCTTTAACGGCCGTTTCCTGCAAATTGGCTTGAAAATTACGAAAAAATTCAAAGGTCTCCCAATTTTGGTAGAGGATGGTGTGGGGCGGCACATCCTTTTTATCAGCGGAAGCGGGGAAACGACCCAAAATATCCAGGCAGCGCTGCTCAGAACGGCCGTTTTCACGGGGATAAGGAATATCAGCCAGGCCATTTTTACCCCAGAGCCGGTCATCCGGTTCCTCTTCAAACCATTGCGTGGTGCGAATCAAGTCGGGAATATCACCCAGGAGCAGCAGCTTCAGTTCCGTCGCCTTGTTCTTGAGCGCCAGCCCCACAATGCCAGACATAAACACTTGCTCAAACGCTTTGGCCGGCAAATTGTGGTTGCCAGAAGTGCCGTCTACAAAATGTAAATCACTGATAACAACAAGCATGGTATTCTCTCTCCAGTATATTTTCTGTCTCAGACTCCGGTTAAAATCGGCGTCCTCTGCAATAGAAATACCAATATTGGATTCCTGGCGTATTTTGGTCAGGTCACAAGAGGGAGGGAAAATGTAACCTGATACGCCCTGAGGGATTCGAACCCCCAACCCTCAGTTTCGAAGACTGATGCTCTATCCATTGAGCTAAGGGCGCATACCTTCATCATATTCATTTTTCACCATTTTGACAATGGTTTAAAAGTAAAAAGCTGACGGCCGTTTTGCCATCAGCTTTTAGGGCGAGTAGTGGGATTTGAACCCACGATCTTCTGGGCCACAACCAGACGTGTTAACCACTACACTATACCCGCCATGTTGGGCGACGAGAATCCTATCATATCTACACACCAGAGGCAAGTTAAACTTTACCATTTTCACCATTCGCTTTACAATCCCCGTATGCAACCCGAACTACGCACCCTGAACGGCCGTTATCGCCTGTTAGAACGGATTGGCAGCGGCGGCATGGCCGCTGTCTACCGGGCGCAAGACCTGCGCCTGGGCCGCTTTGTGGCTATCAAAATGCTGCACGAGAGCCTCACCAGCGACGAAGGCTTTTTGCGTCGCTTCCAGCAAGAAGCCCACGCCGCCGCCAACCTGACCCATCCCAATATCGTCACCGTGCATGACATCGGCCAGGATGACCACCGCCATTACATCGTCATGGAATTCGTCGATGGGCAAACGCTCAAACAGTTGATCCGCGAACAGGCGCAAAACCACAGCCTGCTGCCCATCAACCGCAGCCTCGATCTCGCCATCCAGACGTGCAACGGCCTGGGTTATGCCCATCGCGCCCAACTGGTTCACTGCGACATGAAACCGCAAAATATCCTCGTCACCCGTGACGACCGGGTGAAGGTGGCCGATTTTGGCATCGCTCGCGCCATCAGCGAGGCCAGCCAGCAGATCAGCGACAGCCAGGTGTGGGGCACACCCCAATACTTCTCGCCGGAGCAGGCGGCCGGCGAAGCGCCCACCCCCGCTTCTGATGTGTACGGCGTGGGCGTGATTATGTTTGAAATGCTCACCGGCCACCTGCCGTTTACGGCCGATACGCCCACGGCCCTGGCCCTCAAACATTTGCAAGAGATACCCCCTTCCACCATCGAAAGCAATCCGGCCGTGCCCCGGCAGTTAGACCAGATCGTGCAAAAGCTGTTAGCCAAAGAACCAACTGCCCGCTACCGCACGGCCGGCCAACTGGGACGGGTGCTGCAAGCGTACCGCGACCGCACCCTGGCCGACACCGGCCCTATCTACCCCGCCATGACGCTCAAGAGTGTGCCGGTGGTGGAACAGGATACGCAATTTTATGTGAAAACGGCCGTGGCCGCCGCCGCCCACCTTGATGATGATCAACAAGATACCCCCATCCGCGCTGCCAAACCCGTTCGCGCCAGCCAGCCACACACAATCAGCGCCGCTGCGCCCACCCTGTTAACCACCGAAGACCCAGATTGGACCATCCTCGGCCTGGGCATCGCCGCCCTCATCATGCTCCTGGGCCTCATCCCCCTCTGGTTCTTCGTCTACCGCGCCTGGGCCGGTTAACGCCTTACAGCCGGGCAAGATGCCCGTGCTCCCACTGTCCACTGCCCCCCTCCTCGCCCCCCCTATCTCTTTTTGCTATACTGTGGACTTGGAGATTTATTTATGAATGCAAGCAGACTCATACGAGGCTTTATTTACATTTTGCTAGGCGTCGCCATCCTGTCCATCCTGTGGAATATGGGCAATACCCAGCCGCCGGTGGAAGAAATATCCATCAGCCAGCTCGCCCAGCAAATCCGCAACGGCGATGTGGCCGAAATCACCATTGACCCCAACGGACAAGAGATCACCGTCGTCTATGGCGGCCCCCACGGCGCCACCGTCACCGCCAACAAAAACAGCGAAAGCTCCCTCGAAGAAATCCTCAGGAACTACGGCGTCACCGAAGCAGATTACGCCGATGGCAACCCCACCATCACCTACAAACGGGCCAGTCCCTGGCTCGGTTACGTGAACTTGATCGGCATCTTTTTACCTGCTTTGCTCATTGTAGGCTTTATCTACTTCATGTACCGCTCCGCGCAGGGCAGCAACAATCAAGCCATGTCTTTTGGCAAAAGCAAAGCTCGCATGTTTACCGGCGACCATCCCACCGTCACTTTTAGCGATGTAGCCGGCTGCGATGAAGCCAAAGAAGAGCTGCAAGAGGTGGTGGAATTCCTGCGCGAACCGGAGAAATTCGTCACCTTTGGCGCTCGCATCCCCAAGGGCGTCTTGCTGGTAGGCAGCCCAGGCACGGGTAAAACCTTAATGGCAAAAGCAGTTTCCGGGGAAGCGGGCGTGCCCTTCTTCTCCATTGCTGGTTCGGAATTTGTGGAGATGTTCGTGGGCGTGGGCGCCAGCCGGGTGCGTGATCTATTTGAGCAGGCCAAACGCCACAGCCCGTGCATCATTTTCATCGACGAAATCGACGCCGTGGGCCGCCAACGAGGGGCCGGGCTGGGCGGTTCTCACGATGAACGGGAGCAAACGCTCAACCAAATCCTGGTAGAAATGGATGGCTTTAGCACAGACATTCACGTCATTATTCTGGCGGCCACCAACCGGCCGGATATTTTAGACCCGGCTTTGATGCGCCCCGGCCGTTTCGACCGGCGGGTGGTTATTGATGCGCCCGACATCAAAGGGCGAGAAGCGATTTTCAAAGTGCATCTGCGCGGCAAACCGATTGCCGCCAATGTCAATGTCTCTATCCTGGCCAAATCAACGCCCGGCTTTGTGGGCGCGGACATCGAAAACACGGTCAACGAAGCAGCCCTATTGTCGGCGCGGCGCGGTAAACAGAATATCAACATGGACGAGTTTCATGAAGCCATCGAGCGAGTGCAGCTTGGTCCGGAACGGAAAAGCCGGGTCATTAGCCCAGAAGAACGGGAGATCATCGCTTATCACGAGGGTGGACACGCCCTGGTGAGCTATTATCTGCCGGCCGCCCCCGCTTTGCGCAAAATCACCATCATCCCGCGAGGGATGGGCCTGGGCCTGACCTGGTACATGGAAGATGATAATTTGCTGCCCAACGAATCCCAGTTGAAGGCGCAAATCGCCAGCACCCTGGGCGGCCGCATCGCCGAAGAAATTGTCTACGGTGAGGTGACGGCCGGAGCCAGCAACGATCTCCAGCGCGTCACCCACATCGCCCAACAAATGGTGACGCAGTTTGGCATGAGCGATGATCTGGGTTTGCGTGTATATGGGCAAAAGCAGGAACTGGTGTTCCTGGGGCGAGAAATCAGCGAACAGCGCAATTATTCAGACGCTATCGCCGAAAAAATTGACAGTGAAGTACGCCTGCTGATTGACCAGCAATATGCCGTCGCCAAAGAGATATTGGTGCAGCACCGCGATCAGTTAGATTTATTGGCGCAAACGCTGCTGGCAGAAGAGACGCTGGACGCCGAGGAATTTGTGGCGCTG
Organism: uncultured Ardenticatenaceae bacterium; assembly: GCA_964643965.1. Taxonomy (GTDB): domain Bacteria; phylum Chloroflexota; class Anaerolineae; order Promineifilales; family Promineifilaceae. Next base: position 8,607 of record CAZXVH010000010.1, read on the forward strand.
CTGACCGGTGAGCAGTTACCCCTGCCGCCCCCGCCTACCTCAAAGTTGCCTCCGCAAAAATCGGAAGAGGCTGTCGGCAAAAGCGAATCGTCTTCCTTAAAATTGCCGCCGGCGCCAGCGCCAGCCTGAAAATTTTTACGCGAAAGGGACCAAAAACCTCGGGGGTTGGCGCAGCTGGATAAGCGGCTTCCGGGGTTTGTTGTTGTCAGCGCACATTCCGCCAGATTGGTTCATTCTCCGAGATTGAACCAATCTCCAAATTCATAGGTATCACTATGGAATCACACCCACCACTTACATTTCGGCCGGCTTCGGAAGATGATTTTGAGGGCTGCCTGGCGATTGACCACAGCTTTGAGACGGATCGGGTGTGGCAGATGTCCGTTTCAGAGGGGACGGCGGCCAAACAGATCCAGTTTCAAATGGTAAAGCTGCCGCAAAAGAAGTTGGTAGTTTATCCTTATGCCGCAGGAAGGTTGGTGCAGCGCTGGTGCGCCAGTGAATGGTTCCTGGTGGGCGAGGCAAACGCCAATGTTGAGGCTGGTCGAAGCAGCCGTTTGCAAGCCTACATCACCGCCGCCACCGAAAAGATCACAGCCACCGCCTGGATATTCGACATGGTAGTGGCGCCAGACTACCGGCGGCAGGGATATGGCAGCCATATGCTAGCGCTGGCCGGTGAATGGGCCAGGCAGCAAAACGCCCAACAGTTGATAACGGCCGTTGCCACTCAAAATCATCCGGCCATGAACTTCGTGCAGCGACACGGTTTCAACTTTTGCGGCTATAATGAGGCGGCATACCAAAGCAGGGAAATTTCCCTGTTTTTTAGCCTGAAATTATAAGATATAACGCCATATGAGTAAGCAGATAATCGAAACCCTCGCCCTCATCAACGATGTGCTACAAGCCATGATCGTTATTTTTGGCTCGGCGGTTGTGCTTTACAACCTCGGCCGTAGTTTGCGCATTCGCGTCATGAAAGCATTTGTGGCGCTGGTCTCCTTTGTCATCACCGTTTACCTCAGCGAACTGATGGTCAGCCGCATCATCACCTCCTATTCGGCGGAAATCTGGCTGCGCCTGGGCTGGGTGGGCATTGCTATGGTTCCCGCCGCTCAGTACCATCTTTCAGACGCCCTTTTGGAGAATACCGGCCAGCCGAAACATCGCTATCGGGTGGCCGCCGGCTACGTCAGCGGCATTGTTTTTCTGGCGCTGGTTTTGTTCACCGACTGGGTGGTGGGCGGCGCCGCGACGACTAATCCCCACGCGCCCCATTTAGAAGCGGGGCTGTTGTTTCCCCTGTTTACCATTTATTTTTGGGTGGCGACTTTGTTGAGCCTGATCAATGTTTGGTGGGCGCGAGAGCGCTGCCTGACGCGCACCACCCGGCGGCGTATGTCGATTACGTTGGTTGCGTTTGTGGCCGCGCCGCTGGCGGTTTTCCCTTACCTCATCGTCACCGGCAATTCTGAGATTGGCAATTCGATCCTTTTTTGGCTCATCGCCATCACCGGCAACCTGGTCGTGGGCATTATGTTTGCCTTGCTCACGGCTCATCTCGTTTATTTTGGGGCGGCGTCGCCTGACCGGGTGGTGCGGGTGCGCCTGTTTAAGTTTATGGCGCGAGTGCCGCTGGCCGGCACCATTGTGCTGCTGGTCTACATCCTGGTCAGCCGCAGCAGCCCGGTATTGGGATTACCCACGGAGACGGCGTTGGGCTTTGCCCTGGTGGCCACGGTGATGCTGGTGGAGTGGGCGATTCATGCGTATAAACAGCCGTTAGAACGCTTCTTCCAACTCAACGATGACCCGGATGTGCGCCGCATTCAAGAGTTGAGCGAACGGCTGCTCACCACGTCCGATCTGCACCAATTTTTAGAAAGCATTTTGGCCGCCACCTGCGAAGCGCTGCGTACCCCCACTTCTTTTGTGGCCGCCATCACCCAGGATGGACCCCGGCTGGAAGCCGTCGTCGGCTCCCTGGCGGAGCCAGAAGCGGCCGAAATCTGGCAGCAGGCTGATTGGCGTGAACTGACCAAAGCGGAAAATGGCGATGGCAATGAGCGCCTGGTAGCGGTTGATGATTTTATTTTGTGGCAAAACTATTGGATTAAACCGCTGCACAACCAGCAGCAAAACCTGGTCATCGGCATTATGGGCATCCGCGCCCGTGCCAGCCAGCCAGACCTCAGCGCCAAAGAGCAGGACATCCTGACGCGCTTGATCGCCCAGGCGGAAACGGCCTTGCAAGATCGCATTTTGCAGCAAGGCGTCTTCGCCGCTGTCGAAGGCTTGCTGCCACAGGTGAAAGCATTTCAGCAGCGACGCAGTGCGGCCACGTTTGGCGGCCTGCCCGTGCTGACGGCGCCGGAGGCGGAAGAAGCGCAGACAACCATCAATGACAGCCTGCTCAATGACCCCAATTTCAACCGGATGGTGCGCGACGCCCTCACCCATTATTGGGGCGGACCTAAGCTCACCAAAAGCCCACTGCTTGATCTGCAACTGGTGCAGAAGTCCAAAGAGGAGTATGGTGACAATCCTATCAACGCCTTGCGGGGGATTTTGACGGACGCCATTGAGCTGCAAAAACCGGAAGGGGAGCGCAATCTCTCCACTACCGAATGGATTTTATACAACATCCTGGAATTGAAGTTTGTGCAGGGGCGCCGGGTGCGGGATGTGGCCCGGCGATTGGCGATGAGTGAAAGTGATTTGTATCGCAAGCAGCGCGTTGCCATTGAAAATGTGGCAGCTACGATGGTCAATATGGAAAAGGCGTTGGCTGAAAATGTAGAGGGGGAAGAGGCTTCCCTGAATGGGGCGCTCCCTGATGAATAAAATGGAGGGCGGACAAGCTGTCCGCGCTCCCAGTTGCGGTCTGTCTGCGCGGGGCGGACAAGCTGTCCGCGCTCCCAGTTGCGGTCTGTCTGCGCAGGGCGGACAAGCTGTCCGCGCTCCCAGTTGCGGTCTGTCTGCGCGGGGCGGACAAGCTGTCCGCGCTCCCAGTTGCGGTCTGTCTGCGCAGGGCGGACAAGCTGTCCGCGCTCCCAGTTACGGAATTTTTAGGAAACATAGGGATGAATAATTTTAGTTATGTCAATGGGCAACTTGCCTGTGAAGAGGCGTCGCTGGCGGAGATTGCCGTGGCCGTGGGTACGCCCGTTTACGTGTACAGCCAGGCGGAGTTGGAAACCAGGGCAGCGGCTTATGTAACGGCCGTTTCCCCCCAAAGCCTGGTCTGTTATGCTGTCAAAGCCAATGGCAACCCGCATCTCATCCGGTTGCTGGGCAGGGCTGGGCTGGGCGCCGATGTCACCAGCGGCGGCGAACTGTTCCTGGCGCAGCACGCCGGCATCGCCCCGGAAAAGATCATCTTCTCCGGGGTGGGCAAACTGCGCCATGAAATTGAAGCGGCTTTAGAAGCGGACATTCGCGCCTTGCATGTGGAATCGGAGATGGAGCTGGATACCATCGCCGCCATCGCCCAAGAACGGCGGCAGGTGGCCCGCATCGGGGTGCGCGTCAATCCCAATATCAGCGCGGAAACCCATCCTTATATCAGCACCGGCCAACACGCCCACAAATTTGGCGTCCCCTGGCCCACGGCTCATGCCATGCTGCGCTTTGCCGCCAGCCATGCCTGGTTGGAACCGGTGGGATTGGCCGCCCACATCGGCTCCCAAATTGTAGACGCCGCTCCTTTTGTGGAAGCGGCGACGTATGTGGCCGACCTGGCCGCCGAGCTACAAGCAGAAGGCATTGACTTACACTATCTCGATGTGGGCGGTGGGCTGGGCATTGATTATGGCGAAGGTGGGGAGACGGTTTCGATTGCCGAATGGATAACGGCCGTTACTACTCCCATTACGCAGGCTGGTTTTCCGGCCGTCTACGAGCCGGGGCGTTCTATCGTGGGGCCGGCCGGGGCGCTGCTGACCCGGGTGGTTTACACCAAGCAGCAAGGGGAGAAGCAGTTTGCCATTGTGGACGCCGGTATGAATGATCTGCTGCGCCCTACGCTTTACGGCGCCCACCACCCCATCGTCACGGTGATGCAAACCGCTGAAGGCCGCGAACAATTGAACAATAGCGTCGCGTCTAATAGCGTCGCGACAAATATTGTCGCGACAAATATTGTCGGGCCGATTTGTGAGACGGGAGACTTTTTGGCCAAGGAACGGCCGTTACCCCCCACCGCGCCCGGTGATTTATTGGCGGTGTTACAGGCGGGGGCGTATGGTTTTGCGATGGGGTCGAATTATAACGGCCGTTTGCGTCCCGCAGAGGTGTTGGTGCAGGGGGGGCAGTTCACCGTCATTCGCCAGCGCCAGAGCTATGCTCATTTGCTGGATGGCTGCTAAAAACGGCGTTTTTGGTGTAAAATGATAGGGAGTTAGCGCCATTCATTTTCTTGATGGAGGATGTAACCCATGTCTATCTGGCTCTTAGAAAACAGTCTCAAAGTCAATATCTACTATGACGAAAGTGACAGTGAATACGACGATAATATCTGTATTTGCATCGTCGAAGATTGCCCGGAAGAAGAAAAGATCTTTCGGGCCGATGAGACCAATATTTATCTTACAGCAGAGCAGGCCATACAGCTTATGCAGGCGCTCAAAGCGGCCACCGCAGACAGTACCCTACCCTCTCATTCAGGTTAATTGGCAATCAAACCGGCCACATCACCATGATGCAGCTTGTAGTCCGTTGACCGCTTCACGCTCAATATCATGAACAGCTAACACCTGCTGGGCAATGTCAATGCCCCGTTTCCCAGCTTATACGTTCAGCGCAATGTTGGTCTGCTTTCACAACTCAGCTACACTCCCCGCCGTGAATGAGAAAAAACCTTCCCAATTTCGTTGGCAGCTAGTTGCCATTACGATTGGGCGCCTGTTTTTAAACACGGGTTTACGCATGGTGTACCCCTTTGCGCCGACTTTTGCACGAGGATTGGGGGTTCCGCTAACGGCCGTTTACCGCGTCATAGCCCTGCGTAATATTTCCGGATTTTTCAGCCCCCTGTTTAGTCCCTTATCAGAACGGTTTGGGCGCAAAGCGGTCATGATGGGCTCTTTGGTCTTGTTTGCGGCTGGCTGTTTGCTGGTGGTAGCCTACCCCACTTTTTGGACATTTGCCCTGGCTATGGGACTACTCGGTTTAGCCAAAGTCACCTTCGATCCTTCGATGCAAGCATATGTAGGAGACGCCGTGCCGTATAAACAGCGTGGTAAGGCGTTGTCGGTGACAGAATACGCCTGGTCATTGGCGCTGCTGATTGGCGCACCGGGCGTCGGCATTGCCATCCAGGCATGGGGGTGGGATGCGCCGTTTTTCTGGCTGGGCGTCTTATCGCTATTGGCAGCGTTATTGCTGTGGCGTGTCCTGCCTCGTTTGGGCAAACGCCATCACGCCGGTCTCAGTTTGCGCAATACGCTGCGCGTGGTGGGACAGTACCGCGTAATTTGGGCGGCGTTTGTCTATATTGTGCTGGCCAGTACGGCGAATGAAATCCTGTTCATCGTCTATGGCGAATGGATGGAAACGAGCTTTGGCCTGACGCTGGCAACCTTGGGTTTTGCCTCAGCCGTGATTGGCGGTTCGGAAATTATTGGGGAGACCTTTGCCGGTTGGTCAGTAGATCGCTTTGGTAAACGGCCGATTGTGATGACGGTAGGCGTCTGCAATGCACTTCTTTATATTATCCTGCCGTTTACCAGCGCCAATTTACCATCGGCGTTGATCACTTTGTTCTTTGTATTTTTCACGTTTGAAGTAGTGGTGGTGGGCGGGATGCCTTTGATGACAGAGTTGGTTCCCCAGCATCGGGCGGTGGTGATGTCGGTGGTGGTGGCGGGGATGTCAGTGGGGCGCACGGTGGGGGGATTTACGGGACCGGCCGTGTTGGCGCTGGGTGGCTTTGTGCTGAGTGGGCTAATGTCGGCGTTGGTGATGGGAACGGCCGTTTTCATTCTGGCGCGTTGGTTAAAAGAAGGCGAAGCGCTTGACGATATAGAACGTATGTGCTAATATACTGATGCAAACATACGACCCGATTTTTTACCTATCCTCTTCTTCACCCCCCTCTTTCAAACCAATGCCCACAGGTATTGGCCTCCTCACCCTATTCCTCTTTCTTCCCTCACCCTCCCAACGCAAAAGGGGTGGCTCTTGAAACTCGAGAGCCACCCCTTTTGTGTGTATTTAGGAGGATAAATGTGGGGATGCGGCGGCGCGGTCAGAAACCGGCCACAGCGAGAGACTGGCCACAGCCAGGGCGTCTATATTCATTTGCCTAAATAACGCCCAACTCTTTACCCACCTTCCGAAAAACAGCCAGCGCTTTATCTAAATCAACCTGATTATGCGCCGCTGAGTTCATCACGCGGATGCGAGCTTTACCTCGGGGCACTGTGGGGAACCCAATCGACATGGCAAACACCCCTTCCTCAAACAGGCGGCGGCTGAAAGTTTGGGCTAACTGCGCCTCGCCCAACATCACCGGCACAATTGGCGTTTCCGTATGGCCGGTATCGAAGCCGTATTGCTCCATTTGCTGTTTAAAATAATCGGCGTTTGCCCATAATGCATCTACCAGTTCGGTGGATTCTTGCAAGATGTTGACGCCTTCAATGCAAGCCGCTACATCCGGCACGGTGAGGGCGCTGGAAAAGAGAAACGGCCGTCCGCGTTGACGCAGCCAATCTACAATTTCTTGCCGGCCGGCCACCAGCCCGCCCATCACGCCAAAAGCCTTGCTTAACGTGCCTACTTCCACATCCACCCGACCATGCAAGCCAAAGTGATCTACAATGCCGCGCCCACCTTCGCCCAAAACTCCTTCGCCATGGGCGTCATCGACCATGAGCAATATATCATTCTCATTGGCGATGTCGCAAATTTTGTCCAACGGGGCAATATCGCCATCCATGCTGAAAACGCCATCTGTGATAATCAGGAAACGGCCGTTCCTTTCTGTTTCTGCTATCTTCTTTCGCAAATCATCCACATCATTGTGGGCGTAACGTACCACCTCTGCCCGGCTTAAACGGCAGCCGTCAATGATGCTGGCATGGTTCAACTCGTCGGAAAAAATCACATCCCCTTTACCCACCAGCGCCGGAATGGTGGCTAAATTAGCGGTGAATCCGCTCTGGAAGGTGACACACGCCTCCGCTCGCTTAAACTCCGCCAGGCGGCGCTCCAATTCAATATGCAGCGACATGGTGCCTGCGATGCTGCGCACTGCCCCAGGGCCAATGCCATATTTATCAATGGCCTGTTTAGCCGCCTGACGCAGCCGGGGATGGTTTGCCAACCCCAAATAGTTGTTGGCGCAAAAGTTCAATACATCGCGGCCATCAATGCGCACCCAGGCGTCCACCGGCGAGTCGATAGTGCGGATGACGTTAAACAGGCCAGCTTCCTTCAAACTGGCAATTTCTTCTGAAATCCATGCGGTTCTTTGATTGCTCATTTTTGTCTCCTCGATATGAATGGGAATAGCGGCGGCAAATGGTTAAAATTCTGCCGTTACATTTGTGTGGGAAAGTCGAAAAATTTTGTCTCCAGGCCAAATTGGGCGGTTAGATGCGCACCTAATGCTTTGACGCCCACCGTTTCAGTGGCATAGTGGCCGGCAAAGATGACATTCAGGCCATAATCAGCGGCGGCCCAATAGTTGGCATGAGAAGTTTCACCCGTGAGGAAGGTGTCGCAGCCTAAAGCTTTAGCGGCGGCCACTTCATCCGCGCCAAAGCCAGACAAGATAGCAACCTGGCGCACCTCTTCTGGGCCATAAGCGAGTACGCGGGCGTGGGTGTGCAACTGGGTATTGATGTGGGAAACAAATTGGGATAGGGGAGTAACGGCCGTTATCGGTCCATATACAGCAATCGGCAAGCCCATCGGCGCACACCAAAAATCAGCCACCGTCACTCCACAAATCTGCGCCAACACCGCATTATTCCCCACCACTGGATGCCCATCCAACGCCAGATGCGCCGCGTATAAATGCATATCATTCTCAATGAGCAGACGAACTCGCTGCCCCAACGGCCCGGCCAACCGCTCTACAGTGCGCCACAAAACACCATGATGCACCAACAACATATCTGCGCCCCAGGCAGCGGCCGCTTCAATCACAGGCGGAGCCACATCCACAGAAAGCGCCACCCGCTGTACATCATTTGTACCTGCTTCCACTTGCAAGCCTTGCGGCCCGTAATCCTTAAACTCCGCCAGCCGTAGAAAATCATCTAAAAATGAAACCAGCTCTTTTTTCAGCATAATCTTAACCGCCTCTTTACAATTTCTTAACGAATCACCGGTATGGAAGCCATTGACGAGCATTTCTAAGCCATGTATACTGACTTGCGTCATGAATAGAAAGTACCTACTACATGAGCCAGTCCTCATGCTAAATGTGAACTTTGAACCCCTTCATGTCTGCACCACAAAAAGAGCGCTGACGCTCGTGTTGGCTGGGAAAGCAGAAATTGTCCTAAACGGCCGGGGCGCTATTCACAGCAGCAATGCCGTATTCGAACTCCCTTCTGTCATCAAATTGAGTTACATGATAAAACGGCCGCGTCCGCGCATTTCCCTCTCCAAACGTGAGATTTTGCGGCGTGATAATTACACTTGTCAATATTGCGGCCGTAAATCACGCCACCTCACCATTGACCACATCATCCCCCGCCATAAAGGTGGTTCCCATACTTGGGAAAACCTGGTGGCAGCCTGTCCGCAGTGCAATCGTCTCAAGGGGGGCGATTTGCTCACAGAAATCAACATGTCCCTCAACACAACGCCAAAAGAGCCATCCTCTTCCGCGGCGTATCGCTTTAGTTCTCATCTCGATAAACATCAAGAGTGGGCGCAGTTTGTCGAAGGTTGGTAACAGAGAATAGATTATCGCGCTGCCGCCTGGCTGCCCGCTTTTTGGATGATAGTATCAATGCCATCCTCAATAATTCCAGATAAATCCTGAACCATCCGATAGTAAGAATCTTTATTTTTGCCATAGGGGTCGCTAATGTTGTAGCGCCTATCAGCCATTTCACTGATCAGAAAAACTTTGTCACGCTCATCAGGAAACTCAGCCTTCAGCGCCTCCACATGACCCGATTCCATACAAAGCACCAGATCCGCTTCTTGCATGTGTGACAACTCAATCATCTCTGCCAGGTGATCCTGAATATCCAAACCCTGTTCGGCCATAATTTCCATACTAAACTGGGATGGGCCACGTTCTACCTGCGCCCAAGTGCCGGCCGATGTCACGGTCCAATCCGCCAGACCTTTCTGATCCAGGCATTCTTTGAGTAAAGCCGCCCCCACCGGGGAACGACATATATTGCCCGTACACACTACTAATATTTGAGCCATAGGGGAAAAATGACTGCCTAAAGATTACAATCCTTTAGGCAGTGTGCATGACGCTTAACCGTTAATCAAGCTCTGGCTGGAGCAGGCCATAATTACCATCACGCCGCCGATACAACACATTAATTGCCTCTTCTTCCGCACTAAAGAAAACAAAAAAATCATGGCCTAACAGCTCCATTTGTTCAATGGCTTCTTCTGTAGACATGGGCTGCAAGGGAAAACGCTTATGACGGACGATTGCTTTCGCCTCATCTTCATCATCATAATCTTCTTCTACCGGCAAAGGTTCGCCCATCCATGCCTCTTCCTGGCTGCCCCCACCACGCCAACGACGCTTTTGTTTGCCCCGGTACCGTTTTATTTGTCGATATAATTTATCAATAACAGCATCAATGGCTGCAAAAATATCGTTGCTGCGCTCTTCGGCGCGGAGAATAGTGCCTCGATCATCCCGTACTGTAATTTGAGCCACTTGTCGTTCAACAGCGCTGCGTGTGTTTTCCATACTGAGATCCACAACAACTTCTGTCAGGTTAGGTAAATAGCGATCTAACCTTGCAGTTTTCTTTTCTACGTAATTCTCTAACCTGGGGGTTACTTCTAAATTGTGACTATGAATTGTTATGTCCATGTTTTGTCTCCTCAGACTTGAAATAGGTAATCCATTATCCCATTTCTATAAAGCTCGTGCCAGACAATAAGCGGATACATTATTGGCGCCAGCGGTGAGTAAGATTTCTGCAGCGGCAGTTAAGGTTGCCCCGGTAGTACATACATCATCTACTAATAAAATATTTCTCCCTTTAACCAGGTTGTAGTCGTTCACAGAAAAGGCGCCTCGAACATTGCGTTGTCGTTCATCTGCATTTAAACCTACCTGAGATGTTGTCTTTCGGGATCGATTTAGGATCTGATTATTTTTTGACAAATCTAGTTGATTACAAAATGAGTTCGCTAACAGGTCAGATTGATTATAACCACGTTCTTTTTGCCTTTGGGCATGAAGGGGGATAGGGGCTACTAAATCTACTGGGGTTTGCCATTTGGACCATGCCTGTGCCATGAGGTGGCCTAATGGTTCAGCCAAAGCAAAGACGTTTCGGTATTTTAGTTGGTGGATGATGTCTGGCAAAATGCCATCAAAGTGGAAGGCTGCTCTAATTTGGGTGAGGGGTAACGGCCGTTTCTGGCAAGTAGAGCAGGTGATATCCGCTTTCGCTACAGGACAACCACATTGATGGCAAACTGGTTCTTCCAACCATATCAATGCAGCCACACAGTCAGGACACAAGAGATGGCCCACCTGGCGACAATGAGCGCAAACAGGGGGAAAAACAAAGTTGACAACCTGGCTTTTGAGATTCCTGACTTGTGTTTGCCAGGATAAAAGCGACATAAGCGTTCCCAATTATCGGCTAATAACCAGTTGGTAAAAAACAATGTTGCGGAGAAGTGTGTTTCACCCACTTTCAAAACCAGATTATCCGGTTAATCCCTTGAGTGCTTCGTTACGCGCCACCTGAATACCGGCCGGGCCAAGCAATACAATGAAAATTGAAGGGAAAATTAAAAATACCAGGGGGAACGTCATTTTGACAGGCGCCTGCTGTGCTTTTTCTTCTGCCCGCTGCCGCCGTCGTACCCGCATTTGCTCAGACTGGATTCGTAAAACCTTGCCAATACCAACGCCTAATTGTTCAGCCTGCAAAATAGCCGCGATAAAACTGGTCACATCGGGCACATCCGTGCGGTCAGACATATCCTTGAGCGCCTGACGCCGTGATTTCCCTAATTGCATTTCATAAATCACCCGGCCGAATTCTAGCGCCAGCGGATCCGTCCACTTTTCATCTACCTTCTGCATCGCCGCATTGAAGGTTAAACCGGCATCCACACAAATGGTCATCAAATCCAGGGCATCCGGCAGCTTTTTAATAATCGCCTGTTTGCGTCTATCAATCATGGAGCGCAAAAACATATAGGGCAGCATAAAGCCAATACCGGCGCCACCCAGTCCGTAAAGGAGACGTTTGCTCACCTCCGCTCCGTTTCTGGTCATCATCATGAAAACCAGCCCACCCAACAGCACCGTGGCTACCAGGCGTAGCGCCCAAAATTCAGCTGCCGACATATTGCGTGGATTGCCAGCCAGTTCAAGTTGGCGCGTGGTGCGTTCTAATGTTGTTTGCGGGGTAAAGCGTATGATAAAGTCGCTGATCTTACGGATGATCGGCACAAAAATCCGGTCTGAAATAGGCATCGACAGTTCAATTTCTTCAATGGAAACAATCTCTTCCCGAGCAGCAAACTCATCAATACGGGTCGTCAGCGGATCATCTTCGGCGCGGCGAAGCAAAAAAACACTGGCAACAATAATAATAAGCGCCACCACCCCGGCAAGTAAGATCAAATTTGTTGACATATCAATTCTCCGTCTCGTTTCTAAGTCTATACATTTGATTAGACTTCAATATTGACAATTTTGCGGATAGCTAACATACCCATGAGCATCATAAACCCGCCAATACCGATGACTACCCACCCGCAAGGCAAATAGGGAGCCAGTACCCAGGGTTTATCTTTCGCCCATAACTCAGACATATACTCGCCATTAATGGCGTACAACACGCCAGCCAGGCCAAGCGGCAGCAAGCCGACAACCCAGCCAGAAATACGCCCCTGTGCCGTTAAAGAGCGAATTTCGCCTTTAATACGGACGCGCTCCCGGATGGTGAAACTAATGGTATCCAAAATTTCCGCCAGATTGCCACCGACTTCACGCTGAATATTAACGGCCGTTATAATCAAATCCAGGTCTTCACTAGGCACTCGCTTATACATATTGTTGAGCGCCTCTTCCAAACCCAAACCCAAACGAACCTCCTGCACAACACGCTCGAACTCTCTAGATACAGGGGGAGGAAGTTCCGTAGCAATCGCTTCCATACCTTGTAAAACACTATACCCAGAGCGTAACGCATTCACCCATAAATTAAGCGTATCACTTAATTGGCTGTCAAACGCATTCATCCGGCGAGAAGCCGCTATACCCAAATAAATCCGGGGGATTTGCAAACCAACAATTGCGCCAATAATTGCCAGCACAACGTTTTTATTCATAATGAAATAAGTCGCTATCGCTACCCCAATCGCACTGGCAAACACCAAAATAATATATTCGCTAACCCGCAACTTGATATCAGCCTTTGAAATACGCGCTTTAGTGGGCGCAAAAAAACCACGCTTAACCAAAACCGAGTCCACCCGGTCCGCTAAATCATCACCAGCTTGGTCTCCAATTTCCTCAGCAATATCAACCACATCATTCGTAGCAACAAACTGCTCTAGCCGCTCATCAACATTGCTGCGACCGCCACCCGCCACCAGAGCAATACTTGCCCCAAAGATAATCAGTAATGCAATTCCACCTATAACCAACCCAATTAACGGCATGATTCGCTCCTTTAAGGACGCCTACCTTCTTCCACGCGTACCGATACCAAAAATTGATGGCGGCAACATGATGCCTGCTTCTTGCAGCTTCCACATAAACTTAGGCCGAAGACCCGTGGGCCGCAAGCGCCCTATAACCTTGCCAGCCTCTATACTAGTTTGTTCAAATCGGAAAATTTCCGATGTCGTAATGACATCCCCTTCCATACCCTGGATTTCACTAATCGATATCACCTTTCGAGAGCCATCGCGCATACGATCTTGTTGCACCACAACATTCACAGCAGAAGCAATTTGTTCACGTATAGCCCGATGCGGCAAATCCATACCCGCCATCAACACCATCGTTTCCAAACGGGCCAACATATCACGAGTGCTGTTGGCATGACCCGTTGTCATACTGCCATCATGACCTGTATTCATCGCCTGCAACATATCTAACGCTTCACCGCCACGAACCTCCCCCACAATAATCCGATCCGGGCGCATACGTAAAGAGTTAATAACTAAATCTTGAATCGTCACAGAGCCACGTCCTTCCACATTTGCCGCTCTCGACTCCAACGTTACCACATGCTCCTGACGAAGCTGAAGTTCCGCCGCATTTTCAATCGTCACAATACGCTCATCATCTGGGATAAATCCAGAAAGAATATTGAGCAGCGTCGTCTTCCCTGAACCCGTACCCCCGGACACAAAAATATTTAGCTTGGCAACCACACAAGCCTTTAAAAATTCCACTGCTTCAGGGGTTATACTGCCAAACTCGATCAAATTATCAATTGTAAATGGAATCTTTGCGAATAGCCGGATAGTCAGAGCAGCACCGTTAATAGCAATAGGGGGCACCACCGCATTCACACGAGAGCCATCAGGAAGACGGGCATCAACCATTGGCGAACCCTCATCAATGCGCCGGCCGAGCGGAGCCACAATACGATCTATAATACGTAACAGATGGTCATTATCCTCAAAAATTACATTCGTCCGCTGAATCTTACCGCCAGATTCAATAAATACCTGGTGCGGCCCATTAACCATGATTTCCGTCACATTATCTTGATGTAAAAACTGTTCCAATGGCCCATAACCCAATATTTCAGCCGCAATCGCCTCAAACAAACGCCGTTTCTCATTTCTTGTTAGAACAATGCTCTCCTCTTCAAGCATCGTCTCAAACATTTCTCGAATCGTGCCCCGTACTTCTGTCGTTTGCGTAATATCCATACCCGGGTCAAGTTCAGCAATCAACTTTTGTTGCACCCGGTTTTTAAGATCCACATAGGCGTCACGCGAACCCACAGCCGGAGAAGATCGTTTCACCCGTAATTCTTGTAAATTAGAAGATTGCGCATCCGCTGGACCAGTTTGTTGATTTCGTTCAATTCGCTTTAATAAAGACACAAAGACACCTCCAACATCCAGGTAATTGACGGAAAGTTCTTAATAAAAACAGAGATGATATTCTGTCAATCCCTCAAGGAAACCATAAAAATTGTCGTTTCCTGATTTTGACTACCGTTCGCAGTTTACCTAACGCTTTCCAAATAATTTACCAAACAAACCACTTGTCTCGGTATCCTTTCCGGTACCATTTGAATCATTATCTGACTCAACAGAAAGTTCTGTGGCGATCTTTTCGGCCAGTTTATTAATTGCTTCAGCCACAGGCTGCTTTCTTCCATTTCCTAAAACAACAGGGACGCCCTGGTCTATCGCCGTACTTACAGTAAGAGTATCCTCAGGGATTACCATAAATATCGGCCGTTTGAGGGTCTCGCCAATATCTTTAATGGATATGCCCTGTTTTTTAGTCGCTTGATTTACGACAAGCCACACTTTTTTTGTTTGATAATCAAGACTCTGCGCCAAATCAAAGAATCTACTCACATTCTTCAAACTTGGCAGCGTTTGCTGAGTAATTAAAAGGATACGATCTGCTTCATCTAACAGGGTCAAGGCAATGTCATTTAAGCTTGAAGTAGTATCAATGATTATAAAATCATATAGAGGTCGCAAATTAACCAGCAAATCTTTAATTGATTTATCTGTCACAACATCTGCCATTTCCGGACGGGGGGGCGCCATGAGCACGTGAAGGCCACTCTTATGAACTTGCACAACACTGTTCACCAAATCAGAATCTATCTCACCATCCCGACTGCTAAAGTCAACAATGCTAGTAACCGGCTTCATATTAACCATCACAGAGACATCACCAAACTGTAAACTACCATCAATCAGCAATGTACGGAACTCTCTCTGCGCCAATGATACCGCTAAATTTATGGCAATTGTAGTACAACCGCTTCCCCCTTTCGGGCTGAAAACAGATATTACAGAACCTTCAGCCGCCACCACCTTCATCCCAGTTGTCGCCACGCCAGTTTGTGACTGAACGGGCGCACGATGAACAACCGGTCTTTTGGCATTCACCCGGCGAACTGCGGCGACCAACTCATCGCCGCCAAAAGGTTTGGTGAGAAAATCGCGAGCGCCAGCCAACATCGCTCTACGCAGGTAGTCTGAATCACTTTGAACAGACATGATAATTATCTGCGTGGTGGGAACCAACTCGGAAATCTTTTGACTGGCGCCAATCCCATCAATACCGGGCATGTTGATATCCATAAGGATAATATCTGGGCGGAATTCTTGCGCCATTTCGACAGCTTGTTCACCCGTACCAGCCTGCCCAATTACTTCAATATCGGACTCAAACTGCAACAGTTTCCGCACGTTTTCCCGGGTTTCTGGAAGATCATCAACAATTAATACACGAATATTATCTGACATTGACTTTTCACTAAATTAAAAATCTTGCTCCCTAAGCCATATACTAGTAGCTAGAGACAGGAAATTAAATCAAAATATGGCATGTTGTAAGACTTTGATAGGGGGATTATATTTATCTTTAGGAGTTAAAGATTTCAAGGTTTGCATGTGTTAAGAATTCACACTCGCTATCTATATGCTCATGATACTGAGTTCAAGATCATTGTCAATAGGCAAAAAGCTTTTTACCCATACCCAAAGAGCAACTAAGAATATATCTTATGTTTATCTATTGTAACCTAGTAACGATAAATTGGCTAACCAGTTGTCCTTAATTTTTCAATGTTTCGTGTGATATAATTTTGAAGACTTCTTGCCAATTACCGAAAAACTCACATGACTGAGTTCTTAGAAAATCACCTGGAAATGAATAAGGCCCTATCTTGAAGATAGGGCCTTATTATTTACCTGTTAATTGAATTACAAGCAATAGGCTTGCAACTTGGTCTCAAATTTAGGTGAGACCAGCGGTGATCTTGCTGAAGACGTTACCAATCTGGGGACCCAAAAGAGTCAAAATGGCGATGATAACGACAGCAACCAAAACCAATACCAGAGCGTACTCTACCAAACCTTGACCTTCTTCACGATTTAAAAATAACATTGTAATGCCTCCTAAATATATATGAACTTATAAGATAACTAAAGATTAACCTGTTTTCACTCCCACCTCAATAGGAGTGTAGTACTGAAAATTATACCAGATTTGTCAATATCAACATTTAATAACTATCGGTAGCAATGGGTATTGTAAATTGAATCCTTGTACCTCGACCCATACTACTTTGAATATTCATTTCACCACCCAGCATTTCAATTCGTTCTCGTAATGAAGCGAGACCGATAGTGCCGCTATCGTTGTTAAGGGCATCATCAACATTGAAGCCACTGCCATTGTCTTCAACGATTGCTTGAACATGTTCTTGAGCCAGATCAAGTGTAACCTGAATCTGTGTGGCCTGGGCATGTGACAAGGCGTTTGTCAAGAGTTCTTGCACACCTCGAAATATTGTCACTTCTATATGGCTTTCCAGGCGGCGTTCAACGCCTGTAACGGTTATAGGCACAGAAATGCCATTTTTCTCCTGGAATGACTCCACATAACGGCGCAGGGTGGGCACGACGCCCAAATCGTCTAGCATCATGGGTCGCAAATCAAAAATAAAGTCTTTGACATCATTAAATGTGGAAGCGGCCACACTTTTTAAGGCATTGAGTTCCGCTCTGGCGCGATCTGGATTCACGTCGAAGAAACGTTGACATATTTCTGCCTGTAAAATAAAGTTGCTTAAAGAAGATGCTGGGCCATCATGCATACGCCGTACTAAACTCTGTCGGCTGAGTTCTTCCGTTTGGATGACACGAATAACGCTTGAACGGTCTCCCGAGTATTTCATGCCTGCACTTCTGCTTGCCAAAGATAAACCGCCAAATTCATCTGAAAGATCGATAAAACGGCGCTGAAACTCTGATAATCGTTCCAGGTTTCTTTGATCGCTTTGCAATTTCTCAAGCTGACCGCGCATGGTAAACAAACGCTGTTGTACATCCCCCAATGCTTCATAAGCTTCTTTGATGTCTTCACGAGGTAATGTCTCAAAATTGGTTTGCAGCTGCTTAACATAATTAGTGACCTGGGCGTTTCGCTGGGCCAGGCGCTCTACTTCGGCTGCGCTTTGCTTAATGAGAATATCAATCTCTTTTAAGTCTCGTTGTGTTTGTTGGTAATCTTTATCAGCTTCTTCTACAAAAGCTTGCAAAGAGTTACCATTTAATGACTCATCTGCCATTGATCATCCCCTAAAAAGTGTTGATTGCTATGAATTACTCGCCAATCCCCTCAAGTCTTACCCAACCATGCCGCAGGGCGTAAACGGCCGCTTGGGTGCGATCATCTACTCGTAATTTGCGTAAAATAGCGGTCATGTGATTTTTAACTGTTTGATGGCTGATGCCCAGCTTGTAGGCGATTTCTTTGTTACTCAAGCCTTTGGTGACATGCTCTAGAATTTCCATTTCACGGGGTGACAAAGGCACAAATAACTCGTCAGTATCACTGACAAGCGACCCGCCGAAACGGCCGATTTTCTGTTCTATCCATCTCATCAATTCATCATAAGTCATTATTTTTTCGCCGACTGCATATTCCCCTTCTAATACCGCGTGAATGATGTTGATGAGGTCTTCTGGGGCAATATCTTTTGGGCAATAGGCTGAGGCGCCGGCTCTGAAGGCATGAAATACTTGTTCCGCATCATCATAGCCGGTGATGACAATGACTTTTATGTCTGTTAATTGGCTTTTTATTTTCCGCGTTACCTGGAGACCATTTATAGTGGGTAAGTTTATGTCCATTAAAATAACGTCTGGATGGACTTCATAAACTAACTCTATGGCGATTTCTCCATCAGCGGCTTCGCCCACAACAGACATGTTCGGATCAGTACCGAGCAAGTCACTAAGTCCCTGGCGGAATAACGGATGATCGTCAACGATAAGGATTTTTATGGCTTCTGACACGGTACCCTTCCTTTTCTAATATTGTATCGCCTCATGATGCATGGTTGCATGGCTATCAATCAATTACAGCTTTCGCTGCTTCAAAATGCAGGGTATGCAGCAGGTCATTTTTGCTTGGGAGCAGTGGCAGTATACCATGAAAAAGTTTGCACTGGCAAACGAGTGATTTCCCCCATTTTGAGCTATTCTGGCTTTAGATCGTAGACTGCCATATTGTTTAAGCCTTGCTCTGTGGTCCAAATGAAATTAGTTTGATAGACGAGATCGGCCTGGGTGGCTTGGATGATGTGCGAGTAGGGCCAGCCGGGAGCTGTCACCAGGTAGTGGGCGCCGGCCGCCATGAGATAGTGGCTGAGTGCGGTTTCGTCTGTCAGGGAGGGGATGAGTTCCGGGGAGATGAGGCCAGCCATATCCAGCAACGGCCGTTCCCCAAAGTATCCTATAGCGCCAATATCATGAGAAGCGATGAGGGCGTCGGGAGGCGTGTTTTGCGCCAGCCAATGGGCTACAGTTACCATCTCGCCTTCGATGAAAGCCACATCGGTGGCATATGTTTGTGCGCCGAGCAAAGCAAAAAAGAGCAGCAGCAGACCAAAGGTGAACACGGCCGTTTGTTTCAAGATGCGCTGATAACGGCCGTTTCCCAACCATGCAAATAAGCCCAACCAACCGGCCAGGCCATAGAGAATCCAGAGGGGAATGGCGGCAAAGAGATAACGGCCGTGTTGATACGTCACCGGCAGCCGCCAGGCGTATAAAACGACATGGCCGCCCGCCCACAGCAGGGGTAAGGTGTCAATCAAACCCCGGCGCAGCCAATCCCGTTTAATCGCCTGTACGCCAGCCACAATAAGGCCAGGCAGCAGCAGCAAACGCGCCCCGCTGATGCCTCGCCACCCTTGATCTACCCCACCCATGCTAAAATAAAGCAGCCGCATCACTCTCGACCAAAGCGGCTCAGCTAACAAAACCTGGTATTCGCTTTGCTTGGCGTAAAAGGTATTGGGCCAAACGGAACCGCTAGAGAACCAGTTGAAGGCAAAATAAGGCAGCAGGGGCAGAACGGCCGTTACCCCATAAACCCCCACCATTTTCAAGCGCGTTCGCCAGGAGCCGGGCGACAGTAACAGACCCAGCGCCACCAACAAAAGCAGCAGCAAGCCATCCGGTCGCACCAGGATAAGCAAACCGGACAGAACGCCTAACAGCGCAACGGCTTTGCCAGACACAGAAGAATCCGACTCTGTTTTGAGCGCAGCTTGCGTGTACAAAACGATAATCTGCATCCCCAAAGCGGCAAACAAGAGCGTTTCCATGCCGCTGGCCGCCGCCCACACCAGGGGCCACGATAGGGCAATGGTCAATCCCGGCAGCCAGCTTTTTGCCGTGCGAGACGGCCATAACAACTGCCACAAACGCATACTGCTCAGCGCCAGCCAGAGCAGAGACAACCCGCCCAACAAATAAGTCCAGATCAAGTAAGGGAGATGCAGCACATAGCCTACCGCCAACCACAACGTCCATAACGGCGACGTGGAACCGGCGCTCACCACACCAGGCACATATTCAAAACGGCCGTTTTCCGCAAAATTCCGGGCATAAGTTTGGTGAATCCAGCCGTCATCCAGGGGAAAACCAGGCCCCCCTTGCCTGGCGGACAGACCCACAAACAAGGCCATCATCAAGGCAACAGCCAGGCCCACCAGCCAAACCTGTTTCGTGCGCCACAAGGCCATCCTCAATTACCGCCTTCGGTTATGCCCACAAACCGGTACAATACAAATCCTTCGCCAAAATCCCGCACCATTTGCAGCTGCGGCAGCGATACTTTGCCCTCATGCAAATCGGCCAGCGGCGGCGGCCGGTCAGCGTCTAGCAGCAGGTAATCGACGCCAAATTGAGCGGCAACCTGCGGCAGAATTTCCGGCAGCTCGTTGGGCGTAACCACCGCCGGCAGACGAGTATGGTAGTAAAAACCGGGCGGATCACCGGTCATCACCACCGAGCCAGGGGAGAGCATCTCGCCTACCTGCCGGTAAACGGCCGCCTGCTCTGTTTGCAGCGGTTGGTTAATGGAAACGGCGAAACTAACCACAAAGACCAGGATGACAAAGACGAAGGCGAACAGGCGCTTGGCCGGTTCTGGCCGCCAGGCAGGTCGCCGGTCGGCCACCCAATCGACGGCGAAATCAATGCCAATGGCCGCCAACGCCATCGACCAGGGCCATAAGGCCGCTGACGAATGCAACAAACTACCCCGCTGTCCCGGAAAGGTGAAGAGCAAAATCATCAAGCCATACAAGACCAGGACATACCAGGAAAACGGCCGTAAAAAAGGCTTTGTATCTTTATTCCGCCCCAATTTAAGCCAGGCCCAGATCATGAAAAAGACAAATACCGTCAGCCCAGTGACGGCGATAAAGGTTTGAACCGCCAACGAGGCCGCCGCTGCTTTGGAGCGCAGGATATTAACCAGGCCCCATTCCAGGTAACTGGCTAAATTGAAGGAACGGCCGTAAGAAAACAGATCATTATAGGTGGTCAGGAAGATGGTTTGTGTACCAATAGTAGAAATGGGTGAGCCGATCAGTTGGTAGGTGCGCCAAAACCAGGGGGCCATGATCAACAAGTAGCCGCCAATAAAAGCCAAACCGAAAAAGAGTAACGCGCGTACGCTGCGCCTGTCAAACAATTCATACAACCAGATAATGCCGGCCACGCCCAGCAGCAACATGCCATCCGCCCGCGCCAGGTGACTGAGACCGGCCAGCACGCCCGCCAGCAGCCAGTATCCCCATTTTTTACTTTCGTGCGCCCAGGCTAAGGCCAACAAACAGCCGCCGCCCACCCAGGCAAACAAGGCGAAGGTGGTGGGCTGGTTCCAGTAAGCAGCATAATAACCACCGGCGGCCGTAAACAAAGCGGCCGTTCTTGCCATCCAGCGCGTGTGCTTCAAATGCCAGGCAATGCCATAACTCAGCCAGGGCAAAAAGCCGGCCATGAGCCAAAAGGGAAGCTGGGCGGCCCGAAAACTATCGCTGACTTTATAACCCAGGGCGGCGATGATGGCCGGTAGGGGCATCCAATAGGTGAAACTGGGAGCGGGCAGGCTTTGCGGCCGATCTAAATATTGCCAGATGATCTCTTGGGTGAAGCCATGTCCTGCGGCCAGCCGTTGGGCGTTGGTGGTGTAATAGAAGGCGTCGAAATAGGTGGGGTAGCTGATACGCAGCGCCCAAAATGCCTGCACCGCCAGGGCGATGAGGGTGATCCAGAGTAAATCACGACGGGTTTGCCGGTCACGCAGAAATGCAATCATGGCTGATTTATGGCTGGCGCAAGAATATTTGCGCCTGTTTGTCGGCATACACTTCGCGCCACTGGTCGCTGCTTTGCAGCAACGTGGTCAGCGGCGTGCCTGCTTCCATTAAAACGTACTGCACATCATACTCGGCCAATGGCGCCTGCCAATCTTTCCTCACTTCAAAGCTTTTTAAGTAATAAAACAAGAAGGGATCGCCGTACACGTCTGCCCGACCATCCACAAAAACGGGCAGCCCGCGCCAGATGAGGTAGCCGCCCCAATTGTAACTGTTGTAGCCGGGGGCGTCGGCCAGCCCGTTGGCTTCCAGGTAATCGACGGCCTGCACCGGGTAGCGTTCGGCAACGGCCGTTTCATTGCCCCCTATCTTATCCACCGTCCACAGCAACACGCCCAGAACCGCTACAGCCAGGATAACGCCGTTGAGCGCTTTCATGGCGGGTGAAGGGGGCGGCGTCTGTTTTTCACCACTCAAGAGGGGGTAAACGGCCGTTCCGCCCAAACTGCTCAACAAATGCCGGCCGATTATGGGGGCGCTGACAATCGCAAACAGGGGAATATTCCGCGCCGAAAGCAGCCCCGCCGCCGCCGTGCCGCCAAAGAGCAGCAGTTCATCCCAAGACGGCCGTTCCTGCGTAAATATCAGGCTGAGCACCCCCAGCGCCAACATGGCCACAAACGGCCAAAAAATATTGACGTGGAAATTCGGCGAATGCCATTCCTGAATATAAGCTTGCATGGCTGAACTGCCCAGGGTAAAGAAGGGATAAATCCACAATTCCGCCCCGTTGGGATTCAGCCCGGCGGCCAAAAAACTGAGGCCGGTGAGCAGCGCCAGGAAACGGATGTCTGCCCAGGAGAGGGTACGCGACCCACCGCCGCGCCACTGCTGCACGGCGCTGCCCACCACATATGTGCCCAGCAGCACCACACCCACCAAATAGCCGCTGTGAAAGTTGGCCCAGAAAAAAGTGAGGAGCGGCAGCAGCCACAGCGCCCGCCGGTTCAAACGGCCGTCTTTAAACCGCTCCACCAGGAAAACGAAAACGGCCGTTAATAACAAATTAAACATCTGCGGCCGGGCCCCCCACACAATAGCTGAGGTGATGGCCGCCAGCAGCACCACAAACGCCGCCAAAAACGGCCGTCCCGGCGTCACCAGGTAAACCAGCCAAAACGTCAGCGTCGTCAAGCCGGCAAAAACAAGGATCAGCCCCGGCAGTCCCCCCACCTGATAAATGCCCCACATCACCACCTGCGACAGCCATTCATGGGTAATCCATTCATGCTCCGGCACAGTAAAAGAAAACACATCCTGGCGCGGAATGCCCGCTTGTAAAATATATTCACCGGTGCGCAAATGCCACCACATATCGGGGTCCAATGTCTCGCGCACGGCGATGGCAAATAAGGCCAGCACAAAAAGCCAGGTAAACAGCTTACGAATGCTCATCAGGTTTGCGGGCGTAGACGGTAAACAAATCGCCAAAGTTTACCGGCATTGCCACTTCTTTGAGACCCAACCCCGATACGATTTTTTCAATAAGGCTGCCCAGGGTTTTGTTCAGCCCTCCCACCCGGCTGGCAATATACCCCAGACGTAAATAACGCCCCATGTCCCCCGACCAGACCACCTCATAGCCGTTTTTTGCCAGCATTTGCGCCATTGATTTTTGGCTAAAGTAATGCAGGTGCATATCCATAAACCAGGGCCAACGGCTGCCCATCACTTTGGCCGTCAGGCTGTTGATATCCATGGTGTGCAGCACCAGCCAGCCGCCCGGTTTAAGCAAACGGTAAGCCTTTGCCATCTCCTCTGAGGGGCGGTCTACATGTTCGATCACGTCCCACATGGTGATCACATCAAATCTCTTGCCTGACAATGCCGGCGCATCTTGCGTACCCACGATGACGTTTAGGCCCCGCTTTTGGGCCACCGTCGCCGCCCAATCGGAGGGTTCTACGCCCATTGCCTGCCAGCCCGCTTTTTGCGCCACTTCTACAAAGACGCCGATATAAGCGCCTATGTCCAGGAGAGAACGGCCGTTTCCCGGCCCCGTCCGCTTTTCCATATGACGTAAATGTTTTTGAAACGTCAACACCCGACCGGTACGCTCTGCCACATACGTCTCATCTTCCACCGCCCCATAAGCGTCGATGAGTTCCGCTTCCGACCAGCGGGGATTGGCATAGACAAAGCCACAGTGGCAGCACTCCACCACCTGCGGATGATGGCCGTAACCAGGATTGGTACAACGAAATGCCTCCACCTGAATATCGCTGCTGCCGTTCAAGGTGGCCGCATAACGCACTTTATACTCATTTTTCCCACACAAACTACAATTGACAAAAATCATGATGAAATAGGTTCAGCAGGGCGACGTGGCTCTCCACCCCGTAGACGGCGGAAAAATAAACGGAACACCGTATATTGCGCCTTAATCACCTCATTGCGAGAAATCTTGGTCGTGCCAGCGCGTCTATCTTCAAAAATAATGGGGACTTCTCCAATTTGCCAACCGCGTCGTTGGCACATGAACAGCATCTCCACCAAAAAAGAGTAGCCGCTAGAGAATATCTGGTCTAAGGGAATAGAAGCCAATACCTCGCGGCGATACAGGCGAAATCCGGCGGTCGTGTCTTTCGCTTTTAAGCCGAGCAATATTTTGGTGACGCTGTTTGCCGTTTTGCTGAGCATCACTCGCTTCCAGGTGCAATTCTGCTGACCGCCGCCGGCTACATAGCGCGACCCAATAACGACATGTTTGCTTTTGCTCAAAGCCACCATCGCCGGAATATAACGGGGGTTATGGGAAAAATCCGCGTCCATGGTCATGATGCGTTGGGCGTTTAGCTCATGCAGCGCCTTGTCAAAACCAGCCAGGTATGCCGTGCCCAGCCCCATCTTCCCCGGACGATGAATGACGTGCACCCGTTCTGGCGCTTTTTGCACCCAGGCGTCAGCCAAATCGCCCGTGCCATCGGGCGAATTATCATCGACAATCAGGACGCCCAAATTGACCGGCAGCGCCAAGAGCTGGGTCACTAAATCATCCAGGTTATCAGCTTCGTTATAAGTTGGTACAATAACGAAAGTTTCCACGTTGCTCATACAATTTGTCCTCTTTAAATGTAAGGAGAGGATTGTAGCGATGTTGAGGATACAGGTCAAAACACGCTGATGAAAATAGGAATCTTGTCACGAAACCGTATGCTTTACAGCACCCGCCGGTTGGCGCAAGCGGCCCATGGGCGCGGCCATCATGTTACCATTATTGATACCATGACGGTGGCGGTGGAGATGGGGCAGACAGAAAATGGGGATCAGATCAAGGTGATATTGCCTCATTCGCGCCTGGCTCATAAATGGGGCAATATCGGTCATCGCATCCAATACGTGCCGGCCGTTGACGCCATTATCCCGCGCATTGGTTCCTCGATTACGGCTTATGGGCTGGCGGTGGTGCGTCAGTTTGAAAGACGCCATATTCTGACCACTGCCTCGGCCGAAGGCATCGCCCAGTCTCGTGATAAACTACACAGTTTACAGGTGATGGTGGAGCATGGACTGCCTACGCCCAAAACGGCCGTTATCGCCCACCCTGCCTCTCTTTACGCCGCCGTCCAAGCCGTAGGCGGCACACCGGTGATTATTAAATTGATTGAAGGGACGCAGGGCAAAGGAGTGATTTTGGCCCGCAACCTGGCCACGGCCGCCGCGGTGATGGCAAAAATTCATGGGGCCAGACGGCAAGCGCTCATTCAAGAGTTTATTGCGGAAGCGGCGGGCAGGGATTGGCGGCTTATTATTGTGGGCAATCAATGCGTGGCGGCTATGGAAAGGAGAGCCGGCACAGAAGGGGAATTTCGGTCTAATTTACACTTGGGGGGAACGGCCGTTCCTATCACTCCTGATGCAAAAACAGTCGAGTTAGCCATCGCAGCCACCCGCGCCCACGGGCTTTATGTGGCGGGGGTAGACATTGTATCCTCCAAACGTGGCCCACTGCTGCTAGAGGTAAATTCGTCACCCGGACTGGAAGGCATCGAAACCGTCACCGGCCAGGATGTCGCCGGCCATATCATCCAATTTTTAGAAAAGCGCCAGAAGGGGCGGTGAAATATTAGTGAACAGTTTACAGTTTACAGTGGACAGTAAACTGTAAACTGTCCCCTATTCATCCAAATTCAAGTCCGACGGGAACAACCCTCTCTCTTGCGCTTCTTCCAGAGACAGGCCGCTGATTTGAGGCGCCTCCTGCTCGCTGGCAGCGTCCTCCCAGAAAGCGTCTACAGCCCCGGTTTCCACCACCAGGTCACTGTCGCCAAACAGATCATCCAGATCAGCTACATCTAAATCCAGGAAATCCTCGACGACGGCCGTTTCCACTTCAGGTTCCGGTTCAGGCAGCGGGGCCGGCTCTGGCGGCCGCGGCGCCTCTTGCCTGGGCGTTGCGGCCGCCCCGGGCTGCACGACCTTTGTCAATTTACTGGATGTCTTCGGCACAGTGGGCAGCAGCCCCATCAGATCTTTAATCGCCCGCTGTGTAAACACCCAAATCGTGCCAATCCGCCCCCGGCGCGACTGCACATCGAAGAAGATCGTCAGAAAATAATGGTGGCCGATATTGGCGCAGTACAACTCCACTCTTTCACCGGCATGGTATTGAATCGTGTTGGGGGTATCCGTGTTTAGATGTTCGGCCAAGGCAAAACTACTCTGAATCGTTTGTGAAAGCGCTTGAGACAGCGCCAATAAATTCGTGTGCTGACTGCTGGCTACCTGGAAGATCAACTCCCCAGAAAAGGTAGAAAGCATGAGGCCATTGGCGCCGGTATCGGTGCGCAGAGATTTTAACCGTTTACGCACATCCTCAGAAACGGCCGTTTCCCCCGTAATCTCTTGCGCCTCTGTGGGCGCCTGAAGCTCCCCATGCAGCGCCACCTGCACCGCCATCAACACCGCATCCGTATCCAACGGCTTCGAGAAATAGCGCAGTACGCCCAACTCCTCCGCCTCCTTCTGCCCCTCCGTCGAAGAATACGCCGTAATCATAATCACAGGTGCTTGATTCTGGAACCGGTGCATCCGTCGCACAAAATCAAAGCCGCTCATACCCGGCAGACGCACATCCGTAATCACCAGATCAAAATGCGTCCGCCGCAGCTCCAACATCCCCTCTTCCGCCGAGGGCACAGCCAGCACCTCGCACTCCTCGTTAGATAGCTCCAACATAGAGCGTAGCAGTTCCAGCATCTCAAAATGATCATCAATAACCAGGACTTTCTTCACTTCAGCCATATCTTGATAATAAGCCCCACTCTCTTTGCAATCAATAGGACATCCAGGCAAAACATCAGCCAATCACAGAAATATTCTCCGCTTTCAACTTCGCCTTCGTCAACTTACTGGCGTCCTTCTCACCCGTTTCCAACAACCAACAAGCCGCATAATGCTCCTGCCCATAATCCTTAAACGGCGGTTCCTCTTGAGAGCAGCGCTCAAACGCCAGCGGGCAGCGCGTATGAAAACGGCAGCCAGTTGGTGGATTCAGCGGGCTGGGCACTTCCCCTTGCAGCAAAACACGCTGCCGCTTCACCGTCGGGTCTGGAATGGGAATAGCTGACATCAAAGCCTGCGTATAAGGATGCAGCGGATCCGTATACAAATCTTCTCGCGTCGCCATCTCCGCCATCTTACCCAAATACATCACCCCCACCCGGTCACTAAAATGCTCCACCACACTTAAATTATGGGCAATAAACAAATAAGTCAGTTCAAAATCCTTCTGCAAATCCTTGAGAATATTCAAAACCTGGGCCTGAATAGACACATCCAACGCCGAAACAGGTTCATCACACACAATAAACTTGGGCCGCAGCGCCAGGGCGCGGGCAATGCCAATCCGCTGCCGCTGTCCCCCGGAAAACTCATGTGGATACCGGCGAGCATGATCCGCCTGCAAACCTACCCGGGACAGCATCTCAATGACAATATCGTACCGCTCCTGATTTGATTTATCCGTATGAATGCGCAGCCCCTCCGCAATACTCTCCCCCACCGGCGTCCGCGGATCTAATGAAGAATATGGGTCTTGAAAAATAATCTGCATATCACGGCGCAGTTGAATCAACTCCTTACTGCTCAACTTATACACATCCCGGCCATCAAAATACACAGAGCCAGACGTAGCCGGAATCAGGCGTAAAATGGTGCGCCCCACCGTCGTTTTACCGCAGCCAGATTCACCCACCAGCCCAAATGATTCCCCCTCATAAATGAAAAAGCTGACATCATCAACCGCCTTCACCTGATTAGAAACCCGGCGCAATAAACCGGAATGAACCGGGAAATACTTCGTCAGGTTCTTCACTTCAACCAGAACTTTTCTTTTTTTCTGGGGCGTCGCCTTGTCTGATTCCTCAATCGTTTCTCCAATTTCTGGAGAAACAAGATCGAGATCGACAGGCATCATATCGTCTGTGCGCATTTCCTCTGTCACCCTGCATCCTCCTGATCATACAGCCAACAGCGAACCCAATGGTTAGGCCACATTTCAATTAAATCAGGCTCTTCTATCGTACATCTTGTCAGATTATGCTCAATCCGTGCCTGACAGCGAGGCGCGAACTTGCATCCGGCCGGCAATTGGATGAGATTAGGCACAGAACCGGGAATCGTCACCAACTCCTTTTCCGCCTGTCCTAACACCGGCGTGGAACCGATGAGAGCGGCCGTGTATGGGTGCTTTGGCTGGGCAAACAACTCCTCCACCGACGCCTCTTCCACAATACGGCCGGCATACATCACATCCACCCGATCACACATCTCCGCTACCACCCCTAAATCATGAGTAATCAGGATAATGGCTGTATCCATTTTAGATTTCAAATTTCGCATCAGATCCAAAATTTGCGCCTGAATCGTCACATCCAGCGCCGTCGTCGGTTCATCCGCAATCAGCAGTTCAGGCACACACGCCAGGGCCATGGCAATCATCACCCGCTGCGCCATCCCCCCAGACATTTCATGAGGATAAGCTCGCGCCCGCGATTCCGGTTCAGGAATACCCACCATGCGCAGTAGTTCAATAGATCGTTCACGCGCCTCTTCCTTACTCATATCCTGATGAACATGCAGTACCTCAGTCACTTGATCCCCAACCCGAAAAACAGGGTTCAAACTGCTTTGTGGTTGCTGAAAAATCATGGAGATGCGATTACCACGAATAGTCGCCATGCGAGCTTCAGACAGCTTGAGCATATCCTCGTTATCAAACATAATCTCGCCGGCCACAATCCGCCCTGGTTGGCTAATCAGCCGCATAATAGAGAGCGAGGTTACGCTCTTACCACAGCCAGACTCCCCCACCAAACCGAGGATTTCACCACGCTTAACAACGATATCAACACCATCCACCGCCCGAACAACGCCAGCTTCAGTGAAAAATTGGGTCTTCAAACCCCGTACTTCAAGAATATTTTGGTTGTTGTTTCCCACTGTTTTGGTCTCTTCTTCCTTCAAGTATGCGAAAATTCGCTTAACTCTAACACAGGGGGGAGTGGCAAGCAACGGCTGAACCAATGGTTTCATAAGCTGTCAAAGGCTTTTAAACAAATTCCCAATCTCCTTAAAATACGCCATTTCGAGAACAACCTATTTGTTTTTTCAATTACACACTGCTAGAATGTAGAGGCAATAAGGTGTTTTTTGAGTGACATTTTTGTCCACCATAAAAACGAGGAGGAAGAGTCTATCGGATAAAATCCCATTAAACAAACAAATTTCTGTTTTATTTGACCCACTCATCCGAAGAACCAATGGCAATTTATGTCTGGTAAGGATGAGTCAGTTTTAACACCTAATATGGAGAGAGAAAGAAATGAAAAAGTTAATGCTCCTTGTGGCAATGGTAATGCTGGTAGTCCTGGCAGCTTGTGCGGCTCCACCGGCAGAACCTGTAGAAGTTACTCGCGTCGTTTCGACCGATCCAGAAGTGGTTGAAGTCGAAGTAACCAAAGTCGTTGAAGCCGAACCAGAAGTGGTTGAGGTGGAAGTAACCAAAATCGTTGAAGTTCAAGTGCCAGTCACACCGGAACCGGAACCGATTGACCGTAATGGCGGCCGAATGGATACCATTATCTTCATTCGTGAACCCAATCAAGATGCTGCCATCGCTCGTTTGGCCGCTGGCGACATTGATGTCTTCGCCGATGACGTAGCGGGTAAAGCGCTGGTGGAAGCCATCGCCGCTGCCGGCAATATCCAAACTCGCACCCAGTATGGTCTGTTTGATGAGATTTTCTTCAATAATGGCGTTTGCGCTGATGAAGCACTTCTCAATCCCTTCCAAAACGCCAAGTTGCGCGAAGCCATGAACTATGCCATCGACCGCAATTATGTGGCCGATGAACTGTATGCCGGTTTAGCCGTGCCCAAGATCATATCCTATGTCGAAGCCGGTCTTGACCGTGGTTTGATTGCTCCTGAAATCAAAGCTTTAGAAACCAAATATGCTTATGATTTAGAAAAGGCGCGTGAAATCGTCACCACCGAAATGGAAGCGATGGGCGCCACCATGGAAGGTGGCAAATGGATGTACAATGGCGCCCCTGTTACCATGAAAGGACTGATCCGTATCGAAGATACACGCCTGGCTATCGGTAACTACTTCGCCAATCAAATGGAAGAGTTGGGATTTACGGTAGAGCGCATCGAGCGTACCTCCGGTGAATTAAGCCCGATCTGGATTGGTACAGATCCGTCCGAATGCGAATGGAACTGGTACACAGGCGCTTGGAGCCAAACGGCCATTTCCCGTGAAGATGGATCCTCCTTTGAACAATACTACACAGATCGCCTCCTGCCCTGGGCAAACCAAGCTGTCTTCGAGACGCCAGCACGCTTGGACGAAATATCATTAGATCTATTCAATAACAATTTCTCGAATATAGACGAAAAGCTTGACCTCATTCGTGAAGCATTGCCGCTGACCTTTGAGATGTCACCCCGTGTGTGGGTTACCACCCGTACCACCCTCGTCCCCTTTAGCGATAACGTCAGTGCAACCACCGACCTCGCTGCCGGTCTTAGCGGCGCTGCCATGTGGCCCTGGACAACCTATATCACTGATCAGGTGGGCGGTTCCATGACCATCGCCTTGCCTGATGTTTGGGTAGAACCATTCAACCCCATTGGCGGCTCTAACTGGGTCTTCGATAGCATGATCAAAAATGGCGTCTCGGATCAAGGCTTCTTGCCTGATCCCAACACCGGTTTGAACTGGCCCAGCCGTGTTGACCATGCTGAAGTGGTTGTCCGCGAAGGCTTCCCCATGAATGTCACCCATGATTGGGTAACCCTTTCCTTTGCGCCAGAAATCGCTGTGCCAGATGACGCTTGGGCTGGTTGGGATGCAGAGAACCAGGTGTTCTTAACAGCTAGCGAAGTCTACACCGAACCACAAACGGCCGTTGTCAAAAGCACCGTTTATTATCCCGAAGATATGTTCGAGACAGTCAAGTGGCATGATGGTACTCCCCTCAGCGTAGCTGACTTTGTCATGGGCATGATCACCAATTTCGACCTGGGTGATGAAAACAGCCCCTACTACGATGAAAATCTAGTTTCCAATCGCGATCAGTTCCTTTCCGCCTTCAAAGGTATCCGCATCGTCTCCACAGACCCGCTCATCATTGAACATTACAGCGACGCGCCCAGTCTCGATGCTGAGAATTCCGTTGTTAGCTGGTTCCCTGATGATGTCAGCGCCTACGACTTTGCTGACGCCGCCTGGCACAATATGGCTCTCATGTTGCGCGGCGAAGAACATGGTGGTTTTGCTTTCACCACAGACAAAGCGAACACCAACGAAATCGAATGGACAAACATGGTCGCCGGTCCCTCTTTGCAAGTATTTGCAGATGAACTTACAGGTGCTCAAGAAGAAGGGTTTATTCCTTACGCCGCCACCCTCGGCCAATTCATAACCGCTGAAGAAGCGGACCAGGCTTACAGCAACCTGGCTGAATTCGCTCGTCGGTATGGCCACTACTATCTAGGCACTGGCCCCTACTTCTTGCAAGGCGTCTTCCCGGTTGAAGGACAAGCCATCTTGGCTCAGAACCCGAATAGCGTCGACGCCACCAACCGTTGGGATCGCTTTGGACCGCCAGCCATTGCCCAAATCGAAATCGATGGCCCCGGCCGTGTCACTATTGGCGAAGAAGCGGCATTCGATGTCTACCTTGACAACAAGGGCACTGGCGAACCGTATGCCATAAGCGACGTCACCAGCGTTCAATACCTCTTGTTTGACGCCAGCAACAACCTGGTTGAAAATGGTCAGGCTGAAGCAGATAGTGATGGCTTGTGGACGGTTACATTGAGCGCGGACACAACGAGCGCTCTGGTAGAAGGATCCAATCGCCTTGATATCGTCGTTATCTCTAACCTGGTCGCTCTCCCCAGTTTGGGCGAGTTCCCATTCGTAACGGCTCCGTAATCCCCACCTCAGTTTAGGATGAAATGGGAGTGGTTTAAAACCACTCCCATTTTTTAGACTTAGGCAGTACAAGACTACGATGTTATAATGCTCTCGAGGCGGCTAAGACCCGTTTCGAGAGCATATATTTAAACTCAAAAACTTTCTGAGAAATGTTTGTTACCCTAATTGCTTAAGGAAAATAATGATATGAGTCAAGAACTGATTCAACCGGCGGGGGAAGGAGAGCAAACCATACTCCAAACACAAATCGATCTTGAGCAAGTGCAGGATGAAGAGCGCAAAGCGAGTCGGCAAGCGGCAATACGCCTGCTTCGCTATACCACTTTAAAACTCTTAGTCCTCTTTTTCACCGTCGCCGTTGGCGTATATATCACCGTATTAGTGGCCAACATGGGCGGGTATGTCGATAAAATTCGTCGCTCACAGATACGAGAATCTGTAACATTAGCAGCCACCGCTGACAAAGAGTTTCAAAAGCTGCCAGCAGCAGAAAAACGAGCGATCTTAGATGAGCGCATTGCCATGCAAGAACGCCGCTATAATTTGGATCAACCATTTATTTTGCGCAGCTTTACTTATCTCTCGGACGCGCTAACGTTAAGGCTCGGTTTTTCAGAGGGGCTTACCAGTGACAGCGGCTCTCGCCTGGTGCGAAATATCATTCTGGAGCGGCTACCTTCAACCCTCGTCTTATTTGGCACAGCAAATTTACTGGTGTTTTTCGTGGCTTTATTCTTTGGGTTGATGCTTTCTCGGAGCTATGGCAGTTTTGCCGATAAAGTTGTATTGGGGTTGGCGCCTACTTCTGCGGCGCCAGCCTGGTTCTATGGCTTGTTTCTCATTTTAATTTTCGCCGGCCTGCTACACTTGTTGCCCTTTGGCGGTATGGTCAGCGCCCCCCCTCCAGAAAACCCTCTGGAATATGCCCTGAGTGTGATGAAACACATGATCTTACCCACGGCAGCGGTCATGATCAGTGCGGTATTCATCACTATTTATAACTGGCGTACATTCTTTTTGATCTACTCTAGCGAAGATTATGTGCAGATGGCTAAAGCGAAAGGGTTGACGGATCGTATGATTGAGCGCCGTTATGTGCTGCGCCCCACTCTGCCCAATATCATCACCAGCTTTGCTCTCTTGCTGATTACCTTATGGAGTGGCGCTATTATTTTAGAAACGGTATTCAACTGGCCTGGTATCGGCCAACTTTACTTTAGAGCTATTGGCATTTATGACACACCGGTAATTCTGGCTAATACAGTCGTTTATGCTTATTTATTAGCCATCACTGTTTTCTTATTAGATTTCATTTATGCCTTAGTTGACCCACGTGTGAGTGTTGGCGGGGATGAAAAACGATGAATTCCCTTAAACGATTTTTTGAACAGATCAAACATTACCCATCGGCTATTGCTGGCCTAATCATTATTAGCTTACTCCTCATCACCTCTGTGGTAGTACCCTTCGTTATTCCCTACGACGAAGCGGTGAGACTATGGCGAGGCGGCGAAAATATCTGGGCAGAATATCCGCGAAATGCATGGCCCACCTGGTATAATTTTTTTAACGACGGGAAACTGCCCGAGACCATTCGATTCCGCACAGTGGATGGAGATGGTGAAGTTACCATGGAGCAGCTTTCCGCTGATACGCGAGAAGTTACCTATTTATTTGAATTCGATTTCCCTTATGATACCTTCCCCCCGGAAATCAATCTGTTTGCAAACGCCACCTATTCAGAAAAACAGCCGTTTATCGAAATGTTATGGATTACACCTGACGGCCGGGAAATCCGGGCCGGTGAATTTTCTCCCAGTGCTTCTAGTTCATTCCGTTTCTCTCAAGATAGCCGCCTGCAACGCCGTCTGGAACGGGAAACTGGCATAGCGGGTGTCGCAGCTGAAAAAGGCCTCTTTGATGATCCGGAAAAGGAAGGTTTGCAACCATTAAAAGGTACGTATACGCTCCAAGTCAATACCCTCTTATTTGAAGAAAATTCCGATGTTAATCTGTCATTTGTCATTTATGGGTTGGTACACGGCTTTGCCGGTACAGATCATCAGCGGCGTGATTTATCGGTAGCGCTGCTGTGGGGGACGCCTATTGCTATGTCATTTGGCATATTAGCAGCGGTGGGCACCACCGTCACGACAATGAGCATTGCGGCCATTGGCGTCTGGTTTGGCGGCTGGTTAGACGGGACCATTCAACGCCTGACGGAGATCAACGCCATTCTGCCCCTGCTGCCCATCCTTATTATGGTAGGCACGTTTTATTCACGCAGTATCTGGCTCATGTTGGGGCTGGTCATATTGCTCAGTATTTTTGGTATCTCGATCAAAAATTATCGAGCCATTTTCTTGCAGGTGCGTGAACTGCCTTATATCGAAGCGGCGCAATCATATGGCGCCAGCAATATGCGCATTGTGTTCCGCTATCTCATACCCCGAATATTGCCCTTGATTATCCCTACCCTGATTATCTTAATACCCTCCTTTGTCTTCTTAGAAGCCTCCCTCGCCGTTCTTGGTCTTGGCGATCCGGTTTTGCCTACCTGGGGCAAGATCATTCAAGATGCTTTCTCTAAGGGCGCTTTGTTCAATGGTTACTATTACTGGATTTTGGAACCGGCCGGCCTGCTCATGATCGCTGGCCTGGGATTTGCCCTGGTAGGTTTTGCCTTAGATCGTATTTTCAACCCCAGATTGAGGGAGCTTTAAGATTATGGAAGAAATGAATGGCAATTTGCTCGAAGTAAAAGATTTACGGCTTTTCTTCAAAACGCGCGGCGGTATTGTACAGGCAGTGGATAACGTCGACTTCACCTTAAAGCGGACCCATGCCACCGTTATCATCGGTGAATCGGGCTGTGGCAAAAGTTCAATGGCAAAAGCGATCCTGCGTCTTTTGCCTCGCAATATCCATACCTATGATGGGCAGGTTTTGCTAAACGGCCAAGATATTATGAAGCTGGATGAGGAAGATTTCCGCCGTTCTGTGCGCTGGAAACGGATTTCTATGGTGCCTCAAGCGGCCATGAATGCCTTAAACCCGGTGATGCGTATTGGCGATCAGGTGGCAGAACCCGCCATGGTTCATATGGGCTTAAACAAGAAAGATGCGATTGAACAGGCGGCGCGCATGTTTAATCAGGTGGGCGTGCCCACTGACTTCTTGTATCGTTATGCTTTTGAATTAAGTGGTGGGATGCGCCAACGAGCGGCGCTGGCTATGTCGCTGGTGACGTTACCAGAATTAGTAATTCTGGATGAGCCGACTTCTGCTCTGGATGTTTTGACCCAGGCTAACATCATGAACTTGATGAAACGGGTTAAAAGCCAGATGGAAACCAGTTTCATTTTAATTACCCATGATATTGCCACTTCCAGCGAACTAGCCGACAGTGTGGCTGTGATGTATGCCGGCCAGATTGTGGAAGTTAGTGATGCACGCCAATTTTTTCACGCCCCCTTACATCCTTATTCACGAAAATTAATGGCTAGTGTGCCTCGGTTAAAGGTGGATGTAGAGCCTGAATTCATTATCGGACAGCCACCCAGTTTACTGAATCCGCCCACGGGCTGTCGTTTTGCGGATCGTTGTAGTGATCGTTTTGAAAAGTGCGTTCAAGAGCCGCCGATGGTTCAGGTAGGAAACCGGCAAGTTAAATGTTGGCTGCATGTTGAGGATGAAGGATAGGAAAACAGTCCATGGATGACATTCAAACAAAATCAAAAGATGTATTGCTATCAATTCAAAATCTGCACGTTTGGTATGAATTAAAGAAGTTTGGTTTTGGCCATGCCGGTTTTGTAAAGGCTGTGGACGGGGTTACTTTTGACTTGCGGCAAGGGGACGCCATGGCTT
Organism: uncultured Ardenticatenaceae bacterium; assembly: GCA_964643965.1. Taxonomy (GTDB): domain Bacteria; phylum Chloroflexota; class Anaerolineae; order Promineifilales; family Promineifilaceae. Next base: position 44,517 of record CAZXVH010000010.1, read on the forward strand.
GTGTGGGCGAAAGTGGCTGCGGCAAGTCCAGTCTCATGAAAACAATTATGGGTCTTAATCGGCCGACAAAGGGTGAGATCGTCTTCGATGGCATGAAGCTAACAGAAACAAAGGGCAATGATTTACGAGAATATCGCTCTAAAATTGGTTATGTGCAGCAAGACCCATTTGGGGCATTGCCACCGTTTATGTCTATTCAGCGTATTTTAGAAGAGCCGTTGATCATTAATGGCATCAAAGATAAAGCTGAACGGATGCGGCGTATTGAAAAGACGCTGAATGAAGTGAAGTTAACCCCTATTGAAGAGGTGCTGCCCAAATATCCCCATATGTTGAGTGGTGGCCAACAGCAGCGCATTGTCATTGCCCGTGCAATGATTTTGGAACCGCAACTGCTGGTGGCTGATGAACCTGTTTCTATGTTAGATGCCTCAGTGCGCGTGGAAATTCTCAAACTGTTGCGTGGATTGCAGGAATCTCACAATCTGGCCGTTATCTATATCACGCATGATCTCTCTACGGTGCGTTATTTCTCAGAATATATTTTTGTGATGTATGCGGGTGAAGTCATTGAGATGGCGAAGATGGAAGTTTTGTTGGGCAACCCCCAGCATCCCTATACGCAAGCGCTGATGGAAGCATCGGCCGATCCGGATGCAAATAATGCCCTGGTGATACGAGATGTGCCTCCAGGAGAGCCGCCAAGTCTGGTTAATCCCCCTACCGGCTGTCGTTTTCATCCTCGTTGTAAGTATATGATGCCTGGTTTGTGTGATGTAAAACGGCCGCCCGTGTTCCACACGGAAGATAATCACAAAGTTATGTGCTGGTTGTTTGAAGAAGATGCTAGTGGGAACAGGATTCATGCACCCGGGTAGACTGATCATTGCAGCTTTTTTCTTGCTGCTGGCTGGCGCGGTGCTCCCTTTTTTGATGATGATCCGTGTGCTTGAGTCCACCTTCTTCTTGAATTTTTTTTCCTACACTGCTTCAGCGGCCGGTCTCTTTATTGGGATTTTAGGCATTGCCATGTATGTAGGGAAAACGAAGAAGCAAAAAGACAACATGCACGATTATTGGGATGACGATAAATCAAGATAACTCAGCCTTAAGGAATTAGTTTATGTCAAACAAAGAGGATTATAATCTCGTTATCGCTGCTTTTGAAGGTAAAGAAACAGCCGGTTTTGTTTACAATACGCTCCTTGCTATGCAGCATGCCATGATGGTTGATCTCAAAACGGTTTCGACTGTTTACCGGAATGATCGGGGAAAGTTAAAAGTTCACCACAAACATGGGTTAACCACCTGGAAAGGCGCGGCCGGCGGTATCGCGGTGGGGTTGCTGCTTGGCGGCCCGATTTTAGGTGGGGCCATTGGCGCCCTGATTGGCAGTAGAGGTGATGGCGAACAACGGAAAGCCAAGAAATTTCTTGACGAAAAGTTAGGCGAAGACAATTCAGCTATCATCGTGGCCTTTAAAGAAGCAAACTTAACTGCTTTACGAGATATGTTTGACCGCTTTAATGCGGAACAATTGTTAATGGCGCTGACGCCTGAAACTGAAAAGGAAATTGCGGATTTAGCAGCGAACGAAGAGGTTGTACAAACTGTTCAGGCGGAAATTGATATTATTGACGAGAGTTCTGTAGCCTAGTTTCTGGGGTTATTCATGTGGCGTGGTATCGAGGGAGTAAAGATTCCACAATTCTGATTCCTGTGTGGCGTCTATTTGAAAACCGATTATTTCGGGGACGGCCGCAGCAAATTTTAGGCGGGGAAAGAGGGGAATCATGGGCAAGTTCTGGGCGAAGATGGTTTGAGCTTGCCTGTGGGCGTTGGCGTATTCGGGGGAGTCAGGCCAGGTGACAACGGCCGTTTCGCACGCCGCATCATACGCTTTATCCCACCACCCGGTACTGTTCAAGCCATGCCAGCCAGCATATGGGTGATGGCTGGCCGGGTTGACCATTTCGGCCGGACCAGTAATCTCCCATGAAGCGAAAAATTCACACAGCGGTTCTTGCCGGATAGGCAACGCCAGATGTCCCAAATCATAGCGACGGCCAAAGAGCTTGCTGTTCTCCCCACCGGCGTACCACACTTCAGAAGACAAGGCGTCCACATCCACCACGAGTTTGCATTGGCGCAAATCTTCCTGAACCTGAGCCGCGATACGCCGGTTGATCTGGTAAAGGTCTGTCGTGGAAATGGTGAAACGGAAAATTTCACCGGTATGCGGCTCTTCACGATAACCATCCCCATCAGCATCTATATAACCGGCTTCATCCAGCAGATGGTTCGCCGCAGCCGGATTGTATGCCCACTCGCTCAATGAACTGGGATAGAGGGGATGGTTCGCCGGTAAATAACTATGCATAATGGGGGAACGGCCGTTTAGAAATTTCGCTGCCATCGCCTCCCGATCCAGGCACATGGCCACTGCCTGCCGCACCCGCACGTCCTCAAACCAATCAGGCCGCCCCTGACCATCACCATAGCCATCCCAGGAATCGACGCCGAAGATAAGCGTTTCATACACCGTGCCGGGCACAATGGCAGCCTGGAGCAAATCGGCCGCATCTGCCTCAATTAAAAAGGGGATCTGAGCAGCTTGCAAGGCATCCTGCGTGGCGATATGACAATCGCCATTTAGCAGTAACGCCACCAGTTGATCGGCGTCGGGCACAAAGCGGAAGGTGACACTATCGAGGTAAGGCAATCCTTCAGTGGCTCGATAGTAAAAAGGATTTCTTTCCAGGCGCAAGAATTGCCCATCTTCCCAGGTGACAATTTGGAAGGGGCCATCGCCCACCGGCAGCCTGGCGGCCATCTCAGAGGTGGGGATTTCCACGACCTCATGACTGCTCCAAATATGCTCAGGTAAAGGAGGCCAAAAATTCGTCATATACTGCGTATCACGATTCCCCGGCAAGCCGATCCAGCGCACTGTCAAGGCATCATTCGCCGTATAGCTGGCCGTACGCAGCACTTTATCGCGGATGGGCAAGGAGCCGGTTTTGGCTGCCAGTTGGTAGCTGTAAATGGAGTCGGCAGTGGTAACGGGTTCGCCATCAGACCAAAAGCGGGGTTTAAGGGTAAATTCGGCAATAATTTGGCGCATCAACAGGGGGCTTCCCATAAAAACGGCCGTTTCTCCCCCCGCCGTCTGCACCTTTTCCCCCACTGTTAAGGACACCACATTACCAGCAGCGTTTACCACCCGATCCCCCTCGCCCACCATCACTTCTTCAATCCAGGCGTCGCCATCAGCCAGATCGGGCAGCTTCACCAATCCTTGCGCCTGATAGCGATAGTTGAGATGGGTGAAATCATTTTCATAAACGGCATGTAACACCGCCTGCGCATCTCGGGATAAACGGCCGTGTCGGTAGAGCGTATCTGGTTCTTCACCCAGGCAAACAACGAGGTCTTTGGTTAACGGCCGTTCCTCTGGCTCCGGTGATTCCAATACAATCGTTTCAATAATGGTTTTTTCGATAATAACAGGAGTAGGTGACAACAATACTGGATCGGAAGAAGCCGCACCCCAGGCGCCACAACCCGCCAGGAATATGGGGAAACTCCATACCAGTACAAAAAATAGGTTTACCCTAAATGTCCCCGGCGCGAACCTGGGCAATAAACGGTTCATAGGCAGTTACGTCCTTGCCTTGTGTCCTTAAATCATAATAATCCTGCGTGATTTTAGCTTGCTGTTCCCGATTGAAATCTCGGTAACATTTCCCGGATTGACCGGCGCCGCTTAATCCAGACTGTCCCCCATAATTGTAACAGTCCCGCTTCGTTTTGATGAGCATATAAATGGCTTCGCCCAGGTAGCGTGTACCCACGCGCTCATATTGATAAACATGCGTCAATTCATGAACGACAATGGGCAGATTTTGGCGGGTATGGCAGCCGGTACGCGGCAAGTTAATGGAGCGCCAGGTAGCAAAGGCGAGGTTGCCATTCATTTTGAAGATAAGATCAAAAATGCCCCCTTCTACCACGCGCACATCGCCAAAACGCATCGCGTCCGACCCTAAAACTTCGGCAATCATGCCAATTTCGGCGCCGGTGAGGGGTGTGGAGCGGGCAAATAAGTGCAGCAAAAACTCACCAATCTCCGGACCACCTCCCAGATCAAATATCTGGGTGACAAATTGATGCAGCCAGTTGAAGAAACGGCCGTTTTGTCGCCGCCACCATCCGCCCCTATCTTCACCACCAGGAGCTTGCCTCCATTCAGGCAGGAAAAGGAGAAGCGCTCTGCCGCCGCGCCACAGCGTATGCGCCAAACGGCTCAACCGCAGCGGGAAATCCCGCACCAGATTGATGGGCCACATACTCAAATCTCGCAGCCGTTCAGCCAGCCAATGGAAAACGGCCGTTATGCGCATTGCGTCTCATCCATATGCCAATCCTGGGGTCATGCTATCCTGATAAATCTTGGGAAGCGACCAAAAACGGCCGCTGCCTAATCATACAACAACCAGGCAGAAACGACAGGGGATATTGGGGGCAATTTAGAAGATCAAATGGGGGAATTACAACTTGTCGGGGTCAATATCGGCGGCCTGCAAGATAGCCATGACGGGGGGCGCATGGACAAAACCATATTTAAGGCGGGCGTCTTGCAGCGGTTCGGCCGTCTGCCGGATGAATTCGGCGGCGATCATGCGGTGGACGGCGGCAATCGAATCATTATCAACCACATGGCTCATCGTGGCGTGTAATTTCCACAAGACGCCACGATCCACGGCCGTTTGCGCCGCCAGCGCCGCGGCGTTCAAAGCAATCACAGCCTTGTCCCGCTGGCCTTGTTGGTAATACAGCTCTCCCTGCACAAATAAACCCAGCGCCCGGAAACGATCTGCATTCAAATCATCAGCCAATTTGCGCAAACTCGCCACTGTTTCCGACGCTTCTGCCATGTTGCCAATGCGCAAATGAGCGCGGCCTAAATTATACAAAGCCAGCGCTTCCTGCTCCCGATTGCCAATATGTCGGGCCGCAGTCAACGCTTCCTCCAGGTATGCCATACCCCAGTTAAAGTCACCCTGCTCCACCAGGTCTACGCCCAAATTGCGCAGTATCTCCGGTTTGATGAGCGCCGCATCATATTCATCGGCCAACGTCAGCGCCTTTTCATGATACGCCCGCGCCGTTTCGATGTCGTATAAGGATTGGTGGCACTCGCCCATGTCATTAAGTACCTGCACAATACGCCAGCGGTCGTTGAGAGATTCCAGGATTGTCAGAGCCTCAGTATGGTTGGAGAGCGCGTGTTGGTATTCACCACGGGCAAGGCGGGTACGCCCCAAACTGGTGAGGACGCGGGCCTGTTCACGTGATTCACCCGCCTGCCGGAAAGCTGCCAACGCCTGCGTCATCTCGGTAACGGCCAGATCCGTATTGCCTTGTTTACGATGGAGAATGCCCAGGCCACGCCGCGCCCGGCCGATCACGAGCAAATTATTCATCTGGATGCCTTCAGTTAATGCCTGACGATAGAGAGAAACGGCCGTTTCATACTCCCCCTGGAAATCAGCCAGTTCACCCAAACGGACTCGCGCCCGGGCAATCTGCACCAACTCATCGCTGGCCGTTAACGCCGCTTCATAATCCGCTTTGGCTAAAGCAAAATCTCCCAACAGCCAGTAGCACTGCCCGCGATATTCAAAGGCTCGCGCCCGGAACAGGGCATCGACGCCTTCAAAACTGAGGGCGTCTGTATAATAACGAATTGCCCGGCTGTACTCTTGTTGACCGGCTGCTTTACTCCCTTCACGGTAAGCAGCCATCGCCGCCTGCGGGATGCTTTGGGGGTTAAAGAAGCCAGAAACAAAGGTTGAAGCCATAGATAAATGATACCCTGCTCAAATATTTTGACAATAAACGCCCCGTGAACAAAGGTAGAGATAGAAACAAACCATGACTTCGCAATTTTGGCATGGTTCAACATGAAAGAGCTTATTTTATGGCTCTAAAGATGAAAAATAATCCCGGATATACCCCTTCATCCCCAAAGGAATATAGTCGTCGGCTAAAGCTTCTGAGGCGGCATTACGATAATCGCCGAAGACTTGATTGTAAGGGACGGTAGCGCCCTCATTGCTGAATTCAGTGGCGGTTTCACTGAGGAGCGCGCCGCAGTTAGCCGGATTGGCCACGCATTCGGCGGGCAGTTCAATTTGTACCCCTTCCGCCCCGCTGAGATCCCGGAATTCAGGCACGAAGACATTTTCCGCATGACCGCCGCCTGGCCCAGGCCCGCCTGCCCCCTGACCCTGTTCACTTCCGCTTCCTGGCCCCTGGCCTTGACCAGGCCCGCTGCCTTCGCCCGGCCCATCACCTGTTCCCTGTCCTTGTCCCTCGCCTTGCCCCTGGCCTGATTGACTACCCTGGGCGGTTTGAGCCCCTTGTCCCGGCTGACCGGCCTGGGCCACGTCTTGACGCCCTTCGGCCATTTGTCCAGCGACGCTTTGGGCTTGTTGGGAGGCGGCGCCTTGTTGGCCGCGCTGTTGCAGCGTGCCAGCCGCTTCACGCAACGCTTGTTGAGCGGCGGCGGTATCACCATTGCGTAGCGCTTCAGCGGCTTCGGCTAATTCTCGGGCGAGTTCGGTATCGACATCTTGCAGGGCGGCGGCCGTTTCTGCTAAATCTTGGGCCAGGGCAGCCTGTTCCTCGGCGCTGAGGGTGGGCAAACTATCGGCCAGTTGAGCGGCGGCAGAAGCGGCGCTGAACAGGTCGCCGTTTTGCAGGCTTTGGCCCAACTGCTGCCCGGCGCTGTTTTGGGCGAGGGGCTGCCCCGCTTTTTGTAAACGCTGCTGTAAGCCGCTCATATCGTTGTCGGCGGCAAGCTGTTTGAGGTCGGCTTCCGCTTCGGAGAGGGTGGCCACGGTTTGCTCCTGGGAAGCAGCTCCCGCTTGCAAAGCTTCCAGGGCGCTTTCGACGGGTTGCAGCAGGTCGGCTTGTTGTTCTTCGCTGAGGGCCGGGTTCTCCAGAATTTCTTGCTGGATGGCTTCCAGCGCTTCAATTTGTTCGGCAATGGCCTGCTCCACGGCGCGTCCTTTTTTGAGGATGTTTTCTTGAGGATTGGGCAGGTAAACGGCCAGGAAAAGTAAGAAAATAGAAATAAGAAGGAAGATCCAGTCCCGGCGATCCAGGCGATAAGGCAGATCTCTTTTCACATCAACGCGATTTGTGGCAGAAAGGGTATCTCCGATTTGTTCTTGGGCGATTTCATCAGGGACGATGAGAACACCCTCATGGATTTCAACGGCCGTTATCACCCGCTCCTTCAGCCCAAACTGCCTATCGGCAAAGGCAGCCTGCTGCCGAATCGTGCGCCGCCGCCCAAACACAAACAGCAGGCCCACGAGTAAGCCGCCCAGTCCCAAGGCCAGCGCCACAATTGCCACCTGCTGATTGTCGAGAAACGGCCGTTGTCGGGCCACCACAGCCACCACCACCGCCAGCATCAAGCCCACCAGCAGCGTCCGTGGCAGCCACAGCAAGCCATCTCGTCGTAGAGAACGGCCGTGCCAGCGGTGGAGTTGGTCAGTTAATTTTTGGAATTGAGCTTCGTTTTTCATTTTAAAAAACTCTTGCCGCAGAGAACTTGAAGGACGCGGAGATGGCTGCTGGCATTTTTTACTCCGCGCTCTCTGCGATTCACATTATTGATTCGCAATCTGGCGCACCTTGCGCACACTCAGCCAGTATAAAAGCAGCGATAGCAGCGTGTAAAGGATGAGAAACAGCCACCAGGGTGAGGGAAACCAGAAATGGCCGCCGCTGGCAGGCGGGCTGCCAAACGATTGTTGGAAGAAAAACAGGCCATCTTCTTCAATCAAAATTAAATCACTGACCAGCAAAGTGGCCGGCAAATTAAGCGCCGCCAGCAGCAAGCCAGCATACAACAAGAGTACCTCGCCCACCCAACTCAGCGTCATACCCGCCAAAATTGGGCTGGAAAACAGGCTGAACAGCATGACGATAAAGGGAATGCCAATGACAAGAAACAGCGAACCGGCAAAGGTCATCACGCTGGCCGCCTGGGTGGAGCGCATGATGCTGGAGCAGTACAAACCCCACAAGGCAAAGGCCACTGCCGCCACAAAAATAATCACCTGCGACAAGATCAGTTCCAGGCCGGAAACGCCGCCCAGCAAAAAGGCCACACTTTGCAGGGGAATAGAAGCGATCAGCAACAAAAAGACGTAACTTAAGGCGGAGATGAGCTTGCCCGTCACTAAACTTTTGCCGGAGAGCAAGGTGGTGCGCAGCAGATCAAAGGTCTGCCGTTCTTTTTCGCCGCTGATGGCCCCCACCGTAAAGGATGGCCCCACGAAGATGACCATGAACACTTGCACCGCCAGGACGCCCATGAACACCGCTTTGCCCGCATCCCGGGCATTGGGGCCATACGGGCCGCTGGCCGATGCGGAAAAGCCAGCATAAATCAGGGTGACGAAGATGCTCATCGCCAGCAGGTAGACCGTCAGCACGACAAAGGCGCGGCGGCCGCGCATCCGGCTGCGTAATTCTTTCATGGTGACCGGGTTTTGGCGCAGGGCGCTGAAGCGTTTTTTGGGTGGGTTTTGCGTTAATTCAGTCATAAGCGTTTCCGGTGGCGGGTGGCCAGTGGTGGGTGGCGCGTAAACCTGCCACCCGCCACCTTATTCCGTCCTCAATTTTTTGGCCTGCTGAAAGAGACCGAACCAAACGGCCGTTATCAGCAGCAGATAGATCACAATAGGGGCCAACACAGTCAACAGCAGGGAAAGCGTCTCGTCCAGTTCGGCCAGCAGGCTGACCGCCAGCCACAAAGCGCCGCTGTTAAACAGCTTCACCAAGACCACCGCGCTGTACGCGCCCACCAACGCCATCATCACCGAACCGGCCAGGGTAGAAGCATACATGCCCACAAAAGCGGCAAAGATGATTTCCAACCAGGGGCGCAGCGTGGTGGCCAGGCCCATCATCGCTCCCCACCAGGCCAACTCGCCGCCGATGAGCGTCAGCGAGCAAGCCATGATGCCCCCTTGCAGCAGCGTCAGGGCAAACAGCGCCGTCCAAATGCGCAGCCGCGACAGGGAGCCAAACAGTTTCGCCATAAAAATGGAGCGCAGCGACAGCGGCGTGGTGCGTAAAATGTCCCAGGTGCCCGCGGCCCGTTCCAGGCTGATGGTGGGGGCGGTGAGAGCTGGGGCCATGATCTGCGCGTAAAGGGTAACGGCCGTTATCAAAAATCCAGGCAAACAAATAAAACACGCCGCCGCGAACAGATCATCATTGCCGGCAAAAAGGGCCGGATTCAGGCTGGCGCCGCATACGCCAAGAGCAATCACGCCCAAAATGATAAAGGGGGAATAGCGGCTGATCTGGGCGTAAAACGGGTTGACATGGCCCCAGGCGCCCGTCTCTCGCAGATAAACCGGATTTTGCTTCAACGCCTGCCACTGCCGCCATAAATTCAATGGTCTCTACCCTTAAAAACCTGCTGCAAAGACAAAGGCTTTTTCTTTGTTCCTTTGTCTCTTCGCCCCTTTGTCACAATTTTTCTAATTCACAATGCCTTTGGTGACGTGCAAGAACACATCTTCCAGGTCGCCGGTCTCTTCCTGAAAAGCCAGCAGCGGGATGCCCTGAGCCACGATGTCGGCCAGGAGCTTTTGCAGCGCCGTATCATCGCCGCCAAAATCCACGCGGATGGTATCGTTTGGCAAATCCAATTCAGAACCGGGAGTGATTTGAGCCACACCCTCATACCCCAACAAAAATTCTTGCAGGGGCAGGGCGTCGCCCAAGACGCGCATTTGTATGAGGCGCTGCGCCCGGATCTGCTTTTTCATCTCGGCCATATCGCCGTGGGCAATGAGCTGCCCCGCCTCGACGATGCCGATGCTGGTGCAAATATCGGCCACCTCAGACAAAATGTGGGACGAGAAAAAGATGGTCTTGCCCATATTTTTCAACTCGCGCAGCAGTTCCCGCATCTCAATGCGGGCGCGGGGATCTAAGCCGCTGGCCGGTTCATCCAAAATGAGAACTTGCGGATCATGGGTGAGGGTACGTGCCAGGCACAAGCGCTGTTTCATGCCCCGGCTCAAACTCTCCACATACGCCTCTTTTTTATGCCCCAAATCGACCAGCGCCAGCAAATCGTCGATCATGCCGGCCCGGGTGGGGGCGGGAATGTCGTAACAAGCGGCAAAAAAGTCGAGATATTCCCACACCTTCATATCTTCATACACGCCGAAAAAATCGGGCATGTAGCCGATGGCGCGGCGCACGCCGCGCTGATCATCGATGACGGAGCAGCCCGCCACCCACGCCTTGCCGGCCGTCGGCTTGAGCAGGGTGGTGAGGATGCGCATGGTGGTGGTTTTGCCCGCCCCATTTGGCCCGATGAAGCCAAAGACGGCCCCTTCTTCGATGGACAGATTCAGGTCGTCGAGAGCCGTTAGAGGGCCGTATTTTTTGGTGAGTCCTTGAATTTCGATAATTGTGGTCATAGATTGGTTGATAATTAAAGGTTAAAGATTGACAAATAAAGCAGGGTAAGGCGTCGTGGCAAATTCATAATTCTCTATTCCAATTCGCCGGTGAGCAGCGGATAAAATTCTTTGACCTCGGCATAGGTTTGGCTGCTGTTTTGCAGGCGCAGGCGGATGGTGTTATTGGCGGAGAGGAAACGTTGGGGGTCGGAAACGGCCGTTTCCCCCCACGCCACATCCGCCACATCCAGCCATTGATCTGCCTGCCAATCCCACAAACGCATGGTGGGCGCGGCCTGGCTCATCTGTTCATTTTGCGGCGTCAATTGTAAGGCTAACGCCTCCACGCGCATCGCTTGCATCTCCGGCCAGGGCGTAAATTCCACCTCCTGCCAGGCGCCGGGCGGCATATACAAATCCTGAATCATCTCGCTGTACATATTATTGCTGCCCAAAATCGTCCAATTCAACAAATTGAGGGGCAGCGTCAGGCTGCCGCTCCGCAGGGCCTCTTCCATGGGCAGCGCCAGCAAATAAAGGGTGGCGCTGGCGCTCAAGTTATCGCCTTCGCGCACGGCCGCCTCCAGCCGCGGCGCATCTGACCAGGCCAGCAGCGTCACCCGGTTGTTCGGCGTGATCTGCCCACCCGCCAGATACTCATCCTCCAACGCTTGCAGCAGCTGCCAGCGCGGATAGGCCACCCGATCTTCATAATAATTGCTCGTGCCTAAAATCGTTTCGGCATTGGCCATGAGCGGCGAACCGTAGCCATAACTGGGGACGCCTAAGACGCCGCTGCCCGGATTTCCCACCAATTCAGCCACCGACGCTTCTGCGCCAGGGGCCAAATCGCCCAGTTTAAAGGCCATGTCGCCGATGAGCAGGGTGGCCAATTCCAGGGTTTCCTGGCTGTTGTTGCGGATGGTGGCCGTCAGTTCAATGTCGCCGTCGCGCATCCCCAGTTTAACCGCTGCCTCCAAAGCCGGGGCGGGCTGCACGCTTTCGGCGATAAAGGTCTCCACGTCGCTGACATCCACGCGCACATTCGTCAAGACGACATCGCTGCCCTGGGTAATAGTGGCAGAGCCACTGCTGGTATACTGCTCCTGAAGCGGCCGGGCCAGGCTGCCGGCCGGTAAAACCACGTCATAGCTGCGACGGCGGGGCGAATAGAGGCCGAGCAGGGTGTTGACGCGCATATCAGAGCCGCCTACCTCGCCGGTCGCCACCGACATCTGGTTGATGATGGTGTCGTTGCCTTTTAACTGGAAGCCAGTGAGATAGGCCAGGGCGCTAAACAGCAGCACCGTGAGGGGGATGGTAACCCAGGCCAATTCTCGCCGATTTTTGCGCTTCAAAATGATATAGGTAAACGGCCCAATCGTCAGAATATAAATGAGCAAGTAGAGGGCCAGTTGGAACACAGGGGGCATGGACAAGGCGGGCAGGCTGGACACGGCCGAAATAGCGACCCAGGGGTTTTGGATGCCGCTTGACCAGGGCAAAACGTCAGGAATATTCTGCACGATGGTGGTCCAGACTGTCTCGCCCCCGGCCCAATCGGCTAAGGGGGCCAAACTGGGATCCAAGGCCAGGAACAGCACCGCGCCCCGACCAAACGGCCGTTTTGCCAACAAAGGCAGCCCGTCTTCATGGAGCAGCAGGTCGCCATTGCGCAAGCTGCTGGTGGTGACGAGGTACGGGCCGGGGTCGCGGAACGGTTTCCCGGCGGCGGCTTGCAAGGCGGGCAGGTCGGCCACTGTTTCGCTGCCGGTGACGGTGACGGGCAGCCAGTCGGCCAGGGAGGCGGCCGTTTTCTGCCAGCCCGGCCCGCCCGCTACCACCAGTTGACCGCCGGTCTCCAGCCAGCCGCGCAGAGCGTCTAACTGGGCGGCGCTGAATTGAGCGGTATCGGTGTCGTGCAGCACCAGCATATCCAGGCCGTTCCAGGCGGGGGCCAGTTCAGGCAGATCGTCTAAGCTGAGGTAAGCGACGGCGCTGTCGCTGCGGCTGCCGCTGATTTTTTCCAGTAAATCCAGATTGCCGGCGTCCGGGGTGACAACGGCCGTTAACAAGGTATCTGTCGTCAGAGAGCGAATGGGGTTGGAAGTGGCTTTAAGCAGGGAACGGCCGTTTTCATCCAGCAGTTCCACCATCACCTCCGTATTGAAATCAGTCGGGTAGATATACATAAAGACGCGCTTGTTCGACTGCGTGGGCAGGGAGATGGGGCTACTGGTCACGACCCGGCCGCCGCTGGTGGCGCTGCCTTGCCCAATACGCAGCTCCCCTGCTACGGCCGGCCCTTCATTGGCGACGGTGATGATCACCGGCATCCAGGCGCCGTTTTTGTAATAGCCGTCGTACCCGGCCTGTACGGCCATCGTCAGGCCCGCGCTGCTTTGGGCGGCGGCCGGCCGCGTCCAAAAAGTTAGTAACAAAAGCCCTGTTAAGAAGCCATATAAAACAGATTTCGTCATCATATTTTTAATACGCATGGTTTCGTTTTAATCACTCCCTCACCGCATCTCAATCCGGTAGCGGGCGATGGGCACGTCTGGGCGCTGCGTTTCCAGCCAGGCAACGGCCGTTTCCAACTGACTGTGTAAAGGCGCCGATTCATTGCCGACCGTGACCAAAGCGATAACGGCCGTTTGCCACACATCCTGGTATTCCACCTCCGCCACGGCCACGTTAAACTGGTTCCGCAGCCGCGCCAGCACCGACTTCAGGATATGCCGCTTCTCCTTCAATGAGAAAACGCCATCCAGTTGTAATTCAATAACACAGGTAGCTACAATCATATTCTCAACATTCGTACTTCATCCATCTAAATCACGATCACCGTTCACCGATCACCGTACCACGCCTAAGTTTAACCGATTCCAGACGCATTGAGAAACAGGAAAACAGGCAGCCCCATTTTATAAGCGCCTCATGAGATTCCTGAGCAGGTCATTAAGCCAGCAGATATTTTCATTACATCTTTGTAAGAGAGTTGTTTTAATAAAGGAGAAACACGGGCAGCCTCATGTATACTGCCCCTTGAATTATCGGTGGTCGGTTTGTTAATCTCACCATCAGCTTAACTATTCGATTTACAGAGAGGGAAGAACTAAAAAAATGGAATCTAAAGTAAAAAAAGAAGAAATAACAAACAACGGTAATGGCAACGGCAGTGGCTCATCCGCTTTACGCACGGCAGCGCTGCTATTTCTCATTATCTTTTTGGTGATTGGCTCTGTGGCCGCTTACGGCGTCATTGCCAGCGTCAATAAAGTGGAACAGGAAGTCATGAATCCCATCAGCGACCTGGTGCAAAGCCTGATTGTGCCAGCGACCCCTGTTTACATCCCCAGCCCCATCACCATCGTCACCCAAATCAACGACCTGTCTCGACTGGAAACGGCGTCGATTGAATTGGAAAAAGTGGTCACGGCCGAACGCAATACCGACGCCCTGTGGGGCGTGCTGGGCGAATCGATGGTCTTTGTGGCGCATGGCAAGGTGGTGGCCGGCGTAGATTTTGCGGAAATGGCGCTGAACGACATCCAGGTTTACGGCCCGGATACCGTCATGGTGCATTTGCCCACGGCTCGCACCTTTGATGATTTGCCGGCTCTGGATACTGAGCGCTCTTACGTAGCCAACCGCAACACCGGCTTGCTGGCCCGCCCGGAAAAAGACCTGGAGACAGAAGTGCGCCAACTGGCAGAAGCGGAAATTCGCAAAGCGGCCCAGGAGAGCGAAGTGGTGAATCTGGCCCGCACCAATGCCGAAAACTATATGCGTGATTTTTTGATGAGTTTGGGCTTTACCAATGTGATGTTCACCGATACCACCCCGCCCCCGCCTGAGCAAGAGTACGTGCAAGAAGCGCCAAAAGGGTATGTGCTGGTGACAGCGACGCCGGAGGGACGGTAAGGGCGGTGGCAGGGGCAGTGGACAGTGAACAGTGGCGAAGAAGTTCAACTTCTTTGAGAAGTTGAACTTCTGGGACGCATTACACCATTTCCGGGATTTCGTCTGCGACGCGGGGGCCGGGGTCTTCCAGGCCAGAGGTGGAGAGGTGATTGATCACGTTCACATCCATCTCGCCTGCGCAGAGAATGTGGCAGGAGAGGCGGAATTCGCCCAGACTGCCTTCGCTCTCTAGTTTTGCTTTTTCACGCGGATGATAATGCTCCGGTTCCCCGCTGTTAAAAGTAACGCGGCAGGTGGTGCATCTGGCGTTGCCGCCGCAGCGGTGCAAAATGTCGATGCCGTTGTCTTCTATGGCATTCACCAGCCGTGTGCCATCTGCCACTTCAAATTTTTTTCCATCCGCTGTAATTTGGGCCATTATTTTCTCCTTGAATAAGGGGTCGCTTCGACGAGCTTAGCGACCGGTGGCGAAGCAATCAGTTGCCTTACCACTCTGCCTCTGCCACTTGTTATTAAGAGAGAGATCATACCATCATCCAGCTATTTCGTCATAGTAAAGTCGAGGTTTACGTGGATTTTCCGGCAAAAATTCCAGGGTTGAAGGGGGCCACGGCCGTTTACTGTCTCTACGTCTTTGTGTGGATCGCCCTGGAAGGATCGCTGGGGCGCGTGGTCATTATGGGGGTGGGGGCAACGGCCGTTTTACTGGCGTATGCCGCCCAATCTCTGCTGGCTGGTCGTGCTATTTCCAGCAGACAATGGTGGGGGACAACGGCCGTTATCGGTTTACTCTTTGGCCTGGGCAGCAGCTTACTCACCCTGCTCTTCATGGCCGTCAAAACCGGTTTGCATGGGCATGGCCCCGAATTCACCCCTGCCCAAATCACCTGGATGTTGAACCAAATCCCCTGGTGGACGGCCGCCGGTCTGCTCGGCGGCCTGGCCCTCGGCCTGCTCACCACAGATAGGTAGCGCTTATGCCTCACGCATCCTTGCTTCCAACGCCTCTAACGCTTCTTCAAGCTGCGCCTGGCGCAGGCTGGTGGTGACATCGCCGCGGGTGCGCTCTAAAACGGCCCGCACCGTGTCGGTGCGCCGGCGCAGGCCGCCAGTGATGCTATCGTTAAAATCAAACGTCACCAAAATGCTGTAGATGGCGTCCATTTCATCCAGCAGCCGTTCCGCTTCGTCGCTGTGCCCGTGGCGAATGATGTCGAGGATGCGGCGGCGTAATTCGGTGGCCGCTTCGGCCAGGCCGTTGAGCCAGGTATTCTCTTCAGCGGCGAGGGCCTGGGGGGTGGGTAACGGCCGTTGCCGCATCAGGGCATAAGTCAAATGCGCTTCCACATATTCCTTAATGGCGTCCTGCGTATAACCGGCGTAATACAGCGCCGGATAAGCCGCCACCCCGGCCACCATCTCCTCTTTGGCTTCGCCCAATTCCGCCAGCAGGCCATCGGCCGTCTCCCATTCACTGCGGTGCATGGCCCGGATGGAGCGGGCGCACAGGCTGATCAGTTTTCGTGAACGCTGGTACGCTTGGTCGCGGGCGGTGTTGACCTGTTCAAATGTTTCCCTAATTTCCTCAGCAACCGTTTCTAATTGATCCATCATTCACCTCGACGACGCTTCTTATTCAGAACTGTCATCACCTTCTTCCTTGTTGTCGTTTTCCGCTTCACCTTGGGGGAAACGGAAAAATTGGTCGGCTAAGGTCATGGGCATACGAATTTCGCCAAACTGCCGTTCATAGTTGGCGATGTTTTGAGCCAGCGCTTTTTGCAGCATCTTGGCGTGCATAGGAGACATAATCACCCGGGCTTTCACCTGCCCGCGATTAGAACGAGGCAGCACCTGGGCAAAATCAAGCACCAGTTCGGCCGGGGTGTGGCTGATAAAGGCCACATTGGCATAAACAGCTTCCAACTCTTTCGGGATGTCGATGCTGATGCGTTTAGCGGTTGGCTTCTGGGGTTGTTGGGGATTTTCTGATTCACTCATGGCAAAGCTCCTAAAATGATAATAATCAAGGCCATAATCATACCTGGAAGCCGCTTAATTGGCTAAAGTTGGGTGAGCTAAGAAGTTCAATTTTTGGCAAAAGTTGAACTTCCCCTGTTCAGAGTTCCGAAAGGCTATGATACAATGGCAATGGCGATATGTTTGGCAACAGCTTCAGGGCGGGTATTCAAAACAATGGCAAACTATGAAATTGTAGACCATACGGCCGATTGGGCCTTGCGCGTGTGGGGCATGGATTTTGCCGACCTGCTGCTGAATGCGGCCGTCGGCATGAATGAATTGATGCTGGGCAAGGGTATATCTGTGCCTGCCACTGAAAGCCGTCAGCTCAGCCTCGAAGCCTTCGACCGCGAAACCTTGTTGGTCGATTGGCTCAGCGACCTGGCTTATTTTGCCGAAATGGAGCAGATGGTTTTCCCGCACATCACGCTAACAACCGTTACCCCCACCCATCTTTCCGCCAATCTACGCGGCGGCCCGGTTGCTGAACTGGTCAAACATATCAAAGCCGTCACCTACCACAACCTGGAAATCATCGAAACGGCCGTTGGCCTGGAAGTAACCATCGTATTTGATGTCTAAAGTGGCGAGTGGCAGGCGGCAGGTGGCGCGTGAAGAAACCTGCCACTGGCCACACGCCACTGGCCATTAACTAGAGGAAACATACATGGAACGCAAAGACTTTAAACGCATCACCCCCTATATTCACGAAATCCCCCAATCCTTCCGCCCTGATATGCGTGTGCCCGCCCGCTTTTACGCCGATGGCGAACTGCTCGACATGGCCCTGGGCGACAAAAGCCTGGACCAACTGGTCAATACGGCCACCCTGCCCGGCATCGTCAAATATGCCCTGGCTATGCCCGACATTCATCAAGGGTACGGCTTCCCCATCGGCGGCGTCATCGCCACGGCCCTGCCCGATGGCGTCATCTCGCCCGGCGGCGTGGGCTACGACATCAACTGTGGTGTACGCTTGCTGGCGACCCACCTCCACCAGGAAGAGATCGCGCCCTATCTCAGCGAACTGGCCTATGTCTTGCAAGCCAACTGCCCCAGCGGCGTGGGGCGCGGCGGGAACATCCACCTCAAGGTCCAGGAACTCGACCGCTTGATCGAGCAAGGCAGTCGATGGGCGCTCAAACATGGTTACGCCACCCAGATGGATTTAGAACGCACCGAGGAAAACGGCCGTTTAGCCGGCGCCGACGCCAGCAAAGTCAGTGATCGCGCTAAAAAACGGGGTCTCAATCAAATCGGTACGCTGGGCGCCGGCAACCATTTCATCGAAGTAGACGTGGTAGACGAGCTGTTTTACGACGAAGCAGCGGCGCGCATGGGCCTGTTTCCGGGGCAGATTGTGGTGCAAATTCACACCGGCTCTCGCGGCTTTGGGCATCAAATCTGCACAGATTATGTCAAGCGGTTCCAACAAGCTGTCCACAAATACGGCATCGTTCTGCCAGACCGGGAACTGGTCTGCGCCCCGTTGAGCAGTCCCGAAGGACAGGATTACCTGGCGGCCATGAAAGCCGCCGCCAATTACGCCTTTGTCAACCGGCAGGTACTCACCTACCACGTCCGCCAAAGCTTTGAACAGGTATTGGCCGGCGCGGGCGTCCGTTCTATGCTGTACCAGGTTTACGACATCGCCCACAACATGGCGAAGATCGAAACGCATGAGGTAGAGGGAGAGCCGCGAGAGGTGTGTGTACATCGTAAAGGGGCCACCCGCGCCTTTGGCCCCGGCTCCCCCGTCTTGCCGGCTGTCTACCGCGACATCGGCCAACCCGTCTTTGTGCCCGGCTCCATGGGCACAGCCAGTTGGGTGCTGGTGGGCACGGAAACATCCATGGCACAGAGCTTTGGCTCTAGCTGTCACGGCGCGGGGCGTACCATGAGCCGCAGCCAGGCCAAACGCACCATTCACGGCCATGACCTGCGTGAAGAATTGGAAGCGAGCGGCATCCATGTGCGGGCCGGCAGTATGCCTGGATTAGCCGAAGAAGCGCCGGCCGCTTACAAGGATGTGGATAAGGTAATTGAGGTGGTACATGGGGCGGGCATTGCTAAAAAAGTGGCCCGGCTTGTGCCGGTGGCGGTGGTGAAAGGATAAAAATTGGGGGCGCGGACAGCTTGTCCGCCCGGTGTGCGGACAAGCTATCCGCGCTCCCATGAGGAGGGTACACCATGAAGGTGAATCAGGATAATGTCGGCTTGATTTTGGCGGCGTTTTTTGTGGGTATCATCGTGACGCTGGTGGGCATGACCCTGTTCAAACAAACGCAGCCCGCTCCCATAATGATTACGCCGCCAGAACCGACGATAACGGCCGTTCCCACTGAAACGCCCGGTCCTATCCAGGTATTTGTCAACGGGGCGGTGGCCGCTGAAGCGGTCTACACCTTGCCGCCCAACAGCATTTTGCAAGATGCCGTGCAGGCCGCCGGTGGTTTTGCGCCAGAAGCCAATGAAGCCGTTGTCAATTTGGCCCAACCATTGTTTAATGGGGCGCAAGTTTATATTCCCTTTTTGACAGAAGAGGCTGGGACGCCAACGGCCGTTACCATCATAGAAGCTGCCTCTGAAGCCAATCAAAGCGAACAAGACGCCGCCACAGCCGGCGCAGTTGTTAACATCAATACCGCCGACAGCGCCCAGTTGGATACCCTGCCCGGCATTGGCCCCAGCACCGCCGAAAAGATTGTGGCTTACCGGGATGAAAATGGACCGTTCAGCGTCATTGAAGAAATCATGGATGTGCCGGGCATCGGCGCCGGCAAATTCGCCGAAATACGAGACTTAATCACCATCGAAGGGAACGAGTAACCTACTCCTCAATTATGGGTCACGATAATTTTTTGAACATTGCCGCCGCCCGCACTCTGCACCTGCCGTTTCAGCTATTTGCGCGACGGCCGTTCACTCCACCCCAAAAAGCGATCCTCCTCCAGCCCTGCTGTTTGAGCCAGGTTATGTTAACTACTCCGCTGCTGGCCGCATTGAGCAACGCCTATCCCGAAACCCGCTTTGATTGGCTGATCAGCAACTGGGCGCGGCCGGCCATCGCCGGTAATCCCCGGTTGACGGAGTTGGTGGATGCCGGCAGCGCCGACCTCAAAAGCGGCGGGTATACCCTGCTGCGCCACCTGGCTGCCCAACTACGCGAAGAGGCGTATGATACTTGCATCATACCCAGCCGTTCCGGGACGCTGTCGCTGCTGCCCTGGTGGGCCGGTATCCCGCAGCGCATTGGCCTGGATATAAGCGGCCGGGGATTCGCCCACACCCTTCCCGTGAAACCGGCTAAAACAAAACAACATGCCGCAGAACTGTATTTGAGTCTGGCGGCCGCGATGAACATAGATCTGGCTCAAGAGAAAGCGGTAGGCATGGAGTTTTATCCGCCAGACATCGACCGCACCCGCATCACCCGGCGGCTGGTGGAGGATTTGGACTGGTTGGGCGATCAGCCGTTGATCATTCTGCATCCGGGCGGAGCCAGCAACCCAGTGGAAACGAACAGCCAGAAGCAGTGGCCGGCTGAGCGCTTTGTGCGCCTGGGCAACCATCTGGCGCGGCGGCATGAGGCGCGGATTGTGCTGGTAGGGGCAGAAGTGGACAAAGAATTGGTAACGGCCGTTGCCGGTATGATGTCGAATGCCGCAGTAGACCTGGCCGGGCAGTTGAGCCTGGGGGAATTAGGGGCGCTATGCGAGGTGGCCGATCTGTATGTGGGCAATGACACCGGCCCCACCCATGTGGCGGCGGCCGTGGGCTGCCCCACGTTGGCTATCTTTGGCCCCAGCAATCCTGCTTACTCAAAGCCGTATGCCACCAAGGGAAAGGTGGTGGTTTTATGGCGAGAGTGGGGGGGGAAACGGCCGTTTTCCTGGGATGAAGGCATTCGCGTGGAAGAAGCGGTCGCCGCCACTGAAACCCTGCTCAAACGAGAACCCAAACAGATGGGTCTAACGAGAAATTCTATTGACACTTGAGGGGATGTCTGATAGTATTCCCATCGCTCTAACAAAAGGGGGCGTGGTGCAGCGGTTAGCACGCCGGCCTGTCAAGCCGGAGGTCGCGGGTTCAAATCCCGTCGCTCCCGTCGAACCCGCTCTGGGTGCAGAGCGATAAAAGCTCTCGAGTAATTCGAGAGCTTTTTTGTTTCTCAGAGCATTGCACCCAGCGAGGGAGCGAAACATATCGCTCCCGTGATATTTTCTCCCCCAATTTGGTTCCATCAGAAACTTTGATGCCGCTAACCTATCCTTATCGCACTTTAGCCAACACCATTATCAATATAGCCTACCGCAATGGAGCAATAGAAAATATCCATGCTGGGAATGGAGTATTGTTGTCACTTACCCATCGTCGGTTTACCGACAGACAAGCAGGAAAAGTTATCCGACAATCAGACGAATCCCTAAGCCCATTCGTCTGTGATTTTCCTTTATGGGTAGATGGCTTGATGCAATTACCCCCTTGGTCCGAGCGATTGGCCTGTCTGCCATCTTCCAGTTTGTATCCACACGAATGGTCTTTGACAGAATCAAGCGCACAGGTACAGTTCAAATGTGACCCTACACATCTTCCATGAAAGTATTTGTTGAGAGTAAAGGCTAAATTATCTCTCGAATCATTGGATGCTTATGATACAATAGAAGCCGTAGATAGCTTTTCAAGGAACATATTATGAATGCAACTTTTCCTATCACAACATCATACGAGCATATTCGCCTTGATGACGAAGGTATCCCCCATATTGTTGGCACGACAATGAAAGTAGTTGAACTCGTCATGGCTCAAGAGGCTCATGGCTGGAGTCCCGAAGAGCTACATTTTCAACACCCCTATTTGAGTATGAGCCAAATTCATTCGGCATTGGCCTACTATTGGGAACATAAAGAAGAGTTGGATGCTGACATCGAAGAGAGGCTCAATTTTGCCGAGCAATCTCGCCAGGAAGCAGGGGAATCACCATTAGCAACCCGCTTGCGTAAGGATGGTCTTCTTGCATGACGATTGCTCTTTATATGGATGTTCATGTTCACCGTGCTATCACCACAGGGCTACGCTTGCGTGGGGTGGATGTCATTACGGCTCAAGAGGATGGGCATCGAACGGCTCCTGATAATATCTTGCTTGATAGGGCGACAGAGTTAGGGCGAGTTTTGTTCTCTCAAGATGAAGATTTGTTGGCTGAAGGAAAACTGCGTCAAACTCAAGGGACACCATTTGCAGGCGTTATTTACGCGCATCAATTAAGAATCACGATCGGCCGTTGTGCGAATGATTTAGAATTAATCGCTAAAGTGGTTGAGTCAGAAGAGTTGGCAAACCGTGTTGAATATCTTCCCCTTTAGCCAACTTTTGCAACAAAAATTGCACAAGAGCATGGTGATTTAAGCTCCCTGACAAAATAATAGTCGAGCACCCTGAGAGGCGTCCAAGCCCGTCGCTCCCGTAGCAAATTCCGGATTAAAAAGCTCTCGAGTAAATCGAGAGCTTTTTGCTTTCTATGCGCCCACACTCCCCGCGGGTTCCATCCTCAGTCGCTTCCGTCAACCACACTGGAGGAAAACGGCCGTTCCGGTGGCATGGGCCGCACGGCACAGGTGAGTCGGCGTATTGCGCAGCCGCTCTATCATTTCTTCGCGTGTTTCCGGCCAATCTGCTGGCGGCCAACCATCGACGATAAATGGTTCAGTGTAGGCGTCGATGTAGCAAAACTGACCGCGAAAGCGAATATCCAGGCGGATGTATTTCCCGGCGTAGTTTTCTCCTTGCCTATGATTGAATCGTTCTTGGTTAGATTATAAAACGATTTCCTCCTGTCGCGAAAAAATATCGCTTTCCCTGTTGGCTACCCATCCCAAACTGGTCGGGTTGGATAGCTGTTTGTTCTAAACCGGTTTTTTCTGAAATAATTAGGTGAGATAATAACGGCCGTTCGCTATCGGTTGGATAAACCTTGGCTCGGACGTATAATTTTGTAGACATAAACAAGAAGGTGTCGCCATGACCTACAATGAAGCAGATACCCGCGCCAACCTCATAGACCCGAAACTTAACATGGCTGGCTGGACGCGCAGTCAGGTAACCCGTGAGCATTACTACCGGCCAGACTTTGAGTATACGGCCGGGCGCGTGGTGCTGCGGGGCGATCGGGCGGAACGGCAGCCCCCGCGCCGGATAGATTATTTACTGCGTTACACTGACAGCTTTCCGATTGCAGTCGTAGAGGCCAAAGCCGAAAGCGAGTCTGCCTTGAGTGGTTTGCAGCAGGCAAAAGATTATGCACGGGACATAGGCGTCGCCTTTGCCTACGCCACCAACGGCCGTTCCATCATCGAATGGGACGCCTTCACCAACACCACCCAGGAAATTGACGCATTCCCCAAGCCGGATGATTTGTGGGAGCGGTGGCGGATCAATGCAGATTTAGATGAACCACCAAGTCTAGCTGATTTTGAGCGTCGCTTTGGTGAATTACGGCCGATTTACTATGCCAAAGATGCCTCAACCCGACGACGCAATCCGCTGCTGTACGCCTACGCCCCACCTCAGGTAACTCGAGGTAAAGTACCGCGCCTACAACGCCTTTAGCCCCTTTGCCACCGGCGCCAGCGATCCCCGCTTTTTGCTCGATGGCAAAAAGAAATTGAGCCTGAATCGTGACCTGTACTTCGCCATTTACCACAACTTGTGGAGTGAGGAAGGCCAGGGGCAGCGCGTTTTTGAACAGTTCCCCGCCGACTTTTTCGATTTGATCATCATCGACGAAGCCCATCGTTCTGGCTGGGGCACTTGGAAAGAAATCCTGGATTACTTTAGCAGCGCCATTCATCTGGGGATGACGGCCACGCCCAAGCAAGATGAAAATATCGACACCTACGCCTACTTTTGTGCCGAAGAGCCGGCCGTTGAAGTAGAAAATGAAGGTCAAACCCGCAAACCTGCGTATAGCTACAGTCTGGGCCAGGGCATTGAGGATGGCTTTTTGGCCACCTACAAGGTGCATTGGATTCGCACCAATGTAGACCGCGAAGGCTTGAACATTGAAGAAGCGCTGGAGCGGGGCGCCGAGGTGTTTGTGCCGGAAGATGTCATGCTTCATTCAGAGTACCAGACGCCACAGTTTGAGCGGGCCATCACGCTGCCCGATCGCACGGAATTGTTGACTGGACATCTGGCCAGGCTTCTGCGTCGCTTTGGACCGATGCAGAAAACGATGGTTTTTTGCGTGGACATGGAGCACGCTCAGGAAGTGGCCCGGCTGTTGAATAATCACTTTGCCGATCTCGGCTTTGGCGAGGATTACGCCGTGGCCATTGTCAGCGAAGAGGGGGAAGCGGGACGGCGACGGCTGCAGCAGTTTCAGGACAGCGACAAAAAGCTGCCGGTGGTGGCCACCACGGCCGAATTGCTTTCCACCGGCGTCGATGTCCCCTCCGCCCGCAACATCGTCTTCATGAAAACGCTCAACTCGCCCATTCTCTTTAAGCAAATTGTAGGGCGCGGCACGCGCATTGATGAAGATACCGGTAAGCTGTGGTTTCGTATCATTGATTACACGGGCGCCACTCGTTTGATTGATGAGGAGTGGGATAAGCCGCCCATGGCCAAAGGGTTTGAACCAGACGACGGCCGTTCGCAAACGGCCGTTCTAACCGGTACCATCTTTCTGGCAGATACCGAAGACATCATCCAGAGCGCCAACATCGCCGTCATCGCCGCACCCAATGACCAGCGCGGCCCTATCTTGAGCGATGCCCAGGGACAGTTCCGTTTTGAACGCCTGCCCGCTGGCGAAGTAACGCTGATTGCTTCCGGGCCGGGCGTGCGCCGCCGCCAGATGCAGGTGGAGCTGGCAGAAGGCGAAACCACCAGCGTGCAAATCGAACTAAAACCGGCTACAGAACAAAAGCGGCGCAAGATTGAAGTGACCAACTTGCAAGTGGAAATTGCCGATGAAGCCACCTTCATTGTGGAAGGGCATAACGAACCGATGACCTTGCAGGAGTATGTCAATTACACCCGGCAAAAGGTGGTTGACCTGACCGGCTCCTGGGAAAAGCTGTTGGCTAATTGGCAGGAACCGGAGACACGAGAAGCGTTAGTGGCACAATTGACACAAGCCAGTGTTTACCCGGATGTGTTGTCGGAAGTGCTGGATGAGATGGAAGTGGATGAGGTGGATATTTTGGGGCATGTGGCTTATGACCGCGCCCTGCAAACACGATATGATCGCACCCTGGAACTGCGCCAGCGGGAACGGCCGTGGTTGAACAGCTATGATCGGGATGCTCGCGAGGTGATCTATGCCTTACTGGGCAAGTACGAACTGGGCGGCCTGCGCCAGATCACCGACCCCCGTATTTTTCGTGTACCACCTTTCCGCCAAATGGGGGATGTGCGCGGTGTCATTCGCCGCTTTGGTGGGGATGCGAGCCGATTGCGCCAAACGCTCTTTGAATTACAGTGGCGACTCTATAGCGCTTAAAGGGCCTATCTTATCTCTAATTTACGGGTATAATAACGGTATGTACCATATTCGGTATCAAGGAGCGTATCAAAATGAGTACAAAAATAATGCCCGTAAGTGATCTGCGCCGTCAGACAAGCACGGTCCTGCGTAACATTCAAGAAGATGGCGATGTCGTTTACATCACGCAACATGGTCGGCCAGCGGCCGTCATACTTGACTACAAGCAGTATGAAGCGCTTGTAGCTAAAGCACAGCCTCATGGATGGCCGGGCGATTATTTTGCCCAAACATACGGCGCTTTGGCCGACGACCCGTTGGTTCGTCCCGAACAAGGGGAGTTTGAGAAACGGGAAACGGCGCCGTGACCTATTTGCTGGATACCAACGTCTGTATTCGCTATCTGAACGGCCGTTCGCCGGGCGTTCTGCAAAAATTACAGGCACTACAACCGGTTGAAGTGGTGGTTTGCTCGGTGGTCAAGGCAGAGTTGTTTTACGGTGCGCAACGCAGCCATGATCCGGCGCGTTCGCTGACCGTGCAGCGCCAATTCTTGCAGCCATACCTTTCTTTACCGTTTGACGATGCGGCCGCTGAACTGGCCGGTATCTTGCGGTCCGAACTGGCCCAAGCCGGTACACCAATCGGGCCTTACGACCTGCAGATTGCGGCTATTGCCCTGGCCCATGGCTGCACCCTGGTGACCCATAATGTCCGGGAGTTCGGCCGTGTCCCCGACCTGGCCATTGAGGATTGGGAGACAGCGTGATTAGCGTATGAAACAACAAACCAATGAAACGCTGCGCAACGACATGTGGCGGGCGTACGACATCTTACGCCGCGACAATAATGTGGGCGGCATTATGCAGTACACCGAGCATCTGGCCTGGCTGCTCTTTCTCAAGTTTTTGGATGAGGAAGAGAAGCGACGGGCTGACGAAGCAGCGCTTACAGGGAAGACTTATCAGCCAATGCTGGCGGGCGAACTGGCCTGGGATCACTGGACAGCGCTGCCCGCCAATGAAATCATCCAGTTTGTACGTGGTACGCTGCTAGACCGCCTGGCGCGGCTGGCCGGTTCCCCCCTGGCGCGGACGGTGGCCGGGATTTTCTCCGATGAAAGCGTGGGCGACCAGACCGTGATTCGCAATGTGCCGGTGTGCGCTTCCGGCTACAACCTGAAGGACGTGCTGGACGTCATCAATAGCATTCAGTTTGAGAGCGAGGATGATATTTTTACCATCACCCGCTTTTACGAAGATTTGCTGATCCAGATGGGCAACGAGAACCGCATTGCCGGCGAATTCCACACGCCGCGCCCGGTAATTCGTTTTATGGTAGATGTGATTGACCCTCAAATTGGGGAGACGGTATACGATCCGGCGGGCGGCTCCTGTGGTTTTCCGGCGCAGGCCTATTTGCATATGGAGCCGAAAGCGCGTACCGTCCAGGATCACGAATTTTTGCAGCAAAAAGCGTTTTACGCCCAGGAGAAAAAGGGGCTTTCCTTCCTGTTGGGGACGATGAACCTGGTTTTGCACGGCGTGACCTCGCCCAATCTGACGCGCACCAATACGCTGGAAGAGAGCATGAAAGGGAGCGTCAGCAACCGGCACGACATCATCCTCACCAATCCCCCCTTTGGCGGCACGGAAGGGCGGCACATTCAGCAAAATTTTCCGGTGCAGGCGAACGCCACTGAACTGCTCTTTATACAGCACATCATCAAGAAGCTGAAGAAGACGCCCAACGCCCGCGCCGCGATGGTGGTGCCGGAAGGGACGCTGTTCCGGGGCGGCGCCTTTGCCGAAGTGAAGAAGGATTTGCTGGAGCAGTTCCACCTCTTTGCCGTGGTGAGCCTGCCCCCTGGCACCTTTGCCCCCTATTCGGACGTGAAGACGGCGCTGCTCTTTTTCCAACGGCCGGATAACGTGCTGGCACGCAACCCGGCAGCGCGGCAGGAGACCTGGTATTACGAAATGCTGCTGCCGGCAGGGTTGAAGAAGTTTAGCAAAGGCAGCCCAATGCAAGATGAACATTTTGACGAGGCGCGGGCGATGTGGCAGCAGTGGCGTGCTTATTTGCAGGGTGAAGGTGAACGGCCGTTTCCTTACGCCACCGATTTGCGCGACCGGTGGCAGGTGCATTGGCTGTGGGAAGCGTACCGGCAGGATGAGCGCGGCAAAGCGGAGAAACCGACCGCCCAGCCGGAGGACAGCCTGGCGGCCAAAGCGGCCCATGCGGCGCAAGGGCCACGCCCGGCGGAACCGTATACCACCTGGATTGAAACGCTGGAAGACCTGAAAGCCCGCGGCACCGACTTGAGCGCCAGAAATCCCAACCAGGATGATCGCGTCAGGCTGCCGCTGCCGGCCGAGATTACGGCCAGTTTGCTGGAACGGACGCGGGAGTTTCAAAGTATTCTGTTGAATCTCCATGAGTTGGTTAGCAATGGTGATGAGAAATGAGCCGGGTTTCTAAAGAATATTGGCCCCCAGAGTGGGATGTTAAAACTCTAGATGAAATCTGCACTTTACAGATCGGTCGAACACCTCGCAGAAGTAATCAAGATTACTGGGCAAATGGAACTAATACATGGGCCACAATTGCTGATATGGACTCTCGCTCGATCTCCTCATCGAAAGAACAGGTTAGCGATAAAGCGATTGAAGATAATAAAGTTGTTTTAGTTCCTAAAGGCTCCCTGTTAATGAGCTTCAAACTAACCATAGGGAAGTTGGCATTTGCAGAAGAAGATTTATTTACGAATGAAGCAATTGTAGCCCTCAATATTAAGTCTAAGTTTCAGGAGGAAATTGAACCTGACTATCTTTATTGGGTGCTGCAAGCGGTTCCTTTAGAAAAAGAGTCGATATTTGCCGTAAAAGGACGAACACTCAATACTGAAAAACTTAAGCGCATTGAAATGCCTATCCCAGAACGGGATGTGCAACGGAGGATTGTGGCGCGGATTGAGGCGCTGCTGGCTGAGGTGCGGGAAATGCGGGAGCTCCATGATGAGATAACGGCCGATACTGCAAGGTTGATGACACTTGTTATAGAAGAAAGATTTAAAGAACTACCCCCTTCACGCTTGTCTGTGGGAAGATTATTAGCTGAACCCTTACGCAATGGTTGGTCTCCACCTAGCAATGAGCACTCAGGTCAGACAATGGTTTTGAAACTTGGTGCTGTATTAGGATTTGAATTCAATCCTACAGCAATCAAATATACGAACGAATCCACAGATGAAAATGCACAATACTGGGCTAAAAGCGGCGACATATTTATTACTCGAAGTAATACAATCGATTTGGTAGGCCATGCCGCTGTGTATGCAGGAGACCCGCCGAATTGTATTTATCCAGACTTAATGATCCGAATTCGATTTCAAGAAGAATTGGTCGATCCTCGATTTACAATTTATTGGCTGAGGAGCAAAGAGATACGGGACTATGTTACTCAAAACGCAAAGGGAGCAAGTCCTACCATGAAGAAAATCAACCAGCAACATATCCGACAAATGCCGTTTCCAGATGTGGATATTGTTACTCAACAACACTATGTCGCTTATTTTAGTCAAATAGAAAATGAGATATCAGCAATGGAACAGGTGCAAGCGGAAGATGCTCGATTGATTGCTCGAATAAATCAAGGGGTGCTTGCACGAGTTTTTCGTGGAGAATTGTAATTCATGAGTGAGGCGGCAACTTATTTACGCCGTGTCAAGGCAGCCTTTGAAAATCATGGCATCCGTAATAAGGTGCAGATTACGGAGCATGTGGCTTTTTTACTGCTGCCTCAGGTCCAGGATCGCTGGGAAGAGATTCGATCATTGGGTGGGGTAAGTGTTGAGCCGCTGCTGATGCGCCAAAAACGATATAATGAGGCGCTGCAGCTGCTTGACGACTCGGATGATAAGGCGAGCGGCTACGGCCACTATTACGATCTCATGTGGCGGATTGAGTTGGCGCGGGCGTTGATCTTTGCACGCAAAGGACGCTGGCGAGATGCGATGTTGAAGGGGCAAATGGTGCTGCGCTATCGACGAATCTTGGGATTATCCAACTGGCTGTTGGCCAAACAGCTTTGGCAGCGGCTGCGGGCAGGCACGGGCTTACCGAGGTGAGGGTGGTATGGAAGTGGATGTGAAGTGGGAACCGGGATGGACAACGGCCGTCATGTTTGAGGCGCATTTGCTGGCAGATTATGATGATTCAGCGACGGAGTTGCAACTGTAAATGGGATTGTAGCGCTGGCCAGGTTAACGGCCGTCCCCGGCGCAGCGCCACGTATTCACCAGCCTGCGGCTCCATCTCGCGCCACAGTTGTTGCAGATTATGCCATATATCCTGCTGCTCTTTCAGGTGGCGAGTAACCGCTTCTGCTGTGGCTTGTTGCCCGATCAGGCGCATTTGGGTAAGCAATTCTATCAGTGCGCGGGAACGGCCGCGTTCTACATAATGAAAAGCCTCGGCCAGATAATGTTGTTTGACAGCCAAAAGGTGGGCGATGCGAACTTATGGCCTTTATCTTGCGCGCTTCATCGCCCCATTCTTCGCTGAGCACCCTGGCCCGTTGCCATAGTTTTAATGAGGCTGTTAAATGACCGCCAACGTAAAGCGCTGTCGCGTCGTTGAACAGCCGGTCTAATTCGTCGCGTGTGCTTGCTTCTTGTGAGTTCATCTTTTTTAATCAAGGCCTGTGCATGGCTGAGGTATCCAAGCCCGGCGCTCCCGTTCTGAGTATTAGAGGTACAGACGAAATCGCTTGTGCCTCTTTTTATTTCTGAACTTATTGAGCCTCAAAAATTGATGATTATTCATCATTTATCTAAATGATAAATAGTTTGTTAGGTCTGTATTAAAAATCATCGTATAATTTCATTCTCAAAGATTTGTTTTGTGTGTGTTTGACAAATTGGAAGCAAAAAAGCCAGTTTAAACCACAAACAAAAAACGAACGTGCGACAAATATATATCTAATTTACCATTAGAGAGTAGCAGGAGACGTAGTTAGCTTAGTGAAAACGGGAAATAGACTTGTTTTCAGAATGGGCAAGAATCATGATACTTGCTGAATTGTCATCTGATTCAACATTGCTTGGTGCATGGTTACAATCATTGGGCTTCCACAATGGCAACCCATTTGGCACCAACGAAGCAGACCGGGAACGATCCCTGTTACCCGGTTTCTTTATAGATGTTGAGAGTTATGATTTAATCAAAGGCAATCAAACAGTGATTGTTTTTGCTCCCCGGGGTGGCGGGAAAAGTTCGTTGCGGGTTGTCCTTGCCAGTTACGGCGCGCCATGGTCACCTAAATCATCTATCCTGGCAGTAGAATGTACCGATTTTGATCCGCTTATTGACCGTTGGCAAAATCAAGAAGGATTGACAATCAGGGATCATGTAAATTGGCTGCTGCCTTTGGGGGTTAAAGCCTTATTTGATACCTATTTTTACGAAGCCAATTTTCATAGTTCTGTCCCTCTAAGCAATGGCGAACAAGCCATTCGGATTTCTCAAGCGGCACAATTATCTCCCCCAGTTCGGCTGCACTTTGCCCGCTTATTACACACTTACTGTAATACCCTGCTAAATACTGAAACTTTAGGCCAGCTTTTTTCAATTTATGCTCCTGAATATGACCATATTAATTGGCTGCTTTTTAATCAGGCTGTTGAACAAAAAAGATTGGGCGAGTTTATCTCTGAACATACTTCGGCCAATAATGATTTAATCAAGCTTCTAACAGACTTGAACGATTTTAGCGTTCTTTCGACCACACAATCAACGGACAGTCCGAAAGCGCTTTTAGCTGATTTTCTAGATTTGGTACGGAAAGTGGGATTTACCTCCGTTCACTTCCTATTAGACCGGTTGGATGAAACCAGTGAAACGGCCGAAAATCCCCAGGCACAGGCTGATATTTTGGAACCCCTATTGGCGCACCTGCCTATTTTGGAAATGCCGGGGGCCGCGTTTAAGTTTTTCCTATCACAGGAAGCACGAGATGTTTTGTGGGAACGGCCGTCGGTGCGCCAGGAAGATCGGCTGGCTGAATACGCGGTCACGCTCAAGTGGGATGAAAACCGTCTAAAACGGTTGTTAACTGAACGATTGAGCAGTTACAGTGCGCATCCTGTCAGCGGCACACCGGAAATACCCGACCTGGCAACTATATGTGTTGAAGATGCTGGTGCATCAGACTCTGTTGGGGAAAAAATTGAAACCGCCATGATTGCCAGAGCGCAGGGTTCACCACGACGTTTGCTCATTGCCGGGCGTCTTCTTTTTGAGGCTCATCTCCTTCGTCATGGAGGAACGGGACAAGTGGATTGGGAAGATTGGCTGGAAGCCGATAAGTCGTTGTTGCAGAAGTCCCCACCGCTTTTACGAGTGAACCTGCAAGAAAATACAGTGTTGTTCGGCCAGCGCACGATTAAGTTAAGCAAGCAGGAAGGCAAAATAATCGACGCCTTAATTGATGCTGGCGGCCGGTGTTCACGTGATGAATTAGCAACGGCCGTGTGGGGCCAACACGCTGCCGCAGACGATGCCATGGACCAGGCTGTAAACCGTTTGCGCATCAAACTGGGCGACAATGCCGCCAATCCCATTTATCTAAAAACAATCCGTGGTCAGGGATTTGAATTGACGAACTACGAACTCGCATGATATTTTTGCTAAAGGACGGCCGTTGTGGGAAATTACGAAGATACATTAAACAGACTTGGCTTTGACAAAAACAAAGATCCTTTTCAATATCAATTTGGTGAAAAAACAACTGAGGAGATACTAGAAAAGACATGGGTTACCTTTCCTGATGCCGAGAAAATCCTGGATTTGGAACAATCTAGTGTGCTGTTAGCTCCACCAGGAAGTGGCAAAACTACGTGGCGACGCTATATAGAAAAAATAATTGCTCAATCATCTCATGCACAGTATTTAGTGGTTATTTATAACCGTTTCCAAATACTATCAAACTCAAGAATAAGCTTAAAAGATCATCAAGACCCCCTATGTAGACAAATTGCTCAAGTCGTATTAGATTATTTACTAGACAAGCAAAACAATGCCGGAACAGTCCAACTGCAAACTTACTGGAGTTTTTGGTATGCTTTTCTCAACTATTATCTTCCCAAATACAACAAACTCGCCTTAGAAAAATTGTTGCTCCCAAATAACACACCGTCCAACCTACTACCACAATGGGATAATGATATTGATGATCTACAAAAAATCTTATTGGATGAGCTACTACCAGCCTTGTCAGATTTGGGAATTGATAGGCTTTATCTGTTATTGGATGATTTCGATGGTTTACTAGAAACTAAAGACCCAAAAACCTTGTCAGCATTAATAGAACCTCTCATCAATACCAATCTGCTCCTTTCATCTGACAAATTAATTTGGAAATTTTTTGTCCCAGATACTCTTGAATCCATTATCCGACAATCAACCGGTTACAAAACGAGACGTCTGGAGAAATATTCAGTGGAATGGGATGAATTTTCTTTAGGCCAACTACTTGAATTACGTTTAGCCTATGCGAGTGGGGGGAAAATCAACGATATCAATCAACTGTTTTCTAATGATGTTTTAAAAGATTTCGACCCTCATCGTGAAGTTTGCAAATTAGCTTTACAGGCACAAGATTTAGGGTCCCCTCGCCATCTTTTGCGCTCAAGTCGCCAACTTCTGGAAAGTGTATCTGGTTTTGTAATTACAAATGAGAATTGGAACGATTTTAGAAACAAACAGTTAACCATACGAGAAAACCTAATATCTCAACAAATAGCTATTAACAAACTGAAAGAGATTCTGAGGGAGCGTTTTGACCTAGCAGAATTAAAAGAACTATGCTTTGATTTAAGAATAGATTATGAAGACTTAATAGGAACTAATAAAACAGAAAAAGTAATTTCTTTGATTAATCACCTTGACAGACACGATCGTTTATCTGACTTTCTAGAATTTGTTCAACAAAAGCGCCCTGACATTGACTGGACAAAAGCGACTCTCCACCAAACCGAAAGCAACAAAGCCAATCACCAATTTACGCAAATCAAGTCCGAGTCTGCCGAAAAAAAAACGCACGGAGATACAAAGGCCCAAAGTTTCTCGACAAAAAATAGGCAAGAGATACAGACAACTTCACCATTTTCCAGAACAGTAAACTCCATTTCCTCTGACGAAGTCCAAATGGCAAAACTTAAGTTACAATTAGGTGGTCGTATAAGAAAAAAAACCAGAAAGTTTGAGACACGGGTTATGGAGTCACTCAATGGAGCAGATCCGCCAGGGAACGGGTGGTTACCCTTCAATTTAAATGAGTTGACTACCATTCTCAAGGCTTTAGATGATATTGCTAGAGGGCAAAATGCATTAGCGGAAGATTTTTCCAGTGAAGAAGAACAAATCCTTACGAAATACAAATTGTTGAATGACAAATATTATGCAGAAAATTTGTTAGAAGTAGTTGGTCAAATGTTGTTTAAGGGATTGCTGAAAAATGACGATGTAAGACAAAGCTGCCAAGAAACATTGCGCCTTGCTCGTCAACCAGGAAACACTGTCCTTTTCCAAATTCGTTTAGATGCTGACGCGGTTGAGTTGGCTCGCTATCCGTGGGAACTACTGCATGACAGCAATCGGCATATTAGCCGTGTAAACTCTATACAGATGGTACGTTACATAACCCACAACGAAGCAACAACTCCCTTGCATATAAACCCACCCATAAGGTTGTTATACGTTCGTTCCCGCCCTAGAGTATTATATACTCCGATAAACGAGCAAGAGTACCAGAGTGTACAGCAATCACTTCAACCATTAATTGAAGAGGCTTTCCTTGATGTAAAGTATATTCACAATTGTTCCTATGATGCATTTATCTGTGCTGTTCAGGAATATAAACCTCATATTCTACACTTTGACGGACATGGTGAATTTGGTTGCTACTGTAAACGTTGCAAAAAAATATACTCCCCTCTCAAAAAAAAATGCAACGTTTGTGACTTACCGCTTGATACTCCAAAAGGTCATTTAGCCTTTGAGCAAGTTGAGGACAGTGTAGATTGGATTAACAGCGATAAAATAGCTTCCATTTTTGACGCGAGTCTGCGCCTAGCAGTACTTTCCGCTTGTAGAAGTAGTGTGGTGCGCAGTGAAACATTGTTTAATGGAGTAGCTCCCTCATTGATTCGCTCAGGCGTTCCGGCGGTAGTAGGCACACAATTACCAGTTTCATTTCACGCCGCCAACAAATTTTCAGAGGATTTTTACGCCTCACTATCCCGCTATGAACCAGTACCCGTTGCCGTAGCCTCCGGGCGACAACGGCTTATAAACTCAGAAGAATGGTTTATTCCTGTTTTATATTTGCGTAGCGCAGATGATGATGGACGTATATTTGTAAGAGCATAGGAGAAATGTG
Source organism: uncultured Ardenticatenaceae bacterium (assembly GCA_964643965.1). Taxonomy (GTDB): domain Bacteria; phylum Chloroflexota; class Anaerolineae; order Promineifilales; family Promineifilaceae. The sequence continues at coordinate 78,900 of CAZXVH010000010.1, forward strand.
TAATGAACGAGATCGGTATACAGGACTTAATTTACCAAGTTAAAAATGAACTTTTGACTATTAATCGAAGAGAAATCCTTCGTGATCCAGATCCTTTATTTGTGATTGACAAGATTGAATTGGAAATCTCAGTTAATGTTTCACAATCAAAAGAAGGAGGTATCAAGATAACCGTCTTGAGCTTTGCTGAAGCTAGTAGTAAGCAATCTAGGGAATTTAGTCATGGTCATGTTGTAAAAGTCTCTTTGTCTTCTTTATTACCTCGTGAAGAACTTTTGCGCGATATGCTGTCAGATCCAGAGAATCAAGAAAAAATCCTGAACAATAGTAGTCAAGCCTTTGTTAAAGGCACCGATGATCCTGATTTCAGAAGATAAACAATTTACAGAGCAATTGTTCGCGTGAGGCACAAAGAACAAAGGTACTATTGAAATGTGGATTAAATCGGATATACTAAAAAATTAATCTTTGATTAAAAATTCGCACTCATACTCGTGGAATTTATGGACAACACATATCCTTTTAAATCCTATTATCTTCACTATTTTTATTAACAACGCTATTCCGTTTTTAGCTAGAGAGTAAATGTCATGTTAGGAAATCCTACACCCTCTTATGATCCTGATAAATTTATTACCAGAGCCAGACAACCTGAATTAGAAAGGATATCTCACTCCGTAAAGCAATCACTCAGGGGTGAACGTATCGAATGGCCGGTTGTTAATTTCTGGGGGGTAACTGGTATCGGCAAGTCCTGGTTGCTTCAACACGTAAATTACTTGTACCAGCCTGATCCTTATAAGCAACAGAAAACTATCGTATTATTATATAAATTTGAAAATAATGAATCAGCAAAACTCACAACCCTTGCCCGAAAACTGGCCTCAAGTCTTAAAGCACAGCTTCCCCCAGAATTAAAATCAAACGAAGAAATGCAGAGAGCATTGCAACAAGCCAGCCAGGGTAATCATCATGCCTTGATTCATGCCCTGGACGCCTGTACTGCCCATAAATTGACGCCCATTATTTTGTTCGATGATACAGAAATAGTCAATGCAGAAGCCTGGGAGCAAATCGAAAAAGAGTTAATGGAGCCTCTGGTGCTGAACGGCCGAATCCTGTTCGTCATCGCCGGCCGTCGCTATATCCCCCGTTGGCGTCGCTTTGAAGTACGCCGCCGTGTCCAAGAACCACATGAAACCCATCTAGCCCCCTTCTCTAAAGAGTCGGTAAAACGGCTGTTGGAAAAACGCAATTACAATATAGACGCCGATATTTTGCTGCCGCTCACGGCCGGTAACCCTCGTCTGATCTATGAATTGGGCAGTGAACTGCAAGAAATGAGCCGGGGAGAAACCGTCAATCAAGCTTTTATTAAACAACACAATGAGCCAATTGCTTTAATATTAGAGCGTTATCAACAAGATTTACTGAAAAATATACCAGAAGAGTTATATCCCTACTTATGCGCTATTATCCCTTTGCGAGCTTATCGCATGGAAGCGCTGCGGTTTATGCTAAATGAAGCATCTAAAGAGGATGCGTATCAAGAGTGGACCGATGGGGATTATTTGCGAATTTTACGGAATCTAGACCAGACAGAGATTGTGTGGTGGAATCGTGACCGGCGCGCCTATACCACCGATTATATTGCTCGCCGCATCATCAATCAACGCCAGCTTTTAGCAGACCCGGAAGTATTTATCCAATGGCATCAACGGGCAGTCTCTTTATATTTACAATGGGCCGCAGAGTATCCTACCACCAGTGAAGATTTTATTTTGGAAGCGTGGTTTCATCTGGCCAATATCTGGCAGGCAAAGCCGCAAGATGACACCATTATCCAACAATTTTCTGAGACATTGGACATCGCTAAACAGTTGACAACAGACCGCAAGCTAGTCATACAGGAACAATTAGACCCACACGACAAAGACACGGAATATGACAACGAATTATATGATCTTTTGCCTGGTGATTGGCAGCGTCAGGCGAGAACAATTTGGACAGAAATGATTAAACAACCTGTTATTAATTAGCCATTACTATTTGCTTCCTGTCGTACCTATTCGTGCCAAGTTAAGATTGCTGTTAAATATGTTCGTGCCTTGTCGCATACATTGTAGAGGAACACAACCACATGTTAGTAAACAACCAAATAAGTGAACCACATGCCCCACGGACGCCAGAAATTGTCGGCCGTGATGAAGAAGTTAATGCCATAAAACAGGCAATTATTGGTAAAAATGCACGATCTGTTTTTTATTACGTAGCAGAAGGCGGCATGGGTAAAACCCGCCTGTTAGAAGAAGCGGACAGCATCAAAGCCCCTTTTTTATGCCCCCCCATTATTGATTTATATCACCAACAAAACCACAGCCCTGGTGGGCTGCGCCAGGCCATCGTTGACGGCTTGGGAGAAATGTATTTTCCTGAGTACAGTCGAAAACGAGCTGATTTTACCGAAAAACGCGAGTTCGGTTTTATGGGAAAGGAATTAGAAAAAATACGGGTGTCCCTCGATAAAGATTTTATCGAAGAATATAACAAGTTGGCAGCGAATCAACGCATCCTGCTTCGTTTTGACACCTTAGAGCTGCTGCAATATGAACATGATAACGTTCAAGTTGCCTGTTTGGTGAATGATGTAGACACTGTCATCAAAAATTGGTTGCTGACTGTTATCCCCCAACTAGATAATTCAGTCACAATTTTTGCCGGCCGTCCTCGACCCAAAACCGAGGCTGAGTTCGCCAAAAAATTTAGCGCAGCAGGCTGCATTTTTGAAAAACATAGTCTGAGCGCATTTACACCAGATGAGGTAAGCCAGTACTTACATCTCTTGCAGCAAGATTCTCCTGATGAGTTTGGACAGATACTTTCTGCTGAAACCCAACAAATGATCGGGAATTTATCTGAAGGTAAACCGATTCGTCTGGCTCTCATTGTAGACTTGCTGCTGCACGAGGAGCCTTTTGGGGAGTTGTCGGACAAGGACAACATTGATAAACAGTTGGTTGAACGCTTGATGCGCCTGCCAGAGCCATATGGTCTGGCTATCACTTTTTCTCTACAAGCTCGTAAGGGCTTAGATAAACCGCTGTTACACCATCTATGGCCCCGGCAAGGGAATGTAGATACCGATCTGGATAAGATTATGGCAGGCATGCTCAACTTTGCCTTCACCAAAACCCATCAAGGCGACCCATCCCGCATCTTTCTTCACGACGAATTATATGATTTATACGATCGGTATTTCATCGGGGAGCCGCGTCACCGACAGGAATCTTTCAAACCACTGCGCGATTATTATATAGAAAGATTAAAGGAAGAAACCTCACCAGAAGAGATTGAAAATACCAAACTGGCCTTGTTATACTATGCTTTACACTGCAACCCTGATGAAGCCTATTATAAATATTATAGTCGATGGGACGAAGAGGCGATTAAAAAACATGAGACCGGGTTTGATATGCGTCTGCGTGATGAAGTGCTTCGTTTCTATAACCGGTATGCCTTCGATGAGAATTCTGATTTTTATGATAAGCGTGTGGCCGACCTTGTTCACGCAGAAAAAATTCACCGTGATTGTGCTGTGCGGTGGGTGAAGCGCCACCTGGCGCGGGGCGATTTTGAAAGAGCAGTAAAAGCGGCTGAAAATGTGCGTCAGCTAGATGGGATTTTCCAATGGGAAACTATTGACGACCCACTCTACAAAGCCAGTTTGTTAACGGCATGGAGTGAAGCGTTACTGTACACGGGCGCCGCAGAAAAAGATGTTCAGATGCTGCTCGATGAGGTTTTTGAACTGCTGCCTAACGGCGATTCTTCAGGCTCAGATATCGAACCAGATGCGGAAGAACTGGACAGCGACGTGTGGTGGCGCAAACAGATTCTAGGTAGGGCGTATAACAATCGTGGCTATTTATATTGGGCTAACGGCCGTTACGGTGTTGCCTTTGACGATTTCCGCCATGCTTTAGGCTATTTCCGACAAATAGACCTGGAGGACGAACGGGCCAACACCTTGACGAACCTGGCTTACGTCATGGCCTTATTAGGCCGGGTGGATACGGCTAAATATCATATTGAGCGGGCGCTTGAAATCCGGGAGCGGTTGGACAAAACCAGGCGATATACCATTGCTCTGAGTCGCAATACCCGTGGTAGGGTTTACGCATTAGGAGACCAATTCGACGTAGGAATTCAGGAATGCCGGGAAGCGCTAAATATCTGCGAAGAAGTGGAGGAAAATCGTGGTATTGGTATGGCTTGCAATGCCCTGGGATTCTCGCTGCGTCGCCGAGGAGAAGAATGGAAAAAGGGGGAGTTGGTCTATACCATAGAAAATGCAGAAACGGATTTTGCTGAGGCAGAAAAAAATCTAATCCGCGCCATAGATATCTTTAGTGAGCCAGATGGCAAAAGTGAGCCAGATGGCAAAAGTGAGCCAGATGGCAAAAGTGAGCCAGATGGCAAATCAGATAGTGGGTCAGATAGTGGGTCAGATAGTGGGTCAGATAGTGGGTCAGTTAGTGGGTCAGTTACTGAGCCTATTCGTTTATGGGAAGCGCATAATGAGCTAGGCAGTCTTTACTGCGACTGGGCCTATTTAACACGTCAACAAAAAGATTTATCTCGAGCAGTCACCCAGTATGAAGATTCCATAAAGTATCAGAAAAAAGCGCTCGAAATTGCTGAAAAAAAGAATTTATCTTTTCAAATCACTGATTCGCACGATGATCTGGCGCAGGCTTGCCGTGATTACGGTGATCTGCTGATTGATATGGATGAACCTGAAAAGGCAGCCAGTCATCGCGCTGAGGCAGAAAAGTATCTGACCAGAATTGAAGCAGAACTAATCCCCAAAGAATATCAGTTGAAAAAGGGGGCGCATTTTGGCGATACCACCTTGCTGTCAGAATCGGGCGTCGCTTATTGGCTATCGTTGGGCAAAGTGTATTTGCAGCGAGGCATTTGGGAAGCGCATAAACTTGAACGGCGAGAGGTTACCTTTGGCGAACGGCCGGAAGCAACAAGGCGCTGTATCCGTTATTTAGCCATCTCTTTTGTTTATTTTCAACAATATGGACCCCAATCTAGTCATGTGGATAAAATAATATGGGCCTTTACCCGGCGACTGGATTCTTTACGAGTTGCACCAGAAATGGCGCATGAGGAAATAGAAAAATTAGAAGAAGATTTTGGCTTGAATTTGCGCATCTTAAAGAATACGATTGATGATACGCTGGGGTTATAAACCCATACCTTGAGTAATGAGTAATATAGATTCTTCTGAGTTATCAACCTCATTGAGAATACGGCAGGCGCAAGCATCTGATGCTAATGATATAATTAAGGGCATAAATGATATATGTGTAGAAGGCGGAGCATTTTATGTCACTAATTTCATCCCCTCTGAAAAGTGGCTGTCGAAGTTGTGTCACCCAGAAACCATGCCAGACGATCTCTTGTTGATCGCTAATTGGCGTGGGCAGTTTGCTGGAGCCGTTAATTTATTTCGGGGCGAAGCACATACCTTGCATCGGCATGTGGCTGATTTGGGTTTATTTGTTTTGAGGCCCTATCGTCACCAGGGCGTTGGCACAAAGTTAATGGAAAAAACGCTGGGATGGGCCACTAAAAGAGACCTGGAAAAAATAACACTCTCTGTTTTTGCTAACAACCAACCGGCTATCCATCTCTACCAACGTTTTGGCTTCAAATTAGAAGGGTGTCTTGAACGGCAAATTAAAACAGATTACGAGTACATTGATTTATGGTTAATGAGTTATACACTAACTACATAAGGTATACACAATGAATAGCAAACAATCCATAATTATTTTGAAGGAAAACGTTCTTTTTATTGATTCTAAGGTATCGGTCAATTGGCAAAATCAATTAGAAAATAGCCGAATCTTGGAAAGCAATTGTCGGGAATATGATACCTTGTTTGAATCCAATTGTGCCTGTGCTACCCCCTCGCCCTTCTCCCATGGAACACCGGCTATAGTGAACCAGCAAACCACTTTGCAGTGGGCCGGTTATACACGACCACTCGCTGATAATTACCATCTTTGCTTCGACATAAAAGGAGAAGAGGATGGGGCAGTTGTGGTTAACGAAGCGGCCTTTCGCCTATTACAACAGTTCCGCACTCCGCAATCTATTGCAGCTACCCTCAAGTCAACTAAACAACCGGATGATACACAAGCGGCAGTTAAGCACTTAGCACAAATCGGGCTGCTAAAACCAACAGCTTCTATCCATAAGCAGCCGAATACCACCGTCAACACGCTCACCGCCTGGCTGCACGTCACCAATGATTGTAATTTGCGCTGCACCTACTGCTACGTGGATAAAACGCCTGACAAAATGGAGTTAGACCGCGGCTACCAATCAGTTGAGGCCGTGTTCCGTTCGGCTGTCAGTCAAAAATTTAAACGGGTTAAACTGAAGTACGCAGGCGGCGAAGCTACCATGAACTTCCCCACCGT
>CAZXVH010000011.1:0-63849 GCA_964643965.1 uncultured Ardenticatenaceae bacterium
ACAAGGTCAACCTTTTTTGTTTCCGTCCCCGATGGGGATTAACGGCCGTTCTGACACAAGTTACCTTTGAATTCGCTTCTGAAGACTATGTGTTTCCGTCCCCGATGGGGATTAACGGCCGTTCTGACTATTTGAAATAGTTTTTATTCTTGCAGGATTACTCATGTTTCCGTCCCCGATGGGGATTAACGGCCGTTCTGACCTCCAACGGCAACCGCTGTTTCAACTGTACCCACTATGTTTCCGTCCCCGATGGGGATTAACGGCCGTTCTGACCTAACAATTTTTGTATTATTGGTTGGCCCAGATTAGTTTCCGTCCCCGATGGGGATTAACGGCCGTTCTGACTAAGACGGCGAAGATGGTGAAGTTGTTGTTGTAATGGTTTCCGTCCCCGATGGGGATTAACGGCCGTTCTGACGATAGAAGTGGCGTCGCTAAAATATGCGTTGCTCTGTTTCCGTCCCCGATGGGGATTAACGGCCGTTCTGACAGACTACTTACAGTTGCAACAACTTGAGTTGTCATGTTTCCGTCCCCGATGGGGATTAACGGCCGTTCTGACTTTCGCTATCACTAATAGGCGAAAGATCGTAGCTTGTTTCCGTCCCCGATGGGGATTAACGGCCGTTCTGACACCCGAGCCCGAGCAAGTTGAAGTTACCCGCGTTGTGTTTCCGTCCCCGATGGGGATTAACGGCCGTTCTGACTTTTCCTCAGCTGAACCCTTCTTTATGGCCAGAATTGTTTCCGTCCCCGATGGGGATTAACGGCCGTTCTGACTTTTTGCTTCTGAAAAACGAGGGATGTGGGCAATGCGTTTCCGTCCCCGATGGGGATTAACGGCCGTTCTGACGAGGGGTTGAAGCACTCGGCGACTGGGCAACGCTGGTTTCCGTCCCCGATGGGGATTAACGGCCGTTCTGACCGTTTATTGCCTCTTGGCAGATGGTGGACAGGCAAGTTTCCGTCCCCGATGGGGATTAACGGCCGTTCTGACGAGGAAACCGTAGTGATTAAAAATCGTAGAACGATAGTTTCCGTCCCCGATGGGGATTAACGGCCGTTCTGACTTCGCCGCGAGGAATGGGTTTACCCCACCTTCGCTGGTTTCCGTCCCCGATGGGGATTAACGGCCGTTCTGACTTGGGTCTTTGACGACTGCGAATTGCTTATCAAGGGTTTCCGTCCCCGATGGGGATTAACGGCCGTTCTGACGGGTTGCAGTCCCACATTTCGGCGGTAATTTTTTAGTTTCCGTCCCCGATGGGGATTAACGGCCGTTCTGACTGGTCAGCATGGCGATGATGTGATTGTTGCTACTGAGTTTCCGTCCCCGATGGGGATTAACGGCCGTTCTGACAGATCCCACCACAATCTGGCCGATCGACGAGGATGGTTTCCGTCCCCGATGGGGATTAACGGCCGTTCTGACCCCAGTTATCCACAGTGGGAATCGACCGGCTTTATTGTACCATTTTTTGTTCGTTTGTGGGTAAATTGCCCCACTTTCATCCACGTATCCAGCACAAATTACCTTGCTCCGTCCCACCGCTCTCACGCTGGCGAGGGTCTGGCGATCCACTTGCAAAAACGGCCGTTTCTTATCTCTCACTCATAATTCTGGAAGCGGTTCCAACCCCTCGTTTCGCCCCGTTTCGGCCTGGATCGCCCTCAATCGCCTTCGCCGAGGGTTAATCGGCGAATGTCACCGAAATGTCACCCATTTTACCGATCAAATCCGGTGTTCCTCCAAGTGATATGGTTGTTAATGTTCAGCATATAATGGCGTCGTTTGCGGCTGAAAATCACGCCATTCAGCCGCTATCATTTAGCTCTAATCCTGGTATACTGCCCCCATTGTACACGCTGTTTCTTCTGTGCGCGATCCCACCGCCATAGAGCCAGCCCATTTTAATAATATAAGGAGAAAGCCATGCCCTTCAAAACCATTATTGAACCATTCCGTATCAAAACAGTTGAACCGATCCGCCACACCACCCACGCCGAACGAGAAGCCGCCCTGCAAGCGGCCGGGTACAATCTCTTCTTGCTCAAAGCGGAAGATGTGCTCATTGACCTGCTCACCGACTCCGGCACGGGCGCCATGTCGTCGGCGCAGTGGGCTGGCATGATGCTGGGCGATGAGAGTTATGCCGGCGGTCGCTCGTTTTACAAATTTGAAACGGCCGTGCGCGATATCACCGGCTTCAAACATGTCATCCCCACCCACCAGGGCCGCGCCGCCGAACGCATTTTGTTTGGCTCCACCCTCAAACCGGGCGACATTGTGCCCAACAATACCCACTTCGACACCACCCGCGCCAATACCGAGTATCGCGGCGCTGTGGCCCTCGACATCCCCATCCCGGAAGGACGCGACCCACAGATCGTCTTGCCCTTCAAAGGCAATATCGACCTCGACACCCTGGAGCGCACCCTCAATGACAACCCCGGCAAAGTGCCCCTGGTGATGATCACCATCACCAACAATTCCGGAGGCGGCCAACCGGTCAGCCTGGCCAATATCCGCGCCGCCAGCGAAATCTGCCACCGTCACGGCGTCCCCCTATTCCTCGACGCCTGCCGCTTCGCCGAAAACGCCTATTTCATCAAGCTGCGTGAAGCGGGGTACGCCGACAAAACGCCGCTGGAAATCGCCCAGGAAATCTTCAGCTACGCCGATGGCTGCACCATGAGCGCCAAAAAGGATGGCATGGCCAATATCGGCGGCTTCCTGGCGCTCAACGACGACGCCCTGGCCCAAACCTGCAAAAATATGCTCATCCTCACCGAAGGCTTCCCCACTTATGGCGGCCTGGCCGGTTATGATTTGGAAGCGATTGCCGTGGGGTTGGAAGAGGTGCTGCACGAGGATTATTTGCAATACCGCCTGCGCTCCGTGGCCTACCTGGGCGACATTCTCACCCAGGCCGGTGTGCCCATCGTGCAGCCGCCGGGCGGCCACGCCATCTATATCGACGCCAAAAGCATGTTACCCCACATCCCGCAATCGGAATATCCTGCCTGGGCGTTGTCGCTGGCGCTTTACCTGGAAGGAGGGGTGCGCGGCGTGGAGATCGGCTCGGTGATGTTTGGGCAGCAGCCGGACGGCAGTGAGAAACCGGCGGCCATGGAACTGGTGCGCCTGGCCTTCCCCCGGCGCGTTTACACCCAAAGCCACGTCGATTATCTGGCAGAGGTGATTTTGCACGTCAACGGCCTGAAGGATCGCATTCGCGGCGTCAAACTGGTGGCCGCCCCCCCCGTGCTGCGCCATTTCTCCGCCCAACTGGCCCCCGCACACGGCACGGTAATCAGTGAACAGTGATCAATGTCCACTGTCCACTGTCCACTGTTCACTGCTTAATCCAGGAGAACAGCTTACCGGCCAGGCTCTGCGGATGTTCGCCATACACACGGCCGTTTTGCCCGTTCACCACCACATCATACATGGCATCATCCACCTGGAGGTGGATGAGCCACAGCGGCAGCAGGATCAGTTTGTAGCTTTCCACCACCATGTTCATGGTGTTGAGCGAAAAATCTTTGATGCTCTCGCCGTCGGTCAACTGGTGCGAATGCCGGCGAATGTCGGTGACAACCTGCTTTCTGGCTTGCAATGAGGCTTCGGCCAGGGTTAACTGGTAGCGCTCGGCCGGCCAATCGGCCAGGAAGCGGCTGTCGTAGGCCACCAGGCCATCGTAATCAAACTCGTGGATCGCTGGCCCCAGCGGTTTGGAGCGTTTTTGCGTGGCCGGTATCAGCACATCATCTCGCAGCAGGTGATGGCTGCCGGAAACCTGTACCCAATTGTCACCACGTCGTTGGAAGCCGCGCCAGATCAGTTCACCGCCAATGTCAAAGGTCCACACCGGCACATACATGCCCACGATGGGCGACACGCGAGGGCGCTCAATTTTATGCTGTTTCACCCAGGCGCGTAAGGTCAATTTCACGTCGTCCTGAGTGGTGGCAAAGGGGATGAGCGCCTGAGGCGGCAGCAGCTCGCGGGTTTCGGCCGTTTCGGTGACGTAGACGGCATCGCAGTAAGGACAGGTGAGGGAGAGGGTTTCAGGGGCCAGCACAAATTCGACGGCGCAGCCCATGCATTGCAGCAAACGCATGGCGACGGGCTGCGAATGCCCTTTGGCGGTAGAGAGGGCGGCGATGAAATCTTTTTCAATGCCGCCGATGCCATAATCTGTCTGGACGTGCGCTTCGGGCGTGTCCAGCTCCTGCCGGTAGTGGCAGAATTCACAGACGAGCGCTTTGTTGTCCGGGGTGTAGTTCATGCGGGCGGCGCAGCGCGGACATTGGAACTGTTCGGTTTTGACGGCCTGGGGGTCGCTACCGGCGGCCGGCCGCTCTCTTTGTTGGTTGGGATCGATGATCTCGTCGGCTTGTAAACGGCCGTCTAACACCGCTATGCCGCGCCGGGCTATCGGGTTCAAAGGTTGGTGAGCCAGGGCATGTTCCAGGCAAAGCCGTTTATCGGCCGCTTCGTCGTATATCTTGCTCAACCAGAGCCAGGCGTCGGCGTACTGGGCGTCGCTGGCCTCGCTGCGCAGCACCCATTCCAGGTAGTAATACGCATCGGCGGCATGGCCTTCTTTGGCTGCCTCGATGCCTTGCAGCAGCAAGGTGCGGACGCCAAAAGAAACATCTTCCCTGGCGTCAGACCGGGTAAAGCGGGCGGCGTATTTGACGGTACGGGCGATCTCCGCGGGCGAGGGCACGGGTTTGTGGATGGTTTGTTTGTAACCACAGAACTCGCATTGTCGGGAACGGCCGTCGCCGCCAAAAAACAACTGGCGTCCACATTCCGGGCATTTGTTATTGTGATCAGGCATAGGAACCTCGCCATTAGGAGCGCGGACAGCCGGTCCGCTTTGGGCAGACAGGCTGTCCGCGCTCCAGTCTCATTTATGCTGGCCTGTAATCAACCGCGCCCCGCGCTTTCGCGTTAAATAATACCAGGCCCATTGGATGAGTACCATCACCTTGTTGTCAAAGCCGATCAAAAAATTGATGTGGACAAACAGCCAAATCAACCAGGCCAGGATGCCCTTGAGATGCAGCGATCCCAAATCGGCCACGGCCGCATTGCGGCCAATCACCGCCAGCATCCCTTTGTCTTTATAATGGAACGGCTTTAGTTCTTCACCGGCCAGGCGCGCCACGATGGCTTTGGCCGCATATTGACCCTGCTGCATAGCCACCTGAGCCACGCCGGGCAGGGGCTTGCCCGTTTGATGGGCAAAATGAGCCAAATCGCCAATCACCGCGATAGTGGGGTAAGCGGGAATAGATAAATCTGGCTCCACGATGACCCGCCCCATCCTATCTAGTTCGGCGCCGGTGTGTCCGGCCAGCGCCTTGCCCAGGGGAGAGGCGGCCGTGCCGGCCGCCCATAAAATAGTTTGCGCAGTGAGGTGGGTTTCCTCGTCCGTCGTTTGATCGTGGAGCAAAATGCGGGCGCCTTCTATCTCTTTCACCAGGGTGTTGGTGCGCACCAGAACGCCTTGTTTGACCAGCGTCTTTTCTGCCTGGACCGATAATTCTGCCGGGAAGCTGCTCAAGAGATGCGACAGCCCTTCCACCAACACAATCTGCGCGTCACGGGGGTCGATGTGATGGAATTCGCCCACCAATGTCTCCATGGCCAACCCGGCGATGGCCCCGGCCAATTCCACGCCAGTTGGCCCCCCGCCCACCACCACAAAGGTGAGCCAGGCCCGCTGTTTTTGGGCGTCGGTTTCCCGTTCGGCGGCTTCAAAGGCCAACAGGATTTTGCTGCGCATGGCGGTGGCCTCTTCAATTGTTTTAAGCCCTGGCGCAGCGGCCGCCCAGTCGTCATGCCCAAAATAATGATCGGTGGCTCCGGCCGCTACAATCAGGTAGTCGTAAGCCAATTCCCCATCACGCAAGATGACGCGCTTCTCCTGCGGCAAAATATCGACGACTTCCGCCGCCAGCACCCGCACATTTTTCGCTTTGGACAGGGCCGAGCGCAAAGGATAAGCGATGTCGCCGGGAGAGAGGCCGCCGGTCGCCACCTGGTAGAGCAGTGGTTGGAAAAGGTGAAAGTTGCGTTTGTCCAGCAGGGTGACGCGCACCGGTTTGCCCCGCAGCGCTTTAGCGGCTCTGAGGCCGCCAAAGCCGCCCCCAATGATAACGATATGTGGTTTGTGGTTGTCAACCATCAATACTGCTCCTGTTTTAGTTTTCCAGAACTCTCCCTTCCGAATCATATCAGTGAAAGGTAGATGCGCCCCGTTTCAGGCGACGCCTCATCATTTTATTCATTTTCCCTGACAAAGGCATCTGTGTAAAGAGATTGGCGGCTCATCCTCTGCCACTCCTTCCGATATGTTATAATCGCCGCACACAAACCGTGATGACGCAAAAACAGGAGAGTTCCCATGGTAAACATTGAACAAGCAAACGAAACGGCCGTGTCCAATATGATGTCCGCCCGCCCCATTCTCACCGGGGTAGCCACCGCCCGAGATGTCATTCCCGGGATGCGCGAGAACCTGCTGCTGCACGCCGGGCCGCCCATCGGCTGGGAGCGTATGTCAGGGCCGCTGCGGGGAGCCGTCATTGGGGCCCTCATCTTTGAAGGGCTGGCAAAAGATGATACCGAAGCCGTCCGTATGGTCAAAGCAGGCGAAATTGATTTTGAACCGTGCCACCACCACCACGCTGTGGGACCGATGGCCGGCGTCACTTCCAGTTCTATGAAGGTATATGAAATTGAGAACATCACCCATGGCAATAAGGCGTATGCCAACTTCAACGAAGGCTACGGCAAAGTGCTGCGTTACGGCGCTTACAGCGAAGAAGTCATCGCCAGGCTGCGCTGGATGAATGACGTCATGGGGCCGCTGCTGGCCGAGGCGCTGGCGAGCATGGAGAACGGCATCGACATGCGGGCGCTCCTGGCGGAAACGCTCCACATGGGCGACGAAGGGCATAATCGCAACAAAGCTGGCTCCATTCTCTTTCTCAAACTGTTAGCCCCCGCCATCGCCAACGTTGCCCCAAACGGCGCAACGGCCGCTGCCATCATGCAGTTTATGGGCGACAATGCTCTGAATGTGTTAAACCCTGTCATGGCCGCCTGCAAAGCGATGGCCGACGCCGCCCATGGCGTCGAAGGCAGCACCGTCATCACGGCAATGGCTCGCAACGGCACAGACTTTGGCATCCGCGTCAGCAGCCTGGGCGAGCAATGGTTCACCGGCCCGGCCGCAGTGCCCGATGGCCTCTACTTCCCCGGCTTCTCCTTCGCCGACGCCAACCCCGACATCGGCGACAGCACCATCACGGAAACGGCCGGCATTGGCGGCTATGCCATGGCTTCGGCGCCCGCTATCGTCACCTTCATCAGCGGCACACCCCAGGACGCCCTGAATACCACCCTGGAAATGTATGAAATCACGGTGGCGGAACACAGCCATTTCACCATTCCGGCGCTCGATTTTCGGGGGACACCCACCGGCACAGACATCCGCAAAATTGTGGAACTGGGCATCACGCCGCGCATCAACACCGGCATCGCCCACAAGGAAGCGGGCATTGGCCAGGTGGGGGCAGGGTTGGTGCGCCCGCCCATGTCGATTTTTGAGCAGGCGCTGCTGGCCTTTGCGCAGAAATACGGATTAGCATAAAGATAGTAATTCACCCAAAAGATAAGCATAATGTGGGAGGTCAAAATGAAAAACTTCTTTTACGATCACTGGCAGGCCAAACTTAACCAAGTGGCTATCCGGGGCCAAAGTCCATTTCAGAGGGATCGTTACAAGATCCATATTCTAATCCCTCTACAGTCGAAAAATGCCTCCATATTGCTCATCGTTATATTTCTCGGATTGTTGTCCGCTTCTGCATGTACATCAACCTGCTCAGAAGGGTTGACTCCCGCCCAATGCGCCAATGAAGGGACGCATGAGTACGTTCGTACCTATGAATTTGTTGAGGGTTGCGGGGAGAGTCCTGGATTGATCGAAGGGATCTCTGAATTCACATGGACTTTCTCCCCAAATGGCGACACAATCACGTTCGCGCCACTTTTCGGAGATAGCCCTGTTCCACCTGAAAAATTGACCCGCATAGAACCTGATGTCTATCGTCCAGAATTTGACACATCCTTGCCTAACCAAATCCATTTGGCAGAGACTGGCTTCAGTTGGTTATTTTTTGACTCTGATTCCAATGATCTTTGTTACCAAGTGACTTATATGCTGCCTGAGAAATAATAAAATGGCATGGTATCCGATGAAATGACCACTAATCTCTCGCCTTCATTTTTGCCAGCAGCGCCATCATGCTCTCATTGCCGCCGGCCGGGGGTCGCCATTCCACTTGCACGGCCGGAGCGCCCTGGGCTACCAGACTGTCGTAAAAGGATTCCAGCCCCACATTGATCGCGGCCAGCGGCGCTTTAAACGCCGCCAGATCGACCGGCTGCTTTAATACGGGCGGCGTGGGCTGCATTCGTTGGCTGATCCTGGCTACGGCGCTGGCGGTATCATTGAAAACTTCGGCCCCGGCTGCCCTCAGTTTCTCAATTTGGACGGCCCTGTCCTGCGGATCCTCATCGGTGCCGATGAGAACAATGATCACGGGCAACGGCCGTTTCCCCCCAGTAATTTCAGCCACCACCGGCCCTAACTCAGCGGCCGGGTCAGGATGAGCGCCTTCGCCCAACACCACGTCCAGCACAATCAGGCCCACTTCAGGGTCGGCGGCTTCCTGACGCAAGCGGCGGATGCGCAAATCGTTGTCCATCATGGGATGCAGGCGGCCCTGGGTAAATCCATCTGCGCCCATATCCAGGATGGTGTGGCCCTGGCTCACCAGCGGATCGGCCAGCTTTTGTTCAGGATGGATGGGGCCGTTGGCGTAAAGCGGGGAGAGGACGGCTTGCAAGCCCAGCAAGGTTTCATACGCCAGCGTACCGCCGGAAAACAGGCCGCGCAAAAAGCCTTTTAACTGCGGCGGACGCGGGGGTAAAGTGGCTGGTTTATGGGATAATTCCAGGGCGAGAACGGCCGTTTCCCACGCAGTATGGGCAAAATACAAATTCCCTAATTGGCGGGCTGGCGGCGGGTAGCCGATGAAGTTGACCACCACCGGCTTGCCCGCAGTTTGAGCGGCCGCCAACAAGCTGGCGGCTATTTCTGGCGCGGGTGGTTTAGAGAGGAGGATGATAACGGCCGTTTCCTCATCCTGCGCCAGCGCCGCCAAACCTTGCCGGGTGGTCACGCCGCCCACCGGCGATGATAGGTCCCGCCCGCCAGCGCCAATGGCTTGAGACAGACCACCCCCCAGTTGATGGATGTGACTGCTCACCGCCTGCAAGCCAGTGCCCGAAGCGGCCACCAGGCCAACAGCGCCCCGCCGCACCCGGTTGGCAAACCCCAGACCGACGCCATTGATAACGGCCGTGCCGCAGTCTGGCCCCATCACCAGCAGCCCGTTAGCCTGCGCCTGCTGTTTCAGATCAACTTCATCCGCTAGAGACACGTTATCGCTGTAGAGGAAAACATGTTTGCCCAGGCGCAGGGCGTCACGGGCCACACCGGCCGCATACCGGCCCGGAACTGAAACCAACACCCAGTTGGCGGCCGGTAACGCCTTCGCCGCCGAATCCAGGCTGCGCGGACGGAAGCTCTGACCGGCGCTGCTGCCCCGGCGTTTAAGCAGGTCGTCTACTTGTGACAAGGCGTTTTCCGCCGCGTCAAACGTATCGGCCTTGACCACAATGAGCAGATCATCAGGGGTGATTGAACCTGTAGCATTCAATGGTTCCGGCCACAAGCCAGAAGATTGCAGCAGCTCTTTGTTGGCGGCCGTGGCCATCATCACCCCGGCATCCAGAACAGCCGGCAGCGCCGCCAGCGACCGCTGTAATTGCATCAGCACCACTGAATCGTAATATGCGCCCGGCCGTATCTCAAACTTTAAACTCGCCATCAAACCCTCCTCAAACCTGGCAAGAAGCGCCTTTACCATAAATCATCTTCACGAATACGCAAAATGCCATCGCTATCCAGCAGATCATGCCCATCATCGTCGGCGCGTTTTGCCAGCAGATAAGCCGCCACGCCGCCGCCAATAAAGCCAAAGAGATGCCCCTGCCAGGAAATGCCGTTTCCCTGCGGCAGGACGCCCCACATCAAGCCGCCATACAAGAAAAAGACGCCCACGGCCCAGAGCACGGCGCTCAGGCTGCGCTCAAACCAGCTGTTGAGCAGTAAATAACCAAAGTAGCCAAATACCAGGCCACTGGCCCCGATATGGGTGGTTCCCGTGGGGCCGATCAGCCAGGTTCCCAGGCCGCTGACCAGCACCACCACCAGCGTCACGGTGATAAAGGTGCGGGTTCCGCGCAGCAAGACGAACCAGCCCAAAACCAGCAGGGGCAAGGTGTTTGCCATCAGGTGGGCAAAGCTGCCGTGCAGCAGCGGCGCAAACAGAATGCCTTCCAACCCGCCAATCTCTCGCGGGCGAATGCCAAAATTGTTTAACGCTCCCCGAAAAAACAGCCAATCCACGATCTCGACCAGCCAAATAAAGAGGATAAAGCCGCCCAAGATAATGGCCTGGCTCTTCAATGTCTGTTTAATGTCCCGCCAGTTGATGCCTTGTTCTTCGTTCATCGGTTAGATGTCCTTGCCTTTTTAGATTGCTCCACTCTCAAAAGATTGAGTCCTCCGAAAAAAGCCCTTTTTTACCGCGGAGGACGCAGAGATCGCAGAGAGGTACTCTGGTTTTTTTAATTCTCCGCGCCCTCCGCGCTCTCTGCGGTTAGTTTTTTCGGTGCAGTCAAAGATTGAAGCAATCTTACATCGAGTTATGCTTGCCTCTACGGGAGAAGAGGATGATTGGTTGCGCTCAACCAAGGGGGATGGCGGGCTGCTTGGGGCATTGGCTGATGGTTTCCAGACCGCTCTCTGTAACCAGGAGCAGGTCTTCAATCCGCACCCCGCCCCAGCCCGGCAAGTAGACGCCCGGTTCGACGGTCATGATCATGCCGGTTTCCAGGCTGTATTTTTCACCACGAGGCAGGTGGGTCATAAATGGCGCTTCGTGGATAAACAGGCCCAGGCCGTGACCCAAACCGTGCCCAAAATAGTCACCATACCCCGCCTCTTTGATGAGATCGCGGGCCAGGGCGTCAACGGCCGTTGCTTTCATGCCTGGTGTGGTGTGTTGCAGAACGGCCGTTTGCGCCGCCAACACCACATTATAAATCGACCAAAATTGCTCGTCCGGTTCCCCCAGGAAAAAGGTGCGGGTCATGTCGCTCTTGTAGCCATCCACCTGTGCGCCCATGTCTACGATAATGGGGTCGCCCGCTTGCAACAGCCGGCCGCCGGGATGGTGGTGGGGCAGCGCCGCATTGGGACCAGAAGCCACAATGACATCAAAGGCCATTGCTTCCGCGCCGGCTTCGCGCATCCCCTTTTCCAACGCCCAGGCCGCTGCCTGCTCCGTCATGCCAGGACGGGCGATCTGGGGGAACCGGGCCATCACCTGGTCGGTAATGGCCGCCGCTGCCCGGATTTTCGCCAGTTCAGAAGCGCTTTTAATGGCTCGCAGCGGCTCAAAGGTCTCCGGCAGCGGCTTCCAGGTGATACCGGGCACGCCTGCCAGCCGTTCGGCGTCCGCCACCGTGACTGACTCCGCCTCCAGGCCAATGGTAGAAACGGCCGCTGCCTGCAAAAATTTGAGGGTCGCTTCATCGGTACGCTCGTACTTAAACAAGGTGAAGGTCGGCGATTGCCGGGCCGCCTGTTCCCAATAACGGAAATCGGTAGCCAACAGCGCTTGTTCGGCCGTTACCAACAAGTAACCAAAAGAACCGGTGAAACCGCTCAACCAGCGCCGGTTCTCTGGGCTGCTGACGAGGATGCCTGCTACCTGCCATTCTGATAATTTGTGACGAACGGCCGTTAACCGTGCCCGTAATTCATCTGTTTTCATCTCATCCATGTTTCACCCCTTCGTAACTGGGAGCGCGGACAGCTTGTCCGCTGACACATTGGGAGCGCGGACAGCCTGTCCGCCCTTTGCGGTCTGGAAGACCGCGCTCCATGACGCCAGTTGACACATTGGGAGCGCGGACAGCCTGTCCGCCCTTTGCGGTCTGGAAGACCGCGCTCCATGACGCCAGTTGACACATTGGGAGCGCGGACAGCCTGTCCGCCCTTTGCGGTCTGGAAGACCGCGCTCCATGACGCCAGTTGATAAATCACGCTGCATTTTTCTTTGAATGCCGATACAATCGGTGCAGATTCAAACAACGAGGCTTTTTATGACCCCACCAAAAAATAATATTTTTCGCATTGTACTGCTGACCGGCGACCTGCTCGCCATTTTGCTGTTTGTCTTCATTGGACAACAAGATCATGACACGATGGATGTCAATAACCCGGTGCTGGGATTGTTAAAGTCGGCTGCGCCCTTTCTTATCACCTGGCTGGTTGTGGCTTTCATCGTCCACGCCTATCCCAAAGCTGATGTATTCACAATACGCAGTTTGCTAACGAGCGGACTAAACGCCTGGTTAATTGCCGCGCCATTCGGCTTGATACTGCGAGCATTTCTATTAGGACGCGCCACCATTCCGATCATTTTCATGCTGTTGACGCTACTGGTGGCCGGCGCTTTTATCCTCATCTGGCGGCTGCTTTTTGCCTGGGGATGGCAAGCCCGTCAAAAACAGGCGAACTCGTCGCCCCAAACCAGCTAACGTCCGCTACTTTTTCCCTTTCTGCTGCTTTCCCGCTTCTAATAATGCCTGGTTCTCCGTAAACAGCCCCGTCTCTGGAATGCCGGGATAGGGGTCCTTGCCGTGAATTTTTTTGAGCATGAATTGAAGCAGTTCGCCCACCATGGCGATAGCGGCGGCGGCCACGATAATACCCAGTAAACCAAAGGCGGTGCCAAAAGCCACGATGCCAAACAGCAGCAACCATACCGGAATATTTACGGAGCGGGAGTAAATACGCACATTGATAAAGTAATATGCGATGCCGGCAAGCAGCATAAATACGGCCATTTCTAAAAAGGCAAATAGCAATGGATTCATAGAAATGGTATCTGAGCCAGCAAAAAGCGTAATGAAGAAAATGAGGATGATGGAAAAATAACCGCCCACGTTGGGGACGAAATTAGGCAGGCCAATGATAAAACCATAGGTAAAGGCGTTGGGTACTCCGGTGATCCATAGCTGCACTGTAGCCAATGCCCAGTAAAAAAGCACCACAAGCAATGAGCCTACCAAATAATTTTGAAAGAGATTTGCCAGGCGGGTCAGCAGGATAGCGTATTCACGACGGCTTTCCGCAGAAAGCTGATTGCCAAATGTGGTAATGGTGCGCGGCTTTTCCAAAAGGAAAAACAGCATGACGATGACGATAAAGAAGACATTGCTTAAGGAGCTGGCCAGGACGCTAAATGCCTGAAAGAAAATGTCGATGACGCCGGACGAAGTCAATAAGGAAATGCCGCTGCCAATCGTTGCCAGTTTACGCAAAGGCTCCAAAATGAAGCCTAAATCGAAGGAGCCAATGGTAAAGTTGTCTGGGCTGGGGATAAGGGAATTAACGGCCGTTTGCAAACCTTGCAAGGCAGCAACGGCCGTTTCCGCCAGAGAAACAATCAGCCACATCACCCCGACAAAAACAATCAACACAAATAGAAGATAAACCAGCAACACGGAGAGGCGATAGGGTAGTTTTTTATGCAGGAGTTTGATCGGGTAACCCAGCAAAAAAGCGATGATGACGGTATAGACAAAATTATAAAAAACGGGTTTGAAAAAATACAAAATGAGCGGTATCGCCAGGATAATTACCAACAGACCAAGCTGCTTTTGCCAATCCGGCCATTCATGATCAAGATGCCCGCCGGAGCCACCTTCTGAAGAGATTTTGTCTGCACTCATGATCTGTCCTCCTATCTGCTGAAACGAACATTCTAACGATGGCATAGATTTTAACAGTTTTTATCACCCTGACATAAATTCATGGCGTCCTGATTGTTCTTTGTAAGCGAGCAGACATCCAAATGAACCACCTGCTCAGAACATGCCAAAAACCTATTCTCAAAACGGCCGTTTTGTGTCACAATGGGGGCCAAATTCTTTTTTTCATAAAAATTCAGCACATTTTCACACACATTGTTCATTATTTCTGGTAAAAAAGACGCCTAATCCAGGAGGAACAATGAAACACCTTGCACTTATCATCTTCAGCTTCAGCTTATTTAGTTTAACCAGCTTTATCGTCGCCTGCATCCCGACGCCTCCCCCGGAAACGGCCGTAGAGACCATCACCTCTGTCGGCAAAGTCCTGGTCATTGGCGATATTTCAGACGAAGCGGCGGAAACCATCGAAGGCACTCAGCCCATCGCCGATTATCTGGCCGCCCAACTCAATGATCAGGGCATCAGCGCCGGAGCCGTCAAAATCGCTCCTGATTTAGAGACCATGATTCAATGGGTCAAAAATGGCGAAGTCGATTTGTATTTCGACAGCCCCTATCCGGCCCTGGTCATCAGCCAGGAAACAGGGGCCATCCCCATCTTACGCCGCCTCAAATACGGCGTAGACCAGTACTATTCCGTCTTTTTTACCAAAGCAGACTCCGATATTGAGGAACTGGAAGATTTACGCGGCCAGATGGTGGCCTTTGAAGAATCATTCTCCACCTCTGGCTACATGCTGCCGCTGGCCTTCCTCATCGAAAACGGGATGAACCCGACACGCAAATCTAGCCTGGAAACGGCCGTTTCTGCCGACGAGGTAGGCTACGTATTCAGCACCGCCGACAATACCACCATCCAATGGGTCATCAGCGGCAAGGTATCCGTCGGCGTTATCGACGATGTAACCTTTGGCCGTCTGCCCGCAGAAACACAAGCAGAATTAAAAATCATCGCCCGCACCGAAGCAGTACCCCGGCAGCTTGTCCTCATTGGGCCGACTATTTCCCCAGAGCTGCAAGCCGCCATAAAAGCAACCCTGTTAGCCGCTGACGAAGACGAGGCTGGCCGAATCGCCCTGGAAATTTTCCTCACCACCGAATTTACCGAATTCCCCGAAGGCGCGGAAAAAGCGTTAGAACGCATGAACAGCCTGTACCAACTGGCTCAAACCAACAAATGAAACAAGCTGTCTGGAAAAATTGGTCGCTGGCTCTCAAACTCACTATCACCATCACCTTCATCGTGGTGCTGGTGGTGGCCGTTGTCACCCTCGTCTCAATCCGGCGTGAAAGACAAACCTTTCGGGCGGAATTAGAGCAGCAAGCAATCCTGCTGATCGATACCATCGCCGCCAGCGCCGCCGATTCCCTCTATTTCTTAGACGCCGATTTCCTCAACGACATGATGGTCGATTTAGGCCGGAACGAGGTGGTGGTTTTTGGCCGCATTTACGATGAAGACGGCCGTATCGTAGCCGACGCTTTGGACCCGGACCAACGGTTTAACGTGAGACCAGATTCCTTTGGCAAAGCCATCATAACCAGCGGCGACACCTTGTTCGACTGGCGAGCAGATGAACTAATTGCCGGCCGTTCGGTGATGCTGGGCGCCCAAACAGTGGGGGCGGTCAGTGTGGGCCTCCCCACCCTGCCCTTAGCCGCCAAAATCCAAGCGGTGCGCGACCAGGGCGTGGTGGTGGCGTTGGGCGCCGTTTTACTGGGCCTGGTTTTGGCGCTGCTGTTCAGCCGCTCCATCACCGATCCGCTGCAAGACATGGTGAAAGCGACGCAGCGCGTCAGCGAAGGGGACTTGTCGCAGCCGGTAGAGATTCGCAGCGGTGATGAACTGGCAATTCTCGGGGAACATTTCAACCAGATGACCGTCACACTGCAACACACCCTCAACCAGATGGAAGGGGAAATTGACGAACGAAAACGGGCACAAATTGAGTTAGAAGCAGCGAAGGAAGAAGCAGAGTCAGCAAACCGGGCCAAAAGCACCTTTTTAGCCAATATGAGCCATGAACTGCGTACGCCGCTCAACGCCATTCTGGGTTATACGCAGCTTATAGCACGCGACCACGATCTTTCGCCCGGCATACGTGAACAGTTACAGATCGTTTCTCGCAGCGGCGAACATTTGTTGAGCCTCATCAACCAGGTGTTGGATATGTCTAAAATTGAGGCCGGCCGTATGAAGGTCAACGAGCGCGAGTTTGATCTGTATAATTTATTGGCAGACATTGAAGCGATGTTTGCCTTACAGGCTCAGGAAAAGAACCTGCGCCTCATTTTTGAGCGCCATCCCGATATCCCCCGTTACATTCGCACCGATGAGATGAAGCTGCGCCAGATTCTCATCAATCTGCTCAACAACGCCTTTAAATTCACAGAAACGGGCTATGTAATGCTGCGGGTGGATTATGCGCAGGAAGAGGAAGAGAAAACGGCCACTTCGACGCCGCTCAGGACAGGCGTTTCCACCCCACCTCCCGCCACCCTCCTCTTCACCATTGAAGACACGGGGCCAGGCATTGACCCGGAAGAGCTGGATACCCTCTTTGAGGCATTTGTGCAGGCCAAAGCCGGGCGCGAATCCGGCGGCGGCACCGGCCTGGGGCTGGCTCTTAGCCGTCAATTTGCCCAACTCTTGGGCGGGGATATGAGCGCCCGCAACGTACAAGGCAAACCTGGGCATGGCGCTTTATTCCACTTTCATATCAGCGTTGGCGTCATCACGGGCGTCAATCAAAAACAAGCCAAAGCGCCGGAAATAATCGCCCTCAAACCGGAGCAGCCTGAGTATCGTTTGCTCGTTGTCGATGACATCCCCGAAAGCCGGGAACTGCTGGTGCAACTGCTCACGCCGTTGGGTTTTGCCACCATGGAAGCGCAAGATGGCCTTGAAGCGCTCGATTTTTGGGAATCATGGTCGCCACATCTCATCTGGATGGATCTGCATATGCCGGTGATGAACGGTTGTGACGCCACCAAACAGATCAAAGCCAACCCGCATGGGCAGAACACCATCATTATCGCCACCACTGCCAGCATCTTTACCGAAGAAATTGGCGGCATCATGAGCTGTGGCTTTGACGATTTTGTGCGTAAACCGTTGCAAACGGAATTGGTATTTGAGATGTTGCAGCGCCATTTGGGAGTTGAATATATCTATGCGCTGCCAGAGGAAGAAGCAGAAAAGGGTGATAGTGGCCAGAAAAATGGGGCGCCTGCATGGCAAACGGCCGTTGCCATCCTGCCCTCCGCTCTCCGAGAAAATCTCAAAAATGCTGCCCTGCAAACCAATATGCGGGAAATGGATCGTCTCATCGCCCAAATCAGTGAAACCCAGCCCGACCTGGCCCATCAGTTTCAACAACTGGCTGATGAATTTGAATACGGTAAAATACTCTCCATTCTGGAATCCTAACCTGGACAAACCAGAAAAGATTTATCCATCTGCGGCAGATTTTCTTGTTTTTGCACAATAAAGTTTATTGCTTCGTTATTTAAAGGAATGTTTGTGACAACGACGCAAGATCAAATTCTCATCGTCGATGACACCCCGGCCAATTTGCGCCTGCTGGCGCAGATGTTGGCGAATGTTGGCTACATCGTGCGGCCGGCGCGAGATGGCCGCACTGCCCTGGCTTCGGCGCAATCCGCGCCACCAGACCTCATCTTGCTCGACGTGATGATGCCAGACATGGACGGCTACGAAGTGTGCCGCCAGTTAAAAGCCAACGAGCAAACGGCCGACATCCCCATCATTTTCATCAGCGCCCTGGACGATGTGCAAGACAAGGTGAAATCCTTTGCCCTGGGCGGGGTTGATTACATTCCGAAACCGTTTCACGATGAAGAAGTGCTGGCCCGGGTGCAAACCCATCTCACCATCCGCAAGCTGCAAAAAAGCCTCAACGAGCAAATCGCCGAGCTAAACGCCTTTGCCCACACCGTCGCCCATGACCTCAAAAATCCGCTGGCGCTCATTGTGGGTTTCTCCGATTTTTTGGTAGCCACCAACCACCAGCTGTCTGATGAAGAAAAGGCCCTTAACCTCACCAAAATTCAAAAAGCGGGCAACAAAGCCGCCAATATCATTGATGAGCTGCTGCTCCTGGCCAGTGTACGCCAGCAGGATGTGGTGACGACCCCTCTGGAGATGGCTGCCATCCTCTTTGCCGCCCAGGATCGCCTCACTTATATGATTGATGAGTATCAGGCACAAATCAGTATGCATACCCAATGGCCTACCGCCCTGGGCTACGCCCCCTGGGTCGAGGAAATATGGGTCAATTATTTGAGCAACGGGCTGAAATACGGCGGCCGGCCGCCCCAATTGGAACTGGGTGGAGAAATAATGGCAGACGGCCGTTGTCGGTATTGGGTCAAAGATAATGGACCAGGCATCGAGCCAGAACACCTCGGCCGCCTGTTTGCGGAATTCATGCGCATCGGCGAAATGCGCGTGGAAGGGCATGGGCTGGGGCTTTCCATTGTGCAGCGCATCAGCCAAAAGCTGGGCGGTGAAGTAGGCGTCACCAGCCAACTGGGGCAAGGCAGCGAGTTTTACTTCATCTTGCCCTCTGCTCACTAACCCCCCTCATCACATCCCTAAATTTTATAACTGGTCATCATTTCCACTCAATCACCGGCGCCAACAGTTGATGGGTGTAGCCAGTCGCCTGCGTCCCGGCTGATAACATTTCCTATCCGGCGAAAACGGCCGTGTTTTCCACCAGGCTCGCCAGGGGGTGATGCGGGCTTCGACAGGCTCAGCCCTCGTCTGGCTGTATAGTTACAAACAATCATGTTAAAATTACGCCAACTTAGTGACAGAGGCACTTTATGAGCAAGAAATTGGTTTTCATCACTGGCGGCGCCGGCAACATGGGATCAGAGACAGTCAAAGAATTTTTGAACAGATCAGATAGGTTCAAACTCAGACTCCTGGTGCTTGATACTCCTGACGAAAGAAAAAAAGTGAGGCGCTATAAAAACAACAAATCCGTCGAAATTGTTTATGGCGATATGAAAGATGCAAATATTATCGATCATTGTGTTAAAGGCGCAGATTTTGTCCTGCATATTGGAGCGCTCGTATCTCCCATGGCCGATAAGGAGCCTGAAGCGTGCATAAAAGTCAACTATGGTTCGGCCCTCCATATCATCAAGGCGATCAAGAAACAGCCCAACGCCGATACCATTGGTCTTGTCTATATTGGCACTGTCGGCCAAACGGGTGATCGCCCCCCTCCCATTCATTGGGGGCGTGTGGGGGATCCGATAAAAGTATCCATGTTTGATTACTATAGCGTATCCAAAGTCGCGGCTGAAAGAGCCGTTATAGAATCTGGTCTTAAAAAGTGGGTTGTCTTGCGACAATCCGGCATGTTACCCGTGAATGAAATCGCTCAAAATGATCCCATCGTTTTCCATCAGAATCTGAACAATGTGTTGGAATGGTCAACAGCGGAAGAATCTGGCAGGCTTATGGCTAATGTTTGTGAAAATTGGCTGCCTGATTCGTTTTGGAGAGAGGTCTATAACATCGGCAATGGTGAAAAGTGGCGGTTTACCTTTTATGAACTACTGCAAAAGATGTTTCAAGATCTTGATGTGGACATCAAGAAAGTGTTCAAGCCGCAAGACCAGGCTCTCTATAATTTTCATGGGCAATGGTATACGGATTCTGACAAATTAGAGGCCATTACCCATTTCAGGTTTTTAGATCCAGACGCCTATTTTGAAAGAACCAACAAGAAAATTCGGCTGATTAAACATATCCCCTTCTTAAACAGATTACTGCCCACGCAAGAAGCGCTTATCCAGAACATGAATGAAAATCGTAAAAAAGAACGGGGGCCAGATTGGATGCTTCAGCGCCATAAAACGGATTGGATTAAGTCATTCTGGGGGTCCCTTGAAAAGAAGGAAGCCATAAAAACCTGGGAGGAAGGATATGAGCTTCTTGACATAAGCAAAGAACCAACCTTTCTTGACCATGGTTATGATGAAGATAAACCGACGATTGAACTAAATATTGAAGATATGGAGGAAGCTGCTAACTACAGAGGGGGCGCCTGTCTTTCAGAAAGCATGACAACTGGAGATTTGTACAGCCCGCTTCGTTGGCGATGTTATAAAGGCCATGATTTTCAGGCAACACCCTACCTCATTCTAAAAGCAGGCCATTGGTGTCCGCATTGCGAGGAAGAAGCCTGGAATCATGCTGAGTGGGCTACGTTTAATCCATTTTTTGCCCAGGTATGGACGCCCATACACGGCAAAGAAAATGCCGTCTATGTTAAAAAGTCCGTCAATACCCTGCTTGTTGATCACTGAGTAACCGCTCGTATATAACTACAAACCAAATCGCTGAGTTAATGACAAACGCCTGCTAAAACAATGGCAAAACAGAGGATGTGGTTACGATTTGAAAGTTGTACCAATCTTTTGCTGATATTAGCTGAGAATAGCTTTCACTTTTACCGTAGAACGGGGGCCGGCCGGCATAGATACCACATTTCCCACAATCGCCTGCCCATCAACCACTAAAGCCACCTTGTTTCCAGCCCCTTCCCGCACCACTTCAATCTCAAAGGTAACACCCTGATATAGCCGCGTCACCCTAAATCCAGACCACTCTACCGGAATCACAGGCGCAATTTCCAAACCACCATAAGCCGGACGAATCCCCAAAATCCACTGCGTAATCGCCACATAATTCCAGGCGGCCGTGCCAGTGAGCCAGGAATTCTTCGCCTCGCCGTATGTGGCCGCATCGCGTCCTGCAATCATTTGAGCATACACATACGGCTCACAGCGATGAATCTCGCTGATCGCTTCTCGCGCTGAGGGATTGATCCGTTTGTAATAATCAAACGCCTGTTCTCCATTGCCCACCATCGCCTCAGAAATCATAATCCAGGGATTGGTATGGCAGAAAATACCCGCATTTTCTTTATAACCAGGCGGATAAGTGGAAATCTCGCCCAGGTTCAGGTAATAGTGAGTATACGCAGGTTGTTGCAGCA
The DNA here is from genome assembly GCA_964643965.1 of uncultured Ardenticatenaceae bacterium. Taxonomy (GTDB): domain Bacteria; phylum Chloroflexota; class Anaerolineae; order Promineifilales; family Promineifilaceae. The sequence goes on from CAZXVH010000011.1 coordinate 21,045, forward strand.
TAAGGCCATGCTCCGTCGCCAACTGTTCTTTGACCGCGTTCAACGCCTGTGTAGCATACCCTTGCTTCCGGCCGATGCCCGCCATGATGCACATACCTTGCGGCTCGATGAAAATCTGCCCTTCTGCACATTGGCTGGAGCCAACTTTGTCGCCAAAATCATCATAGGCGCGTTGGAACCAGGCGCCATCCCAGCCATGCGCCAGGGTAGTGGCTTCCATGTCGGCCGCTGCCCGACTATAGGCAGCCACATCCTCCGCTTTGTGCAGCGCCTCAGCCAGCGCCGCCATCTCTTTGGCGGCATACACAAACAGTCCCGCGATGAAAATGGATTCGGCGACCTTGCCTTCTTTATTGGTCGTCGTCTGAAAAGATTCGCCAGGTTCAGAGGAGAAGGTGTTGAGGTTGAGGCAATCGTTCCAGTCAGCGCGACCAATCAAGGGCAACCCATGGGGGCCAAGTCGATCCAGGGTGTATTGCAGGCTGCGCTGCAAATGTTCATACAGCGGCGTCTCTGTGCCCGGCTGATTATCATAAGGAACCAATTCGTCTAAAATGGAGAAATCGGCCGTTTCTTTCACATACGCCGTCACACTCAACACCAGCCACAGCGGATCATCATTAAAATCACCGCCGATGGCATCATTGCCCCGCTTGGTCAACGGCTGGTATTGGTGATACGCGCCACCCGTCGGCAACTGCGTGGATGCAATGTCAATGATGCGTTCCCGCGCCCGTTCTGGGACCATGTGCACGAAGCCGAGTACATCTTGATTAGAATCGCGGAAGCCCATGCCCCGGCCAATGCCCGATTCAAAATAGGAAGCCGACCGGGACATATTGAACGTGACCATGTTTTGGTAAGCGTTCCAGATATTGACCATGCGGTTGGTATCATCATCTGGCGTTTCCACCTGATAAATACTCAACAATTTTTCCCAGAACAATTTCAAGTCAGTAAACGCCGCTTCTGCTGCATCTTCCGTTAAATATTTCTCAATGATGGGCGTGACGGTCTGTTTGTGGATGGTTTGGGCGCCGGGTGGGTCAAATTTGGTCTCACGCCGGTTTTCATGGTAGCCGAGTAAGAAGATGATTTTGCGCGTCTCGCCAGCCGCCAACGATAAGTTGACATGATGAGAACCAATCGGCTGCCAACCATGGGCATGGGAGTTTTGTGATACGCCCGTTTCCACAACGGCCGGATTGTCATAGCCACGATAAGCCCCTAAAAATGTGTCGCGCTGGGTGTCGTAACCCGCGATGTCGGCGGAACAGGCGAAGTAAGCAAAATGGTCGCGCCGTTCGCGGTATTCGGTTTTGTGGTAGATGGTATTGCCTGCTACTTCCACTTCGCCGATATTGAGGTTGCGTTGGTAGTTGGTGGTGTCGTCGTTGGCGTCCCACAAGCAAAATTCGATGCTGGAGAAGAGGGACAACTCGGCCGCTTCAGCCCGCTCGTTGGTCACAGCTACTTGCCAGATTTCCAGCGTTTCGCCCAAGGGGATGAAGTAGCGGGTTTGGGCTTTGATGCCGGCATAAGTGGAGGCGATGGTGGAGTAGCCCAGGCCATGGCGGCAGGTATAGTCATGCAAATCTTTGCGCACGGGCTGCCAACTGGGTGACCAAAATTCGCCTGAGTCATTATCGCGCAGGTAGAGATAACGGCCGTTTACATCCAGGGGCGCATCATTGTAGCGATAGCGCGTTAAGCGGCGCAGGCGGGCGTCACGGTAGAAAGTGTAGCCGCCGGCCGTGTTCGATAACAGGCCAAAATATTGTTCGCTGCCCAGGTAATTGATCCAGGGCAAAGGCGTGTCTGGTTGAGTGATGACATATTCTCGTGATTCGTCGTCAAAATATCCGTAGCGCATGAGTTCAGGCTCCTTTTATTTACTTTAAAGCCCCACAGGATTGTCTGATCACCAGCTCTGTGGGCAAAATAATACGGCGCGGCGGCTCAGTCCCCGTTTGAATGATGTCCAATAATATTTCGGCGGCCATGGCGCCAATGCGGCGAATGGGCTGCCGGACGGTGGTCAACGATGGGTGGGTAGAGGTAGCGAAGGGCAAATCGTCAAAACCCACCACGGCAATATCGTCCGGCACATTGACCCCGGCCGTGTGTAACGCCCGCAGCGCCGAAAATGCCATGCCATCTGAAGCTACAAAAACGGCGTCTGGCTGATGGGGCAGCAGAGTCAGCATGGCGTTATAAGCTTTAGTCTCATCAAAGTCGCCGTTGATGATGAGCGCTTCATCCAGGGGCAGCCCCCGTTCATTCAATGCATTTTTATAGCCAACAAAGCGGTCCACTCCAGCGCTCATATCCTGCCGGCCGGTGATGGTGGCAATGCGGGTGCATCCCTGGCGAATGAGATGGATAACGGCCGTATATGCGCCGGTCTCATTATTCACATCCACATAACTAGCGGTGGTGTTTTCGGCCGGTCGGCCAATGACGATGAAAGGCATCCCGCTGGTTTCCAGACGGGAGATCAGGGGATCATCCTTCTGTGATGAAGCAAAAATGACGCCATCCAGATGTCCCCGGCTCAACACACGCGGGTAAAGTTTTTGCTCCTCATCTTCTGAATGCAGCAAAAACAGCGACAAGAGGTAGTCGGTGGCATTGCTGACCTGCGTAATGCCTTGAATGAGGCGTGGGTAATAAGGGTCGGCAAAGAGGGAGTGCGCTATGCGCGGAATGATAAGGCCGATGACGCCAATGCGGTTGGTCGCCAAAGAGCGAGCCGCCAAATGAGGCTGGTAGCCAGTTTCTTGAATGACAGCCAAGACCCGTTCCCGTATTTCTGGCCGCACGCCGGCGCTCTCATTCACCACGCGGGAAACGGTGGCTCGGGAGACGCCGGCCATTTCCCCTATTTTTTCTAACGTCAGACGTTCGCTCATACTTGCGGTTTCCTTTGTGTTTGAAGGAGATCTGTCGTGCGACGTATCTATTCAGGTGTAGCCAGAGCGTGTCGAAGGCGGAACCGGGCTTCGACATGCTCAGCCCTCGCCAGGCTGTATCGTTACTATGCGATTTTGAAAAATCGCGCCACCATGAGAGCGCTCTCATGGTGGGAGCAAAATCGTAACAAAAGGTGATGGTGAAGTCAAGGCATTCGGATGTTTTGTCAGAAACGGCCGTTTTCCTTTATACTCCTCTCTCTATCCCACAAGATAAAATTTCCCAGTAACATCTCAGTATTTGGGGACAAAGATTACAAAAGTTTCAGAATTAGCTTTGCATGAACACTCTGATGCCAAAACTTTTGTAATCTCCCAGTTTATTGAGAAGATACTTTTCCCAGGTCTCAAAGGACAAAACATGAAGAATAAAGGGATTCTCTACGGTATTATCGCCTATACACTTTGGGGATTACTGCCCATTTACTGGAAATCTTTACAAAGTGTGCCGCCCATCGAAATTTTAAGCCATCGTATGGTCTGGTCATTCTTTTTCATGGTCGTTATTTTGGCGGTGAAGCGGCGTTGGGCCTGGATTCAGCCTGTGTTGAAGCAGCCGAGGATATTAATTACGTTTCTGATAACGGCCGTTCTCTTGAGCATCAATTGGTTTACCTACATTTGGGGCGTAAACTCTGGATATATCGTCGAAACCGCCCTGGGCTACTTCATCAATCCCCTGGTAAATGTCATGCTGGGCTACATCTTCTTGAAAGAACGACTGCGTACGGGGCAATGGGTGGCGGTTTTGTTGGCTTTGGGGGGGGTCGTTTATCTCACAGTGACCTATGGTTCTCTCCCCTGGATTGCCCTGACATTGGCCTTTTCTTTCGCTCTTTATGGCCTGCTGCGCAAAACGGCCGCCCTTAATTCACTGGAAGGCTTATCTCTGGAAACGGCGTGGCTGTTCTTGTTTGCCCTGGGGGGATTGATTTATTTTGAGGTGCAAGGCACGGCCGCTTTTGGGCACAGTTCGGTATCGACAAATCTGTTGTTGATTGGGGCGGGGGTGGTAACGGCCGTTCCCCTCCTCTTTTTTGCCGCTTCCGCCCGCCTGGTTACCATGGCGACATTGGGCATCTTGCAATATCTGGCGCCGACTCTGCAATTTTTGATTGGCGTCTTTGTTTACGGCGAAGCATTCTCACGCACCCAGTTAATCGGCTTTTCGTTTATTTGGCTGGCATTGATTGTGTATACTGTGGAGAGTTTCCGGCACAATGGGCGATTGGCGAGGCAAAAAAGGAGAGAATCCTCTGTGATGCCTCCGGGCAATCCCCTGCCATAAAATTATATTAACTCGATCTGATCCCCATCAAAAAACAAACATGCTGGCATCTCGCTTTGCACAATCAACGCCCCGCGATACCCAGGAAAGGGATCAAACGACCGCATCGACCAACGCGCTGCTTCCTGCGCACTCCCGCGCACGGTCAACAAGGCAGCCGGCTCTCCTGGCAGCAGCGATACATCAAATTCAGCCAGGGGAAATGACAAACCATCCCCCACCGCTTTAATAAACGCTTCTTTGCGCGTCCAACAGTTGAAGAAAAGTTCCGGCTTGGGCGCAGCGCCCGCATTGGCATAATCCTCATTTTCAGCGGCGGAGAAAAAACGCCGGGCGATGGCGTCCATATCATCTAGGAGCCGCACCTGCTCAATATCAACGCCAATGGGCGTCTGCCAGGCAAAGGCCAGGAGCAGCTTGCCATGACTATGTGAAACGTTGAACTGCAAAGCTGGTTCATTGACCAGGGCTGGTTTATCGAACTCGCCATAGCTGAACTGGACCGCAGCAGGGGAAATTTGCAGATAACGGCCGTTTATACCACGCAGCACACCCCGGCCCACAATATAATGATGGCGGTGGTGGTCAAAACGAAAGCGCTCCGCCCTTGCCCGCTCATCCGCCGACAACACCTGCCAAAACGCTTCCCGAGCTGCGGCCAGCCGATCCAGCGACGCCCGCCACACATGCACCTCGCCCGGCGGCAGCACAAAACCCAGCGGCAAACCAGACCAACGCATTAGCCCGCCCTCACCGCGTTAATCTCGTCGCGCAAGGCTTGCGCCGCCGCCCGCGCCGCCTGCGCAAAATCAGGGGACAAGTCAGCGTAAATCACGCTGCGGCTGGCGCTGATCACCGGTCCGGCTAACGCATCAGGCCCATAACGAACGGCCGTTTCCAAACTGCCCCCCTGCGCCCCAATACCCGGGATCAAAAAATTGGCCGTCGGCGCCATTTCGCGGGCCACTGCCAGCTCTTCCGGGTACGTGGCGCCCACCACATACCCCTTATGACCGGCCGTTTGCCAACCCTGGCTTTGGCGGATAACGGCCGCCGACAACCCTTCCCGTTCTCTTAAATTTCCCTGGAAATCAGAGGCGCTGGGGTTTGAGGTACGCGCCAGCAGATAAACCGCTTTGTCCGGCCGGCCGCCAATCATGGGCAGCACCGCTTCCGCCCCCACAAACGGATTGACGGTGACGGCATCCACGCCCCATTCCTCAAACAGACCCCGCGCCCAGGCTGCCTGCGTATGGCCGATGTCGCCCGTTTTGCAATCCAAAATCACCGGAATATGAGCGGGCACATAGGCGATGGTGCGTTCCAGGGCGATGATACCCGCCGCGCCCCATTGCAAATAAAAACCCAAATTAGGTTTATAAGCGCACACCAGATCGGCCGTGGCGTCAATAATCGCCTTGTTAAACGGCAGCACCGGTTCATCCCACTTAAACACATCCACGCGCAAACGCTGCGGGTCGGGATCTAACCCCACGCATAACCAGGAATGATTCTTTTCTTGAACAGCATGTAATTTTTCTAAATAGGTCATAAGCAGGATTGTACCGACGGCCGTTCTAAACGCCAACGCTCAGGCAAGGTCACAATCTCCCGTTATTTGAATTTGATCTAAACCAGGAACAACCTTTCTCGACAAAACTATTATTCCCTTATCAGATTATCAGGTATACTCACGCCTCTAAAGGAGATGTTTTATATGGAAATTACCTGGTATGGATTAAGTTGTTTTCGCTTTACGGAACGAAAACATGCTACGGTTGTAACCGACCCCTATAATGGAGCCATTGGCCTGCCGCCGCTCAAACTAAAAGCAGACGTCGTCACCATCAGCCATGACGCCCCTGGACACAATAATGACGCCGGCATTACCGGACATCTGCACACCTTGAATGGTCCCGGCGAATATGAAATTGGCAGCGTGTTCATCACCGGCATTGTCACCTCCGCCGACGCCAAAACAAATAACAATGTCATCTTTATGTTCGACTTTGACGGCCTGACCATCGCTCATTTAGGCGATATGCAAAAAGTGCCCTCCCAAACCCAAATTGACGCCCTGGAAGCAGTCAATGTGCTGCTCCTGCCGGTTGGCGGCGGCAACAGCCTCAACGCCGCCCAGGCGTCTGAACTGGTATCCATGCTGGAACCAGACATTGTGGTGCCCATGCATTATCAACTGCCCGGCCTCACCATTGAGCTTGACAGCGTTGATCGCTTTTTGAAAGAGATGGGCGTCACCGAGCCAAAAGAAGAACAAACTCTAAAAATCAGCGCTGGCAGCCTCAAAGAAGAGACAGAAATTGTGCTGCTAACGCCAAGAATATAGGCGTTGACAAACCGCGCCTGAACCGTTTCTGCGCCAGCATGGGTTAAGGAAACTTTATCCATGCTCTCCAAAGATAATTATGTCTACAAAACTGATCATGAACTGGGATATCCGCCCTGAGACAGAATCCGATTATTTTGAATTTCTCGTTCACGAATTTATTCCGGCGATGAACCGGCTGGGCATCCAGGAAATTCAGGTTTGGTATACTACCTACGGCGAATGTGAGCAAAAATTGGCGACCGGCATCACCGAAAATATGGAGCAGATGCGCTCAGCGCTGGGCAGTGAGGATTGGCAAATAATGACAGATAAGCTAAACAATTTTGTCACAAATCTAAATTTAAAGGTAATTCCAGCCACACGTGGTTTTCAAATATAAAATGTTACCTTCACGCTAATCCCTACCGCCACGGCCGCGCCAGAAGATTTGACAATCGAGATACCTGAGTTGCCAACGGCCGTTCCTCCTACATCTACTCCTCAACCATCCCCCACACCCGCTCAATGGACATTGCCACCCGCCACTCCCTTCGGCGATTTAGTGGGCGTACCAGGAACCGACATAGCTGTCGGCGGCAAACGCTTCAAAGCAGTTTTGGCCGTCGTGCATAAGGAAAATGGGGTAATGGCGATCTGAATCAGATTATTGCTTGCGGGCAGAAACGGCCGTTTTGTCACACCCACACAATATGTGGAAATGTTGGTTTATCAAGTTTCCATCTATGTTATACTAACCGATACAGGCATTTAACGGATTCTCAAGATAAATACAAAAGGAGAGAAATCATGTTGCTTGATTATACAAATATCAAATTTATTCACGATAGCACTGGAGCCACCCAAGAAGTGATCATTAGTTATAGTAGCTTCCAAGAAATTGAAGCATTTTTAGCCCGTCATGCTTATTTCTATAGTGAAGCAGTGCAAGAGCAACTTAGAAAATCAGAAGATGATGTGGAGAATGAACAATATATTGAAGTGAAACCAAATAATATTGAGGATGCAATTGCATGGTTACATGAATGATATTCGTATCATCCTCACAAAGACATTGCGAGAAGAGTACCGTAAATTACCCAAGCAAATTCAGAAAAAGTTCGATAAGCAACTCCGCTTTTTAGCTGAGTATCCCAAACACCCCTCTTTACAAATCCACCGCATAGCAGATCATTGGGAGTTTTATGTAGACATCCATTTTCGCTGTATCTTTCAACAAGAGGGAAACACCTACATTTTGAAACATGTGGGTGGACATGAGTTGATAGACCGCTTTGACCGTCGTTGATTTTGCCAATGCCATCATTTCTCTTCTATTTACTGGGCAGAGATGTCAGTGGATGCGTTGGCTTGTAAAACGGCCGTCTTATTTGTCAGGTTAAGCGGCAAACCAACGGTTTGTAGGAAATGGCGGCACAGTTCTCCAGTCCGCGATAGGTTAAGCAGTAACGGCCGTTATCCCCCAAGATATCTTCAATAACTGAATTAGATTATTGCTTATGGGCAGAACGGCCGTTTTGTCTCCCCAACACAATGACATTTATCACTCGACAGCGCCCCATCCTTCTGGCATATTTTGTCCGATATTCTGAAGTCGATGAGGATAATTACGAGCAAGTAAAAAGCATCTTGCAGGTTATTTTATCCTCTTCAAATTATCTGGATGTAAAAGGGAATCAGATTGATCAAAAATAATGAATGAGGCTATGGTAAAATAGTGTATAGGTTACATAAGTACACTTTGAGCAAGTAGGTGAAAAGATGACTGAAAAAACTAAAACGCCAAACATTGTTATTAGAACGGGTCGCGGTTTAACAATTTCTGGTACGCGAATTACGCTGTACAGTATCATGGATTACGTCAAACAAGACTGGCCGCCCAAGCTGATTAAAGATTTGTTTGATTTAACGGATGAACAAATCTCTGGTGTCTTAGCATATATTGAGGCCAACCGTGATGAAGTTGAATCTGAGTATCAGATTGTCCTGCAAAAGGCTGAAGAAAACCGCCGCTATTGGACAGAATACAATCGGGAACACTTAGAAAAAGTTGCAGCCATGCCCCATAAACCCGAACATGAGGAAATTTGGGCTAAGTTAAAAGCTTGGCAAGCTGAATTAGAAAAGGCATGATAACCGTTTTAGTTGACCATGACATTGAGGGTCAGGCATTAGCTTTATGGGGAACACTGGGCAAAATGGGCTGGCTTGAAATAGTTGATATGGAACTGGCCACCTTTCGAGATATAGGCTTGCCTTCCAATAGCACTGACCGTGATGTATGGCGTTTTGCTCAGGCAAACGGTATGATTTTGTTCACGAATAACCGGAATATGGATGGTGAGGATTCTTTAGAACAAACGCTTCGGAATGAAAATAGATTGACTTCACTGCCAGTTTTGACAGTTGCCAATGCGGATCGTTTATCGGAAAGACGCTATCGGGAACGATGTGCCGCGCAGATACTAGAAATCGTGATTGACTTGGACAAGAATTTAGGGCGAAGCCGAATATACATTCCATACAAGTGAAAAACATCTGATATCCCCCCAATATCCTCAATAACTGAATTAGATTATGGCTTGCGGGCAGAAACGGCCGTTTTCCCTCACCATGATCCGCAAATTAAACAGTGGCCTGGGCATCCCCGCAGATATACTTGTGCAACCCTATGAAATAGATAAAACAGTATCCCCCACCTAACTAGGAGAAACATTGAGATTAGAGATTGGAGATTGGTGGAATCTCCAATCTCTAATCTCTAATCTCCAACCCAAAGGACAACTCCCATGACCCAAATCATCTCCCACACCCATACCAGTAGCGCCGACTACAAAGACAACTTCGCCCACAACAAAGCGCTCGCCGAACAGTTGTGCGAGCGGCAAAAGCAAGCCGCCTCCGACCGACCGCAACGCACTATCGAGCGCCAACGCGCCCGCAACAAACTGCTCGCCCGTGAGCGCATCGAAGCCCTGCTCGACGACAGCAGCCCCTTCCTGGAACTCTCCACCCTCGCCTGTTGGGAGATGTACAAAGGGGAAGCGCCCAGCGCGGGCATCGTCACCGGCGTGGGGCGCGTACAGGGCGTGGAGTGCATGATCATCGCCAACGACCCCACCGTCAAGGGCGGCACCTACTTCCCCGAAACGGTCAAAAAACATCTCCGCGCTCAAACCATCGCCGAAGAGAACAACCTGCCCTGCATCTACCTCGTCGATTCCGGCGGCGCGTTCCTGCCCCTGCAAGCGGATGTGTTCCCCGACCGCGACCATTTCGGACGCATCTTCTACAACATCGCCCGCATGTCGGGGCAGCAAATCACGCAGATTGCGGCCGTGCTGGGTTCCTGCACGGCTGGCGGCGCCTATATTCCGGCGATGTGTGATGAAACCGTCATCGTCAAAGACAACGGCACCATCTTCCTGGGCGGGCCACCGCTGGTCAAAGCGGCCACCGGCGAAGAAGTAACCGCCGAAGACCTCGGCGGCGCGGACGTGCATACCCGTCTCAGCGGCGTGGCTGACCATTTTGCCGAAGACGAGACGGCCGCCCTGGAAAAAGTGCGCGAAATCGCCAGCTACCTCAATCGGCGCAAACAGATGCCCGTCGCCATGCAAACCCCCGAAGACCCGGCGTATGATCCGGAGGAACTGTACGGCATCATCCCCGCCGATCCGCGCCACCAATACGACGTGCGTGAAGTGATTGCGCGGCTGGTCGATGGCTCCCGTTTCAGCGAGTTCAAAGCCCGCTACGGCACGACGATTGTGTGCGGTTTTGCCCACATTTTGGGGATTCCGGTGGGCATTGTGGCGAATAATGGCTTGCTGTTCAGCGAGTCGGCACAGAAAACGGCGCATTTCATTCAACTGTGCGGTCAGCGCGGCACGCCTTTGCTGTTCATGCAAAATATCACGGGCTTTATGGTGGGACAGCAGTATGAAAGTGGCGGGATTGCGAAGGATGGGGCGAAAATGGTAACGGCCGTTTCCACCGTCAACGTCCCGCGCATCACCCTCTTCCACGGGGTTAGTCACGGGGCGGGCAACTATGGCATGAGCGGACGGGGCTACGATCCCCGCTTCCTGTTCACCTGGCCCAACAGCCGCATCAGCGTCATGAGCGGGGATTCGGCCGCCAATGTGTTGTGGACGGTGGGGCAAGACCGCGTCTTAGCCAAACTCGACACCCCCTCAGCCGAAGCAATCGCCAACGCCGAAGCCAGCTTTAAGCAGCCCATCCTGGACAAATACGCCCACGAAAGCGACCCTTATTTTGCCACCGCTCGGTTGTGGGATGATGGCATTCTTGATCCGGCTAAAACGAGAGAGGCGTTGGCTTTGGCGTTTTCTGCTTCGTTGAATGCACCGATGGGAAACGGCCGTTATGGTACTTTCCGTATGTAACAAAACCTGTGTGATATAATTACCTTATGTGCGCTCAACACCTATCAACAACCACATCCCGCCAACGCCGCCGTTTGCTCATTGATATTGCAAAACGTCGCGTGCAACCCGGAACAGGAAGCAGTCATACAGCCATGACCAGGAGAACCGCTATGATGGATTGGCCGGATTTACGCCAGATTTTGCAGCCGATAGATTGGGTTATCGTTGGTGGAGTCGCTACTCGCGCCTATATGCCGGAGCGTATGACCAAAGACCTGGACATTTTAATAGACGCTGCCGATGAAGCCACAGCCTTGTCGTGTTTACAAACGGCCGGATACGAAATTGTGCAACCCCTGGCAATTACTGGGTATGTTTTGCAATCAGATGATGGGATGGAAATCGATCTTTTATTAGGCAGTCAGCCCTGGCTACGAGAGGCTCTGGCTCGACCAGAACAAGATTCAGCCGGTTATCCAGTTTTGGGGCTTCCCTACCTTATCCTCATGAAGATGGCATCGTCTCGCGGTCGGGATTTGGGTGATATTACTACGATGTTGGGTTGGGCAAGTGAAGAAACGCTCGATCAAGTACGCACTGTTGTTTCCAAATACAATGCCCAAGACAGTGAAGATTTAGAATCGCTAATTTTCATTGGACAGCAAGAGCGCCGCACACTTGATTAACATGGCGCATGTATCGTTTTTTTGCCGCAAAGATGCGGAGAGCGGAGAGCGGAGAAGTTTTCTCAAGCAATTTTACAGGCGATGCCCTCTTTACGTTTAAGATTTGAAAGGCAATACACGCTGCCGACAAGGAACAGGAATTAGCTCCGGGTCTTTATGAATCAGTTCCGCATCATGCAGAATGGCGGCGGCCGCAATCCAGGCATCAGCTAAAGAAAGAGCATACGTTGCCTTCAATTCCGCCGCTTTTTCCAACAGCGGTGCCTCTTCATGAACCCATTGAATCGGTAATGCCTGACTTTGCGCGTAAGCTAAACGGCCGTTGATCTCCCCTTCATCTTTCCAAACACGATAAAATAGTTCCATCAACGCCATAAAACAAGCCAAACAAACAGCTTGCTCCGTTTGCGCCGCATACAACAAATCGGCGACTTGCGCCGCGCCCGACTCGTCATCACGCAAAGTCAACAAAGCGGATGTGTCCAGTAAATAGCGGTTCATTCTCGCACCTTGTCAGCTTCTCGTTCGGCCAACAACCGCTCAACAGATCCCCCTTTGCCTTGCCCCCGAAAGGCGGCAATAGGGTCGGCGCGAACCGGTACAACACGAATGGTATCGTTTTCCACGATCCATTCCAATCGATCCGCCGGTGACAGATCAAACAAACGCCGGATGTGGGCCGGAATCACAGTTTGTCCTCTTGATGTGATAGTGCTGCGCATCATTCACCTCCATGAATTACATTAATAGTATAATCGTAATTCAATTTACCGATTCTGGCAAGCTAAGCTTCGTGCTTTTGCCTTCTATTTTTTTTCATTTAGAATCCGCCACTATATGTCCCCAAAATCAATCTTACTTATTATGCTCGGTTTTCTTGCACTGCTGTTGGTGGGTGGATACCTTGTCATCAGTTTTGTCCCCAACGTAGCCGCCCAGGGAGCCAACGCCTTACGCGGCATTATCGGCAAAGAAGCGGTGGGTGAACTGGAAGCGTTCTATTTCACCCTCCAGGATAATGTCAAGCAAGTGCAATACAACACGGGCATGGCTGAAGCCGAAGCGCCCTGGGAACTGCCAACCGCCGCCGCCACGACCGAACCCCTCGAAATTGTCATCCATGTGACGGAGACACCTGCCCCAACCGCTACCCCTCAAACTCCTCAACTAGAAACAACAAATGAGATGCCTGAACCGGTGGAAACGGCCGTTCCTCCCACACCTACTCCTCAACCATCCCCCACACCCACACCCGCGCAATGGACATTGCCCCCCGCCGCCCCCTTCGGCGATTTAGTGGGCGAAGGCGTGTGGCAGCCCTACCTCACCAACCAGGCCGGCGACGTTGTGGCCTTACGCACCTTCTTGCAACCTGATGCAGAACGGCCGTATGCCCTGGCGGCCGTCGTCGCCTTTGATTTGAGCCAGACTGACCTGCGCTACGTCCTCGGCGCTGAAGAACCGGCTCTACCCGGCGGCCCTCGCGGACAAGGTTTCATGAACGCCGATGACAAAGCCTCCGGCAATTTACTGGCCACCTTCAACGGAGGTTTTATGGGCACACACGGCGCGTATGGGGCCATGGCCGACGGCCGGGAAGCGCTGCCCCCTAAAGATGGTTACGCCACTGTCACCATCGGTGAAGATGGCGCTGTGCGCATCGGCGAGTGGGGCAACGGCATTGATGACAGGGGCGGCCCTTATGCGGCCTGGCGACAAAATGCCCGTCTCATCACCCAAGATGGCGTCATCACCGAGCGCGTCTACAACGGTTCGGCTAAAACCTGGGGCAGCAGCATTGAAGGGGATGTGGTGACGTGGCGCTCGGCGCTGGGCATTGACGTCGACAACGCGGTGTTATACTTTGTGGCTGGCCCCAGTTTGAGTATGCCGGCGCTGGCTGAGGTATTAACGGCCGTTCACGCCCACAACAGTCTCCTCCTCGACATCAACCAATCCTGGGTTCACTTCGCCGCCATCCGCTACCAGGACGGGGAACCCTTCGCCGAACCCCTTCTGCCCGAGGGCATGGACAGCACCATCGACCGCTACCTGCGCCAATCAGCGCGGGATTTCTTTTACGTGGTGGCGGAGGAATAGCGCAAAAGTTCAACTTTTTTAAAACGTCGAACTTCTTGTTCGCCCCCATTGACCAAATCTCTCATTCAAACTAATCTTGCCACCAGTATGACCAATTCTCTAAACCGCAGTCATCACGCCATCATCATCGGCGGCGGCCCGGCCGGGCTAATGGCCGCCGAAGTCTTGAGCCAGGCCGGGGTGCGCGTCGATTTGTATGACGCCATGCCCTCCGTGGGGCGCAAGTTCTTGCTGGCGGGACGGGGCGGTCTCAACCTCACCCACTCCGAAGATTTTAAGACATTCCTCACCCGCTATGGCGACCGTCGCCCCCAACTTGAACCGCTGCTGACTGCCTTTGGCCCCGACGATTTACGCGCCTGGGCTAATCGGCTGGGCATCGAGACGTTTGTGGGCAGTTCCGGACGCATCTTCCCCACACAGATGAAAGCGTCGCCGCTGCTGCGTACCTGGCTCGCCCGTTTGCAAGCTGCTGGCGTCACTTTTCATCTGCGCCATCGCTGGCAAGGCTGGCATGAGGATGGCTCATGGCATTTCACCCATCCAGATAGCGAACTGAGCGTGTCTGCCGAAGCGGTGGTTTTGGCGTTGGGCGGCGGCAGTTGGGCGAAGCTCGGTTCGGATGGAGCCTGGGTTCCCTATCTGGCGGCGCGTAGCGTAGAAATCGCGCCGTTCAAACCGGCCAACTGTGGTTTTGACGTGGCCTGGAGCGATCATTTTCGGACACGATTTGCGGGGGAACCGGTGAAAACGGCCGTTCTCTCTTTCACCGATTCACAAGGACGCGCATTTAAACGACAGGGCGAGTTTGTCATCACGGAGACCGGGGTAGAGGGCAGCTTGATTTATGCGGTTTCGGCGTTGGTGCGGGATGAGCTCTCGTCTTACTGCGACACAAGCGCGGCAGCCATTTTCTATTTAGACCTTACCCCCAATCGCACAGATGCCTGGCTCCGAGACCGTTTAGCTGTGCCGCGCGGCTCCCGTTCATTGTCCAGCCACATCCAAAGCCAGACTGGATTGAAGGGGGTCAAAACCGGCTTACTGCGCGAGTTTGTCGCCAAAGAAGCTTTCAGCAATCCGGAAAAACTGGCCGCCGCCATCAAAGCCCTGCCCATTCCCGTGCTTGCTCCGCGCCCGTTGGACGAAGCGATCAGCAGCGCCGGCGGCGTTACCTTCGCCTCGCTCGATGGCAATCTTATGCTCCAGGCTCTACCCGGCGTTTTCTGCGCCGGTGAAATGCTGGATTGGGAAGCGCCCACCGGCGGCTATTTGTTGACGGCCTGTTTCGCCAGCGGCTATGCAGCGGGACATGGCGCCTTGAACTGGCTGCAACGGACAAACGCCAAATGGAGCTAATTACCCCCCGCCTGCGTGAAGCTGACTATTTCAATGGCCGCTATTGGGATACATTGTTATATGCTGTTTTAGTGGATGAATGGCGGGGGATGGGGTAGGGAATTTATGTTCCTGCAACGAGTAAATGAAACCAATACGAATGTAATGCCGGTTTGTTGTTTCACTTTGAGTCCGCTATAATTTCTTTAGCTTTGTATTTTTGATTTTGTATTTTTAACTTTGTATAAGAAAAAAGATAAGGAGACCCCCATGTCGCAAGAAAATATCGCCGACGCCAGCAAACCTAATGCAGGTCGTATGTATGACTATTACCTTGGTGGGAGCCACAATTTTGAAGTGGATCGTCAAGCAGCCGAGCAGATGCTCAAACTCATGCCTTATGGTTCCAAATATACGCGTCTTCAACGTTGGGCGCTGCAAGATATCGCCATAGAGTTGAGTCAAAAGCAGGGCTATAATGTCATTGTTGATTTTGCCTCTGGACTGCCAACTCAAGATCATATTCATTACAACGTCCCAAATGACACAACCGTCATTTATTCAGATTATGATCCAATCACAGTTGAATATGCTCATGAAATTTTGGGGGACACACCTAATGTCTATTACTTTAAAGCCAATGCAATTCGCCCCAACGAGTTATTTGAAAATGACAAGATCACACATCTATTAACCGAACAAAAAAAGGTAGCCTATGTACTTTGGGGCGTTTCTGGTTTTCTTGAGGAAAATGATATTAAAAACATCATGAAATATCTCTATGAAAGAAGCGAAACTAATAGTTGTCTGGTCTTTAATGCACAAACCTTAAATCCTGAAAGTCCAGCTGTTAAACAAGTAGCTGAACTATACAGCAAATTAGGTTCAAGTATTTATCCTCGTACTATCGAAAATTATGAAGCCTTGATCAAACCATGGAAACTTAGCAGATCAGGATGGATCCCTCTTCTCAAGTGGCATGGCCTTGATGAAAGTGAGTTAGGTCAAGAAGATGTAGATGCTTTCGGCCCACTTGGTGGTGGCTACGGCGCATATTTAGTTAAATAATTGAGGCTAATTCTTGACATTGCCCCAAGTAAAAACATCTGAGCCACAAGGCGAGACTTTATTAGCTCTGCTCTTAGAACTGGTAAATCTAAACCACGTCAATCTGGTAAATCAGTATCATCAAACGCTACGCCAAACATTATTTACCAATCACACGCGGGTGCATCCCTCTAGTTTGAAGAACCTAGCTGCGGCTGAAGTAGATGCGCTCCTTGACTTCTTGCGTGAGGCTAAGCCTGGTACGGAGCACGGCATTCACTTATGCCAGGTGGGATTAAGCAAAGAGACCGTTCTGCAGCTAAACCAGGTGACACGCCGATTCTTTTTAGCTTGTCTCGATAATGATCAGATTCTGCCAGCTCTGGATCTGATAGAAACCTATCTAAATGAAATTATTCAAGGTTTCATTCAACAACTCAACACCATCATCCTTGATGAACAGGAACAGATCCGCAGTGCGCTCCAAGTTGCGGTAAGCCGGTATGTGGTCGAGATCAAGGAAGTTCAGTCGCTGGCAGAACAGGCCACCGAGGCGAATAAGTTCAAGAGCCAATTCATTGCTCGCATCAGTCACGAACTGCGTACGCCGCTGGGGGCTGTGCTGGGTATGGCTGAGATGTTGCAAGAAAATATTTACGGCCCTCTTAACTCGCAGCAGCAAGACATTACCCAACGTATCATCAATAATGCCCATGTCCTCAAACAAGTCTTCACCGAATTACTAGACCAATCTCAGATCGAATCTGGCAAATTAAAGCTACGGAATGAAAGCTTTTCGCCAAGGCAAATCGTTGAAGATATCTATTCTAATTATTTGCCCATAGCTCTACAAAAAGGGTTAACTGTGCAGCTCGAAATGAATCCCAACTTGCCCTCAGTTGCTCAAGGAGACCCCGTCAGAGTGCAGCAGGTCATCTCTAACCTTGTCATGAACGCTATCAAATATACAGAAACCGGGGGGGCCGTTATTCACAGTCAACGCGCCAGCAGCACCGAATGGTCTGTTCAGGTCAAAGATACGGGCATTGGCATTTCAGACAAAAATCAAGCGTATATTTTTGATTCTTTTCATCAGGTTGACGAGAGTGGTGGCTGGAAATTTGGCGGTGTTGGTCTTGGTCTGGCAATTGTTCATAATTTGGTAACCGCCATGGGTGGCCATGTTACTGTTGAGAGTAAAATTGGAAAAGGTAGTACATTTACTGTGTTTTTCCCCCTGCATGCAACCCAAATGGAGGATGACTCTTGAACACAAAACCCCTTGCCTTAATCATTGAAGATCACCAAGATCAAAATTTGGTTTTTACGGCAGCTTTGTCGCAAGCTGGATATGATACGGAGTCAATTCTGGATGGGCAAGTGGCCCAGAACCGGTTGAACGAAATTGTGCCGTCAATGGTCATTTTGGATTTAAATCTTCCAGGCATACATGGCAGGTCATTATTAAGCCAGATTCGACATGATGAGCGGCTGGTGGATGTCTCTGTAATTTTAACGACGGCAGATTCTCGGCAAGCTGAAGAATTGCGATCACAGTCAGATATTGTTTTGTTGAAACCGATCAGCTTTTCGCAGCTCAGTATCTTAGCCAGCCGTTTCAAAGCAAAGTAACCCAGCACTTCGTTCTAAACAGATCCATAAATTCCACAATAACGGCCGTTTCCCCCTCTCTTCCCCTACCCCCAAAACCACAGCTAAACACCCCGCACTGGTAACTCTCCCAGCCTCTCGTTATACTTTCTTCATAATTTGATTGTCGATTGCCTAAAGGGTGGTATTTAGATGAGTAAAAAGGTTCGGAAGGAAAGAAATGTAGAAGCCAAAAACACTTAATTACCACAAGAAACATTGGAAACTCGATTTATATCACCATCCGAATATTTGAAAAATTTACAAACATCTACTCAAAAAGACTCATAAATTCTGCCTTTTGATTTCTGCCTTTACAAGGAGATCCTCATGCAACTAACCACCCTCGCTACCTGCAACCTCAACCAATGGGCCCTCGATTTTGAAGGAAACCTGGCGCGCATCAGCCAATCCATCCGCATCGCCAAAGCACGAGGGGCAACATTCCGGCTCGGCCCAGAGCTAGAAATCCCAGGCTACGGCTGCGAAGACGCCTTCCTGGAAGGCGACACTTTGCGCCACTCCTGGGAATGTCTGGCGCGTATCCTCGACAGCGACCTCACCGACGGCATCCTGTGCGACATCGGCATGCCCGTCATGCACAAAAACGTGCGCTACAACGGCCGCGTCCTTGTCGTCAACCGGCGCATCCTGCTCATCCGCCCCAAGATGATTCTGGCCGACGATGGCAATTACCGCGAACCGCGCTGGTTTGCCCCCTGGCAGCAGCCGCGCACCGTCGAAGATCACGCGCTGCCCCGTTCCATCCGCGCCCTCACCGGCCAGGACACCGTACCCTTCGGCGACGCCGCCATCGCGGCGCGGGATACCGTCCTGGCCTCTGAAAGCTGCGAGGAACTGTTCGCCGTGGACAGCCCCCACACCTATCTCGGCCTCAACGGCGTGGAAATTCTGGCCAACGGCTCCGGCTCCCACCACGAACTACGCAAGCTCCACCGCCGCATCGACCTCATCCGCAACGCCACCGCCAAAGGGGGCGGCATCTACCTCTACGCCAACCAACAAGGCTGCGATGGCGGCCGTCTCTATTTTGATGGCTGTGCTTTGATTGCGGTCAACGGGGAACTGGTAGCCCAAGGTTCCCAGTTCTCCCCCAAGGATGTGGAGGTGGTGACGGCGACCATCGACCTGGAAGAGGTGCGCTCCTATCGGGGGGCGATTGGCAGCCGGCAAGTGCAGGCGAGTGAATCGGCGGCGGCGCCGCGGGTGGTGGTCGGTTTTGAGTTGACGAGGGAGGGATTGCGGATTGCGGATTACGGATTGCGGAGCGCAGGCGTCGGACTTCGACAAGCTCAGGCTCCGTCGTCCGTTGTGGCAGCGCGGTATCATACGCCGGAGGAGGAGATTGCATATGGGCCAGCGGCGTGGCTGTGGGATTATTTGCGGCGGTCGGGGATGAATGGCTTTTTTGTGCCGCTGTCGGGTGGGTCGGACAGTGCGGCGGTGGTGGCGCAGGTGGGGATCATGTGCCAGATGGTGGTCGCTGAAGCTGGGGCGGAAACAGCTGAGGGCAATGAACAGGTGATCGCCGATGCCCGTCGCATTACGGGCGCGGATGATGATTATCTGCCCACAGATGCGGCCGAGTTTGCCTCGCGGCTGCTGTTTACCTGCTACATGGGCACGGAGAACAGTTCCAAGGAGACGCGCCGTCGCGCCAGGCAGTTGGCAAAGGAGGTGGGGGCGTCTCATTTGGATATTAAGATTGATTCGGTGGTAACGGCCGTGATCCACCTATTCACCTCTATCACCAAAAAAACACCCCAGTTCAAAGTCCACGGCGGCACAACTGCGGAGAATGTGGCCTTACAGAATATTCAAGCAAGGCTGCGCATGGTGTTGTCGTATCTGTTGGCGCAGTTGTTGTTGTGGGTAAACGGCCGTTCTGGGTCACTGCTGGTTCTAGGCACAGGCAACGTCGATGAAGCGCTGCGCGGTTATCTCACCAAATACGACAACTCCAGCGCCGACATCAACCCCATCGGCGGCATCAGCAAAGTGGATTTGCGCCGCTTTTTGCTGTGGGCGGCGGAGAACAAAGGGTATCCCATCCTGGCGGAAATTGTGGCTGCCCCGCCCACCGCCGAACTAGAACCGATCACCGAATCCTATGCCCAAAAAGATGAAGTCGATATGGGCATGACTTATGAGGAGTTGAGCCAGTTTGGTCGCTTGCGCAAAATCAACCGCTATGGGCCGTTGGCGATGTTTGAGAAGCTGGTCTACGAATGGGACCATCTGCCCCCCGAGGCAGTGGCGCTGAAGGTCAAGCATTTCTTCCGCAGCTACGCCATCAATCGCCACAAAGCGACCGTGCTCACCCCCGCTTACCACGCCGAATCCTACTCCCCCGACGACAACCGCTTCGACCTGCGCCAGTTTCTCTACAACGCCCGCTGGACGTGGCAGTTTAGGCGGATTGATGAGTTGGTGGAGGAATGGGAGAAGTGAGTTTTTAATACAAAGGCACAAAGGCACAAAGGGACAAAGGAAAAGCTTTTCTTCGTATCTTTGTCTCTTTGTTCCTTTGTATTAAGGCTTTTTGTATTAAGGCTTTTCCAACAAAGCAGGGAGTTCGCTGAGACAGTCGATGCGAGGGAATTTTGCATCTGGAGGGAAGGGCTGGAAGTGACTATGTATGCCGATGAAAGGGATGCCAGCGGCAACGGCCGTTTCATAATCCACCACCGTATCCCCAATGTAAACCGCTCCCTCGCTTGTCGTCCCCAGCGCCGCCAACGCCAATTCGATGCCCTGTGCATCCGGTTTGGGCCGCGCCACATCGCCGCCAGTGATGATCACCTCAAAAAAGTCGCCCAACTTTGTCTGCGCCAGATCCCGCTGCACCCGCTCCTTAGAGCCAGAGGTAATCAGACCGAGGCGATACCGCCCGGCCAACTGCGTCAGCAGCGCCGCCGCTTCCGGGAACGGCGCCACCGCCACCGTACGCACCGCCGCCCGCCACACCTCGTCGGCCGCCTCCCACTGATCTTCCCGCAAGCCCACCTGGCGATACGTCTCCAACCAATCAGGTGAATACACCGCAAAAAATTGCTCACGGCTCACCTCAATGCCAAACTGCGGCAGCATAATCTCATACGCCCGGTAATGAGCCGCAAAAGAATCCAGCAGCGTACCGTCCAAATCAAACAACAAGGTTTCCAACGAGTGAGGATTTAATGAAATAGTCATGCCGCCATTATACCGTTCTCCCTCAATTCTGGTAGAATCGCCACAAATTACCCTGTGTCCTTCTTTTGAATCGGAATAGCGCTATGCCCAAACACATTCTCGTAGTAGATGATGACGCCCTGATGCGGCGCAGCATCACCTTCAAACTGGAACAAGCAGGCTACCGTACCAGCAGCGCTGGCAGCGCCGAAGACGCCCTGGTCCTGGCCCAGCAAGACCGCCCCGACCTGGTCTTGCTTGACATTGGCCTGCCTGGCATGGATGGCCTGGAGGCGCTGCGCCATTTCCAGCAAGAACTCGACAACCTGCCCGTCATCTTCGTCACCGCCCGACGGCGGGAACTTGACACCATCCTCGGCCTGGAATTGGGGGCGGATGGCTACATCACCAAGCCGTTCAACTCCGATATCCTGCTGGCCCATGTCAAATCGGTGCTGCGTCGGACAACGGCCGTTTCCACCCCAGACGCCGCCGCCACCAGGCCCGATCCCATCCAGGTTGGCGATCTCATCATCGACGCCGCCGCCCACACCGTCACTGTCGCCGGTAAGCATCTGGCTTTGCCCGCCCGTGAGTTTGCCGTGCTGCACACTCTGGCCCAAGACGCCGGATACGTGGTGCAGATGGACGATCTGCTCACCCGCGTTTGGGGTGAAGAGTTCCTGGGCGAGCCGCAAGTGGTCTACGTCCACGTCCGTTGGCTGCGCGAAAAAATCGAAGCAGACCCCCAACACCCGCAGCGGCTGCTCACTGTGCGCGGCGTGGGCTATAAGCTGGTTCCCTATGAAATGGGAGACAAAACAAATACATGAGATTACGAACGCGCTTTATCCTCAGCCACATTTTGCCGGTGCTGCTGCTCGTGCCCTTGATAGGCGTGGCGCTGCTTTACTTGTTGGAAACCCAAGTTTTGCTGCAAGCTTTGTCCGACAACCTCAGCCAGCAAGCGGCCGTCATCGCCACCATCGCCAACGGCCGTTCTGACATCTGGGCCAATCTCGAAGAAGCCGAAAGCCTCATCGACAGCCTTAACCAATCCACGCCCAGTTACATCACCTTGTTCTCCGCCAGCGGCGAGGTGCTGGCCGCCACCGATCCTGAGCAAACCCAACCAGCCCGACCCGAAGATTTGAGCGAACTGCTCGCCGGCCGCCAAACCGTCATCCTCACCTACCAATCTGGCGATCAATCCGCCACCGTCTTCTTCCCCATCCTGGATGTAAACCGCCAACTGGTGGGCATCGTGCAAGTTTCTGACAGGCTGGACAGCGTGGCCACCAGTTTTACCCGGCTGGCGCGATACTTGCTCCTGGTGCTGGCAGCGGCGCTGGTTTTGGGCGTAGTCGTTGGTTTCATTTTGGCGCTGCACCTGGAAAAACCGATTGTGGCGGTGACAACGGCCGTTTCCGAAATAGCAGATGGACAGCGCACAGACCCCATCCCCGAAAGTGGAACCCGCGAAACCCAGGAATTGGCTCGCTCCGTCAATTATCTCGCCGCCCAACTGCGCCAATCAGAAGAGACGCGGCAGCGCTTTTTAGCCAATATCGTGCATGAATTGGGACGGCCGTTAGGCGCATTAAAAGCGGCCGTCAACGCCCTGCGCAGCGGCGGCGCCGACAATCCCATCCTGCGTGACGAGTTTTTGGACGGCATGGAACAAACCATCGTGCGCCTGGAACCGCTGCTCGACGATCTCTCCCGACTGCACGGCCAAATCCTGGGTAACCTCACTCTCGATCTGGAAACCACTCCACTCAGCGACTGGCTGCCGCCGCTGCTGCTGCCCTGGCGGGCCGCCGCCCAAGAAAAAGGCATTCAGTGGCAAACAAATCTGCCCGCCGATTTACCCACCCTGGAAATAGACCCCCGGCGTCTGGCGCAAGTGGTGGGCAATCTGCTGAGCAACGCCATCAAATTCACCCCGCCAGAGGGAACCATTACGGTAACGGCCGGGACCCACACCGCTGGAGTATGGCTCACTGTCGCCGACACCGGCCCCGGCATCTCCCCGGCTGAACAAGAGAAAATTTTCGAGGCGTTTTACCGCAGCCGAGAACATCGCCGCTTTCCCCAAGGGTTGGGTCTGGGCCTCACCATTTCTCAAGAGATCGTGCGGGCGCATAACGGCCGTTTAACCGTTTCCAGCGCCTCAGGTGAAGGCAGCCAGTTCACGGTGTACCTGCCACTCAGCCCCCTGCCGCCTGAGCATGTCGAAGGCCCCTGAGCTCGTCGAAGGCCGCCTGAGCTTGTCGAAGGCCGCCTGAACTTGTCGAAGGCCGCCTGAACTTGTCGAAGGCCAACCCAGGTCTCAATTTCTGTCATCGCGAGGGCGGGGCAAGGGAAATAGGCCGGGAACCCGGCGGCGGTAAGCCTGGTATTGTTCGCCAAAAAAGTCAGCCAGGCGGCGCTCTTCCACCCGAGAGCCGGCCCAAAAATAAGCCGAGGCCAGGGTGTTGAAGAAAAAAGAATTGAGCGTCATCACCGGATTAAACCAGAGCAGCAACATGCTGAAAAAGTAAAGAGGGTGGCGCACCAGGGCATAAGGCCCCTGCGTCACCAGTTTGGGTGGCAGCGTTAACTCCGTTTCACCTCGCAAATAACGCCATGCCTGGCGCAGCCCCACAAATTCCCAAATATCGGTCTGCCACAAGGAGAGCGCCAGCCCCACCAGCCCCACCATTTGCAGCAGCAGCACCACGTAGCTGAACGGCGCCGGTATTTGCCAGAGAACAGTGTCCGGCGCTTGCGTCCATAAGATGTAAAACACGGGCAGGATGGTGACAAAGGCGAAGAGATTGTAAAACAGGCGATACCAGGCGGCATAAATTCGTTCTCCCAGGCGACGGCTAACGGCCGTTTTCAGCCGACGAGAAGCGGCGAGGCTGTGCAGCAGCGCCCAGACGATGAAACTGATGGAAAATAGAAGCATAATGAGTAACCTTTTAGATGGGTAATGACGTGAAACGGCAATAGTCCGCACTTTCCTATATTTTCAGGTTGCCGAATATTTGCAGTTTAAGAAAATAGTCGGGTAACAAATGTAGGGCGATTATAAATCGGCCTGGAGGAAACCGGTAATGAATGACGAACAAACCATTTTTGATGCAGAAACCTGGGAGCAGCTGCCCGCCTTTTTGGAAAAGCTGCCGGAACCGATCTACCTGATTGTATGGGGTGATGAGCAGGCCAGCCAGGCGGAAAAAGAGGCGGCGCGGTTGTGCCGCACATTGGCCGAGCGCTTTGAGGTGATCCAGTTTAGGATGCTGCCGCAGCGCATTAACTATGCTTATTGGCCGGTCATCGGCGTGATGCGCGGCACGGTTGATGATTACACAGATGTGGGGGTGCGGCTGGTGGGGCTGCCTTCTGGCTACCAGATGACCTCGTTTATTTCAGCGATGCAGGCGGTCTCGTTTCAAGGGTCAACGCTGGCGGTCAAGACGCGCATTCAACTGCGCACTCTGGCGGAGGCGGTGATTTTGGAACTGGTAACGGCCGTTGATGATGAATCCGGCCCCTTAATGGCGCAGCCTCTATTCAACATGGCGGCCGTCAATGAGCATATTCGCACTTACCTCATCATGGGCGACATGTTCCCGCAGGCGCTCTGGAAATATTCCGTCTATAATCTGCCCCATCTGGTCATCAACAGCCGGGTGCACATAGAAGGGGTATACGACGAAGAAGCCATCGTGCAGCACATCGCCAAAGCGATGGGCTAACACCTTTTGGCGATGAACTATCTCGGCCTGGCCCGCTCTTTTCTGATTTATTACGGCATTCCAGGACGGCAGCGGCGGATGCGACGCTTTTACAGCCAGTTTATCCAGCCGGGCGACCTTTGTTTTGACGTGGGAGCGCATCTGGGCAATCGCATCCGGGTTTGGCGGGCGTTGGAGGCGCAGGTGGTGGCGGTGGAGCCACAGCCGGATTTGATGCGCTGGCTGGGACGGCTGTACGGCCGTTCTCCACAAGTCACGCTCCTGCAAACGGCCGTTGGCGCTGTGCCCGGCTCCGCCACCCTGCACATCAGTTCACGTACCCCTACTGTCAGCACCTTGTCGCCGGAATGGATAACGGCCGTTCAGCAAGACTCCTCGTTTGCCGCCGTCACCTGGGATGAAGCGGTGACAGTGCCCGTCACCACCCTTTCTGAGTTGATCCAAATGTATGGACTGCCAACCTTTTGTAAGCTGGACATCGAGGGGTATGAACTGCAAGCGCTGCAAGGTCTGGATCGGCCGCTGCCCGCCCTCTCTTTTGAACACATCCCCCCCTCCCAACACCTGACCACTGCCTGCCTGGAGCGGCTGGAAGCATTGGGTGCGTATCAGTTCAATTATTCGCCGGGGGAAACACACCGCCTGCTTTTTGACCAATGGCTCACACCCCCAGAACTCAGCCGATACCTGCCCCACCTGCCTCCCGCCAGCGGCGACATCTACGCCCGACTCACGACTATCCGACTATCTGACTAACGACTATCAGACTAACTGCACGTCTGAACGGCCGTTTATCACCATCCAGGTCAACGTATCAGGGCGCAGCACAATCTCCTGCACCGGCCGGCCGGGAATGCGCACCAGCACATGCCGCCCCTGCTGGTCTAGCCATTGGCGGCCCTGCTCCACCGGGAACCATTGGCCCTCTATCTCAATACGCCGCACCTGGCAACGGCCGTCATTGCTAAACAGACATTCCACGCCAATCATGATTTACTCTCCTGAAAATAAAACCGCGGAGAGGCGGAGAACGCGGAGAAAAACCTGCGTCATCTGCGAAATCTGCGGATCCATTCTTACTTGTGGTGTCAGCCTTGCGCTCACAAGCTCTTCTCATGTCGCCACAACTGGCGCAGCTTGCGGTACTTCACCCACTCGTAATAGGCCATATACACACTGAGGCGCAGGCCATGTACCCCGTCTTTGTAACCATGCAGCGTCACATAGCGCCACCAAAACTGCCGCCACGGCTGCAACATATAATTCTGCGGTTTGGGGCGCACCCCGTTTTGGTAGAGGATACCGGCGTCATAGTCGGTGTAGGCTCGCTGCTTGGCGCGGAAGTGGGCCACATTCCGGTAATTGTAATGGATAAGCGGGTTCTCTAGCTGGCCGGTGGCTCCGTTTACCCGCGCCACTTCATGCACGGGACGTTCGTAGCGCACCTTACCCTGTTTAAACAATCGCGCCTGATAATCGGGGAACCAGCCCGCGCCCAGGGTTAGTTTGCCAAAGAGGTAATTATGACGCGGCACTTCCCAGCCCATTTCCGGCCGTTCCGCAATCACCCGGCGAATTTCAGCCGCCAACTCAGGCGTACCCCGCTCATCAGCGTCTACAAAAAAAACCCAGTCAGTGCGGAGGCGGTCCAGAACAGCATTGCGCTGCTGGGCGTAATTCTCAAATTTGCACTGCCCAATCTCCGCGCCGGCCGCCTGCGCCAGCGCCACCGTTTCATCCTCGCTATACGAGTCGAAAACCAGCACCCTATCTGCCCAAGACAGACTTTCGACACACGCCTGGATGTGGGCGGCTTCGTTGTAGGTGAGGATAACGGCCGTTACTTCCGGCCCTTGTTTATGAGAAGGGGTTAACATGGGTGATGGCGCACCATGATGAATGAAAACCTGGGAGCGAGGAGGAAGAATCAGGGTTGCTCATGCGCAGAAGGGTCTGGACTGTGGCCGTTTGACCAGATGGTGATGACCTGCTGGTACGCTTTCTTCAGGGAAGGATCAGTGGTTTTGGCCGCTTTATGCGCCATGCCCACCTCCACCAGTTTGGCGGCTACTTTTTGCCGCCAGGGGCAGTGATGTTTTTGGTAAAGTTGGGCGCGGCTTTGCCACAAATTAACCAGGGAACGGGCCGGGATTTGTTTGCTGCTTTCACCGCCATAATGCACAACTTCGGCGGCGGGCACGGCGTAAATATCCCAGCCCCCTTTCCGAATGCGCCAGCTCCAGTCAATCTCTTCACAATACATGTGGAACGACTCGTCAAAGCCGCCGGTAGCTTCCGCTACGCTGGCCCGCACCATCATGGACGCGCCCAAGGGATGGTCGATAGCAAATGGTTTGTTGTCCAGCCGAAACTGTTGGGGAGAATAACGGCCGTTCCAGCGACTATCATACAAACGGGAAGGCATGGGGAACAGGTCGAAGGCTAACTGGGTAATGCCGGGGAAATAAAAGGCGCTGGGCTGAAAACGGCCGTCGCCATATACCAGCCGGCTACCCGCCATGCCGGCGTTGGGCCGGTCATCCAGCGCCTTCACCAACTGTTCAATAGCCCCTGGACGCACCACCGTATCCGGGTTCAGCAAGAAAAAGTAGCGCGGCTCCTTTTCTTTGGCCACTTGCATGCCTTGATTATTGGCGCGGCCGAATCCTTTATTTTCCTCATTGGCAATCAGATGCACTTGAGAAAATAAATTCTGCACCAACGACGCCGACCCGTCCGTGGAGGCATTGTCTACTACCCAGGTTTCAAGGCTCAAGTGCGAGCGCTGGTTTGCCTGGCACACCGAGCGCAGGCAGTTCACCAGGTAATCCCGCACATTCCAACTGACGATAATAACGGCGACATCTAACATAAAAAACCTTATGGCTGTAGAGATTGGAGCGTCGTTGACGCTCCAATCTCAGCTCTGCGTCTAATTTTCATTCCTCAACCCTCGCCACTTCTGAAGCAGCGATCTCAAATAAAGGTTGGTAAAACGCTTCCTCGGCCGGTTCCAGGCCGCGCCAATCATAAAAATCACTGGCGCAGAGGGAGTCGGCGCACACTTCGGAAGCGGTAAATGTTTGCAAAGTGGCCATCACCTCTCGCGCCAAACCCAACGGAAAATCATGACCAAAGGCAACGGTTTCGTTGGGAATTTGGGGCGTCAGGGCGATGATATGCGTGGCGTTAAAAATCTCCGGTTGAATATCAAAGACGCCGGCGCGGGCGTCTCGAATGCGGTAGCCACCGTATTCCGGCTCGGCGACGACCAACACATAGCCAATGGGGCTGCGCTCCGGTTCAATGCCCAGATACCGCCAGATTTCGTTTTGGTCCACGCCATACTGCCATGCCGCTGCGCCCACCGGCATAATGGGTGGCGTAAATGTGCCCACCGCAAAATCCACCTCGCCATTGAACACGGCCAGCATGGCGGCGTTATCGCCTTGCAAATCTACCAGTTCGGCGGGCGTTACCCCCTCTTGGGCGAACAAGGTTTCGACCGCTTTGGCGTTGGGCAGACTGTCGGCGTCGGGCACGGCGCCGCGCAGCCCATCGAGTTCGGCCAGTTCGCGCAGGCCGCTGTCACGACGAGCCACAATCATACCGGCCGTCCAGGTGAGGCCATCGGCGTTCACGGCCACGCTGCCCAATTGCGCCCCACACTGCGCTCTGGCCCGGGTAAAAGCCAGCGGCGAGAGGAAGCCAATGGTGTCGGCCGGGGCGGTGCACATCAGTTCGATGAGCGCCGCTTCGTTGTCGGCGATGCCCACGGCAAATTGCAGGCCGGTACTCTCTTGTAAGGCGGTTAACAGGGGTTCGCTGCGCAGGTTGATAACGGCCGTTCCTGCATCAGGTGGAAAGAGCAACTGCACCGGCCGTTCGGCTGTGCCCAGGGGAGTTTTGGTCACTTCGATGGGAGTTTGGGGTGCACTGCTTTCCAAGGTTACTGTTTCGGTGACAATACGGGTGACTTCGATGATTTGGGGGGCAGGCGTGGCTTGGGGGAGGGAAACGGCCGTTTCAGCGGCAGCGCCAGTTTCTACCAACCGGGTTACTTCTACCTCTAAAACTTGCGCTTGGCAGGCAGCCAAAATACTCATCAGCAGCCCGCCAAAAAACCATTTCTTCACCATGCCTCTCATTTCCCTTCTTCTTAAAAATCAAGAGGGAGTGTACCTTGCCCATTTCGCCATGCCAATGACAGGAGACAGGTACTTAGCAGAGGCTAAGAAAAGAGTGATGCGTGATGAGGAGAAAATCTCATCCTTCACCCATCATTTTTCCTCTTTATGCGGTATGTCGCGGGGGTCGCAGGCCGGCATATTGGCGGCGTCGGGGATGTCTACCAGGATCGCCTGGGGATCGACGCGGTTGTTGAACTCCGTGATCTCCACATCTTCGTGGATGAGGCCAGCCCACACCGGCTGCGGATTGCGGTCGCCGAATACATCGGTGAGGCGGATGCCGCCGGTGATGAGGGCACGGTCGCCGGGCATGAGATAGAGATGGTCGCCGATCTGGGTGAGATCGTCAGCGCTCCCCACCGCCCAACGGTAGGGGTAATTGCTCAGTTCATTTTCATAGCCGATGGCCGCCCGGAAGGCGCCGGATTCGGTATGCCAGCCCAGGGTATTGTAGTTCCAGGTGGAATCGTAGACCGTTCCCGGGGCCGGCCCGGTGGTGCGGATGGGGGTATTGCCGTAATTTTCTACGGTCATGGTGAAATAGAGGGTTTCACAAATGACAACGGCCGTTGTGTTAAATTCCAGCGTCTTCCCATCTGGCGGGGCAAAAATATCGGCGCGGGGCACACCGCCGTATTGAATCGTCAATTGATCTTCCACGCGCACTCGCTGCCCTTCCGCATCAGAGGCCACTGCCACAATGGGGTACGTGCCATCGGGCGGCGGCGTCTCCCCGTTATCTACCCCGCCTTCATAATCATAATAGTGACGGCCGGCCGCGCCATCCGGGATGTCACGTTCTTTTTCAGAAATAGGCACTTCCAGGCCCTCGGGCGTAAGCAAGAAGACGCGCACATCTGCCTCTTTCGTCTGGTAAAGCTGGATGAGCGCCCGGTCGTCAATGCCATCTCGATTGGGGGTGAAGGTGTCCACGTCAATGGAAAAATCACGCAGTTCCGGCAGATCCGGGTCGGCGTCCACAATGGCAATCTGGCCCTGCTGCTTCTCCACTGTGCCATCTGCGCCCACCGCTTCTACCGTCCAGGTGTAACGGCCGTCTCGCAGCAGCCGGGAAAGTACCTCGCCTTGGATCGTTTCATCCGGCAGGGTATAACCCGCCACCACGCCGCTGAACAACACCTCATACTCACCCGCGCCGCGATCTTTGTCCTGGCGGAAGTAAAAACGGTCGCCCGCTTCATTTTCCAGGTAAATCGAGACGACGGCATTCCGCGCTAACGCATAGCGGATGCGGGTGGCGTCGGTATCGCCGTCAGCGTTGGGGGTGATTTGCTCATGCTGCACCGAGACGTTGCGCAGCAAACTGCTGTCGCCGTTGAGCAAACGCCAGCCCAGCGCCACTGCCGCCGCAACCACAATCAAGGCCACCAGGCCCACCAGTAAGGGGAAATATTTCGAGTTTTTCATAGGGCCGCAAGTTTACCAAAGGGGGGGCGCAAGGGCGAGAATGCTCAGACAACGATCAGACTATGGTTTGTGGACGGCCGTCAGGATGAGCCGCCGCCACAATTCATTGCCCCCTGCCCCCCGCTTTGGTACGATTACTCGCATCATTTGCAATAGGCTAAGAAGTCAACTTTTGACAAAAGTTGAACTATCTTCTCAATAAACTGGGAGATTACAAAAGTTTTGGCATCAGAGTGTTCATACAAAGCTAATTCTAAAACTTTTGTAATCTTTGCCCCCAAATATTGAGATGTTACAAGTTGAACTTCTCATACAGTGGAGCACCATGGAAAACATTCAACCATTCGCCCAAACCGTCATCGACAATGTAGAAAAGGTGATCATCGGCAAACGGGAGACGCTGGAACTGATGCTGGTGGCGCTGCTCTGTGAAGGGCATGTGCTGCTGGAA
The DNA here is from genome assembly GCA_964643965.1 of uncultured Ardenticatenaceae bacterium. Lineage (GTDB taxonomy): Bacteria > Chloroflexota > Anaerolineae > Promineifilales > Promineifilaceae. The sequence continues at coordinate 51,871 of CAZXVH010000011.1, forward strand.
GATGTGCCCGGCGTGGGCAAGACGATGTTGGCCCGGGCTATCGCCGTCAGCCTGGGGGTGGATTTTAAGCGCATCCAGTGTACGCCGGATTTGCTGCCCAATGATGTCACGGGCGTCTCTATTTTCGACCAGAAGCAGCAGGCGTTTACCTTCATCCCCGGCCCAGCTTTCACCAACATCCTGCTGGCCGATGAGATCAACCGGGCTACGCCGCGCACCCAATCGGCGCTGCTGGAAGCGATGGGCGAGCGGCAGGTAACAGTGGATGGCCTGACCCATAAGTTGGAACGGCCGTTTTTCGTGATGGCCACCCAAAATCCAGTGGAATACGAAGGCACGTTCCCCCTGCCTGAAGCGCAGCTAGACCGCTTCTTCATGAAACTGAGCCTGGGCTATCTGGATGAAGCCACCGAAGCGCAAATGCTGCACAATCTGGGCGGCGTACATCCTATTGAAAAGCTGGAGCCGGTGGTGAACGGCCGTTCCCTGCCCGAACTCGTCCCCCAAATCTGGGGCATCCACATCGACGATACCCTGCGTGACTACATCATCAAACTCATCTTCGCCACGCGACAGCACAAAGACCTCATCCTGGGCGCCAGCCCGCGCGGCAGCCTGGCCCTGTACCGCGCCGCCCAGGCTTACGCCGCCTTACGCGGCCGGGATTATGTGCTGCCCGACGACGTAAAACGGCTGGTGGAACCGGTGCTGGCTCACCGTTGCCTGGTTCACCCGGAAAGCGCTTTGCGCGGCGTCACCATGTCCAAAATCCTGGACGCCATCCTCGAAAGTACGCCGCTAAACATCGGAGAACTCACGTAGGATGGGTCAATTCACTGCGATTATCATTGCCTTACTCATCTTCGCCTTATTGCTTCGGGTAGATTTCATCCTGTACATCGTCTACGTTTGCCTGGGGATTTATGCCTGGGGGCGCTGGCTCACGCCGCGCCTGGTAAACGGGCTGGCAGTGCAGCGAAAATTTGAAGACCATGCCTTTTGGGGCGAAGAAGTGCCCATCACCCTCACCCTGCGCAATACCAACCGCCTGGGCATCCCCTGGCTGCAAGTGGAAGAATCAGTGGCCGTCGATCTGGCTATCGGGCAAGCGCTCAACCAGGTTCTCAACTTGCGCGGACGGGAAGTGATCAGCCTCATCTACACGGTGCAGGCGCGGCGGCGCGGCTATTACAAAATCGGGCCGATGCGCCTGAAAACGAGCGATCTCTTTGGCCTGTTTCCTGATAAAAGCAAGGCGCTGGCGGCCCACTATCTCACCGTCTATCCGCGCATTATCCCCTTGAGCCAACTGGGACTGCCCTCGCGCCTGCCCTTTGGCACGGTCGCCAGCCGGCAGCGGTTGTTTGAAGACCCGGCCCGACCCATGGGCGTGCGTGATTATCGCTCTGGCGATTCGCTGCGGCAGATTAACTGGAAGACCAGCGCCCACACGCGCAACCTGATGGTGCGCACCAATGAACCGGCTATTTCCCTGGAAACGGCCGTTCTCCTTAACCTGCACCTCGGCGACTATCTGTGGCGAGACCATAGAAGCACCGTCGAATGGGGCATTGAACTGGCCGCTTCGTTGGCCGCCCACCTGGTGCAGGCGCGGCAGTCGGTGGGCCTCATCACCAACGGTATCGATCCCCTGGCCGCCCAACACCACACTTTTGACGAACAAAGCGGCCGGCTGCTGCGCCTGTTTGGCAGCGGTGAGCAAAACCAATCAGCCGATAACCTCTCCCCTCCCGTCCCCATCCCGACCCGGCCCGGCCGCCCACACCTCATGAAAATATTGGAGCAGTTGGCCCGCCTTGAGGCCGACCAGACCCTCCCCTTTGTCCATTGGGCTCCTGCCGCCTGTTCGCACCTGGCCTGGGGCGTCACCATCCTGGCGATCACGCCGCAGGGGGATGAACCTACCTGCCACACCCTGCATCATCTGGTACGCGCCGGGTATAACCCTATTTTGCTGATGACAGAACCGTGCGCGGAATTCAGCAAGGTGCGGGAACGCGCCCGGCGTTTAGGTTTTGCCGCCTATCATGTCGCCAAAAAAGAAGAGCTGGACCATTGGCAACGGCCGTTAACCATACCTGTATGAGCGAAGAATCAGTCACTTCCGAAACCGTGCAGCCCATCTTCATCAAATCCTGGACGCATACGATCATCCGCCCCCTCCTCATCATCCTTCTGGTCGTGGCCTTGATGGGGGCCATCATCTCCGCCCTGAGCCTCATCTATCCGGCCGCCAATTGGACGGTTACTTTCCTCATTACTCTTGTTGCCATTCTGGAGAGTTATGCCACCGCCGTCTGGCTGCATAAACCAGAACGACGCAGCCTCCACCATCTCAAATATCGGGCCGCGGAACTGCTGGTGCTGGCCTTGCTCATCCGCCTCATCACCTGGGCGGCGTCAGGAAATTGGCCGCAGCCTGCCGCCTGGTTCACCTATCTAAGCGATCCCCTCTCGCTGTTCAATGACGGCTACTATTGGATCAACCTCATCCTGGCTTTCGTCGCCTGGCAGCGCGTCAGCGCCATCAGCGGCGCCTTTCTGCGTATGCAGCCAGACGACGCCGAACTGGCTTACTACCAGCTGCCCCGCCACAAACGAGAACCGGGCAACCAGCCCCTATCTGATGATCGCTCGGATTTATTGCAAAACTTTGCCCAACAATTTCTGGGCGGCGGCATGATTGTCTTGTTGTGTGCGGCCCTGGCTTCGTTTGATCTACCTCAATTGGCGACAGAGATCAATCCGCTGCGCAGTGGCATCACCCGCCTGGGTCTGAGCCAGGCCATGTTAACTTCTTTGCTGCTTTACTTTTTATGCGGGTTCTTACTGCTCAGCCAGGGGCGATTGGCCGTCCTGCAAATGCGTTGGCTGACCAGTGACGTGACCCAATTTAGACCCGTTGGTCGTCATTGGTTACGGCGGGGATTGTTGATATTGTTACTAATTGGGCTGGCAGCCGCTTTTCTGCCCATTGGCTCCACCTTGCCCTTCATGCACATTTTAAACTTGATCTTGTTTATCATCATCACCCTTATCTCATCCCTCATTTATCTGGTCTCGTTTCTCATTTTTTTACTACTTTCTCTTCTCTTTCCGCTTAGGGCGGCTCCCGCTGAAGCGCCGCCCCCGCCCGTGCAGCAGCCATTACCGCCCCAAATACCGCCAACGGCCGTTAATGACACGTTGCAGATTCTTTTCTCTTCCGCATTTTGGGCAGTGGCCCTTATCGTCAGCATTGCCGCTGTCCTGTTTTTCTTGCAAGACAGGGGGGTCAAATTTAATTTCGCCGCTTTCAAACGAATCTGGCTGACCCTGAGAGTATGGTGGCAGCAGCTCTGGCAAGAGGCATCGGATCAATGGCAAGATTTGAGAGGGGGGGTGCAGTCACTTTTCCAGAAAGAGAAACAAGAGGCCGACGCCGCTCAGCCCCCCTGGCGTTTTGTGCGCCTCAACGCGCTCTCCCCGCGTGACAAAGTGCGCTATTTCTATCTGTCTACGGTGAAACGAGCCGACCAAAAAGGGGTGCCCCGGCAAGAAAGTGAAACGCCGCTTGAATTTGCCGCCGACCTGAAAACAAACTGGCCTGACGCGCAGGAAGAAATTGATGAACTGACAGACGCCTTTTTACAGGCGCGTTATAGCGCCATTGAGATTGAGGAAACGGACATCCCACCCCTTAAAAAACAGTGGCAGCAGGTGAAGCGTAATTTGCGCAAACGGCGACAAGATGGGGAATCTGACCACGACTTATGAATCGCCGCCGATAACGGCCGTTACCACCCCAAATACCAGCAGCCCTGCCAATAGTTGGAACAAAACCGGGTCCAGCAAAATGCCGATGACCCCCAATAACCAGTACAAGGCGGCCCCAATGATAATGCCAAACAACATACCCACCAAACCCCCCTTTAAAGCTTTATCTGGAACTGTGATCAAAACGCCGATTAACGCCCCAAACAAAATGGCATAAAGCACAGCAATCAACCCGCTAAACATTATCTCACTCACAACCGCACCCTGAGAGCCGTCAAAAGAGTTGATGATCGAGCCTAACGTACCACCAGTGACAGCGCCAAGCCGCATCAGTTGATACACAGCCATGCCCACTCCAAACAAAACACCAATCAGCAAAGCCCGCCCCAAAGCATCAGAGACCTGCATCAAGGGAATGACAATCGCCCCCACGACCAGGCCGGCCACAAGTCCGCTAATCGCGCCCGTAGTTAGATTAGACAAAATGTCTAACAGCACAGAGGCCACAATACCCATACTCAACGCCCTGGCAAAAATAAATGAAATCATCTCTGTCCCTTCCTCATTGCCCGCTGGTTCCTCTTGTTTGACCGCATCATATCAGCATATTATAACCAAACCTCGCCCAATTTCATCATCACGCTTGATTTAATAGGGTAGATTACAAAAGTCTGGCACACTTTTGTAATCTTTTACCTGCTCCTTCATTTAGAAAATGCCCAGAAATTCCACCCTTCATTCGCCATATCAATTCGTTCGTGATACAAACCAAACAATACCAACTTATCATACGAGGAGCAGCTAAGATGAAACAAATTGTGGAGTGTGTGCCGAATTTTAGCAACGGCCGTTCCCCTGAAATTTACCAGGCCATTGCCGACGAAATCCAGAGTGTACCAGACAGCCACATCCTGGATGTGAGCGCCGATCCCGACCACAATCGCACCGTTATCACCTTTGTCGGCAGCCCAGAAGCAGTAGAAGAAGCCGCCTTCCGCGCCATCGCCAAAGCGGCCCAACTCATCGACCTGGATACTCACCAGGGCGAACATCCCCGCCTGGGCGCCACCGACGTCTGTCCCTTCATCCCCGTGCAAAACGTCTCCGTAGCCGACTGTGTCGCCATCGCCCAACGGCTGGGAAAGCGCGTGGGCGAGGAGCTGGGCATTGCCGTCTATCTTTATGAAGAAGCCGCCACCCGCCCGGAGCGGCAAAAACTGTCCGCCATCCGCAAAGGGGAGTATGAATTATGGCGGCAGGAAGTGGCTACCAACCCCCGCCGCCAGCCCGACTTTGGCCCGGCGGAAGCCAAACCGTGGGGGGCCACCACCATCGGCGCTCGCCCCTTCCTCATCGCCTACAACATCTATCTCAACAGCGACAAAGTAGAGATCGCCGACCAGATCGCTCGCAACGTGCGCTTTATCGGCGGCGGCCTGCGTTACGTGCAGGCCAAAGGCTTCCTGGTAGAAGGGCAGGCGCAAGTGAGCATGAACCTCACCAACTTCGAGAAAACGCCCATCTACCGTGTGCAAGAAATGGTGCGCCAGGAAGCCGCCCGACACGGCCTGACCATCACCAAAGCAGAATTGATCGGCCTGACGCCGCAGCAAGCGCTCATTGACAGCGCCAAATGGTATCTCCAGCTTCACGATCTGGAAGACAGCCAGGTTTTAGAACGGCAGCTTGAAGCCCAAGAAAGCGCCGAAGCGGACAACCGGCCGCATCAATTCCTGGCAGACACCGCCGCCGCCAACGCCACCCCTGGCGGCGGCTCCGTGGCCGCTCTGGCCGGGGCGCTGGCCGCTGCCCTCACGCAAATGGTGGCCGGTCTCACCCTCGGCAAGAAGAAATATGCGGCCGTACAAGACAAAGCAGAAACCATCCGGGCAGAAGCGGCCGCATTGGGGGCGCAGCTGACCCAGGCCATCCGCGCCGACATGGAAGCGTTTGATCGGGTGATGGCCGTCTACCGTGACAAGTCGCTGGCCGCCGAGGCCCAAACCGAAGCCCTGGAAACGGCCACCATCGGCGCGGGAGAAGTACCGCTGCAGGTGGCGCGGTTCAGCCGGGATGTGGCGCTGCTGGCTCAGGAGATAGCCCAAATTGGCAATGTGAATGCCATCACCGATGCCGCTTCCGCGGCATTTATGGCCGTGGCGGCAGTGCAAGCGGCTGCCCTCAATGTGCGCATTAACGGCGTCAATTTACAAAACCGGGAATTGGCCGCTGCCTGGACTAAAGAAGTGGCAGACCTGGTGGCAGAAACATCCCAAATTACGGAGCAAGTCGCCGCCACAGCACAACAGCGCGGCGGTTATTAAGCCATGATGGATCATTTCTTTTCGGCAAAGGATAGACGCCAGCTGATCATCGGCGTTGTCCTCGTTCTGCTGGCGCTGCTGGCGCTGACTGGCTGCCAGCAGGAGATAGTGGTCAGCGCGGCGCAGATGAGATCGCCGGCACTGAGCGAGGCCGAGACGGCCGCAGCCACAGAGCCAGCCGCGCTCCCGGCCACCAGCACCCTGCCGCCGCCCATGTTGGTGTTGGTGTCCACCGCAGCGGTGGACACCGCAGCGGTGGACGCCACAGCGATGAAGATGCCCTCGTTTGCGGTGGTAGACCCGGCCCAGTTGGCCATGGTTGAGGTGCGGGAAGAGGATGGGGGGGAAACGGCCGTTGCCAATCCCACCGCCATCTCTACCACATCGGACACAGGGGAAACTGATGCAGCCACCCTGGCCCCCACCTTCACCCCGCCCGCCCTTGCCCTCACCTCAGATGAGGAACATTACTGGCTGCAACGCCCCATCCCCGAAGGCGGCACGGTGTGGACCGACAAAACATACCCTTACGGCAGCACCCGGGGCGGAACCCTGCGCCCTCATCACGGCGTGGAATTCAACGTGGGAAAAGGAACCCAGATTCTCGCTGCCGCTGGCGGCACAGTGGTCGCCGCCGGCGAAGACAATATCATCGCTTATGGACCGCACACCAACTTCTACGGCAAGCTGGTTATCATTGAACTGGACGTCGCCTATCAAGGTCAGCCCGTTTACAATCTGTACGGTCACCTCTCAGAAATAGTCGTGGCAGAGGGGCAGCATGTGGAGGCGAAACAGCTCATCGCCCTCTCGGGAGCCACCGGTGTAGCCGATGGGCCACATCTGCATTTTGAAGTGCGCGTCGGCCAAAACAGCTATGACAATACACGCAACCCCCGCCTCTGGCTCTACCCCTTCCCTGACTACGGCGCGGTCGCCGGCCGGGTGATACGGGCCAACGGCTCCCTGGTCGAAGAAGCGCCCATCTCCCTGGATCGTATCGACGCCTCTTCACGTTATCTAGCCACCACCTCCTACGCCGGAACTACCGTCAACCCCGATGATCAGTGGCAGGAAAACTTTGTCATCGACGACGTGCCTATGGGTTATTATCAAGTACGGGTGGCAGTGGGCGAAAAGAAGTATACGCAAGAAATTTATGTCTTTCCTTACCGCACCAATTTTGTGGAAATAGTGATTGAAGAGTGACTCTTGAGGACGCCTATGACGCCCAACTATCCAGATAAAATCAACATCGCTCACCTGCCCACGCCGTTAGAAGAAATGCCGCGCCTGAGCAAACATTTGGGCGGCCCCCGTCTCTTCATCAAACGTGACGATCAAACCGGCCTGGCCACCGGGGGCAACAAAACACGCAAACTAGAATTCCTGGTCGCCGATGCCCTGGCGCAGGGTTGCGACCACCTGATCACTACCGGCGGCCCTCAAAGCAACCATTGCCGGCAAACGGCCGCCGCCGCCGCTCATATGGGCCTGGGGTGCAGCCTGGTTCTCAGCGGCCGTGAACCAGAAACCATCAGTGGCAACTTGCTCCTCAATAAGCTGCTGGGCGCACATGTCTACTGGGCTGGTGACCGGCCCCGTTCTCTGGCGATGGCCGAAGTGGCTGAAGAACAGCGCATTCTGGGACACAAACCGTACCTCATCCCCCTGGGCGGCTCTAATGTGATGGGCGCGACCGGGTATGTGCGTGCCATGCAGGAGGTGACAGAGCAGTTAAACGAGCAGCGCCTCAACGTGGATTTTATCGTGGTGGCCAGCAGCAGCGGTGGCACGCAGGCAGGGCTGGTCTTGGGCGCAGCGGTGTTTGGCTACAGCGGGCAAATTCTGGGCATCAGCATTGAGCACGAGGCGGACAGCTTGAAAACGCAGGTGGCGGCGCTGGCCACGGCTACGGCCGCCCATCTCACCATCCCCCAAATAGCGCTGGCAAACAAAGTGGATGTCAATGATGATTATCTGGGTGGCGGCTATGCGGTGGTGGGGGAGACAGAACGGGAAGCGATACAAATGACGGCGCAGATAGAAGGCATTTTGCTGGATCCCGTTTACACCGGGCGGGCCATGGGCGGCTTGATCGACCTGATTCGCTGGGGGGCCTTTACCCGGGGACAGACGGTGCTGTTTTGGCACACCGGCGGGGCGGCGGCGCTGCCCGCTTTTGCGGAGTCGTTGGTTTTCTAGGCGTTTAAGATAAAGAATTTAAGCCCAAGATACAAAGGCGCCAAGGAACAAAGAAACCCTTTCTCCTTTGTATTGGTTTTTTATTCGGTGACTACAATTGTTTCCAGAGGGAGCGCATCTAAACGGCCGTTTTCCGTTTCAATGGGCAGCCTGTCTTCAGGGTCGGCGATGTCGTAGAGGCCGAGGATGAGGGTGTAACGGCCGGGAGCCAGATCGACGGGGAGGAGCAGACCATGATTGTCCCGAATAATCTCGTTAGACGGCCAGGTATGGGTGGGCTTGAGAGCGCCACCCGGTTCGCTGTCATGTTGAGTCACAAGCTGCCCGTTTTCATCCAATAAATGGAGGAAAACTTTATATCGCTGCGTCAGGGGAACGGCCGTTTGCCAAAACAGCGTGATCTGCAAAATATCGCCTGGAGCCAGTTCCTTCTGCGCCAATGTGTAACCTTGTAAAGAAATGGCGTCGCCAAAGCGCAGCGTGAGCGGCGTTTCCATTTCGGTGGCGGGGGCAGAGGGCACGGCATAGATTACAAAACGCACATCCTGATACCAATCGCTGGCCGCTTTGTAGCTGTTTTCATCCAGCCAGCTTTCTACAAGGCGCTGTGGGTCTTGCTGGCCGTCGCCCCAATAAATGGCGTAAATGCGTTCATGCCGGGCGGCGATAGCGGCCAGTTCCGCCTGCACCTGCTCCTGGCTCATGCCGGCCAGGGGCAGCGGGTAAACGGGCGCCCCTTCTGTGTGATAGTAGGTAAACACTTCCCACTGATTGGGGGCGTTGAGAATAATGGCGCCATTCGGGTGGTCGTCGGCAGCGATGCGGGCGGCCATGCCGCGATAGTCGGCGCGAGCATAGGCGGGGTTGGCATAGAGATTGGCCAGGGATTGTACCACGCCCATGCTCGCCAGCAGCCCCAGAAAAACGAGCAGCCCCAGATATTGCAAACGCCATTTGCCAAAGAAAAAATAATCTTCCGCCGATTTAGCCGTTTCTACAGCGGTTTGGCTGCGGCTTTTGCCTTTAGGCGCAGAGGCGAAAATAACGAGCGTCCCCATGAGGGCGAAGGGGGCGATGACGGGCAGCAAGATTTTGAAAAGCGGCGGCTCAACTGCGCCCACAAAGTAGGCGGCCAGGATGGGGATGAACAGCGCCGCCAACCAAACGGCCGTTCGCCATCCCCGCTCCAGCATGATACCCAAACCGATGAGGATGAAAACGGCCGTTAACGGTCCCCCCACCGCCTCCGCCTCCACTGTGGCGCCAAAGGCCAGCCAACGAAAAATGGCGAGGAGGTAATCAGGCAGAAACGGCCGTGCCGCCGGCCCGCCGCCAATATTGCCCCGGAAAATGGGCAGCCAGGGCAGGTAAAGCAGAAAGGTGATGAGCATCATGGCCAGCCAGGAAAAGAGTAAAGGTTTAAGAGTAAAGCGTGACGCTTGCTCGCCATGCTTTACTCTTAAATCTTTAATTATCAATATCAGCAGCATCCCATTCTGCGCCACGATGATGGCGGGGAAGGCGTACTGCGTATACAAACCGGCCGTGGCCAAAACCACATAGCCCACCGCCACTAACACGATCCTTTTCTTTTTTCTAATTTCTAGTTTCTGCCTTATCTCCGCCCACCACCAGAGCAAGAACAAGGTAGACAGGGTGGCTTCGAGCGCCAACAAAGCGTACATGCGGGCTTCCTGGCTGTAATAGATGAGCGGGGGAGAAACGGCCGTGATAAAGGCGGCAAGGAAAACGGCCGTCAACCCAAACCGCCTGGCTCTTTGTTTCCTTGTATCCTGGCAATAAAAGGAAACCTTCCCCAACGCCATCGTGCCCGCCACCACCCCCACCCCGGCAAAGGCCGACAGCGAACGCAGGCCAAACTCACTCGCCCCCACCAATTCCCGCCAACCGCGCAGCAGCAAATAATAAAGCGGCGGGTGAATATCGCTGGCCGTGCCTTCAATAATCAGCCGAAGCGAACGTTCACTCAGCCGGGCGCTGTTGCCCTCATCATTCCAAAAAGATTGGACATCCAGATTGTGGAACCGCAGAAACGTCCCCAACCATAAAATGAGGATCGTAAAAAATAGAATCTTTAACCGCAGAGGGCGCAGAGATCGCGGAGAAGATTCAAGCGGCGGCGTTTCGATCTCCACGCTCTACCTCCCTTTCTTTTTAGGCATCAACCAGGCCAGCAGCGCATAAAACAAGATGGCGCTGCTGAGAGCAAACAAACCCGGACGCAGCCTATCCCAGGTATAAACCCAGGCCGGCAACGGCTCCACCACCGCCTCGCTGTTGGCGTAGTCAGCCACCGCCTGCCACACCGGCAGCGGCGTGAAATCCGGCTCCATCATGCGGAAATAGTACCAGGATTGGTCGCGCTCCTCATCGCTCGCTCGCTTAAAAAACCAGATATTGTTGACGCCCACCCAGGGCCATGCCGCCTGCTGCCGTTGAAACGCTTCCACCGTATACCGGGCTTGTTCTTCTTCGCTCACCCGGCCAAAATACGCCGGCATCTCTTCGGGAACCGTGTTCCAGCCCATCTCACTGATCCAGATCGGTTTATGGGCGTCGCCATTCTGCACCATCACATCACGGATCAGCAAATTGTGGGGGTAGTTGATGACGGTTGGCCGCAGCCGCTGATCCCTTGCCCCCGACCACAAGCCATACCCCTGCGTAGAAAACAGATCAAAACAATCAGCGGCGCCGGCATGGTACATGCGCTGCAAAAAGATGAGGTCATTCATATGACGGCCGTCCATGGCCAGCGTCGGCGTCAAGGCAGCAGCAATCACCACCGCTTCCGGGTTCACCGCTTCAATGCGTCGGTAGCCTTCACATAGCAGCGCCGTGTACGCCTCCGGGTTTACATCCTGCAAGCCCCACTCCTCATTGCCATTTGGCTCATTCCACAACTGAAAATAGCGCACTTTTCCCTGGTAGCGCGACGCCACTGCTGCGGCAAAGTCGCCAAAATCGGCCACATTATCCGGCGGAGCCATTGAGCCGATGGTATCCGTGAGCGCCCGCGTCCAGGAAGGTGGATTGCTCAAACGAGCGATGATTTCCATATCATTCTGCCCGGCCAAGTCCACGATCTGGTCATACTTGGCCCAGGCGTCCACCACGCCCACTGCCTCCACATTGCGCCGATCTTCAAAATCACCTTTGCCGTGAATTTCAATGTCCTCCCAGGTAAATTCCTGGCGAATATGGGTAAAACCGGCATCGTGCAGCAGTTGCAGACTTAAGGCTCGCTTTTCCGGCTCCACTTCTTGCTGCAAAAACGTGTTGACGCCAAAGGGGGAGACCTCATTTGCGGCCAGGGCATCAATGGCTAAATCAGGCTGGGGACGAACGGCCGTGTTCAACCAATGTCCCACGCCGCGCAGTTGCGCAAGCAAACTCTCCTCGCCCGTCAGGTCATACAACGAACGGGCATGAGGCCACAAAGAGACCAGCAGCATCAGCAAGGCCAATCCAATCACACCCTTCTTCACAATCGACACCGTTTTCTTTGACATAGGCGCATGATTATACCTGTTTTTCCTACCCCTGTATCCACCGCCCACCTATCTACAGCCTCAAGGGCGAGACAGGCGGGAGCAAAGGCTTTTCTTCAGAGCAAAGGCCATACCCGCCTGTCCCGCCCCTACCCGCCACC
>CAZXVH010000011.1:63949-84840 GCA_964643965.1 uncultured Ardenticatenaceae bacterium
CCATGATGCAGTGCGTCAATTATGTGTTACAATATTTGACATCAGCTTTCCTATTGATATGGTTTTCATCCTTGTAAACCACCATCACAATAACCAAAAAGATGAGGCGACTATGTTATCCGGAATCGAAAAAATATTATTTGTTTTGCTTGTAGTATTTTCTCTGGTAGCCACTTACTATACTTTTAGTCAAATGATTCGCATCATCCTCCGAGGGCAGGGCGCACTCAGTTTTGATCACCTGCCCCAACGGGTGATGACAGGCGCGGTTGCCCTGTTTAGCCAGGGGGGAATCCTGCGCCGGCGCAAATTGGCTTCTCTCTTTCATTGGGGCGTGGCCTGGGGTTTTATTTTTTATGGCCTGGTCAATTTGCTAGACATCGCCGAAGCGCTGTTTACCGGCTTCCACCTCCCCAACAATATCATCACAAACATATACGATCTATTAGCCGACCTGTTCAGTATGGCGGTGCTTGTCGGGCTGGTCTATTTTTTCCTGCGCCGTTTCGCCAAAAAAGACCGGCATTTGCAAATACGGGAAAACGTCATCGTGCATCCCAAAGCGCGGGACATGGATGGCATCAATCGGGATTCCCTGATCGTCATCATATTTATCACCTTACATGTGGGCAGCCGCCTGTTGGGTTCCGCCTTCCTCAAGGCGGCCGAGGGGCTGAATCCCTGGGAGCCGTTCGCCAGCCTGCTGGCCGCGCCGATGGTGAATGTGCCTGAATCTGCCTTGATGTTTGGCTGGCATGTCACTTTCTGGCTGGCGATTGGCCTGGTGCTGCTCTTCCTGCCCTATTTCCCTTATACCAAACACATTCACCTCATGGTGGGTCCGTTCAACTTCATGACCAACCCGGAGCGCACCTACCTGGGGCAGATGTTCACCCTGGATTTTGAAGATGAAACTCTGGAGCAGTTTGGCGCCAGTGATGTATTTGATTTGAACCAAACGCAGATCGTGGATGGCTTCGCCTGCATCATGTGCAACCGCTGCCAGGATGCCTGCCCCGCTTACAACACCGGCAAGGAACTGTCGCCAGCCGCTATCGAAGTAAACAAACGGTATTATTTCCGGGAAAACATGGCCACATTAGCCGATGGCGGCAGCCTCAATGGTGATGGCGCCGGCATTCCCCTGCTGGGTACGATCATCAGCGAAAGCGCAGTGTGGGCTTGCACCGCCTGCGGCGGCTGCATCGAAGCCTGTCCGGTGGGCAATTCGCCGATGCAAGATATCATGGATATTCGCCGGGATCAGGTGTTGATGGCCAGCTCCTTCCCCGATGAATTGAAGGTCGCTTTTGTGGGCATGGAGCGCACCGGCAATCCCTGGGGTTCCACCGACAGCCGCCTGGCCTGGACAGAAACGCTGCCCTTTGCCGTGCCTACCGTTGAAGAGAACCCAGATTATGAATATTTGCTCTGGGTAGGCTGCGCCGGCGCCTTTAACCCGGATTCGCAAGAAGTGGTGCGAGCGGTAGCCACCATTTTACACGCGGCTGATGTCAGTTTTGCCATTTTAGGGGAGTCGGAATCCTGTACCGGTGACTCAGCCCGCCGTGCCGGGAACGAGTATCTGTTCTATGAGATGGCGATGGGCAATATTGAAACGCTCAATGCGGCCGGCGCTCACGAACGGCGGATTTTAACCAGCTGCCCCCACTGCTTCACCACCATTGGCAAGGAATATGGCGAACTGGGCGGCCATTATACCGTCTTCCACCACACGCAGGTCATTGCGGATTTGGTGGGCAAAGGCAAGTTGAAGCTGAACGGCAATTTGCTGGAAAAAACGACGTTCCATGATCCTTGCTTCCTGGGCCGTCATAACGGGGTGTTTGAAGCGCCGCGTGAGGCGTTGGCGCAGGCGGGCGTCATCCTGCTGGAGATGGATCGCAATAAGAAAAATTCCTTCTGCTGCGGCGCTGGCGGGGCGCAGATGTGGAAAGAGGAAGAACATGGCACAGAAGCTGTGAATCTCAATCGTTTCCACGAAGCGCATGAAACCGGCGCAGAGACGCTGGCCGTGGGCTGCCCCTTCTGCATGACGATGATGAAGGATGCCAATACGGAAGAGGGTTCACCGATGCAGGTGAAGGACGTGGCGCAGGTGGTAATGGAAGCGATGGCGTAAGTTAGCACGGCCGGAAAACGGTTCAGGTGGTAAACATCACCGTCGTAAGGCGGTAAAAAGGGTGAGCATGTGAGCGAAATGAATTTTGACCAGGAAGAAAAAGAGCTAATCGAATCATACGAAAAGGATGAGTGGCATTCCGTTGTAGACTTGGAAGCAGAAAAGGAACGCTACCAAGCCTATGCCGCAGCCACCTTCAAAAAAGACAAGCGCGTCAACATTCGCATTTCCAGCAAAGATTTGGAGGCACTGCAAACACGCGCCCTTGAAGAAGGCATCCCTTACCAAACGTTGATGGCAACTATTTTGCACAAATATGTTTCTGGCAGAATGGTGGAGAAAAGTGGGTAAACGGCCGTTCCTACCCATCCCCCACCCTCATATCCGCAATCACCGTCAAAAACACAGTCGGCTCAAGGTCATTGTAGGCGGCGGCGGGCGCTTCCGCCCAGGCCACAATCTCCTGTCCTTCGCTGATTCGCGTCATGATGAAACCCCAAATTTCCGTGCCATCGGCGGCCGTGTAAGCAAAGTTCGCCCGATCCCAGACATGACCGGCTAAGGGGAAAGCAAACGGCCGTTCCGCCCCAAAACCCGCCACCCCATACCCCGCATCCCGCACCAACGCCGCCAACACATCCAGGGACGGCCTCGTTTCCGGCTGCGCTCGCAGCGCCACAAAGGTATGCCCATCGGCGATAAACCGCTGCCACTCCCCCTGCGCCTGGTAGTGAAAATCCAGGGGATGGGCCACGCTAAACGCCGCCAAATTCACCTCCGCCCACTCCCCCGGTTTCAAGCCAAAACCCTGGCTGGTAAACTGCCAGCTTTGCTGCAACTGACGCACGGCGGCAATCGTTTCCGCCTCACGTTCCTGCGACCCATCCACATCCACCACATACCCCCGCCCCTCCTTGACAAAGGTGAAAAAGAGACCGGTACGCGGACCGCTGCCCGCCTTTTCATAACCATAGGCCACCTGCTGCCCACCGACCCCGGCCGTTACAATTTCATCCTGATACAACACATCCACCGGGCCAAAACCGGCAAGCGTCTGGTTCTTGAGCGTCAGCGGATTGACGCCGGATTCCAGGTGAGGATAAATCGTCACCTGGAGATGAGTGTCGCCGTCGCGGCTGCTGGTGTAGAGCAATGTATCGGTGTAGACAGGCGTGTACCAGTCGCTCGGATGGAGAAATTGGAAACCTAAATAGGGATCGAGATAGGCGGTGTAACCCTCAATCACTCCTTCGTTATTGACGCTGACATCGGTGACGGCGCGGGCCGTGTCGCCGGCCACATTTTCGGCGGCAAAGCCGATGAAATAAGCGCCGTCGGGCAGCGGCCGCCACTCAAAATAGAGCTTACCGGCGGCGTCAAAGGTCAACAAAGGGCCTGGCTCCCGTATGAGGGCTTCGTTCTCATCCAGATAGAGCGTGTCTACCTGGAAGCTGTCGCCCGGCTGCGGCAGGAGTTCAGCGGCGGCCGGGCCTTCCCCCCCGCCCCAGATGCGGGTCAACTGGTCGGTCTCGTGGTCAAAGACGAGGTTGGCCGGGAAGACGGCGCCGTCGGCGCGGCGCAGTTGGCCCTGCACGGTGAAGAGGCTGCTGCCCGGCGTCGTGGGCCACATGACCACATAATCGCCCGCGCCCATCTCATCATACAAATAGGTAACTTTGGTATGCCAGATGTAGAAATCTTCATGGACGCCATCCCGCCATTCCGTGAGGGCGCTGTCATCGGGCAAATAGGTTGGCTCGGGGATGAGACGGTCGTACTCCACCAGCCGCCGCCGGCCGTCTTCGCCATAAAAGCCAGCGAACAGGGCCACATCGGCAATGTCTCGCCCGACAATTTCAAAGTCTAAATAAGCGGGATTTTGTACGCCCACGCTAACGGCCGTTACTGGGGCCAGGTGAATTTCAGGGGCAGGCAAATCGGTGAAACTGGTGGTGTGATAACTGGTGAGGAACTGATCCCACAATTTCAGCGGCGTGACCGCGCCATACGCTTCCGCATATTGGTCACGACTGCGCGGGAAGTAGATGGCGATCCCGTTACTGTTTTTGAAACCAGCGCCATGCCGGTGGGCGAGAACGGCCGTTGCCAAAGCCTCCTCCACGCGCCCGGCTGCCTCAGACACCTGTTCGCTCGGGCTGCGCTGCGCCAAAATGCGGACAAAATGGCCCAGGTCAACCGCGCCATACCGTTCAAACTCGTCCGCGTAGACACGGGCAAAGGCTTCCGCGCCGCTGCGGGCGTCGCCCACGGCGCTGGCGTTAAAAGCGGGATCGGCCAGCAGCAGTTGAGCCAGCGATTCCAGGGCGTAAGTCAAAGCGGGCAGATGATGCAGGTCAACGGCCGTCATCGTCACAAAATCATCGGGGTCAAGTTGGGTGTAGGTCGCCGAAAAATCGTCCACCAGCAGCCGGGCCAATTCGTCGCTGCCTATTGTGGGCCTGGCGTATAACTGGCCCAACCAACTGCGATAATTCCAACCCTGCCCCGGCGTCACCTCTTCTGAGGCAACGGCGTAGCGGGCATGGGGCTGCACCGCTTCCAGCACGTCAAGCTGCCCCATGAGACAGGCGTCAAAGGCCACCACGTCCAACCGGACAGGATCCGATTGCGCCAATCCAGCCGCCAATCCTCCCTGCAAATCTGCCAGGCTCAGGTTATCCGGGCCAATGGGGGTGTCGCTGTCAAATGAGACGCCCTGCCAGCCGGCGCCATGATCCCACAGCAGTAATGCGGTACGATTGGCGGGGTAAGTTTGCCGGCCCCAGGCCACAAAATCGGCCAACGTTTGCGGATCGCCCATGTTGAGTTCGCCCATTTCCTCAAGCAAATCAGACGCCAATACGCCGTCATCGGCGTCGCCACGAATGAGGTAACGGCGAGCGCCTGTCCAATCGCCATCGATTCCTGTCTCGCCCAGCGCCCGGTCAATCTGCACTACCACGTTGACGCGCTGCGAACTGCCGGCCGCTTCCATCTCGTTCAAATCGTGCAGGGCAGACAGTTCCAGGTTATTGTCGCCGTTCATGTAGACGAGGATGGTCCACTCGGCGAGGGCGGGGTTGTAGAGGGGTGTGGCTGGGGGAACGGCCGTTTCTGGCGGCGGCAAAGTTGGCAGAGCGGTAGGCTGGGCCAGCGGTTCAGCGGTAGGCAAGAGGATGATCGGGGCGATGGAGGTGGGAGGAACGGCCGTTGGTCGGGGGGCGGGAAACTGGCAAGCGGAGAGGATAAGAAAAATGGTGGCTACCATCGCCAGCGCCGAAATTTTTATACCTGCCATGCGCCGTTTCCCCATCATCTCTTGTTCTTCATCAAAATAACCGCCCGATAGCCGTTCCGCTTGCGGTCAAACTTCGCTTGAAAGCCGCGCCTCTTTTGCAGCAGTCGGTGAGCATAGGCGCTCTTCGCCACCAGGAGCAGGCTGCCGCCCGGCCGGAGCAGAGTGGTGGCGTGGGGCAAAAGAGTGTTCTCCCAGGCCACGCCGGGGTCCACATCTGGGAAGAGGATGAGCCAGTCATACGTCCCGCTCGCCTCCATAAAATAGGGCAAATGTTGGTGGGTAACGGCCGTTTCCGCCACCCCCTGCCGCGCTAAATTCCAGGCCGAAAACTGCAAACTCAGCCCATCTCGCCCCGCCAAGATAAACTCGGCCGCCTGCTCCCGTAAAAAGAGCGGCACATGCCCCTGGCCCGGATTCCAAAACAGAACCCGGCCGGTTACGCCACCTTTCTTCAAAGCATTGAGCGCCAACGCCGTATCATGGCCCAGGGTGTCAAACTCCGGCACATTCCAGGCCGTCACCATCTCCACCTGCTCACTGCCCAGCTTAAACGGCCGTTTCTCCCGCACATACGCCGCCAGATCAGACTCAGCAACTAACGGCGGCGCTCCGCCGCGAAAATGAAACACTTCGTAACCCGACGCTTCCTCATGCCAGCTGATCGCGCTCCCCATCTCCGCCAGCGTCTCGGCTACCAGCGCCGCCAGCGGTTTCACCACCACCACCGCCGCCAGGCCCGCCGCCGTCAGATGCGCTGGCATCTGGTGCAGCAGATGCTGCAACACTGGCTGCCCCACCTTGCCCGGCAAATTGGAGACGATGAGATCAACCTGCTGCCCGGCGCTGTGCTGAAAGGCCAGACCACCCGGCGATACCACATCGCTCAGGTCGTTGAGACGGGCATTTTCCAGGGTGAACGTCAGCGCCAGGGCGTCTCGGTCTTGCACGGTGAGCTGCATAGCGGAATTGGCTTTCTTGAGACTTAACCCCAGCACGCCTACCCCGCAGCCGATGTCGAGCAGAGAGGAAACGGCCGTTACATCCACCTGGCTGGCGATAGAGCGCAGCAGCAATTGACTGCCAATATCCACATCCGCACTGCTGAACAGGGATTGGCTCAAATGAAAGCGCAGCGTCTGCCGCTGATAGCGGAACTCGACCTGCTTGTTGCTGAACTGTCGCCAAAACTCAGACTGTCTCATGATTTTGACGTTAATTCTATCATCGGCCAGCAGATACGCACCTATAAACCATACCGACTCATTACGCGCAACGCCCTACATTTGCGTCACATACGTTAATTTTGGCTGTGGCATTGCCACTTTACGCGCCACATTCCGCGCCTCACTTCCAACTGGCATACCACCCTGTACATTGCGCCAACACCGCTCCGCTGACCACGCCCGGCCGCACATACACCCAGCGCAAACATTTAACACACACCGCCCCCCACGACTGCCCATCCACCGACAAACAGACAAACTCATCCAACTCATGCTCCAAAGACAACGCCCGCTCTTCCGCCCGGCCGATTTGTGGCTTCAGTTCTTCATACCAATAAACGGCCAACTCTTCCTGCATCTCCTCCGTGCCGGCCAACACCTCCTGGGCAAAGCTTTCGATCCTTTCGGCCGTAGCTCTAGGTGGCATGGAAGAGACTTCCTGCAAAATTTCCCCCAGCGCCCGCGCCACAATGCGGCAGGTGCGCCCATCCAAATGAGCAGGCTCCTGCGCCAACATCTCACTCAAGGCGTGCAAACTGGTTTGCAGCTGCCACAATTCAGTTTGTGCTGTTTTTCTCATCCTGACCTCCGCCTAATTTATGCCAGATTGGTTCCATTTTTAGAGATTAAACCAATCTCATGAATCCCGTGATACGCCGGTGACAGCTTCGTGACAGTAAATTGATGATCATTACCATAATAGTCCATGACGTTATAAATATCCCGGTTTTCCCATCCAGGGAGATAACAATGGCAGAAAACACCTTTATCATTCGCATCTGGTGTGAACATTGTGAAAAAGGTTATGGAAACCCCCAATTTCGGGGAGTGATTCAGCATGTTATCACCGGTCAGCGCCAATATCTCAATGGTCAACAAAATATCATCCAATTTATTAAAGCGCAAAGTATCGATAACTCAGAACGCAACCAATCATCTGACATATCTCCCCCCCCACCAGATCAGGAAGTATGGTGAAAAGATGCGGTTAACGACAAGCCATATGCAGTTATTCGAAACCAGCACCGAGTCATTTATCGTGAAAATTTGGACGGATGAAGAAAGTAATTTCGAAACCTGGTTTGGGCAAATCACTCATGTCCTCAGTGGCGAGAAACGCACCTTCTATTCGTTGCCTGAAATCGATCAATTTATGCTGCCCTACTTGCAACAGATAGGTTTGGATCAGGATTCAAACTGGTTCAAGTAAAAATTAAAGCTCAGCGATTAGAAAGTGGAAATTGCCGACCAACTCATCTCCACTCGCTAATCCCAATTCTGACTCTCATTTCTAACCAAAAGTGGCCTCATGATTGCGGATCTGGATCAAACAATTGAAAAGCTCATCACTCAAGATTTGCCCATCAAAAATGGGGAGATCGATATCGCTTTTGACCAACCCAAACGAGAGTGGAGCGCTCGTTTGTCTCGGCCAACCCTCAATTTCTTTCTGTTTGACATACGTGAAAATAATGTGCTGCGCCAACATCAATGGGAAAAGATAGCCCAACTGCCAGGCAATGGCGGCCCGCCCCACATCCAGCAAAAACGTACCCCTTTCCGCATCGACTGTCATTACATCATCACCAGTTGGGCGGCCAACCCCAAAGATGAACACCGGCTGCTCTCTCGCTGCATGATGACGCTGCTGCGCTACCCCATTTTCCCCACTGACATATTGGCCGGAGATGTACGCCAACAAACGTTCAAAATTCAGGCCAGGCTGATCACCCATGACCATCTGACCAACCCGGCCGAGCTATGGGGATCGCTGGATAATGAAATTCGGCCGTCTATGTCTTACCTCATCACCCTGGCCGTAGACCCCTGGTCAGAAGTAACCGGGCCGGCCGTCACCTCCTACACCATGAACCAGGGCATTGCGGACTCTTTGCCAAATACACGGATAAATGGGGAAACGGCCGTTTCCAGCCACTTCATCGCCGGCACAATCACCCACAATAACACACCCCAAGCCGACATCACCGTCGCCATCAAAAACAGCGGCTTCGTCAACACCACCAATCAAGAAGGGCAATACATACTTGGTAATCTATCCGCTGGCGACCACACCCTGGTCGCCTGGCCCGCCGACGGCCCGCCCGTCGAAAAAAGCATCACCGTACCCGGCACAGGCTACGACATCGAACTGTAGCCCCCATGACCCGCTACCCTGGGTTCATTAAAGGAGTGATCAACATGGCCTTTCATACCCAAAACAAAAGAAACCGTGCGCCACCCTGAGTCAACCACTTTACTGAGCCATCAGATAATGAGCGTCCTATCTGAAGGTCAAACGTATCAGACCCACTCAATTGCGTATTGCCGTTTTTAGACCGGTCATGTATGCACCTCATGTTCAATACGCACATAACCAAAGGAGATTTGAATATGCCTGCAACCTACACCACCCCCGGTGTATATGTAGAAGAAGTCGATAAAGGCAGTAAGCCCATAGAAGCCGCAGGAGCGTCAATGGCCGCCTTTGTCGGCATCACGGCAGAAGCCAGCACCAAGCGCCTCGACCCCGAAACCGGGCAACGGGTTCCCGTGCAATCACTCGTCAACAAAGCCACCCTCGTTACCAATTGGACCCAATATCAAAACGCCTTTGGCGGCTTTGTGGCCGACGCCTACACACCCGACGCCGTTTATGGTTACTTCAACAACGGCGGCGGCGCCTGTTACGTCGTCAGCATCAAAGCCCTCAACGAAGCCGACAGCGGCGGTACCGCCGCTTCCGTCAGCATCCCCTCCGCCACCGGCAAAGGCAAAGGGTTAACCGTCACCGCCAAAGTGGTGGGTGAAAGCGGCAACGACCTCAGCGTCACCATCAAAACCGAAGACGAAAAAGCCGGAACCTTCACCATGACCGTCGGCAGCGAAAGCAAAAGCGGCCTGACCACCAAAAAGGGGGAGGGCTACGTCGGCGATGCGGAATTTGCGGCCGTCACCGTCAGCGACACCGGGACAGGCGCCGTCGCCGACGGCGTCTATCAGCTTGAAGGCGGTGGGACACCCTCCCTGGCCGCCAAAGATTACATCGGCGACGTGGTAGAACGCACCGGCCTGGCCGGCCTGGAAGCCTTAGACGATGTACGCCTCGTCATCTGCCCCGACCTCATGGCCGGTTACGATGGCAGCAACGCCGCCAAAGAAAAGATCAAAGCGGTTCAAACCGCCATGATCGCCGACTGCGAACGGCTGCGCTACCGCTTCTGCGTCCTGGACACCCCGCCCGGACTCAACGCCCAGCAAGCCAAAGAATGGCGCGAATACGTCAACTTCGATTCTTCCTATGCCGCCATGTATTATCCCTGGATCGAAATCGCTGACCTGAGCGACAGCCCGCAAACCACCAAATTTGTGCCGCCCAGCGGTCACATGGTGGGCGTCTACAACCGCGTAGACAGCCGCGTCGGTTTCCACAAAGCCCCCGCCAACGAGGTTGTGGCCGGCGCTATGAGTGTGGAACTGAACCTCACCAAAGGCGAGCAAGGCGTCCTGAATCCCATCGGCGTCAACTGCATCCGCTCCTTTCCGGGGCGCGGTATCCGCGTCTGGGGGGCGCGCACCCTCAGCAGCGATGGCTCCTGGCGTTACATCAATGTACGCCGCCTGTTCATCGTGGTGGGCGCCTCGCTGGATACCGGGATGCAATGGGTGGTCTTTGAACCCAACGACCACACCTTATGGGCCAAAGTACGGCGGGATGTCAACGCCTTCTTGAGCACCATCTGGTTAAGCGGCGCTCTGTTCGGCACCACCAAAGATCAGGCATTTTATGTCAAATGCGATGAAGAAATCAACCCCATTGAGATTCGAGATTTGGGGCAGTTGATCATCGAAATTGGCATGGCGCCGGTGAAACCGGCCGAATTCGTTATCTTCCGCCTCAGCCAATGGGCTGGCCCCAATGCGGAATAGAGTCATTGACTAAGCTAAGGAGAAAATTATGACGACATCAGTCGATACCGCACGTGAAGATCCCCTTGTTGGTTTTCATTTCGCTGTAGACATTCAAGGTCAGGTCGCAGGCTATTTCACAGAAGTATCCGGGCTTGGCTCCGAGCAAGAAGTGATCGAACACAAGGTTGTCAATGAAGGCGGCGTAGAAGTGGTGATGAAAATTCCCGGCCGTTTGAAGTGGGAAAACATCACCCTAAAACGTGGCATCACCAGCAATATGGACATCTGGACCTGGCGCAAGATGGTGGAAAACGGGGACGTCGCCGGCGCTCGCGCCGACGGCTCCATCGTTATGTATGATCAAGCGCTCTCCGAGGTGGCCCGTTGGAATTTCCAATCCGGCTGGCCGGTAAAGGTAACAGGTCCCAGCGTCAAATCAGATAGTAACGAAATTGGCGTGGAAGAACTGACCATTGCCCACGAATATATCGAACGTGTGCAGTAGCCGCTTCGATTAGGAAGGCAGCAGCAGTGGTTGTTTCGCTGCTGCTCCTTCATTCTGTACTTGACTATGACATTGCAAACAGAGTTTGACTTTACCCTGCCAAAAGGTTATATCGACGCCAACGGGCAGGTGCATACGCAAGGTCGTATGCGCCTGGCGCGGGCGCTGGATGAAATGGAAGCGGCCGAACATCCTGGCGTCAAGGCTAAACAATCCTATTTGCCTGCCTTGCTGCTGGGGCGCGTGGTAACGCAGTTGGGCACACTCGATAAAGTGACGCCGCAGATCATCGCCAACCTGTTCGCGGCTGATATGATCTATTTACAAGATATGTACCTGCGGCTGAACGGTACAGACAACATTATGGTGGGCGCTGTTTGCCCGCACTGCCATAATCAATTTCAACTGCAAGTGGCGCCGTTGGGATAAGAGCAGGGGATAGTGGACAGGGGACAGTGAACAGTGAACAGGGGACAGGGGACAGTGGACAGGGTGATGGCATATGGCAGATTTTGGGTCAGGGCAAGCAATAGCAGATGACACTGAAGGGAAGAGCGAAGAGAAGCTGACGCCGGAATTGGTGCGACAGGTAACGGATAAGGTGTATCAACTGCTTTTGAAGGAGTTGCAAACTGAAAATGAACGACGGCGATCATCTAACCATTCTTATAGATAAATATTTGGTAACGATACCGTCGATTTTGAAAATCACCTGTCGATTTACCAACTGAAATGAAACATACCCGTTACCAACTCAATTTACGAAGAAGACACAATGACTGACGTACTCAGTAGGATTTCCAGGGTTATAACAAACGCGGCGCCCACATTTCGGTTTGTGGTGCTGGTGAATGAAGCGCCATATGGCGTCTTTACGGAATGCGACCTGCCTGTCGTGGAATGGGAGACGCAGGTGATTAAGGAAGGGGGCCTCAATTCACATGTGCATCATTTATTAGGTCGGCGCAAGGAAACGAAACTCACGCTTAAAAATGGCGTGGGTACCAGCGCGTTTATAAGCTGGTATCTGGCAACCATGGCCGGTGTTTTTGATGTACCAGGCATGGGGCTGCGCCGTTCGGTGACGGTCGTCTTACTGAATTCGCTTAAGGTTCCGGTGATGACCTGGTATATTGAGAATGCCATGCCCACAAAGTGGTCTGGCCCCCAACTTAAGACAAGTGAAAACAGCGTCGCCGTACAATCACTGGAGTTAAGCTGCGGTGAAATCACGATTATTCCCGGAGTGGGTTTAGGATGACGCCACGAGACAGTTCCCCCGAACCTCAAAATGCGTTACTGCGACGGGTGCAGCAATATGCGGCGGCAACGGCCGTTTTCCGCAAATTTGCCCCGCCCCTCCCAAGCACTCACATACCAGGCAGGCCAGTTAGCAAAGCAATGTTTTTGCCCGGCCCCAGCCCTTTGCCCGTTGGCCGCACCGTTGGGCAAATGGACATGAGCGTCCCAGCGCCCATCCCACTATTTGCAGACAATCCGCCTGCGGCCGCAGCGCCGCTAGCGCCTGCTGTTGATCCGGTTGCCGCCGCCATCGACCATGTGACGCAGGTACAACGATCACCGGCCCCGGCTGCCCCCGCCCCCACTGCCAGCCAACCAGCCATCCCATCTGCTCCGGCCGTCTCCCAACCAGGCGCAAGCTCGCTGGACAGTGAATGGGGCCGGCTCCAGCGTATTTTCAAGCAGCATGAAGGGCCAAAAGCAGCAGCGCCATCCTCGACGCCGGTAGAAACGCCTCCGTCTGCTCCAGAAACGGCCGTTTCTCCCCCTCAAGCCGCCCCATCCGTCACAGAACCAACCAGTTCTCACCCTGACGCCGTGCAAAGGGCCGTCCATGCCGCCGAAGCAGCGCCCGCGCCGACGCCCAAAGCGCCGCTGGAAACCATGTGGCCCGTGAGCCATGTCGATGCGCCCGCCGACGACTCCCCCGGCATCAACGACGAACCCCTCGTCGTCGATCAGAGCAAACTGACCATTCCCAGCAGGCCGCCCCACTCACCGGCCGAAGCGGAAGCCATTCAACGGAAATTAGGCGATGTCTCTGCGTTGGGCAAAACAGATTCTTCCATCGAACTGCATCTGCCGCGCCGCCCCCGCCCGGCCCCCATCCAGGCCAAAGGGGATAAACCAGACCCGAACAAAGCATTTTGGGACAGACTGCGCCAGGTTTCAGGCGAAAAGCCAGCAGAAAGCA
Organism: uncultured Ardenticatenaceae bacterium; assembly: GCA_964643965.1. Lineage (GTDB taxonomy): Bacteria > Chloroflexota > Anaerolineae > Promineifilales > Promineifilaceae. Next base: position 77,243 of record CAZXVH010000011.1, read on the forward strand.
GCCCTTCGATTCAGCGCACGGTAGACACAGAAATTGGGCCACTGCCAGCCGATATGTGGGAAATTTTAGGCGAGACGCCGCCCGCCGCCGCGGACACGGCCGTCAGCGCCGCCGCGCCCTCTGTGCAAAGGGAAGCAGACAGCAGGGGAGAAACGCCTGCAGTGAGCGGAGCCGAAGCAGCCGTTTCACCCCCTCAACCACAATCTGCCGCCACATCTGACCAGGAACTCCCCTCTTTTTTCGCAGAAGCCGCCTCGACAGCCCCGGCCGTTCTCCCTGACGCCGTACAACGGGCCATCGCGGCGGCCGAAGCGCCGCTCCGCCAAACGCCAACCAGCGCCGCCAGCCAAGCAACGGAGAGTGAGCCACCCGCCGCTGCCCCATCCCGCTCAGAAGCTGCGCCTTTCATCCAGCAAACGGCCGCGCCAGAAAAACCCACCATCGTCCGCAAAGAAAGCCGACCAGAGCCAGCAGAAATTCCACCTGTGGCAAACAGCGCAGCCGAAACGCCCGCCAGCAATATTCAAATCGCTGCGCCATCAGAACCAGAGTTGCCCCAGCCCACAGCGGTCGTACAACGCGCCGTCGATACAAGCGCAGAACAACCATTTTCACCTTCACCAACCAGCGAATCCCCGGCAGAATCTGTTTCAAGCCAAAAAGCGGCATCCACGCCCCAGTCGGCGGCTAAACAAACGGCTCCCGCCTTACCAGACGCAGCCGCTTTAGAGCCTGGCCAACGGGCTGCGAATATTCAACGGGCCATCGCCGCCGCCGAAGCGCCGCCGGCCAGCCGGCAAACCAATTCGGCGGACGCCGCCCCCCCGCCAACCAAAATGTCGGTGGTAATGCCCACGCCCAAATCAGTGGCGGAATCAGGCCAGGCAGAAAACGTGGTGCAGCGCCGACCAGAAGCCCGCCCAGACGCTCCGGAAACAGCAGGCAGCAGGCCGGTAAGCGTCGATTTAAATGCAGAAACGGGGCCGCTGCCTCCCTTGCCAGAATCAGCGCCGCCAACGGCCGTTTCCCCCCCATCCTCCGCCGCCACAGACGCCGTACAGCGGGCCATCGCCGCCGCCGAAGCGCCCGCTGAGCAAACCGACTCTGCGCCAATAACGGCCGTTTCCACCCCAGATGCAGCGCCGCCAGCAGCGCCAGCCCTTTCACCGGCCACCTCAGACGCCATGCAACGGGCAGTCAGCGCCGCCGAATCCCCCACGCCGCCAGCCGCGGCCGCCCGGGAGAATAAACCAACCGCCGCTGCCAAACTTGATGTGCAAAACAGACCTCAGACGGCCAGCCCATATCCTGCTGAACTGCAACGGGCCACAACCGCCGAAACGCCGCCAACGCAACCCGAACCGGCCCATCCCGCTCCGGCAGATGCCATCCAGCGGGCCATCACCGCCGCCGAAGCGCCGCCAATCCCACCAGAGTCAGCCCATCCCACTTCGCCAGGCGCCATCCAGCGGGCCATCGCCGCCGCCGAAGCGCCGCCGGTGTTGGCTAAACCCCTCACACACAAATCAGCGCCAACGGCCACTTCGACGCCGCTCACTGCAGGCGTTCCCCTGGCTACTTCTCCGCGATCTGTGCAACGGGCCATGCCTTCTCCAGCGCCAACAGAGACAGAAACGGCCGTTTTGAACAAGCCCGAAGCGGTCGCCACGCCGGGTACACCAACCATCTCTGCTCCGGCGGTTATGCAGCGAGCCGCCGCCATCCAGCGAGCCATCGCCGCCGCCGAAGCGCCGCCGCGCCACACAGCCTGGCAGCGCACCCCATTGAGAGAAGAAACGGCCGTTACCAGCCCATCATCCCCTAGCCAAAACAAGATTGATAATTGGCCTTCGCAAACTATCACGTCGCCCACCATCCGGCCGGCAGCCGCGCCAGCCATCATGCGCGCCCCAGACGCATCGGCGTCACCACCGACCCAACCGAGACAATGGCCCGACATCAAACCCGTTTCCGCTGCGCCGCCGGCCGTCCAGCGGGCAGAACAACCGGCAGCCACAAGCAGCGACCAATCGCACGCAGAACCGGAAACCGGCAATCTCAAAACTGACAACACCCAAGAAGAAAAATCCGCCGCCGTGGACATTGATAAATTGGCGCAAGAAGTATACGGCCAGCTTAAAAGACGGCTGGCTATTGAATGGGAAAGAGGACGAGGTAAACGATAATGAGTACCACCACCCGCGGCAATCTCAAACCTGCCACCATCAGCGCGGTAGACAACAGCGTCACCATCAACTGCATGTTCAACCCTGAACATTACACCGTCAAAAAACAGAACGCCTTCCACTTTTTCACAGAAGCGGTCATTCCGCCCAAACCGGAATTCAAAAATTACGGCCGTTCTTCTCTCACCCTGAGTACGCTTTATTTTGACGTGTACGAAACAGGGGAAGACCTGACCCAAATCACCAATAAATTATGGCAGTTGATGTCACCCACCGACGCCGAAGACCCCACTTCCGCCCCGCCTGAAGTGAAATTCAAATGGGCCTCGTTCCAATTCACGGCCGTTATCTCTGAGCTATCCGTCAAATACACCCTGTTCGACAAAGACGGCGAACCATTGCGCTCAGAAGTGTCCGTCACCTTCATCCAGAGCGACAATCCCAATATCAAGCCGCACCAAAATCCCACATCGGGCGGCGGTCCTATCCAGGAAGTACGGCGCATCGTCAGCGGCGACCGGCTCGATTTAATCGCCGCCGAAGTGTATGGCGACGCCGCCAAATGGCGGCTCATCGCCGAATACAATGGCATTCTCAAACCAAAATTATTACGGCCGGGACAGGCCATCACCATCCCGCCCTTGCAATAACAAGATGCAACCTTAAAATGGGTGGCTCGACTAATTTCTAATTTCTAATTTCTAATCTCTAATTTCTAATTTCTAATCTCTTCTAAACTATGCACAGCAACTAAAACAACCAATGCCACAAGAAAATATTCTTAACACCCAGTTCACCATCAAAATAAACGGAACCGCCCTCAGCGACGCCGAGGCTAATTACATCATTGAAGCGACGGTTGATCAGCATACCCATTTACCCCACATGTTCACCATCCGCCTCTACGATCCCCGTATGGAACTATTGGACAGCCAAAAATTCAACCTGACCAAAACGGTGGAAATCAGCGCCAAAACAAATGACGGCAGTCAGGTTGTCTTGATCAAAGGGGAAATAACCGCCCTGGAACCGGAATTCCAAAATGGCGGAACCTCCGTTCTCGTTATTCGCGGTTATGATAAATCTCACCGTCTGTTCCGCGAGAGCAAAAGCAAAGCATACCTGAACATCAAAGACAGCGGCCTGGCCAGCCAAATTGCCAGCAGCGCTGGTCTATCTACCCAAATTGACGCCACCTCCACCGTCTACGACCATATTTATCAGGACAATCAAACAGACCTCGCGTTTTTGATGCAGCGCGCCTGGCGCATTGGGTATGAATGTTTTGTGGCCGAGGGCAAACTTCATTTTCGTAAACCACCCACCAGCGGCGCTCATGTCACCCTGACTTGGGGTGAAGACCTGCTCTCTTTCTTTCCCGCCATGACATTGGCGGAACAAGTCGATTCCGTAGAAGTGAAGGGTTGGGACAGCAAAACAATGCAGGCAATTGTGGGCCGGGCGCAAACCGGCGTCCTTTACCCTCAAAATGGCGACAGCAAAAACGGGGCATCCTGGGCCAGTTCTTTTGGCACGGGCAAATATACCATCGTCGATATTCCCGTCGTCAGTCAGGCCGAAGCGGATAAAATCGCCGAAGCGCGTCTCAATGAATTTAGCGGCGCCTTTGTGCAGGCGGAAGGTACCGCTATCCGTAATCCAGCCATTAAAGCGGGTCAATTTGTGAAGTTGGTAGGATTGGGGACCCGGATGAGCGGCACGTATATGGTCACGGCCGCTTCCCATGTCTTCAATAATCAAGGGCTGCACACCACCTTCACCGTGCGCGGCACACGCACCGGCCTGCTGGCGGAACAGATGTCGCGGCAGGAGCCGGTAAAACGATGGCCTGGGGTAGTAACGGCCGTTGTCACCAACACCGATGATCCCGTAGATTGGGGGCGCGTCAAAGTGAAATACCCCTGGATGGCCGACGACGCCGAAAGCTTTTGGGCGCGTTTAGCCGCCCCCGGCGGCGGCCCGGCCGCCGGTTTTATCGCCATCCCCGAAGTAGGGGATGAAGTCCTGGTCGCGTTTGAATATGGCGATTTCAACTTTCCCGTCATCATCGGCGGCCTTTGGAACGGCAAACACGCCATCCCAGACGCCACGGCCGGGGCTGCTGCCGGTGAAAAACCGCTCATCCGCTCCTGGCAGTCGATCAACGGCCACAGCATTGCCATGTATGACAACGCCGATAAAAAAATAGAAATATTAACCACAGATGGACATACCATTTTAATAGACGACGCCAATAAGAAACTGGAAATAACCACCAGCGGCGGTCATACCGCCACCTTTGACGATCAAAGTAAAACAGTAGAAATTAAATCAAGCGGCGGTCATAAAATCACAATGGATGATAACGGTCGTAAAATAACTGTAGAAAGCAGCGGTGATTTAGAAGTAAAGGCAGCCATGAATATGAAATTGCAAGCCGGCATGAACCTGGACCTCCAGGGCGGCACGGCCGTTACCATCAAAGGCGCACTTGTTAAAATAAACTAGCGACGCAACTGGCCACAGCAGCAACCTGCCAGAAGTTCAACTTCTCAAAGAAGTTGAACTTCTAAAACGAGAACAGTATGGGACAACCAGCAGCCAGATTAACCGATATGCACACCTGCCCGATGGTATCCCCCGGCCCGGTCCCTCACGTGGGCGGCCCTATCACCGGCCCAGGCGTACCCACCGTGCTCATCGCCAACCTGCCCGCCGCTGTGGTGGGGGATATGGCAACCTGCACCGGCCCGCCGGATACTATCGCCAAAGGCTCCGCTACCGTCTTAATTGGCGGCAAACCGGCCGCCCGCATGGGCGACCAAACTGCGCATGGCGGCGTCATCGTGGCCGGCTGCCCCACTGTCCTGATTGGTGGATAGGAAAAATTATGATAGAAAAAGTTGACATCATCGGCGCCGGGTGGGCGTTCCCGCCCAAAATTGGCCCGCAGGGTGGCGTCTCCCTGGCCAGCAGCTACAATGAAATTGAGCAAGCCATCAAAATTGTGCTGCTCACCCCACCTGGACAGCGCGTCATGCGCCCGGAATTTGGCTGCCGCATTCATGAGTTGGTCTTTGCCCCCATGAACCGCGAAACCTTTGCCCAGGCGGTGCGCTTCGTGGAAGACGCCCTGGAAATGTGGGAACCACGCATCACCGTGCAAGAAGTGGTGGCGACCCCAGACCCCCACGAACACGGCCGTTTATACATCCACATTCAATACATCTTACGCGCCACCAGCGACCGGCGCAGCCTGGTATTTCCGTTTTATCTCATTCCTGAAGAATAATGCCCGGAGGCAGTTATGCCCTTAGCCGCACCAAAACTAGACGATAGACATTTTCAAGACATCGTAGACGAAGCCAAAAAACGCATCCCGTACTACATCGAGGAGTGGACGGATCACAATGTCAGCGATCCCGGCGTCACCCTGATTGAGTTGTTCGCCTGGATGACCGACACCATCCTCTACCGCCTGAATCAAGTGCCAGATTTGCATTATGTCAAATTTATGGAGCTGCTGGGCATGAATTTACGTGAGCCGGTGCCAGCCCGGGCCATGATCACCTTCTGGCTTTCCGCCCCGCAGGATATGCCCATTTCCATCCCGGAAGGAACCGAGGTCTCCAGCACCCAAACAGAAACACAACCCTCTATTATCTTCACCACCGATGAAAATTTTGTCATCCGGCCGCCCCGCCTGAAAACGGTGCAGGCATACGTCGTCAACGAGGACAATGAGCGGGAATACCGCCAGTATGACGCGACTCAGTTAATCAAAGGCTTGGAAAACGTAGAGACCTTTTCCGCCACCCCCCGCGAGGGCGACGCCTTCTATTTTGGCTTCGACAACGACCTGAGCCAGCATATCCTCGGCTTAAATCTGGACTGTGATCCGGCCGGCGGCGCGGGTATCGACCCCACCCGGCCGCCCACCATTTGGGAGGTCTCAAGCGGTTCACAAGAACGGCCGTGGCTGCCCTGTGAAATCGATTTAGGCGAAGATAGTACCAAAGGCTTAAATGTCGCCGGCCGCATCCGTATGCACTTGCCGGGCATGGGACGATACAGCGTGAACAACCAAAGCCTGTTCTGGCTGCGGGTGCGCCTGCTGCACCAGGATGAATATACGTCGCGCATGAAACCATACCGCACCACGCCGCGGCTGCGCCAGGTGGCCGTCCACTCCTGGGGTGGAGCCACACCTGTGACGCATTCACAGCTGATCAAAAAAGAGTTTCTGGGTCTGAGCGATGGCTCCCCCGGCCAAACCTTTCAACTGCAAGTGACGCCTATTCTCAAGAGACGGCCGTTAGAAACCCTCATCGTGCAAATAGGCGAAGAGATTCAAAGCTGGCAGGAAGTAGCCAATTTTGCCGAATCAAGCGGCGAAGACCACTGCTTCACCCTGGACAGCATCACCGGCGAACTACGCCTCGGTCCGGCCGTGCGCCAGCCAAACGGAACCATGCGCCAATACGGGGCCATCCCCCCACGCGGCGCTCAGATTCTCTTCCAGCGCTATCGCTACGGCGGCGGGCTGGAAGGCAACGTGCAGGCCAACATCATCAACACCCTCAAAACCGCCATTCCCTTCATTGACCACGTGGTCAACCGGCGAGCGGCCATCGGTGGCCTGGATGCGGAGTCGATGGAAGCAGCCAAGATGCGGGCGCCTTCCCTGCTGCGCTCCCGGGATCGCGCCGTCACTGAAGCTGACTTTGAGTTTTTAGCGCGAGAAGCGCTGCGCAACACTGGCTGGGATCAATATCGCGTCCGCTGCTTGCAGCCCGTGCCTTCTCGCGAAAGCCGCATTATACCGGGGCAGGTTTATCTGCTCATCATCCCCCACATCCCAGACCCGGAACAGCAACTGCGCCCCACCGCCGAGCAGCTCACCCTGAAGCAAGATGACGTGTACCGCCACCTGGCTGACTATTTGAACCAACGCCGCCTGCTCACCATCCGTCTCGATATTCGGGAACCGGTTTATTACTGGGTTTCCGTGCGGGCTTCGGTGCGGGCCTTGCCTGGCACAAACCATGCCCAGGTAGAAACGATGGTGTTGGATCGACTGTACCAATTTATCAACCCCCTCATCGGCGGCAGCCAACATCAAGGCTGGCCCTTTGGCCGCGACCTGGTCGTTTCTGATATTTATCAATGTCTGCAAGGGCTGCCGGGCATCCAGTTTATTCGCAGTGTGGAGATGTTCATCACCGCCGCCGCCGAAGGCCCCCGCGGCGACCCGGTAGAGACAGTAGACCTGGTGGGACATGGCGTCATCGCCTCAGGCGTACATGAAGTTGTATTTAGTTGACAAGGGACAGTGAACAGTGACTATCTGACTACTCGACTACTCGACTATTCGACTACGTGACTACTCGACTACTCGACTACTCGACTACT
>CAZXVH010000012.1:0-28348 GCA_964643965.1 uncultured Ardenticatenaceae bacterium
CCCGGCCGGCGCTGGTGAATACGATTTTATCGAATTCCTTTGGCCTGGGCGGACAAAATGCCTGTCTGGTGATGGGCGCGGTGAACAGTAAACCGTGAACAGTAAACAGTAAACAGTAAACAGTTAAACCAACTACCAGACTACCAGACTACCAGACTAATCGACTACCAGACTACCAGACTACCAGACTACCAGACTAATCGACTATCAGACAGGACTAACCAATGATTATTTTGCGGGATGAGAAGCGGATTCAACGCATGGCCTTAATCGCCAAGATTTTTAGTTATGGTGGTATGGCGATTTTGCTGGCCGGATTGGCCTTGATATTTGTGGTGGATGATTTTGAGCGAGTGATTTGGCTGCAAATGGGGGCGTTGTTTGTGGGCTGGTTGGCGGCGCAGGTGGGCATTTACCTGTCGCCGCGTTATGTACGCAGCCCCAGGCCAGACGAAGTGCTGGATGAAACGCTGCAAAAATGGGCGAAAAACGGCCGTTTATATCATTATCTTCTGCCTGCCCCCCATGTGTTACTGACCCGCCAGGGCGTGATTGTTTTTAATCTGCGCCCCAATATCGGCAAAATAAGCGTGGATGAAAATGATAAGTGGCGCCAATCAGGTGGCATCTTCCGGCGTTTATTTGGGCAGGAGCCATTGGGTAATCCCACCAGTGAAATAGACAAGATGGTAGAAGCGATGGCCGGCTATATTCGCCAAAATGCGCCTACAGTGGAAGAACTGCCCATCGGCGCTCTGATTGTGTTTACGACTAAGGGCGCCACTGAATTGGATTTGGAAAATTCCACTATCCCGGCCATGCACGCCACCAAAGTAAAAGGGTTCTTGCGCCAACAAAAACGAGAGCCGCTGCCCAAAGCTGATTACGATGCTTTACGCGCCGCGTTTGATGAAAAAGTTGGCGATTTGGAGGAGTCGACCCATGCCGGCAATCCTACCTGATGTTTATTGTTTAGCAGCTAACGTTAACATCTAACTGTTTGCCGGTGATGCGCTTAAAATGGGGAACGGCCGTTTACAACGCTCGCCCAAACGAATCACGGCCGATCAGCAGCAAGCTGACCAATCTGCCCTCAAACTATGGGAACTAAGGCCGGCTGTTTTTGCCTGCGGGTGGATCCCCTATGCAAAACAATGGCAGCGACGCTATAATGATGTTGTTTATTGAATAAATAGGGTCCAAAAAGAGGTGTTTCCATGTCGCTAAAACAGAGATCCGTATTAACCCAGGAACTGGCTGAATTACGCGAAAATGTTCTACGCCTGGGCAACATGATAGATACGGCTATCAATAAAGCGATGATGGCGCTGGATACCCGCGATGTAGTCATGGCTCGAGAAGTTGTGGCCACAGATGACGATATAAATCACCTTCGCTTCAAAATCGAGGAAGACGCCTTGCTTATTTTGGCGACACAGCAGCCCATGGCCAAAGATTTACGCAGCGTCATTGCTGGCATCCACTTTGCCATTGAGTTGGAGCGAATCGGGGACCACGCGGCCGGCATTGCCCGCCTGGTTGAACGTTTGGAAGGAGAAGAACCCTTCGACACCCTTTATAAGCTGCCCAAAATGGCAAAACGCGCCTGTGATATGGTGCAAATCAGCGTACAAGCGTATCTTGAAGAAGATGCAGATTTGGCGTACTCTGTCATGAGTAAAGACGATAAAATAGATAAACAATATCGTAAATTGTATTTGGGCGCGTTGGAGCAAATGGAAAATACGGCGTATATTCGCCGGGCCACATTTTTATTGTGGATTGGGCATAGTTTGGAACGCATTGGGGATCGCGCCATCAATTTAGCTGAACGAGTCATCTTTATGGTTACGGGCGAATTTGTAGAAAATCTGGACGATATGGATGATATTGACTCCTTTTTAAACACCGGAGACAGCGCTGAATTGGATTAGATAAACGGCCGTTTTCCCCATTAAAGTTGACAACCACAAATAATTTAATAGAATTTGCACCAAGTCACTTACTTATTTCCTCATTCCCATCGCCTGCAACCCTCTGGGAAGAAGATGGCAGCAGGCTAAAACTAACAAATTGCTGGAGCCGAAATATATGTATTAACCTTGATCCAACTTGGCGGATTGAGGGTTGTTTATTTACTGTTTGTAAATCATTATTCTTCATAGGAGGAGAAAGATGAAACGTTTTACTTTATTACTGTTGTTGTCCCTGTTGTTAGCATTGAGCTTAGCTGCTTGTGGTGGCACAGCCAGTGAACCAGCTGCCAGCGAAGAAACGGCCGTTGAAGAACCGGCCGCCGAAGAACCGGCCGCTGAAGAACCGGCCGCTGATGACATGGAATGTACCGATCCGTTAGGCTGTGTAGAAGTAGCGCCTGGTGATCCCATTTCCTTAGCTTCTGCCCTGGTTATTTCCGGCCCGAACACAGAATTAGGGTTGGATTCCCAGTGGGGTGTGGAAATAGCCCTCGACTTTTATGGAGATGTTTTGGGCCATCCGGTGATATTATTGGCCGAAGATGATGGCTGCTCCGCTGAAGGTGGACAGACCGCTGCTCAGAAAATCGTCTCCAATCCTGACATCGTCGCTATGGTCGGCACCAGCTGCTCCGGGGCGGGCGTTCCTGCCGCCAAAATCATCTCCGATGCCGGTTATGCCATGGTCTCCCCCTCCAACACCGCTGCATCACTAACTGATCCTGAGTTGCATGAAGCTGGCTACCTGCGCACTGCTCACAATGACAATGTTCAGGGTCGCGCCATGGCTGAATATGCCTTCAAAGAATTGGGCATTACCAAAGCCGCCGCCATCCATGATGGCGATCCTTACACCGAAGGGCTGGCTTCTGTATTTGCCGATTCCTTCAAAGAACTGGGTGGTGAAATTGTCGCTTTTGAAGCGGAAGCGGCAGATGCAACCAATGTGGAGCCGCTATTGACCTCTGTGGCAGCGGCCGGCCCGGAATTCATCTACTTCCCGGTCTTTATCCCCTTGGGTTCCAAGCTCACCAACACCGCCGCCGAGATTGCCGGGTTAGAAGGCGTTATCCTGGCTGGCGCTGATGGTATCCAATCCCCCAGTTTCTTGGAAAACACGGTGGGTACCTCTGAAGGTATGTATGTCTCCGGCCCTGATCTGGGCTTCACCAACACCTTTTACAAAGATGAATTCTTGCCAGCGTACATGGAAAAATTCGGCACCGAGCCAACTGCTCCGTTCCATGCTCATGCCTATGACGCTACTGTCATGATATTAGACGCCATTGTGGCTTCGGCCAAACAAGGCGATGATGGTACATTGCTCATCGGTCGTCAGGCGCTGCGCGACGCCTTGTTTGCCACGTCCGGCATGGAAGGCATCACCGGCACCATCACCTGCGACGAAAATGGTGACTGCGCCGATCCCAAGATTGCCGTTAGCCAGATTCAAAACGGCGACTTTGTCCCGGTTTTCACTTTTGAATAAGTTGTCTACCGGTAGGTTTATCCGGGTCGGGTAAGTAAGAAATTGGCGAATAGGCTCCAGATCAACGGAGCCTATTCCTTATTTATTATAGGAATAAGCCTGTCCGTTTCCCGTTTACCATATGCATACATTGGAGCAAGTGAATATGTCGAACCGTTTTCGAGAAGTCGATTATATAGGAATTATTCTCTGGGTATTTCGGGCTGTTGTTATTGGCATTGTTATTTATGGCATCATTAAAAAGATATTTTTCGGGGTTGGCAATCAATACGATTTTAAGACTTGGATGGATTTCTTTGTCTCCGGGGTGGCGCAAGGCAGCCTGTATGCGCTGATTGCTTTAGGCTATACCATGGTCTACGGCATTTTATTTATGATCAACTTTGCTCATGGGGAATTTTTTATGTCGGGAGCCATGACAGCCACAGTTTTTATCGCCGCTTCTCTGGCTAATTCCGGTTTTTTAGATGAGCAACCCTTTATCAGTTTAGTATTGATTACCATAGCTTCTGTAGTGACCGCGATTGGGATTTCGTTATTAACAGAGCGTGTTGCCTACCGCCCGCTGCGGAACGCCCCGCGTTTAGTGCCGTTAATCACGGCTATTGGCGCTTCTTTCTTCTGGCAATATTTTTTCCGTGGTTTATTTGGTTCTGCCATTATCCCTTTTCCGGTGCCAGAGGCGTTAGACGGCCGTTGGCTGATTTTAGGCTATCCCATTTTGAAGACGCGGGTGATTGTGATGATAACCGCGTTTATCTCTCTCATCGCCCTCAATATGTTTATCAAGCAAACGAAAACGGGGAAAGCGATCCGGGCTGTGGCGGAAGATAAGGACGTGGCGGCGCTGATGGGCATTGATGTCAATCGCACCATCTCCCTCACCTTTGCCATTGGCGCTGGAATGGCGGGCATTGCGGGCGTGTTGTGGGGGTTGGTGTTTAAGCAGGTTCATTTTTATATGGGCTTTGTGCCGGGTATCAAAGCGTTTACGGCAGCGGTGTTGGGTGGTATCGGCAGCATCCCAGGCGCCGCCATAGGCGGTTTGATTTTAGGTATTGTGGAAGCGGTGGGGCCGCCTTTGTTTTTGGAAGGGCTGGGTATTTCCGGGGCACACCAATTGAAAGATGTGATTGCTTTCATGCTGTTGGTTATGATTTTGATTTTCCGGCCGCAGGGTATCATTGGTGAAGTGCTGCGCGAGAAAAAGGCGTAAGGGAGCGATATGATGACACAACTCAATTTACGCAAAACGGGACAACTGGGTTTAATCGCTGGCATAGTGGTTTTGAGCGTCAGCGCCATTGGTATGGTGAAAACCTTTGATGAACGCGACATTATCACTGGCGTTCTCACACTGGGGCAGCTGCTTCTTTACAGTGCGCCGCTTATCGCTGGTTATATGGTCTGGGATCGGAAAGAGGATGTTTCAAAAGGCATTATCCTGAGTCGTGGGTTAATTGTGGGTTTTTTGGCGGCGCTGCCGGTGATTGGCTTAATTTTCTTGACGCTGCTCTGGCCTACGATTCGTAATGCGCTGGTGAATGTATCCCCCGCCCTCATTGAGATTTTAACATTTGGGCAGGGGCCGGTTGTAGGCAGCTTGATTTTACTGGGCGTGATGACGCTGTGGGGTGTGGTGGGGGCCGCTTTCCATATTTTGCCGGAAAAGGTAAAAAAGCCGTTGTTTACGGGGGTGGTGTGGGTTATATCGGTGGGCTTGTTATCAGAAATTCTGCTGCTGATTTTACGGCCGTATGTGCCGCGTAATGTGCAAAAGATATTTTTTGGCGCGAAGGGGATTACGGTGGGAACGGCCGTTCTCATTTTCATCATCGCCGTCACCTTCGACATCTGGTGGAATGCGCGTGGCCAGGCCGCCTATAAAAAGACAGTCATCCGCCTGGACGATAGCCAAAAGAAACGGCTGCGCACACTCAACATCGGCCTGGGCGTCATTTTTGTCCTCATCATGCCCTTCATCGTCGGCACTTATCTCACCGAAGTCCTCGACATCGTGGGTATTTTTGTCCTCATGGGCCTGGGTCTCAACATCGTCGTCGGTTTTGCCGGGCTGCTAGACCTGGGTTACGTCGCCTTCTTTGCCATCGGCGCCTACACCATGGGGCTGCTTACCTCGCAAGGCGATCTGGGTTTGGGACTGTCCTTCTGGGTGGCGCTGCCCTTCTGCGTCCTAGCCGCCACCTTGGCCGGCGTCATCTTAGGTATACCCGTCCTCGGTATGCGCGGCGACTATCTGGCCATCGTCACCCTCGGTTTTGGTGAAATCATCCGGGTGCTGGTGGTCTCAGATGTTCTCAAACCATTCATTGGCGGCGCTCAGGGCATTTTGCAAATTGGCAAACCAGAAGCGCTCGACTTCGTTTTTGTGCAGCCTGAGCATTATTACTATCTGATCTTAGCCAGTTGTTTGTTAGCAATTTTTGTCACCTGGCGCTTACGTGATGCCCGTATCGGCCGGCAGTGGATGGCGCTGCGCGAAGATGAAGATGTAGCCGAAGCCGTCGGTATTCGGCTCATCAACACCAAACTGATGGCCTTTGCCATTGGCGCGGCCTTCTCCGGTTTAGCCGGCGGCATTTTTGCTTCCCGCCTCAGTTCCATTTTCCCCCACAGCTTTGGCTTGCTCATCTCTATCAACGTGCTTTGCCTGATCATCGTCGGTGGCTTAGGCAGCATCCCAGGCGTAATTTTGGGCGCATTTGTGTTGGTTGGTTTGCCGGAATTATTACGCGAGTTTGCCGAATACCGGCTGCTCTTTTACGGTATGCTGCTCATCGCCACCATGCTCTTGCGCCCCGAAGGTCTCTGGCCTTCTCCCATCCGCAAACGCGAACTCCACCCCGATGATACAGAAGACGAGCCGCCGCCGCTAAGAGAACCGCGCGAGTTTGCCGAGAAAGTCACACCATTGATGTAGTCTAGTTTCGGCTTACATCATGAGAGAAAAAACCATATGGCTAATAATATCTTAGAAGCAACCCATGTAACCAAACGCTTTGGCGGCCTGGTTGCCGTCAACGATCTGAGCTTTAATATTCCAACCCAAAGCATTGTTAGCATCATTGGCCCTAACGGCGCCGGTAAAACCACATTTTTTAACTGCATCACCGGCTTTTATCAAATTGATGAGGGACAGATTCACTTCGCGGGTCGCTCTATCAAAGGCTATACGCCGGATCGGATTGCCCATGTGGGCATTTCCCGTACCTACCAGAATATCCGCTTATTTAATCATATGTCGGCCTTAGAAAATATTCTGGCCGGCATGGAACCGCAGCTTCACTCCAGTTGGATAGGCGCTTTGTTCCGTTTACCCGGTACAGTCAAAGAAGAAAAAGCCGCCCTGGTGGAAGCCAATCGCCTGCTCAACTTTGTAGGGTTACAAGGATTGGGTGATACGTTGGCCCGCAATTTACCTTATGGCGACCAACGCCATTTGGAAATTGCCCGGGCTTTGGCGAGCAAGCCGCAGCTCCTACTGCTGGATGAGCCGACGGCCGGGATGAATCCGGCGGAAACAGCCGAAACCACAGAGTTTATCCGTAAATTACGCGACGAATTGGGCATCACCATTCTGCTGATAGAACATGATATGCGCGTGGTGATGGGCATTTCTGAACATATCACCGTGTTAGACTACGGCCGTAAAATTGCTGAAGGTCTGCCGGCAGAAATTCAGAGCAATCCTGAAGTGATTCAAGCGTACTTGGGTAGTGGCGCCGCCGCCAGTGCGACCATCGAAGTTTCATAGAGAAGGAGCGGCAAAAAATGGCCTTACTTGAAGTAAACGATGTACATGCTTATTATGGCAATATCCATGCCTTAAAAGGTCTCTCCATAACTGTGGCAGAAGGGGAAATTGTCTCTTTGATCGGGGGCAACGGGGCTGGAAAAACGACAACGCTGCGTACCATCAGCGGCTTACTCTCTCCCCGGCGCGGCTCCATCATATTTGATGGTGAAGATTTAAGCAGTTACAAGGCGCATGAACTGGTAGCCAAAGGCATGGCCATGGTGCCGGAGGGACGCGGCGTCTTTTCACGTTTAACTGTGCTGGATAACCTGGAAATGGGCGCTTACCATCGCAAGGATAAAGCAGGCATTGCCCAAGACCTGGCATATGTGTTCTCTCTGTTTCCACGTCTGGAAGAGCGGAAAAAACAGATAGCCGGCACCATGAGCGGCGGCGAACAGCAAATGTTAGCAACTGGACGCGCCTTGATGGCGAAACCCCGCTTGATTTTGCTAGATGAGCCGTCGATGGGGCTGGCGCCGGTGCTGGTTGAATTGATCTTTGATATCATTGTGGAAATTAATAAAGGGGGCACAACCGTGCTATTGGTGGAGCAGAATGCACATATGGCCTTGCATGTGGCAAATCGAGGTTACGTGCTGCAAACGGGCGAGATTGTCTTGAGTGATTCAGCCGAGGCGCTGAAGAATGATCCCACTGTACAGAAAGCTTATTTAGGCATTGAATAGCCGCTTCCTATGGCGTTGATTAATTTGTGGCGTCATACGGATAAGGCTGCCCATTCAGCGACATGAAAAAGCAAAGTCAGGAGAACCCCAACTGGATCATGGTTTTTCTGGCTTTGTTGCTTTTTGGGGGGATAACGGCCTGTGATACGCCAGCCATGACGTGCGCCGACGAGTTGGGTTGTATTGCCGTAGACTGGCGTGATCCCATCCGCATTGGCGTCATGTCGGCTCTGAGCGGGGAGGTGGCTTCTGTGGGACAGGATAGTCAACGCGGCGTGGAATTGGCGGTGGCTGACCGCAGCAGCAGCCTGCTGGATCATCAAATCGAGTTGGTGGTGACAGATTCAGGCTGTACGCCAAAGGTGGCGGCCGTGGCGGCCGAAATTGTGATAGAAGATGAGGATGTATTAGGCGTTATTGGCCCCACATGCAGCGCGGCGGCAGAAACGGCCGTTCCCATTATTGAAGCCGCCGGTTTAAGCCTCATCTCCCCCGCAGCTACCGCTTCCCGCCTCACCAATCCCAACAGAGACACAGGCGGCGTCTGGCAACCTGGTTTCTTTCGCACCGTAGCCAGTGACGCTGCCCAGGCAGAACTGGCCGCTAACTATGCCTTTGACCAGCTCAACGCCCGTACCGCAGCCATCATTTATGATGAAACTGACCTCAACCATGACCTATCCCAGGTATTCGCCGAAACTTTTCGTAAACGGGGTGGGCAGATCAGCTTCCAAAGCAGCATTTCTCCTGGCAACGACGGCGTCGTTGAAATTTTACGTGGCGCTGGAGCTGCTTCACCTGCGGTATTGTATCTGCCGGTATTTGAACCAGAAGGCAACCTGATTGCCAATCATCTCACCGAAATTACCAGCTTGCAAGATGTGTTGCTTGTGGGCAGCAGTGGGCTGTTCACCCCCGCTTTTCCCATTGGTGTGGGTACGCCCGTGATAAATGGGATGTTTATTGTGGGACAGGTGGCACAGGGGGAGCGGTATGAGGCGCTTTTGGAACGGTGGCAAACGCGGTACAACCGGACGCCGCAAGGCCCTTATCATGCCCAGGCATATGACGCCATGAACCTGCTTTTGAATGGCATAGAAGCTGTGGCGCAAACAGATAGTCAGGGCAATCTGCTGATTGGGCTGCAAGCGCTGCGCCAGGCTGTCGCCCAAACGAAAGAGTATCCCGGCGCAACTGGCCTGCTATCCTGTTCATCCTATGGCGACTGCGCCGCCCCCGCCAGTCTGGGTGTTTACCGTATCAACCGGGAGACGATTAGCGGCGAACAGTGGCCGCCAGAATTGGTTTGGTCAACTGAACCATAATAAGAATGTGCTGCGCAACCGTTACGCAGCACGCATTACGGATAAGAAATCATGAGTCAATTCCCATCTTCATCTTCAATTGTCATCATCGGCGGCGGCGTCATGGGCGCCAGCACCGCCTATCACCTGGCGCGGCGCGGCTACACCGATGTCGTCTTGCTGGAACGTGAGGCGTTCTTTGGCCTGGGGGCTACCGGACGCTGCGCCGGGGGCATTCGCTACCAGTTCAGCACGGAAATAAACATTCGCCTTTCGCAGCTCAGTTTACCCATGTTGCAGCGCTTTGAAGCAGAAACGGGACAGGCCATCGACTTGCAATGGCCCGGTTATCTTTTTTTGCTGACAAACGAGCGGGACGTGGCCAGATTTGAACACAATGTAGCTTTGCAGCGCCGCCTGGGTGTGCCCACCGAATGGCTCACCGGTGACGAGATTCGTCGCCGCCTGCCGCTATTAATGGCCGACGATGTATTGGCCGGCACGTTTCATGCCGGTGATGGCCTGGCTGATCCCAATGGCGTGGTTAACGGCTATATTCAGGCGGCGCGGCGTTTGGGTGTGCGGGCGTTGACGGAAACGGCCGTTACCAGCATAGAAACCAGCAGTGGCAAGGTAACGGCCGTTCATACCAACCAGGGCCGCATCGCCTGCGAAAATGTGGTCAACGCCGCCGGTCCCTGGTCTGGCGTGGTCAGCGAGATGGCGGGCGTTCCCCTGCCCATCACCCCCATCCGGCGGCAAATGCTCACCACCACCCCGCTGCCGCAGATCCCCTCAGATTTCCCCTTCATCATCGACTTCGCCCAAAGCCTTTATTTTCACCGGGAAGGGGAAGGGCTGCTCACCGGCATGTCTAATCCGCAGCAAAAACCGGGCTTCGACCAATCTGTGGATGAGACCTGGGAATTCACCCACATGGAAGCGGCCATCGCCCGGCTGCCCCTGCTGGCTGACGCCGGCCGTTTGTCAGGCTGGGCCGGTCTGTATGAAGTGACGCCAGACGCCCATCCCATTTTAGGCCCCGCGCCGCAGCTAGAGGGCTACTACCTGGTCACTGGCTTCTCCGGGCACGGTTTCATGCACGGCCCCATCGCCGGCCTGCTCCTGGCGGAGTTCATCCTCGACGGCCAGCCCACCACCCTGGACGTTTCCATGCTCGACTACCAACGTTTTGCCGAAGGGCGGCTGGTGGCGGAGTATAATGTGGTGTGAGTTTGCCCCTCATTTTGCCGCTTGTTATACTCCCCCGCATGGTCAAACCAAGAAATCTCGCCTTGAGTGTGCTGTTTTTCGCCTTATTTCTGGTGGTAAGCTGCGGGGATAGTGGGTCGGAAACGGCCGTTACTCCTCCCTCTCCTGTGCCCACCATTGCCGCCACGGAAACGGCCGTTCTCGCCAGCAGCCGTGACTTCATTGTGATCGCCACCGACGCCCCCAATCCCCCCTTTGCCGACTTTGACGCCTTTGGCAATGTGGTGGGCTTTAACGCCAGCATCATGCGCAGTATCGCTGCCGACAGCGGGTTGGAATATGAATTTGTAGTGACGCCTTATCAAGGCGTTTTAGAAAGTCTGGCCAGCGGCAGCCAGGAATTTGACGCCGTGATACCTTCCATTCCCCTGCCAGACTCTCCGCTGCCGGGCATTGCCTACACCCAGCCTTACCTGGAAGTGGGCCAGGTCTTATTGGTTTTAGCTGACAACGAAGAGATAATTGGGACAGCAGACCTCCAGGGAGGCGCCCAGGTCGGCGTGGTGGAGGTGAGTTATGGGGAAGCCATCGCCCGCACCGAGTTGGGCATTCCCGAAAATAATGTGACGACCTTCCCCAATGCCACCGCCGCCGTCCAGGCGCTCATTGATCAGGCAGTAAACGCCGTTATTCTCGACAGCTATTCGGGCGACTATTTTGCCAATACCTACCCGGAACAACTCAAGCTGGCCGGTGAGCCAAACGCCGAAAATTGGATTGGCCGCCGCTCCTTCGCCATTGCGGTGGCGGAAGGAAACACGGAACTGCTCGAACGCCTCAATGCCGCCATCGCCCAGATGCAGGCCGCCAATGAGATTGAGCGCCTGGCGGCTATGCTCATAGAAGCGGAACGGGAACGGCCGTTAAATCCCGGCGAGCCACGTACTGGCAGCGCCGCCAACGAAATCGTCATCGGCATGGTGGGGCAGCTCACCAGCCTGGACCCCGCCACCCCACCTGACCTCATCAATTGGGAATTGCAAACGAATACCATGGGCGGCCTCTATCACCTCAACAGCGACAATCAAGTGACGCCGCTGCTCGCTTCCGGGCCGCCCCAAGTTTCCGCAGATGGCCTGGAAGTGACCATTCCCCTGCGCCTGGGATTACACTTCCCGGATGGCACAGACTTCACCGCCGACGATGTAGTCTGGTCTATCAACCGCGCTAAATTTGGGCGCGGCGGCTACCTGGTCAACCGCTTCCTCAAAGATGCAGATGAAGATGGTTATGGCGACGTCGACGCCGTGCAAGCCCTCACCCCAGAAAGCGTCATCATCCGCCTGAAAGCGCCCACCGCTTATTTGCCGGCAGTGCTGGCCACGCCGCCCTTCTTCCCCATTAGCAGTGATTGCTACGCCGCCGCCGAAGACCTCAATAGCGTTTGTGGCGGACTTGGCCCCTATACCATCGTCAGCCGGGAAGCAGACGCCATTCGCCTTACCGCCAACCCGGAGTGGCCTGGCGAGCCGCCCGCTTTTGAGAATATCAAAGTGCGCTTTTTTAACAGCGTCGCCGATTTGCGCGTCTCGTTAGAAGAGTTTAACTCGGTGGACATCGCCTGGAGCGGGCTGCCTTATGCCGATTATGAAGTATTACGGGCTGTAGATGGGTTTGAAAGTTGGGCCAGCAGCGGCGTGTTTAAGAG
Source organism: uncultured Ardenticatenaceae bacterium (assembly GCA_964643965.1). GTDB lineage: Bacteria > Chloroflexota > Anaerolineae > Promineifilales > Promineifilaceae. The sequence goes on from CAZXVH010000012.1 coordinate 12,196, forward strand.
CTATCTGATTTTTGAGCAAAGCCAACCGCCCTGGAACAAACGCAGTTTACGCGAGGCGGTGGCCCTGTCGTTGGATCGGGAGGCATTGGCTGAAACAGTGTTTGGGGCGGAGCGATTACCCCTTTACAGTCCGGTTCCAGACGCCGTGCCCGGCCACGTCGCTACCTTGCCCCAGCGCGATTTAAGCCGGGCGCAGTTCCTCTTGCAAGGCGAGGGCTACACGGCCGCCAATCCGTTAGCTATCACGCTGTGGTATGTCAATGACGGCCGTTATTCTGCCAAAGAGGAAGCGTATGCGGCGGCCATCAAAGCCCAGCTCGAAGAGAGCGAAGCCATCGCGGTTACGCTGGAGGGCGCCCCCTGGGAGACCTACCGCGCCCAGATTAACGAATGCAATTATCCGGCGTATTTGTTGGGCTGGCCTTCCCCCGGCGCTCCCGCTGATTATCTCTATATGAACGCCTGGACAGATTTTTTCCTGGCAAACGCCGACCGGGTATTCTGCTCAAATTACCAGAGTACACGCATGGATGAACTGGTAGCCCAGGCACGGGCAGAGCAAGACCCGGTTAAGCGGCAGGCGTTGAATACTCAAATCCAGGAGCTATGGGCCGTCGATTTGCCCACTCTCGATATTACGCAAGCGCCCCGTTTTGCTATTTCGCTTAACACGGTGGATAACCTGAAAATTGATGCCTTGGGGATGTTGCACTACGAAACGTTGGTAAAGATACCGCCAGACGAGGGTTGAGCTTGTCGGAGCGTGGTCCCGCCTTCGACAAGCTCAGGCTGTCAACCATGTTTTGATGGATATTCACCAGAGACGTTTATCCATCAATTTAGCCTTGATAGGACACGACATCTATCCTCTTTATTGCTGTTTCTGCGCCAGCCGTTTGGCGCGAGGGCCAACGATGCGTTCATTGCCGGCGACAATGCGTTTGAAATTGGGGCGTAAAGCCCAGCCTACAGCCAGCGCCGTGAGGATGCCACCCACCAGATACGCAGGAGTGGGGTCTAAGCCCATGACATAGCGAATGCCAAACACCAGCGGGATGAGCAGGGCCATGGCCATGGAAGCGACAGAAGCCATGCCCACCAGCCAGAAGAGACCCAGCATCAGCACAAAGCCAAGGGGGAAGATGGGCCACCACACGGCCGTTGACCAGCCTACATTCGGCCCCGTCCCCGCGCCTCCCTTAAATTTCAGGAAGATAGACCAGTTGTGGCCCACGACGGCCATCACGCCACCGCTGGTGACAATCCAGGAGAGCAGGGCGGGGTCTACCTTGTCGGCGAAGAGCCAGGTGGCCGTCCACACCGCCACCGCCCCTTTGAGGAAATCGCTAACGGCCGTTAACACCCCAATCGCCACGCCCCCAGCCCGGTAAGAATTGGTGCCTCCCATCCGGCCGCTGCCGATGGTGCGAATATCTTTGCCTGTTTTGGCCCGTACATATAAAAAGCCAAACGGAATGGAACCTAAAATATAGCCGATCAAACCGGCGCTGAGAAAATATGCAATAGTCAATGTCTTGTCCTCTCTTAGTGGGTTAATCTCTCTTTAAGACCTGACCGGTTTTTTAGACAATTTGATAAACAGCCACTTTGGCGGAAAGCTGCCAGGTCTGAGGTTACGATGCGTCTGCTAAAACACAGAGAAACGATACAGGTTACTCAATTACCAGGTTTATTTCATGGAAACGGCCGTTTTCAATGATAAAACCACGCACCACCGGCTGTTCCCTCTCTGCCAGCGACACAATAATATAAACGCTTTCCGGGTAATATGCCTGGGCTACATCTGCGGCCGACGGCCGTTCCGGGCCGGTGGGGTGTGAATGATAAACGGCCGTCATCTGCCAGCCGCGAGCTTCTATCTCCAGCATGGCGGCCAACTGCTGCTGCGGCGCCATCTCATACGCCACCGGGCTGCGCCAGATATTGTCGATGGGGTAGAGCTGCACCGCCTGGCCGGGCGGCCCGGCCAAAATACCACACGCTTCCTCAGGATAGTGCGCCTGGAGATGAGAGAGCATGAGCTGGATTAACGGCCGTTTTATGCGCAAATTCTTGTTACTTGCCAAGCTAATTCCGCCTCATAACGTTAAAAATGAGAGCAAACACGCCCAAAGATTGAACCAATGGAGATCGAAAAACCATTTTTATCCGCAGCTTAACGCCGATTACATCGATTTTTCAGGTCTAATCTGCCTGATTGGCGCACCCTGCGGTTCCTTACTGTTAAGAGTTTAAACTACTGAATCTCCAGCCTGAGGACAAAAAAAGCTAACCTGACGATGGCGCCAGGTTAGCCGGGGTCTAGCCAAAGCGTCCGTTAAACGGACAGATGGTTAAGCTTAGTCCAATGCGTCGTAGCCAGGACCTTCAGAGAAGAACTCGTAATTCGGCGGAATATCTTCAGTCAAATCCAGGACTTCACCACCGGCCAATTGTTTGGCATTGAGCAGCTTCACCTGGTGACCATCAATTTCGCCTTCAAACGGCCCCCCATCGGGCAGCAAATCCTTGGTGTTGGCAATCCAAACACCGGCTGGCGCTTCATAATCGAAAGGCACTTCTTCTTCCGGGAAAATAGCTTCATACGGGCATTCAGGCACACAAGCGCCACAGTCGATGCAGGTGTCCGGATCAATATACAACCAGGGCCATTCCGCTTCTGGAAAACCCAGGACCATACATTCTACAGGACATACTTCCACGCAGGCTGTGTCACGCAAGCACAATCTGGTAATAATGTGAGTCATAACAAATCTCCTTTTTAGCTTTTAGACAAGTTACCGGCGTGACCACGTCGGTTTTGCCCAATTATACACATTTCCTGTTTTGCTGCCGCAAACTAAACGATGTTAACAGGCTCATTTACAACATGCCATCATCACCGGGGCAGCGCTTTTATGCATTAAAAATCAATCGCCCATTTCCCAGGAAGTAAATAGTAAATTTCTCGAGAAAACAATAGTCCAAATTGACCATGAGGCAATTGATTGTTACCATTCACCTGTCGGTTAAACAATCACACTTTAGCGGTGCAAACATGTTTTGTCAAACGCGATGATCACCAGGGTAAAACCACGAATTTCTCCTTATTTGGTGCTGGCAATTGGGATTTTTGCCGTCTCATTTGGCTCTATTTTGGCGCGTCTGGCGCAGGAGCAGGGTGTGCCCTCTTTGGTGATTGCCGCCTATCGCACCCTGGTCGCGGCTTTGATCTTGCTGCCCTTTATGATAAGCGGCCGGCGCGATGAAGTGTACGCTCTGCGGCCGGCCGATTGGCGGCTGGCGCTGCTCTCAGGTATGGCGTTGGCCTTGCATTTTGCTACCTGGATTTCTTCGTTGGCGTACACCTCAGTCACGGCGTCAACTGTGTTGGTGTCCACTTCGCCGCTGTGGGTGGGGTTGGCGGCGCCCTTTTTCCTGGGCGAACCCTTTACCCGTCCCTTGAAGATGGGTATGACGCTGGCTTTAATCGGAACGCTCATTATCAGCGCCAGCACCCTGGTGACAATGAGCGGTAATGGCCTGGTTTTTAATGCGGCGGATGTGGCTTCTGGGCAACGGCCGTTGCTGGGCAATGTGCTGGCTTTGTTGGGCGCCTTTGGCGGTGCGGTTTACATTTTGATTGGGCGCAAGCTGCGGGCCAGCTTGTCGCTCATCACCTACGCCACCCTGGTATATGGCACGGCCGCCATTTGCCTGACGCTGCTGGTGTGGTTAACCGGCAGCCGTATGCGGGGCTACTCCCCCCAGGTTTATCTCTTATTTTTGTTGATGGGGGTTGTGCCGCAGCTAATCGGCCATTCGTCGTTTAATTTTTCCCTGGGCTATCTACCGGCTGCTTTTGTGGGCGTCTCTATTTTTTCAGAACCGATTGGCGCGTCGATTTTGGCGCTGATCTTCCTGGGTGAGATTCCCGGCCCCCTGGTGATTTTTGGCAGCCTGTTTGTCCTGGTGGGCGTACTGATTTCCACACGCCAGCAGTGAGGATTGGGGATTGGGGATTGGGGATTGGGGATTGCGGATTGCGGATTGCGGATTGCGGAACGTTTCCTGAGCCTGTCGAAGGATGGGAGAACGCAAACTGTCCACTGTTCACTGTCCACTGTTCACTGCTTACTGTCCACTGTTCACCGTCCACGCCGTCTCCCCATTTTCCCAGGGCAGCCGTTCTAGGGCGTCTGGCCGATACATGCCGATGAGCAAACGGCCGTTTCCCCCCACACCAGGTTCGGCCACCACCAACTCATGCCGGTCTAAAAGTTGTTCGCCACGGTTCCAGGTGGTGGTGGGGCGGGTGCCAAACATGGGAGCGCCATCATGTTGGGCCAGCAGGGAGCCATCTTCAGCCAGTAGATGCACAAACACTGTGTAATCCTCCGCCAGCGCCTCATCCGCCGACCAGATGAGCGACACCGACACGGCGTCGCCAGGTGAAACGGTGAGCGATTGGTCGAGAGGAACAGAACGGCCGTTTACCGTCACATAAGCCGCCTCTAGCAAAATTTCCCCATTGAGCAGGGCGTTGACCAGCGTGGCCGCTTCGTTGGCCGTGCGCAGCGGGCGGAAGGCCCAAAGCTGTTGATTCTGATACGGCGTGTGCCGCTCGTGCAGCAGGTGATAATCCAGCCAGCGCCCCACAATGTTTTCCGCATCCCACGTCTCAGAGGGGTACGGGGCGAACCAAAGGCGGTCATAGGCGTCCGCCAACCGTTGCAACGCCTGTTCCGTTTCTGCCTGCGCTGCCTGGGGGGACGTGGGCTGCATGGCTGTGGGCAGTCCCGTATGGCGCAGATAATAGCCCCAGACCGGGTCGGGGAACTGCGCCAAAAACAGGTCGCCGGGCCGGGCGTGGGCGCTGATTTCGGCGGCCGCTTCCCGGTAGCCGTTGGAACGGCTGTAAGCCGGGTCAAAGTAGTAATTTCTCAGGCCAATGCCGTTGGCGGCCATCACCATAAGCGCCGCCAACGCCGCCGCCACGCGCCAGCCGCGCCAGCGCTGCCGCCGCAAGAGCAACAGTCCCACGCTAAACAGCAGCCACCAGGCCGGCGCGGCCACGCTGATATAAAAACTGTTAAAGGTGGCGCGGCTGAAGCGAATGAGATAAATCAGGAGAACGGCCGTTGCCAGCCATCCCCCCAACAGCAGCCCCCAGGCCGGTTTCTGTTTGAATAGCCATAAAGCGCCCAGCGTCACCACCAACAGCGCCGCCACAAACAACCAACGCGGCCACCAGTCAGCTACCGCGCTGCCGCTGGTCAGCGCGACGCCGATTTCAGCGAGATACTGCGCCAGTTCCGGTTTACTGGGATCGCTCAACTGCCCGGCAGCCAACAAGCCGCGCAGCACGGTGACGGCCCAGGGCAGGAACAGCAGCCCCGCCATTGTGCCCGCCAACAGCCACGCGCCCAATTTACGCAAACGGCCGTTACCCCCCGTTCCCAATACATACAAACCATGCGCCGCCAAAATAAACAGGCCGTAATAATGGCTGTACACCGCCAACGCCGCCGCCAGGATGTAAACCGCCCAGTACCAGTTGCGCTTCATGCCGTCCCGTTCGGCCGTGCCTGCCCCGGCGTCAACCAGTTTCCACACCAGAATCACCGTCGCCAGCAGGCTGAACAAGAGCGTCAGCATGTATTGGTTGCGCACATCCTGGCTCAACCAGATGAGCAGGGAGGAAAGCGCCAGCCAAAACGCCGCCAGCAGCCCCAAACGGCGGCCGCCGAGCAGCCGCCCCAGTTGAAACAGCAGCGGCAGCAGCAGTAAGCCGGACAGCGCGGACAAATAACGCAGGGCAAACTCGCTGTCGCCGCCCAGCGCCAGCCAGCCATGCAGCAGCAGGTAGTGGAGGGGTGAATGTGGGTCTCCTTCGGCGATGAGGGCGGGCGTGATCTCAGCGATGGGCAGGCGGGCGAACAGGTAGCTGAACGCTTCGTCGCCCCGTAATTCCTGGTCCCCTAAATGAAACACACGCAAGCCAAAGGCCAGCCAGAATATGCCCACCGCCAGCATCAGCCATTGCTTCTTTTGCAGGGTGGTGTTTAAGCCGGGCGTTGTCATGTTTAGTTTGGGCAAATGGAACCGGGAAGCGGCGGGGCGCAGGGCGGGGATAGGCTGCCAGCGCCACGCCAGAACCAGCGCCGCCAGCAGCGTCAGCAGAGAGACGGCCGTTCCCACTTTCACATCCCAGGGCGAAAACCGCAGCACGATCTCGTAAGAACCGGCGGGCAGGATTAGCGCTTGCAAAGCATAATCGGCCGTTTCCAGGGGCCACGTTTCACCGTTGACAGTCGCCTGCCAACCGGGATAAGCCCATTCGCTGATCACCAGGACGCCCGGCGCACCTGTGCTGACCTGGATGTGGCGTTGGCTGGCATTTGTTTGCGTCAGGGTGACGGTGGGCGGTGCAGCGGGCGGCGCAACTCCTGTTATCTCGCCAGACAGCCTGGTTAACACCACCTCGTTTGCCGGATCAAATTCCGGCTGCTGCAAGCGGGCAAATGCGGCCTCGTCAGTTTCCACTGCCTGCGCGTCATAGACCATCCAGGCGCGGGGCAGGCTGTTTTCATAGCGGTAAAGGGTGGCGGCTACTGGTTGATCCGGGAAAACGGAACTGTTTACCGGGGCCACCGCCACCAGGCTCTCTACAAACGGCTCGGCGGCCACCACATGGGTCACGTTGAGCAGGCGCCAGCGCGTTTCGGGAGATAGTTCATCCAATTTAGCCAGGCTTTGCGGCCGCAGCGGGCTGATGCCGCGCACATCTTGCAAACCGTGCAGTTCGCCCACATTGGCTAAGAAAAATCCCTGCGTTTCAAGACGGCCGGGCGCATCCTCCTGGAGCGTGGTCAACCAATCCGGCTGCGGCCAGAAAATGGTCGGCGAACCGGCCTGGTAGTTAAGCTGCTGCCGTGACAATAAAAAGAGATCCAGGCAAAGCAGCAAGATGAGGGCCAAACTGCGCCAGGCGGCCCCTTTGCGCGACCAAAGCAGGAGGAGGGTGACGGCCGTTATCACCCCTTGCTGCCACCACAACCAAAACCACTCTGTCTTTTTAACGGCCGTTAACAAAAAGCCGCAGAACAGCAGCCCGCCCACCAGCAGCCAGAGCAGGCGGCGCAGCCCTTGTTGGCGCGTCGGTTCCGGGGCGTTTTGCCAGCCGGCCAGTCCCAGCGCCGCCAGCAGCGCCAGGCTCAAACTAAAGAGGCTGACGATGCGTTCCTGCTGGCGAAAGAGCGAGAAGCCAGGCGCCACGCGATAAACCAGTTCAAATAAAATGCCCTTGTCGCCCAACGATAAAATCAGCGTCAGCGCCGCTACCCCCGTCCAGAACAGGATTTCCGCACGGGCGTCAGGCAGGTCTGCCTGGCGGGGCAGCAGCCAGGCCAACAGCGCCAATGCCAGGGCGGGCAGCCCCACATACATAGAGACCCAGCCTGTAAACGGCCCGGGAAGCCACAGCTGCACATAGTCAAGTAGGGCAAACCCCTTGGCCACAAATTCATAACCCACGTCGCTGCGGGTGCTGACCAGGGTATAACGTAGAGCGGGCAGCCAGGCGGCGGCGGACAGGCCAACGGCCGTTACCGCCACCACCCCGCCCAAAATCAGCAGCCACCGCCACTGCCACCGCGCCCGCAGCGCCAGGAAAACAAAATAAAACGCCGCCAGGTAGCTGATGTGCAAAAACGTCTGCGGATGCCCGGCCAGAAAGCTGAATCCCAATACCAGCCCCGCGCCAACCATCCAGGGCAGCGGTGACTGAGCCTGTCGAAGTCCGCGCCGCAGCAGCAGCAAAACCAACGGCAGCCAGGCCACCGTTTCCAGCAGCGCCAATTGCAGCAGTGGGTAAGAGGTGACAAACCCGCCCAGGCCAAACGTCACCGCCGCAATGAGGCCCGACCACCGATTTTGGGTGATATCATAGGCCAGAAAATAGGTGAAAACGCCCAACAGCCAGATGTGGAGCAGCCCTTCCACTTCCAGGGCATAGTAGGGGAAAGACCAGGGAGCGCTCAGAAAAATGGTGAGCCAGCGCGGCAGATAAAAAACGGCCGCCTGCGTATCGGCGGCAAAGGGAAAACCGGCATAACTGCCCGGCGACCAGAGCGGCAGCCGGCCGGCCAACATCTCTTGCGCCTGGAAGCGGCCAAAGGTATGGAACTGGCTGAGCAAATCACTTTGCGCCAGATATTCCCGCCCCAGCAGCAGCGTGGCGAAAAAAAGCGCCCACAGCCCCGTCCACAAAGCGAGTACGCCCCACGTTTTTTGGCGCTCGCTCATCTTATTTCCCCACCGGCAGCGTTAACTCGATGAAATCCACGGCTTCATCCTGGCGCAGCAGGCGAGCGCCGCTTCCCGGTTCGTACCAGCCGATGAGCAGGGGATAGCGGCCCGGCGGCAGGTCGGCCGGTACGCTCAACCAATGCTGATCATCAACCACATCTCCGGCCTGCCACAGGCTGGTGGGGTAAAAATTGCCCACGGGCGGGGCGTCGGCGCTGGCGATCATTTGCCGGCGGCCGTCGAGCAGCTGCACGAAGACGGTGTAATCCTGGGGGGGCGTGGCGGCGGCCTGCCAGTAAAATGTGAGGGGGATGGTGGTTCCGGCAACGGCCGTTGCCGGCAAATCCGCGCCCCGCAGGGTGATCCCTTCAGCAAAAGGGATGTTGAGCGGCAGCGTCGGCTGGATCTCAGGCGCGCTCTCCGGCGAAAGGGCGGCCCGCTCGCCCACCAGCAGCGGATCGAGGGGCAGCCCGGCCGGGTTGAGCGCGGGCAGGGGTTTACCGGCTGCCAGGTCATATAAGCTGAGGGAGACGAGCAGTTGGGTGGGCATAACGGCCGTTTCATCCGCATAAACGTGGTAGTCGTCCCGGTAAATGTCGCCCGCCTGCCAATGGCTGGTGGGGATCAGGCCCATCGCCGGATGGCGGTTGATGGACCCCACCGATTCATACGCCCGCCCCAACAGGTGGACGCTGCTCAAATAATCGGCGGCGGTTGGTTCTGCCGCCTGCCAGTAAACGGTCAGCGTCACCGGCTCGCCAGGCTGGATGTGCTGGCCTGGTTCCATAACTACGCCGATCAGTTGTAAACGGCCGTTTTCGGTGACAAAGGTGATCGGTTCGGCCAACCGCGCCTCAGCCGGGATGTCTGCCAGCGGTGGGGGCAGGGCATAGGCCGGCCGGATGGTGAGCCAGGGCAGCAGCAGGGCAATGAGCAGCATGATCCCCGCCAGGCCGGCCGCCAGCCGGGGTTGCCATGCCTCGTTGACCCAGCTTAACAGGCCATACGCCAGCAGCGCCATCATGCCCCCCAATGCCGGAAACAGCAGCCGCCCCTGGAACGCCGGGGAGATGATATTCCAACGCACCAACAAGAGAAATAAAACGGCCGTCCAGGCCAACGGCAGCCAGCCGCCGGAAGCAATCAGCTGGGTTCGTTTCCTGAGCCATTGCCGGATGAGTCCGGCCGTGCCCCCCAGCGCCACCCCGTTAAAAAAGAGATAGACAGGTTCCGGCGCACTCACATTGACGCCGCCAAACAAGCCCCAAAAGCTGCGATAAAAAGTGCCGAACTCTTCCAGCCACCCCTGCCAGCGAATGGGCGTGTCCCGTGTGCCTTGCACCGCCACAAAGACGTTGAGAGCGGTCAGATCGCCGTAAACAAGCCAGTTGCGGGTAAACCACCAGCCGGAAATCAGCAGCGCCGTCAGCAAGGTGATGACGCCGCCAACAAAGAGGATGCGCCCATTTTTCTGCCGCCAGGCCAGCCAGGCCAGCGCCAGCCCCGCCAACCCCAGCAACGCGCCCAGGCTCAGTTTGGTCAGGATGCCCGCCCCTAAAACCAGTCCTAAAATGAGATAGCGCCCCCATTTTTGCGTCGGATGGGGCGCATCCTGCCACAGCTTGACGAGCAAATAGAGACCCAGGCCGCCCAAAAAGTTAGCCAGGGAATCATTGTTGACGGCGGCGCTGACAAAGAGAAACATGGGATTGAAGGCCACCAATGCGGCCGCCAACAAACCGGTTCGCGCTGAAAAGAGCGCCTGGCCCAACAAGGCGGTGATGAAGATCACGCCCACTCCCAACAAAATAGAGGCCAGGCGAATGAGATACACGGCCAACACCGTGCCCTGCCAGGGAAACTGCGTCTGATCGGGCGGGTGGAGGATGAGGTTTTTGTTGCCCACTTGGTTGGGGTTGCCGATGAAGGCGAAATGATTGAGGTTGTGAACGGCCGGTAAATCGCTTGTATCGATGAAGGCGGTGAGGCCGGCCATGAGCAGGTAGTAGAGCGGCGGCTGCGCCCCTTCTTGCAGCCAGCGGCCGGGATCCTCGGGATCCAGAACAGGCAGCTTGCCACTGGTCTGAATATGCTGCACCACCGGATAATGCTTGTATTCGTCTGAGGCTTCCAGCGGCGGCGTGGCCCAGGCATACGTCAACGCCGCCCCTACATAGAGCAGGAGAATGAGCAAAAGCAGGTGTTGTTGGCGGCGGGTGAATTTGGTCATCGGTTATCAGTTTACAGTTTACAGTTTGCAGTCCACAGTCCACTGTCTACTGTTTACTGTCCACTGTCCACTCTCTCCACCCACCCCACCTGGTACACATCATCCGGCTGGCGAACGCCGTTGACGCTGAGGGGCAGGCGGGTGAAGGTTTGGGCATCGTATAAACCAAGCCAGAGGGGATAACGGCCGTTTCCCACCCCCTCTGGCATCACAATGGTATAGCTGTCGTCAATCAACTCGCCAGCCTGCCACAAGTGGGTGGGGTAACGGCCGTTGATGGGTTGATTGTCCCCGGTGGCTAAGGGCGGCTGTCCCGGCTGGCCCAAATGCAGCAGGGTGGTGTAATCGTGCCCCGGGGCGGCGGTGACGCGCCACTGCACGGAGACGGTGATGGTATCTCCAGGGGCGGCGCTGGTGGGAGCAAAGGTAACGGCCGTTAATTCTATGCCATCGCCCATATTTGCCAAAGCGGGGGCGGGATTGGTGGGCCAGCTTTCTGGCTCCACTTCAAGGCGGCCGGCCAGGGCGCGGCTCGTTTCACCCACCAATCCCACGTAAGCTTCAGCCCAGACTGGCGCTTCAATCTCGTCAGCCAGGCGCAGGGCGAAGCGGTCGGCGATGATCTGGTTTGGCGACCACAGATTGGCCGGGTAGAGGCCCCGGCCGTGGTAACCTTGCGCCTGGCCGATGCCAGTCAGGTCGCGCCCCAAAATTTCTAAGGTGAATTCAGGCGGGTCAGTGGGGGGATCGCTGGCTTGCCAATAGAGGGTGAGCCAGATGTCGTCTCCGGGAACGGCCGTTTCTGTGTCTATCTCTGCGCCCACCAACTGGAGTCCCTGCCCCATGTCAGCCAGCAGTGGTGCGGCCGTCGGCGGTAGAGCCTCTAAAACGGGCGGTCGGGCATAGGCGGGCTGGATCACAAAAAATAGCGAGAGCAGCGAGGTAGCCAGCGCCAGCAGCGGCGCGGCCACCATGACCGCTCTGGAATCAAAACGGCTCAAGCCGTAAGCCACGCCCAACGCCAGAGGCAGGATGGCGGGCAGCAGCAGCCGCCCCTGCGCCGCTTCTGTCTTAAACATAAACAGCGCCAGCCCGGCATAAACGATTACCACCCAGACCCCCAGCAGAACGGCCGTGAACCAGGGTTGTTGGAGAATAGAGAGTAAAGATTGGAGATCAACTGTATCGAAAAAAGATTGTTTTTCCGCAGATTTCGCAGATTTTTCTCTCGGATAACGTTGCGTTTTTGCCTCAATTTCAGCTTCGATCAACACAGGTTTGTCTGAGTTTTTTTCTGTAGATTCAATCGTCACTCTTTGATTTTTATTTTTTAGCAAGCCGTACACGAAACCGGCCAACGCCGTGAGGACAATGGCGTCCCAAATCCAGTAAACGGCCGGCGGCGGGCGCAGATTGAACCAACCAAAGAGGGCGAACAGAGAAGGCCAGATCGCCCGCCATTCGCCCAAAACCTGGAGCAGCGTCGCCTGCCGGTCGCCGCCGGCGAAGGCTACAAACATGTTGGCGGCAGTGATGTCCTGGTAAAGCTGCCAATTGCGCAGCCAGAGCCAGCCGCCCATGAGCAGGGCGGGCAGGAGGAGGAGTGAAAGGTTGATGATTAAAGAACGACTCCTGAGCCTGTCGAAAGAGTGGCGAGCGGCGGGTGGCGTTTCTTTGAGCCAGGCCAGGATGAGGACGAGGAAGGCGTAGAGCAGGAGCAGGATCCCGGCGTTTTTGGATAAGATAGCTAATCCCACCGTGATGCCGAGCAGCAAGGAACGGCCGTGCTGCGCAGAGCGGAAACGGCCGTTTCCCCCCCCACTTAACCAGATGTACAGCAGCTGCCACAAAGCAGCTGAGGCCAGAAAAATAATGAGGGGATCGTTGCTGATGGCGCTGTGCAAAAAGTTGAACTGGGGCAAAAAGGCGACCAGCGCCGTTGCCAACAGAGCGCGTTCCGGCCGCCCCGGCCACAGCAGGCGGCCGCTGCCATAAATGCAGAGCAGGGTTCCCAACCCTAAAACTGTTGACATCCCGCGCAGGAGATGGGCAGCCAGCGCACTTCCTTGCCAGGGGAACGCTTCATTTGCCGTATGGACGGCCCAATTTATGTTTGTTAACGCCGAGGCGTCGCCGAGGCGGGCGTGAGGATTGAGCCAGATTTCTGTTTGGGCCTGGCTGGTCTCAAAGGGGGCTGCCAGCAGTGCGCCCAGCAGGTAATAAAGCGGCGGTTGGGCCGCTTCCTGGCGCTGCCACTCATTTTGTAGATCGGCGATGGGTAAACGGCCGTTTTCGGCAATAAAGGTCACGGTGAAAAAATGATGGTGTTCGTCCGGCGCTTCAAAGAGCGGGTTGAGTACGCCGTAGCCCACCGTCAGCAGCAGGTACAGCCCCACGATCAGCGCCAGCAGCCATTTAGACGGTTTGGCGCTCATGGCCGCGTCACCGTGGTTAAAGGATAGAGGTCATCGGCCTGCGCTGCGCCGTTGGCAAGAACCGGCAGGCGCACGCCATCGTCAGGATTGTAGAAGCCGATTTTTAAGGCATATTGGCCCGGCTCCGCGTTGGCCGGCAGCCTGAGCGTGAATGTGTCGGTGATGACTTCGCCCTTCCGCCAGCCGTTGGGGGGACGCAAATTATTGCCTGGAACTCGATCTTCCTGGGCTACGATCTCGCCTGTTTCCGCCGAAACCAGATGCACAAAGACCAATGCCGGATTGATTGGCGCGTCCTTTGCCTGCCAGACCAATGTGAGATCAAGCTGTTCTGGAGTTGGTTGGTCTAAGGCATAACCATGCAGGGAAATGGCCGGGCCAAATGTAGCGTCAGCAGGGGTGATACCGGTGGGCAGGTCTGTGATCAACGGCCAGGCGACCACCTCCACCATCCCGGATTTATTTTGCGCTGTAGACCAGGGTCTCCAAAACGGCCGTGCGCCCACTACCTGCTCACCGCTCAAGACCCGCCAGGTTAACTGGTACTGTCCCGGCGCTATCTCCGGTGGAAAATAAAGGCCGCTGGGGGTCATGAGCAGGGTATTACCGGGCCACTCTGCCAGCCATTCCGGAGCGATGCGGCCGCTCTCCTGGCTGACTGCCGCGCCGTCCGACCCCACCAGGCGCAGTTCATAACGCAAATCATCGGTTTCCAACGACGCCGGAGCCTGCCAATACATCGTCAAAGGCAGCGCGTGACCCGGCCGAATTTTCGCCTCAGGCATGGCCCAACCGGATAACTGCAAGCCATTGTCAAAGGTAAGGCGTTTGTCAATGTGGAAGGGATCGTCGGTTTCCGAAACCGGCAGCGGTTGGCTGGCTGTGCCGGCAATAGTCAGGTGGGAAACAGGCTGTAATTCGCCTAAAGCTGTGCGCCCATTCTCGCCTAGAGGGCGCAGTAACAGGGTGTAGTCGCCGGGCGGCAGACCCAGCGGCAGGGCGAGATGGTAAGGAATTGGGGTCAGGCTGGCGGGCGACCAATCGGGATCATAAGGGGGGTAAAACGGCCGTTGCTCCGTCAGCCAGGTTTTTCCAGCGCTGTCTTGCAAAACAAACTGCACGGCCAACTCATCGGCCGACGCTAAAGCCGTTTGCCAATATAAAGAGAGCCACAGCGTGGAACCGGCGGTGGGCTGATCGGCGGCCAGGTCAATGCCGCGCAAGATGGGGGCGTCAGGCCAGCGCCGTTCGAGCGGAGCGCCATCTGCCCGCAATTGGCTGAAGGCCAGCGCTTCAACGACGCCATTTTGGCTGAATTCGCGGCGCTGATCCACCTGGAGCAGGTTGTTTTCCAGCCAGGTTTGCACCAACCGTTCATCGTCCCGGCCGTCGGCGGGGGGGTCTGTGACCAACCAGATGCGGTCGTACTGCCGGGTCAGCGCTACCAACTCGGGGTCTTCCGCCTGGGCGGGATGAGGGTATCGGGGAACGGCCGTTACCGGTAAATCGTCGCGTTGTTGATAATGGGCATGGAAGGGCAGCATGACGGCGTTGTTGTAGACCACGACATCCTTTTCTCCGGCCGTTTGCTCAATATAGCGGATGAGCGCCCGGAAATCATCTTTGGCGTAGCGGCTGGGCTGCGCATAAAGATTGGTAAGCGCCCAGGCCGGCCCCACAAAGATAAGCGCCAGGCTCAAGACGCCCCCGATTGCCCACAGCGCCCGCCGTCCCTTTTTCTGTCGTCCTGCTTGCCCCCAGACAAACAGGACGCCCCAGGCGGTCAGCAAAATAAAGGCGGGGCTGCCGCCGATGATGTGGCGCACTCCCTGGTACATCGGCTTAAACAGGTAAGAGCCGACCATCAGGCCAAACACGACCGCCAGCAGATAGCTCAACAAAAAAGCGCGACATTGCCAGGAACCGGCTGCGTAAAGCCCCAAAAGCAGCAAAATGAGCGATAGAGCAGCCAGCAGGGTGATGGCTATCTGGCTAAAATCGACGGTCACCCCCAGGCTGAAAAAACGGACCACGTCTTGCAGCATGGTCAACGGCCGCACGTAATAAAAATTGGCTTCGGCGCCACTAAACAGGCGCGGAATGGTGTAGGGAACCAGCGGAATGGCTGCCAGCAGCCCTATCAGGCCCACGCCGATGATGAGTTTTTTCTGCCCATGCTGCCACAGCAGGCCCACCCCAAAAAGCGCTTGGACGGCTATGATGAAAACGGCCGTGTAGTGAGTATAGAAGGCCAGCCCCGCCAAAAGCAGGTACAAGATTAGCGAACGCACCAGGGGCGCACCCGTTAAGGCTCGCCACAGCACATAGCTGGCCGCCGCCAGCAGCAGCACAAAGAGCGTGTACATGCGGGCTTCGTTGGCATACCAGATTTGCAGGGGATTAACGGCCGTTAACATCGCCGCCATCATACCCAACCCCTTGCCCCGCAGCCGTCGCCCAAATTGGTACAGCAGTGGAACCAACAGCACCCCCGCCAACACCGAGGGAAAGCGGTAGGAAAAATCAGACTCTCCCCATAACGGCCGTGTCACATGAATTATCAAGTAGTAGAAAGGAGGGTGTGTATCCTTCGTCACCACATCCTGGATGACCACATCATTGCGCAAAATTTGAGGCACGGAATAACTGGCTCGCAGCGGCGTCAACGCCTCATCCGTCCAAAAGCTAAACGCATCAATATTGATCAGCCGCAGCCCAAACGCCGCCCAAATCATCAGAAGCAAAGCGGTATAAATGAACCAACGCCTGCTAAAAAAGTCTTCCGCTTTTTTCATATACATCCATATCTTTTCCAAATGGATACCGGCATAAGTATAGCCAACCTGTTTCATCTTGCACTTCAAACGCAGGCGAACGTCTGCTAAACTGGCAACTTGGGTTAAGTGATGACATAGAGTCCACGGAGGAGGCGCAGGGCGGACAGGCTGTCCGCGCTCCCAGCTTTCTCGTAAATGAGGGGGCGGACAAGCTGTCCGCGCTCCCAGCTTTCTCGTAAATGAGGGGGCGGACAAGCTGTCCGCGCTCCCAGCCTTCTTGTAAATGGAGGGGCGGACAAGCTGTCCGCGCTCCCAGCCTTCTTGTAAATGGAGGGGGCGGACAAGATGTCCGCGCTCCCAGCCTTCTTGTAAATGAAGGGGCGGACAAGATGTCCGCGCTC
>CAZXVH010000012.1:28448-55749 GCA_964643965.1 uncultured Ardenticatenaceae bacterium
TGTCCGCGCTCCCAGCCTTCTTGTAAATGAAGGGGCGGACAAGATGTCCGCGCTCCTATTTTCATTTATCGTGGTGCACCGTCGTCCAGGGGAATTCCTCTGTGTAACTCTGTCTAAATTCTTATGCTCCGTGTAATTGCAGCGGGTTTAAACGTCGGATTGAATCAAATTGAGGTTTGCTGCGCCGTTTGTGAATTGTTGGACAAAAGGATAGCCCTAGGGTATTATCTTTTATCCTGCCAGGAGTATGTTTATGGCAGAAAATTCCCACTTTAAGTAAGCATAACATTCGCTCAGGCGCATGGACCACAAACAATTCATGGCATTATTCAAGCTCGGGAATAATATAAATTATCAGGTGAAAACGGGAAACAACAGTCTTGAAACTGTTTGTATCTTTTAATAACATGTGTGTATCGAGGAGGTTGGTGAATGACAACCCTTGCCCCAGACTTCAAAAATATAGCTGATTCGCTTCTGGAGCAAATTCAGGATTTTGACCGCAAGGTAGAAGCGCGCAGCGTCGGTAACGTCATCTCCGTGGGGGATGGTGTGGCTTTCGTAGATGGCCTGGCTGATGTCAAGGCCAGTGAGTTGGTCGAATTTAGCAACGGCGTGGCCGGTCTGGTCCTCAACCTGGAACCAGACGTGGTTGGCGTTGTTATTATGGGCAATTATGCCACCATCGAAGTGGGTGATGAAGTGCGCTCGACCGGACGCATCGCTTCTGTGCCCGTGGGCGATGCCCTGATTGGTCGCGTCGTCGATGGCCTGGGTAAGCCCATTGATGGCAAAGGCACCCTGGGCACGAAAAAGGTGCGCCCGGTGGAACGAGTGGCCCCCGGCGTGATTGAGCGCAAAGGTGTGGATACGCCTGTGCAAACCGGCGTCATGGCCATTGACTCGATGTTCCCCATCGGCCGGGGTCAGCGCGAATTGATCATTGGCGATCGGCAGACCGGTAAAACGGCCATTTGCCTGGATACCATTATCAACCAGAAGGGCCTGGATATGGTCTGCATTTATGTGGCTATCGGTCAACGTATTGGTCAGGTAGCGCAGGTCGTCGATATCCTGGAAAAGTATGGCGCTATGGATTACACCGTAGTGGTGGTCGCTGGCGCTTCGGATCCGGCGCCCATGCAATATTTTGCCCCTTATGCCGGCTGCGCCATTGGCGAGGAATTCATGGACCAAGGCAGAGATGCCCTGGTTATTTATGATGATCTTTCCAAACATGCCTGGGCTTACCGCCAAATGTCGCTTATCTTGCGCCGGCCGCCCGGCCGTGAAGCGTATCCCGGTGATATTTTCTCGCTGCACAGCCGTTTATTGGAACGGGCTGTGCGTATGCGCGATGAATGGGTTATCGTGGAAAAAGGCACAGAGGTAACGGCCGATACGACTGCCGGCGTCGATGGCAAATTATATTTCGGCAATCTGCAAGAAGAGCATATCGAAGCGGGACTCAAAGCTTTAGGCGACCCGGATAAATATGATGTTAAGAAGATTCCGGGCACAGGCGGCTCTCTAACAGCGTTGCCCATCATTGAGACGCTCTTGGGCGACGTGTCTGCCTATATCCCCACCAATGTCATCTCCATTACCGACGGCCAGATCTTCCTGGAAACGGACTTGTTTAACGCGGGTCAGCGGCCGGCTATCAATACCGGCCTTTCAGTGTCTCGTGTCGGCAGTGCGGCGCAGAAGAAGGCGATGAGTAAAGTCTCCAGTGGTTTGAAGGCAGACCTGTCGCAGTACCGCGAATTGGCCGCCTTTGCCCAGTTTGGCTCGGATTTAGATGCTTCCACGCAGCGGCAGTTGAATCGGGGTGAGCGGCTCATGGAACTGTTGAAGCAGCCGCAGTACAGTCCACTGCCCTTGCATCATCAGGTGGCGCTTATTTTTGCGGGCGCCCGTGGTTATATGGACAATGTGCCGGTGAAAGAAATAGCGCAGTTCTCGGCGGATCTGGTGCGTTACATCGACACCTCTCACCCGGAAGTGGTCAGGCCGATTATTGAAACTGGCGCCTGGAATGCTGACATTGAGAATGCGTTAAAAACGGCCGTTGAAGAATTCAAATCCGGTTATACACCAGCGTAACCGTGTCACTGGTTGAGTGATTTGTGTTTATAAGCTGATTAAGCACGTCAACACGTAAACACAGGAGACACAGATGGCTACTGAACGCGAACTAAATAAACGCATCAAAAGTATCAAGAATATTTCACAGGTCACGAGCGCCTTGGCGACCGTTTCAGCTTCCAAAGCCAGCCGCGCCCAACGCCAGGTAGAAGCCACCCGCGCGTATGCCGGCAAATCCTTCGAAATACTGAATAATTTGGCCTCGCAGAAAGATGTAGGCCACCCTTTACTAACAGCTCGGGATGAGATTAAAACCACGGCGCTCATCCTCATCACCGGAGATCGGGGGCTGTGCGGCGCCTACAATACCAACATCGTCAGCCGCGCCGAAGCCTTTACTCGAGCGTTACCCACCCCCTGCGAAGCCATCACCATTGGTCGCAAAGGGCGAGACCTGATGATTCGTCGTGGCTATAATGTCATCGCCACCTTCGATAACATCCCCGATACCCCTTCCATTCTTGATATTCTGCCCATTGCCCAAATCGTCACAGATGATTATTTGAGTGGAAAATATGATCAAGTTTTTATAGCCTACACAGATTACGTCAACTTGATCATTCGCCAACCCGCTGTCAAGCAACTATTGCCCTTGCGGCCGTTAGATTTTGAAGGGATGGCCGCGGCAGACTACGTAAAAAGTGTAGACCTCACAGGCGTCTCTGAGCGGGTTTATTTATATGAACCCCAACCGGAAGCCTTACTCGACGTAATTGTCCCCCGCTTCACACAGTTACAGATTTACCAATCTGTGTTAGAAGCATTAGCCAGTGAACACAGCGCCCGCATGGTCGCCATGAATAATGCCACCGATAATGCGGCAGAACTGGTAGAATTATTGACACTAGAACGAAATAAAGCGCGGCAGGCCAGCATCACCAGCGAAATTTTAGATATCGTGGGTGGCGCAGAAGCCTTAAAAGGATCGTAAACGGAGGAACTTTATGGCTACTGGAAAAATATCAGCCATCCGTGGTGTAGTGGTTGACGTTGATTTTCCCGAAGGTGATTTACCTGAAATTTATGAAGCATTGGATGTAGAAGGACCGAGTGGTAATCTCATTCTCGAAGTCCAACAGCAGTTAAGCGGCAGTACTGTGCGTACCGTCGCTATGGGCACCACAGACGGCTTGCCCCGAGGGGTAGCGGCGGTCAGTACCGGTGGTCCCATCAAAGTGCCGGTGGGTCCAGTCACTCTGGGGCGTATCTTCAACGTCGTCGGTGAAGCGGTTGACGGTCGGGAAACCCCTAAGTCGGATTTTTATTATCCCATTCACCGGGATGCGCCCGTTTTTGAAGATCAAAGCACCAAAGCGGAAACCTTTGAAACCGGCATGAAAGTGATCGATCTCATCGCCCCCTTTATTCGCGGCGGTAAAACAGGCATTTATGGCGGCGCGGGTGTGGGCAAAACAGTCACCATTGCGGAACTGATTCGCTCGGTGGCTCGTGAACATGCCGGCGTGTCAATTTTTGCTGGCGTGGGTGAGCGTACTCGTGAAGGCACCGACCTCTACTACGAAATGCAAGAATATGGCGTACAAGACTCGGTGGCTATGGTCTTTGGCCAGATGAATGAAACGCCGGGGGTACGTTTGCGCGTCGCCCTCACCGGCTTGGCTATGGCGGAATATTTCCGCGATGAAGGGCGTGATGTGCTGCTGTTCATTGACAATATCTTCCGCTACGTTTTGGCCGGTTCTGAAATGTCGGCGTTGTTGGGGCGTATGCCCAGCGCTGTGGGGTATCAACCTACCCTGGCTTCTGAAATGGGGGCGTTGCAAGAGCGCATCACCTCCACCAGGACAGGTTCCATCACCTCTATGCAAGCCATCTACGTGCCGGCCGATGACTATTCCGACCCGGCGCCGGTGGCTACCTTTGCCCATCTCGACGCCAGCTTGACGCTGGATCGAAATGTATTTGCCAAAGGTATTTTCCCGGCCGTGGATCCGCTGGCCTCTTCCAGCCGGGCGCTTCAGCCGGATATTGTGGGTGAAGAACATTACAATACCGCCCGGGAAGTGAAGCGTGTTCTGCAAACATACAATGACCTGCAAGACATCATCGCCATCCTCGGTATTGACGAATTGAGCGAAGATCAGAAATTATTGGTGACCCGGGCGCGTAAAATTGAACGCTTCTTGGGGCAGCCGATGTTTGTGGCCGAGAAATTCCATGGTTTGAATGGACAGTACGTGCCCATTGCGGAAACGGTACGTGGTTTCCGGGAAATCTTGGATGGCAAGCATGACGACTTGCCGGAACAGGCTTTCTATATGATCGGTACGATTGATCAGGCAGTGGAGAAAGCAGGACGGATGCGTGCTGACGCATAAAATAATAAGCGTGTAATGTTGGACATGGCGCATTTTATGCAGCGCATAAAATGTGGCGCGTGATACGTGGTGCGTGATACGTGGTGCGTGTTTGAACTTCGTGCATGAGGCGTCACGCATTATGGTTTAGGTGAGATAATGCCAATAACAGTTGAAATTGTGACACAAGAGCGCACGGTTTTTTCTGGCGAGGTAGATGCTGTCAATCTGCCGGGTTCAGAAGGGCGTTTGGGTATTTTGCCAAACCATTCCCCTCTGTTAACGACCTTGGGTTATGGTGAAGTGATTGTGCGCCAGGGCGACCAGGAAAATTACTTTGCCGTGGGTGGTGGTTTTGCTGAAATACAGCCTGAAAAAGTGATTGTATTGGCTGATTCGGCGGAACGCTCGGATGAGATTGATTTGGAACGCGCCCGACAGGCCCGTGAACGGGCGGAAACGATGATGAGAGAAGGCGTCCCAGAAGACCCAGATCGGTATGCCCAAATTCGGGCTTCGCTGGAACGAGCGCAGATTCGGATCAATGTGGCGCAGCGCCGCCGCCGCTCCACTGTTATGCCCACTGGTTTTCGCGATGAACGCGAAGACGAGAATTAGGAACGCCTGTGTCTATTTTTTCGCCGTATATTGCCGTCGATTTGGGCACCGTGAATGTGCTGGTCTTTGATCAGGGACGTGGCGTGGTGCTGCAAGAACCCTCTGTGGTCGCTATTCATGAAGATGGTGAGAAGACGACGATTGTAGAAGTGGGTCGGGCGGCCAAAGATATGTACGGCCGTACCCCGGAGCAGATCGAGGTGATGCGGCCGTTACGTGATGGCGTGATTGCCGATTACTTCGTCACCCAGGGAATGCTGGAATATTTTATTCGCAAAGTAAGCGGCCGTTTTCGTTTGCGTAGGCCAGTGGTGATGATTAGTGTGCCTTATGGCGTCACCAGCGTAGAGCGCCGGGCGGTGCGGGAAGCGGCGTTGGCGGCCGGCGCCCGGGAAGTGCATCTGATCCCGGAACCATTGGCGGCGGCTATTGGCGCCGGTTTACCGATTGGGACACCCACCGGCAATATGGTGGTGGATATGGGTGGCGGTTCTACAGAAGCGGCGGTGGTTTCCATGAATGGCATCGTTTGCGCTGAGTCGGTGCGAGTAGGGGGCGTTCACCTGGATGAAGCGATTATCGCTTATGTGCGCAAGAAATATAATTTAATCATCGGGGAGCCGACGGCCGAATCCATCAAAATTAAGATTGGTGCGGCCGTTATGCTGGATGACGAGTTGGAAATGCAGGTGCAGGGTCGGGATCAGATAGCCGGTTTGCCTAAAACGATTTCAATTACGACAAATGAAGTGGTAGAGGCGTTAAATGAGCCGCTGGTAGCTATTGCCAACGTGGTGCGGGCGGTATTGGCAAAGACGCCGCCTGAGCTATCTTCCGATATTATTGATCGGGGCATGGCTTTGACGGGCGGCAGCGCTTTGCTGCGGGAATTCGATACTATGTTGACGAAGGCAACCGGTGTGCCTGCTTACGTGGCGGATAATCCCATTGCTTGCACGGCTATTGGGGCCGGCAAAGCTTTGTCTGAACTGCCTATTTTGCAACGCAGTGTACCTGATTTGTAATTCGTGGTGTTTGGGCTTGAAATGAAATAAGAAAGACCCTGTGACGAACAGGGTCTTTTTTCATGAGCAGGGGATATTGCATTTTACTCGAGGTAATAGGTCATGCGCTGCATTTGCATCACGGGATCGCTGTAGCTTACCTGCACATCATCGGGCACATCCAGGTGAGCGGGTACGTAGCTGAGAATGGCTTTGACGCCGCTTTCCACGAGAATGTCTGTAATTTCTTGGACCACGGAGACGGGGGTGGAGAGAATAGCCATTTTGACATTTTCATCAATAATGATCGCTTTTAGTTCGGTGATGTTCTGCACGGTAAGATCACCAATTTTTGCGCCAATTTTGTCTGGATTGTTGTCGAACACCCATTTGATGTGAAAGCCGCGTGGCTGGAAACCGGCGTAATTTGCCAGGGCATGGCCTAAATAACCAGCGCCGACGAGAACCACCGGCCAATGGCGGGTGAGATGAAGAATTTCTTGTAGCTTTTCAATGAGGTAGTTGATGTGGTAGCCAGTGCCTTGTTTACCAAATTCACCGAAATGTGACAGGTCTTTGCGAATTTGTGCGGAACTGATGCCCAGCCTTTTTCCCAGTTCGTGGGAAGAGGTCGTGATCTTATCTTCTTCTTGTGCTAACCGTTTCAGTTCTCGAAGATAAATAGGTAATCGGCCAATGACAATATCAGGAATTTCAGACACTATACAGTTCCCTTCTGGTTGAAGTTGATTGATCGTGGCAGTTTTCACAATTGTAACATATGGAAAAATTGGCCGCAAACAGGATGTGGGCGAAAAAGCAGGGCAACAAACTGTGGTTCTCGCGCAAAATGTTGTCATACTTTGGGCGAAGCGCGTGCGCCGCCGCGCTTGTGCCGGTGATTTTGTGTTTGTCTTTGTAACGCTGCCTGATAAACTCCTTGCCTGTGATGCACGTAGCGATCAATGCGTTTTTTTGGAACAGCCCGTTTGTGGGCAGTGGGCAGTATAGCCGGCAGCTTGTTTATCATTTGAATGAGCAGGTTTCTGATCTCAAGATAACGTTAATCTTCCCACAAGCGCCAGATGAACCCGAACCGGAAGTTGTACCCCCTGGTGTGGAAGTGAAACTGATGCCGGTTCGCGCCGGGCATTGGGGGAAGGTGCTATTTGAGCAGCGCTTGTTTCCCCTGGCTTGCCAGGAGGTGGGCGCCACTTTGGCTCATGTACCGTATTGGGGAGCGCCGTTACGTTCGCCCGTGCCATTGGTGGTGACGATCCATGATCTGACGACGCTGTTGACGCCGGCATATAATCGTGGGGTGAAGGCGCGGTTGTACAATGCGTTGGTAAGCGCCAGCGCCCGCGGCGCAAACCATATTATCACGGATTCGTTTGCGAGTAAGCTGGATATTATGGATCATTTGGGCATAGCGGAGGGAAGAATAACGGCCGTTTACCTGGCCGCCGGTTCCCAATACACTCCCCAAGAAAACAATCTCGTCGATATGGCCGTCTTGCGGAAATATGACCTGCCTGATTTCTACGTTCTTTATCTTGGTGGATATGAAACCCATAAAAATGTCACTACCCTGCTCCTGGCCTGGACGTATGTGGCCCAGGCGCTTGGCGCCGATTACCCGTTGGTACTCGCCGGAAAAAAGCCCAAAGCGCCCTCTGCAACCTTCCCAGATTATGAATCTATCATCAAAGAACTCGGTCTTGAAGCATACGTACAATGGCTGGGCTATGTAGACGAAGAAGACAAAGCCACCCTTTACCGTAACGCCGAAACATTCGTCTTTCCCAGCCGACGAGAGGGGTTTGGCCTGCCCGTGTTGGAAGCGTTGGCTTGCGGCGTCCCGGTCGTCGCCAGCAGCGCCACCTCGCTGCCGGAGATTGTGGGTGACGCTGGCTTTACGGTTGACCCGGATGACGCCCGAGGCATGGCCGGCGCCATCATTTCTACGATTATCCAGGAGAATTTGGCGGCGGAGTTGCGACAGAAAGGGCCAGGGCAAGCGGCGCAGTTTTCTTGGGAAAAAACGGCCGTAGAGACATTAATGATTTACGATCAAGTTAGCCGAACCGCCGCTCTCTAATCTACGCTCTCCATCATGAGATGAGGGAGGCGGGGAAAACAGATTTGCTGCACTTCCACACACGCATTAAAATGCGCGGAATTTTAAGCAATAGGACAATCCTTCCATGAGAATAGACACCCAATTAGCGGCTGATATTCAACAAGCCATCAAAGAGGCGCAAACGGCCGTTCTTCTGCCCGCCTTTGAGATACCCGAAATCATCGTCGAAAAACCACGTGATCCGGCGCATGGTGATTATGCCACCCCCACCTCTCTGCGGTTAGCCAAACTGGCGCGGATGGCCCCCATCAAAATCGCCCAGATCATCGCCGACCAGATGAAAGACCTCGACTACTTAGACGACATTGATGTTGCCCCGCCTGGATTTATCAATTTTCGGCTCTCCTTATCTTATCTTCAAGGAACCGTTGAAAGGATATTAAACGAAGGCATGGACTTCGGCCGCATCGATATTGGCGCGGGCAAAAAAGCGCAGGTTGAATGCGTCAGCGCCAACCCTACCGGCCCCATCACCTTAGGCCGTACCCGGGGCGGCGTCATGGGCGATACCCTGGCTCGCGCCATGAAAGCCGCCGGTTACGATGTCACCCTGGAATATTATTACAATGACGCCGGCCGCCAGATTACCCTGTTAGGTGAGTCCGTCAAAATCCGCTATTTGCAGCAAAGCGGGGAAGACGCCGCCCTCACCGATGAACATTACCAGGGTGAATATATCACGGATATTGCCCAAGACCTGTTTGAAAAACATGGCGATACTTTAAAAGAAGAACCGGTAGACTATTTTGCCAACATCGCCAAAGAGATCATTTCAGCAGATCAAAAAGCCAGCTTGAAAGCGATCAACATTGAATTTGACGTGTACTTTCGCGAAGAAAGCCTCTATGAAAATGGACAAGTGTGGCAAGCGCTAGGAATTTTAGAAGAGAAAGGATACGTTTATAAAAAAGATGGCGCTCAATGGTTCCGCACCACAGACTTTGGCGACGACAAAGACCGGGTTCTTGTCAAAAACAGCGGCGAGCCAACCTACCGCCTGCCTGATATTGCTTATCATTGGGACAAAGCCCAACGGGGATTCGATCTGGTCGTTGATCTGTTTGGGCCAGACCATCACGCCACGGCCCCTCAAGTGTTAATGGGGGTGCAAGCCTTAGGTTACGATACCAGCTTTGTGCGCACCGTCTTGCACCAAATCGTTAGCCTGGTGCGCGGTGGGATGCAGGTAAAAATGAGTACACGCCGGGGCGACTACGTGACCCTGGACGAACTGGTAGAAGAAGTTGGCCCGGATCCGATTCGGTACTTTATGATTTCCCGTTCAGGCAACTCTGAGATCCTCTTTGATTTAGATTTGGCGAGGGAACACTCCGACAAAAATCCGGTTTACTATATCCAAAATGCGCATGTACGCTGCGCCGGTATTTTGCGTAAATGGGTAGAGGCGGGCTACGATTTAAATGCGGCCGAAGCCGCCGATCTCAGTTTGCTCACTCATGAAAACGAGCAGAAATTTTTGTTGAAAGCATTGGACCTACCAAACATTCTGGAGCTGGCCGTAAATGAATCGGAGCCGCATCATCTTACTTTTTATGCCTATGAACTGGCCTCTCTGTTTCATCCGGCGTATGAAACCTGCCGGGTTTTACATAGCGAGACGCCGCATGAGGTACGTCTGGCGCGGCTGCAATTTTACCGGGCAGCAAAACAGTTGTTTGCCCGGGTACTTGATTTGATGGGCATGAGTGCGCCAGAGGTGATGTAACATCAGGACGATGTTACATCAGAGGTAGTTACATCAAGGAGAATAATCCAATTACACATGGAGGAAATACGTGACAATTAAATCTGATACCTGGATCCGCCGCATGGTGGCGGAAACGAACATGATAGAGCCGTTTGTAGACAGGCAGGTACGCGAAGGCGTTATCTCCTACGGCCTTTCTTCTTACGGCTATGACATTCGCGTCAGCAATGAATTTAAGATTTTCACCAATGTGCATTCGGCCGTCGTCGATCCCAAACATTTCAACCCCAAATCTTTTATTGATTTCAGCGGTGATGTATGCGTCATTCCGCCCAATTCATTTGTGCTGGCCCAAACTGTAGAATATTTTCGTATCCCTCGAGATGTCCTCACGATTTGCCTGGGGAAATCTACTTATGCCCGCTGCGGTTTAATCGTGAACGTGACGCCGTTTGAGCCGGAATGGCAAGGTTTTGTCACCCTGGAAATTTCTAATACCACCCCCTTACCGGCGCGAATTTATGCCAATGAAGGTGTGGCTCAAGTCCTCTTTTTCCAATCAGATGAGGTTTGTGAAACTTCTTATGCAGATAGAAAGGGAAAATACCAGAATCAGCAAAGCATCCTCTTGCCGCGCATTTAAAACGATGCGTCTTTATTGGCTTCTTTGTGGCAGTGAAGTTATAATCCCACGCGCTCGTTTAGGGCGCTTAGCTCAGTTGGTTAGAGCGCTTCGTTTACACCGAAGAGGTCGGGGGTTCGAGTCCCTCAGCGCCCAAACAATACGCCACAATTCCCTTTTAGATATGCAATTAATGAGCTGTCCACCCTAATTCGGTTATTTGTGACATGAAATAGATCATATTGCTCTGGTTTGATAGGCGTTTTTAAACGCTTGATCACGCTTAACATTCTGTTATAATCCGCTTGTGATAAAAGGTACACAGCGCTTTTCACAAATGGCGGCTGTCCAACATAGATGGTGTTACCACAAATAAATGTGGACTGTCCAATGAGACGGTTTTCCTCAGAAAAGAAGAGAATTCAATTTAAGAAAGCAGGAGAATAGCCTTATGGCCAATGTAGCAGTTGATGCCGGTGCTTCCGGTAACGGAATTACGAGGCGAGAGTTCTTGTACTATATTTGGGGCGCTTCCATAGCGCTTCTAGCCGCGCAAACGGTCGGCCTGCTCATCTGGTTTTTGATTCCTCGCTTCCGTGAAGGCGAGTTTGGGGGCAGTTTTTTGGTGAGTGTGGCAGATGTTCCAGAGGAGAATAGTGATCCACGGAATTTCCCAGACGGCCGTTTCTGGTTAGTCAATTTAAACACCAACAATCCCAACGAGTTGATGTACCACGCCACCGGAGATCCGCCAGAAATAGTGGGCGTCGCCGCTATTTACAAAGTGTGTACCCATTTAGGCTGCATCTATGCCTGGACAGACTCCAACAATCGTTTTGAATGCCCTTGCCATGGCTCCAAATATCGACTGGACGGCCGTCGTATTGAAGCGCCTGCCCCGCGAAGTCTGGATCGCTTTAAACTGTATGCCCTGGCGGAAGACAAAACAACCATTTTGGCCGAATCTCCAGATGTCGACGATAGTGGCACGAATCCTTTAGGCGCCATTCCTTTGCCGGCCGAAACAGCCTTTGTCAGCGTGGATACCGGTGATAGAAAACAAGGGAACAAACAAGCCTTGTTAAGCGATTTCCCGAACGAAATCCCTTAAGCCCGGCCCTCAGTTTGTGCGTCTCCCTGAGAGACTTTTGGTTTTAAGAAACCGCCGAAAGTTGGAGAAGGAGTTTATGAATGACCACTTTTTTTAACCAAGTAAAAGAAATGGGTCCCAAACAAGCTATCATTGCTAAAAGTGATGAGGTCGTTGAACGGATCACCGCCGGCATGAACGTCAACGACATCCGGGCCGCTTTGCGTGGCGACGAGCCACGTCGCCCCAACCCCCGCTTGCGCCCCCATGCCGACGGCTTCTGGCTGCACATTCGCCCCAGCTTCTACCATAACGAAATTACCCATGTCTATCCCACCTTCCATTTAGGCTGGCTCTCCACATTTATGTTTGTGTGGGAAACCATCACCGGTATTTTCTTGATGATTTTCTATACGCCCAGCCCCTTGGTTGCTTACGGCAACATGTGGAACATTCTGAGCAATGTGCCCTTGGGACAGCTGATGCGTAATATGCATCGCCTGGGCGCAGAAGTGATGGTCATTGTGGTGGCGCTTCATATGCTGCGTACCTTCATCACCGGCAGCTACAAAAAGCCGCGCCAGTTCACCTGGGTCACCGGTATGATTCTGCTGGTGCTGACCCTCATGCTCAGTTTTAGCGGCTACTTGCTGCCCTGGGATCAGTTAGCTTATTGGGCTTTAACTGTGTTTTTGAGCGGGGCGGAAGCAGCGCCGGCTCCGCCTGTCGTCAATGAAAATATTCTTTTGATTTTGCAAGGTGGCCCCTCGTTGGGAGCCGGTGGTTTACTGCGCTGGTATCTGCTGCATGTGCTGTTGATGCCCCTGATCCTGGGTATTTTCTTCTTCGTTCATTATTACAAGGTCGTTTTGCACGGTTTCTCGCTGCCACCCGGCCGTGAAGAAATCGGTGACGACACCGCCAAACGGGTTCCCCGCACTGAGCGTACCTATTTTACCCCAGACATCTTAACCAGTGAATTGATGTGGACAGCGTTGCTTTCGTTGTTCCTGGTGGTTGGCTCCCTATGGTTCTGGGATGCGCCTCTGGAACATCACGCGGATCCGGTGGTAACGCCCCTACATGTAGTGGCGCCCTGGTATCTTTCCTGGTCGCAAGGCTGGTTGAAACTGGGTGATAAAACATTGGTCGTTGGTTTCATTCCGCTGTTGTTGGTCGCTTTTATCGTGATGCCTTATTTTGAAGTGGGTAAGAGCCGCCGTTATGCCAACCGCCGGGTCGGTTTGAGCGTGGCCATGCTCTTCATTGCCTTCATGCTGGTTTCAAACTGGATGGGCACCCCAGAATATGCTGTTGAATCTTCACCGGATATTGAGGTGGCAACTAAAATGCTGCCAGAGGAAGGGGTTAGCGCCCTGCTGGGCGTACCTCCCGAGTATTTATGGGAAGGGGAGTTTTTGCCGGGTGAAGTGGTGACAGACAATCCGCATTTAACCTATACCCTGGCTGTATTTGCGGAAGAAATGGCGCGTCATAGCTGCACCTTAATTCCAGGCACAACCATTGGCGGTATCGCTTTACCTGCCTGTAAAGAAGACGATAATAAAATGCCGGATCCGTATGCGACCTTGACGATTGAATCTTTTCAAGAAGGTCTTTCTAAGATTATTATCCATATTGATGCGCGTAATCCTGAGAATAGTGATGAGTACCTTTATTTCCTCGACTGGCCTGGCTTTCGCCATGAAGATTCAAACTATGAGGAAGAATGCACATACATCAACAAATCTTGCTGATGATCATTGGCGTCAGTTTGTCTGTGGTATGTGAGCAAAAAGGATAGACATCTATGCAAATAAAAGTAACAATTGGCACGATTGCATTTATGATCATGATGATCATTATTGGCTATGCGGCCTTGCGTGAACCAGCTCGTCTGGAACGATTTACAGAAGCGGAATTGGGTCGTTCTGTAGAAACTGGCGCTCATCTGTTTGATCAAAACTGCGCCAATTGTCATGGTGAAAATGGCCTGGCAGAAGAATGTTATGATCCCAGCACGGGCGAACAAATTGGCTGTATTGGTTTACCGCTCAACAATATGGCGTTGTTATGTGGGGATAATACAGCCCGTATGCAAGCCATGAATTGGGAAGGCTCTAAACAGGCCTTTATTCAGAGTACCGTGGCCTCAGGACGGCCGGGCACACAAATGCCTACCTGGGCCAATGAATATGGCGGCCCTATGCGTCCAGATCAAGTGCGTAATGTGGCTAATTTTGTGCTGAACTGGCAAACGGAAGAGCTGTGCAGCGGCCCAGTTATCACCTTTGAGTGGGCGGAAAATGTCAATGATTATTTGGCTGAATTCCCAGATGGAGATGCGGCCACCGGTAAGGAACTGTTTGTGACATATGGTTGCTCTGGCTGCCACGGCGTCCCAGATGAAGGAAAAGCGGGCGTGGTTGGTCCCAGCCTGGATACGATTGCGGAAGTGGGCGCCACCCGGGTTGAAGGGCAGACGGCCGAACAATATGTGTATCACTCCATTTTGTATCCCAGTGATTTTATTGTGCCGGATTGTCCGAATGCCCCTTGCACTGGCCCGCCAAGCGCCATGAATGCTAACTTCGGAGAGCGCATGGCGGTCAGCCCGCAAGATATGGCCCATTTGCTGGCTTATTTATTTGGCGAATAGTAGACGGTTACGTCGCAGAAAATGATAGAAAAGCCCGGCCAAGCCGGGCTTTTTTTATGTGAATACGGAAGATTTTTCTTGGCGTTTGCCACAAGCGCCACTATATTTAAATTCACCAAGAAATCCGGGTTGATTTTCGTAAGTATGAAAAGTTGACGTCTGGCGTTACAGCCGTTATGATGGTGACGGTAATTTGCATAATTTATTTCAACCAAATAGTGACCCGGCCAAGACGCCCCTAAACATAACTTGATGTTATGTGAAATGGGCGTCTTTTTTGTTGGTGGGATGCTTTGAGACCCATCACCCCACCAAAAAAAACATATTTTTAGCAAGGAGCTTTAAACGATGAGTGGAAATATTACCCGTTTGAACGCGATAGCTGCCATCAACAGCTATGCGCCGATTAAGCAGCAGTTGAACTTTGCGGAAACGCCAACCCGTGATCTGTTCAACGCCAATGTCTTCAGCACGGCCGTTATGAAAGAGCGGCTACCGATGGCAGTCTACAAGTCGGTATTGGCCACCATTGAGCAAGGCGAACCGCTGGACATCTCCATGGCCGATGCCGTGGCCAACGCCATGAAAGATTGGGCCATTGAAAAAGGAGCCACCCATTACGCCCATGTCTTTTATCCGTTGACGGGGTTAACGGCCGAGAAACACGACAGCTTCCTCTCCCCCGATGGCAACGGCAGCGCCCTGGCTGAATTCTCTGGCTACCAGTTAATTCAAGGTGAACCGGACGGTTCCAGCTTCCCCACTGGCGGTATTCGCCCCACCTTTGAGGCGCGGGGTTACACCGCCTGGGACGTGACCAGCCCGGCCTATATTTTAGAAAATCCCAACGGCACCACTTTGTGTATTCCCACCGCCTTTGTCTCCTGGTCAGGGGAAGCGCTGGACAAGAAAACGCCCGTCCTGCGTTCCAACCAGGCGATCAATGCCCAGGCTCAGCGCATTCTGGCCCTGTTCGGCGATAATGGCAGGTGCATGGTAACAGCCACGGCCGGCCCGGAACAAGAGTATTTCCTCATCGACCGTAACTTTTATTACGCCCGCCCTGATTTGCTGACGGCCGGCCGTACCCTGTTTGGCGCTCCTTCCCCCAAAGGGCAGGAGTTCGATGATCATTATTTTGGCGCCATTCCCGAACGGGTCTTGGGCTACATGCTGGAATGTGAAGCGGAACTGTTCAAATTAGGCGTCCCCGTCAAAACCCGTCACAATGAAGTGGCCCCCGGCCAGTTTGAAGTGGCGCCGATGTATGAAAACGCCAACGTGGCCACCGACCACCAACATATTTTGATGACCACCCTCAAGCGCGTCGCTCCCAAATACGGCATGGTCTGTCTCTTGCATGAAAAACCGTTTGCCGGTATTAACGGCTCCGGTAAACATGTCAACTACTCGTTGGGCAGCGCCACTTTGGGCAACTTGTTGGAACCGGGCGATACGCCGCATGAAAATATGCGCTTCCTCGTCTTCACCGTGGCTGTCATTCGCGCCGTCAGCAAATATGCGCCGCTGCTGCGTTCTGTGGTGGCTTCGGCCGGCAATGATCATCGCCTGGGCGCGAATGAAGCGCCGCCGGCCATTATCTCCATCTTTCTGGGCGATCAACTCACCGATGTTTTTGAGCAAATTGTGTCATCTGGTGGAGCCACCTCGTCTAAGCCATCTGGCACGTTGACGTTGGGCGTCGATACCCTGCCCCCCCTGCCTCTGCACGCTGGCGACCGCAATCGCACCAGTCCGCTGGCGTTTACCGGCAATAAGTTTGAGTTCCGGGCGGTGGGTTCTAACCAATCCATCGCCATGCCCATTGCCGTCTTAAATACGGCCGTGGCCGAATCGCTGGATTACATGGCCACCCGCCTGGAAGCGGAAAACGGGAACTTGAATGATGCGGTGCAGGCTTTGCTCAAAGAGATTCTGGATGAGCATGGCTCCATTTTGTTTAATGGCAATGGTTACTCTGAAGAATGGCATCTGGAGGCCGCCAGACGCGGTCTGCCCAATTTGCGCACGACGGTAGAAGCCTTGCCTGCTTTTGGTAGCCCGGAAGCAGTGGCCTTGTTTGAGAAATATGCTGTTTTATCTAGGCGTGAAGTAGAAAGTCGCCTGGAAGTACACCTGGAAACGTATGCCAAGGCGATCCATGTGGAAGGGAAGTTGGCTTTGGAAATGGGGCGCACGATGATTTGGCCGGCCGCCATTCGCCATCAGAATGATTTGGCGATGACTTGTGCTAATTTAAAAGCGGTTGGCTATGAGTTTGATACCAATACGCTAGACAAGGTGACTGAATTGGTGAAACTGCTGCAAGACAGCATGATTGATCTGGAAGTAACGCTGGCGCATGAAGCGGATTCTGTGATGGCGGAAGCGCAGTATGCTTGTGAAAAGGTGATGCCGCAGATCGATCTGGTGCGTAAATACGCTGATGCCTTGGAAGGGTATGTGGCGGATGATTTATGGCCCCTGCCCACTTATCAGGAGATGTTGTTTATTAAATAGCTGTTTCCACTCTCTGGCAGATGCGCATACGCTTTGGCGAGCGTCCCTGCGCATTCGCCTCTTTTATCATTGATTTTGTTGACCCCTCTCGTGTCTGAGAGGGGGTTTTTGTTTTAAATGTGCTTGATTGTGCTCTTCCTGATCAACGATAGATTAACGGTGCTGTGTTTTAGTAAGGATGTACCGGGGAATAAAACGGCCGTTATCCTCACCAAAGCCAGTACATCGTATCCCTAACGGCAACTGGTCGCGGCAAAATTTTATCAACTCATCAACCAGTTTCAGGAGGAACCCTAATGCCTATCTATTCGTTTGTTCAAAACAAAACCATCTTATTCTGTGTCATTGTTCTGCTGGCTAGCATGATGGTGGCTTGTAATTTTAGCAGCATGACGCCGGTGGAATCCGCCCAGTCTGGCGCCAACGCCGTTAGTACGCAGGTGGCGCAAACCGTCGAAGCGCAAGTGATTGCGACGCAAATTGCCGCCAGAAATACCGCGGTCGCCGGTATGCCTGACACTGTGACCGCAGAACCAGGAGTCGTAGAAACGCAAATCGCGATGACGGTGGCGGCGCAGGGGAACGAAGCCAATGCTGAACTGGCAGCGACAACGGCGGCGCTGGTGGCAGTGGAGAGGCAAATGGAGAGAACGGCCGTTGCCCTCGCCAGCACTCAAACCGCAAACAATTACATACAACAAACCCGGAACGCCCAAGAAGCCCTGGCCCTGCAGCAAGCCAACGCCACGCCCGCAGTCCGCGCCATCCTCGATTCCGTCAATGTGCGCAGTGGCCCCGGCACAGAATATCGGGTGATCAGCAATTTGCGCAACAATGACATTGTGCCCGTCGTGGCCAAAAGCGGAGATGGCGAATGGTTTATTGTGGAGATGCCCGGAGGCTTTCGTGGTTGGGTGCATGATTCAGTAACAGACCCCGTCTTGGCCCAGGCCATGGCTAAAGTGGGATTTGCCGCCACCATACCGCCGCCCCCCACCTTCACGCCGACGCCCACCAACACCCCCACGCCAGTTCCTGTTAATACAGAAGGGTGGGTGTATGTGAACAATGTGGGCGAAGATGACATCTGCTATCTCTATATTTCCCCCAGCAGCAGCGATAGTTGGGGCAACGACCGCTTAGGCTCAAGCGTATTGTACAGTGGCAGCGCCATTAATATCGTGGTGGATTTTGGCTGGTATGATCTCAAAGCAGAAGGGTGTGATGGGAATCTAATAACCGAACTTGAAGTCTATGTGCCCCAAGGCGGCAGCTATAGTTGGACGGTGGCCATTGATCTATTTGCCCCTGCGGGCACAACCCTGACCATTGAGAACTGGCTTGACGATACCGTGTGCTACCTTTACATTTCACCGTCCACCAGCAGTGGTTGGGGCAATGATTGGTTGGGAGATGATGTGCTAGACCCTTATGAGAGCATGACCTTAACCCTCAACCCGGACACATATGATATGAAGATTACAGATTGTGCTGGCAATGAAATTGAGGTCTTATGGGATATTTACCTTAGCGGCGAGAGTTATTGGATGCTTGAATAATAATCTGGATGCAGCTACACTTTTGGCCAAAGGTTGGGTCTGTCGCAGGGGCAACGATACTGCGACAGACTCTCGCTTTACCCCAACAATTCAACTCGTTTATTATCGGATAAGGATCACGACATGATTATTTCTAAGGCGGACAAATATAAGCAATCTGTTTGCACACTGCTGATGATACTGATAAGCGCCACTCTTTTAGCAGCATGTGGTGAAACAAATGTCACGCCAGAAACAGAAGTCCCGGATTGGCGCCAGGCGACCCTGGAAGCGGAGGAGGCGGAGACTGGTTTGTCCCCTTCAAAGAGTGCACAGCCAATCGAGTCCGCCCCTTCCGATGCCGCCACACCCATTACCACGCGGCTGGTTCTGGCCAAAGCGCCCTCCGTGAACGAAACGGTGGCCCTGACCTTCACCATCTCCTCTATTCTGGATGCGCCCGGAACCAGCGCCACCATTATTCTGCCGGAGGGCGCCGTTCTGGTGGCGGGTGATTTAGCCTGGACGGGGGATCTCAAAGCCAATGAACCCCAAACAGTTGCCGCCACTATCTCATTTGAGCGTGAAGGGAAGTGGACGATTGAGGGCAAAGCCTTGCATGAGGTAGGTAACGGCGATGTCTGGGGGGACGCTGCTTATATCTACCTCACTGTTTCTGACGACGCTCACTTTGGCTTTCCCACAGAATCGCCCGCAGATGCTTCTGGCGAGGAAGCGCCCCCACCCCCATCAGTAGACCCAGCCCCATAAATCTTGACGTTTTCGAGTGAGATCCGTCAGGTTTAATTTAGATACATTTTCGTAAACCTGAGTGGACATCAAGAAAACAATTGAGTAATAAATGCGGGACGATTTTGTAAATCATCTGAGCGATTTGTAGAATTGTTCGACAAAGTGATTCCCCCGGTTCATTTTTTAATTGGTAACCAGGGTTAGATGTATTGTAAGGGTAAGTTAAGAAGATTGATTCCTCTTTATAACCCAAAACTTGTTTACGAAAATACCCTGAGACACCGTAAATAAGAAATCAATAAATTAGGAGAACAACTATGCGTTTATTAAGTGACAAGTTCACCAGGAAAATTTTGATCGTGGCCATCGTGACTTTGTTTGTCCTTTTGTCAGGAAAAACCGGCACGTCGGCAAGCGAAAATAATATTTTGGCGCAGCCCGCAGAAAATGCTGCCGGTATTCTGAGTGAATCGGCCACGCCGCTCCAGGCCACATTATCCATTGCCGAATATCCACCGTTGGGTCAACCGACGACCCTCACCTGTGAGATTTCCAGTTCACTGGATGCGGCTGGTACGTCGGCGCAAATTGAGCTGCCTGATAACGTCAGATTGCTGGAGGGCAGCCTGGATTGGCAAGGGGATTTAATGGCAAATGCGCCCGTTAAATTGACGGCAACTATTGTTTTTGATACGGAGGGGGAAACGGCCGTTTTCTGCCGTGTGCTTCGAGTGATAGATGAGCAAAACAGGTGGGGGGATTTAGCCGCCCTCTATCTCACAATCGGGCAGACGAAAAGCCAGGTTGGTTTTTTAACGGCGCCGCCTCAGGAGCGGGATGTACTCGGTGAAATGGCCGAAGCGGGAGAAGGGCAGATCATTGATCAGTCGCCCACACAGCCGGCGCCCTCCCGTGACACGCAATCCTCTGAACCGTCATTTAGCGCCGTCCCCACCTCGCCTGATGATACGGCCGCTCCCCATCATGCTGATGAGGCTTCTCCTCAAGGCAACTTAACGATAAACGGCCGTTGGCGCTTCCATAATCGTGAAGACATATTAACCTCAGAACAAATGCTCGTTGAAATAGTCAGGGGAGATAACAGCAACCATTTGGCCTGGTGCTACACAGACGTCAATGGTTATTATTCATGTGGCCCATTCACAAACCCGGGAGCCGCAGGCGTCAGAAGCCGATTCCTCTCCTACACTTCCTTTGTCAACAACATACTCGTCACCGTAAACCCTGATTGGGGTACAGTTGGCAATGCAGCCAATGCCTTCGGCACTACAACCCCTGTGCAAGTTTTTGCGGATGGCACACGCGATATTGGCTCCTGGCAGGTTAACAACGGCAGCAATTATGAGCGCGCCTATTGGATTACACACGATCTCATCCGCGTTTGGAAATACATCTGGTTTGGCGCCGGTTCATCCCAGAGTCCGCAAGAAACGACGGGGCCGGCCACGGTGGAATGGAAGATTGACAGCACAGATGGCACCTATTACTCGCGAGGCGGCAACATCCATCTCGATGGCACAGACCCGCTGTCTAATACGGTGGTGGGTCACGAATATGGCCACAACATTATGTATACAATATATGGCAATTGGATGCCAACCACCTATTGCCCCAGCCCCCATTACATTCAGAGGATCAGCCATGTCAACTGTGCCTGGACAGAGGGCTGGGCCAACTTCTTGACTATCGCCGTTAATAATGATCCGGTCTATCGTTGGGACAGCGGCGCCAGTTTGAATCTGGAAAATCCCACCTGGGGCACAAGCAACTGGGACAATGGGGATGCGGTTGAAGGACGCATCGCTGGCGCGCTGTGGGATATTCTCGATACCGCCAATGAAAATGATGACCAATATTCAGACGGGGGTATTGCCAATATTTGGGATACTATCTACCACCAAAATGATAACAACTTCTCAGAATATTTTACGGCCTGGAAAGCACGCGGACACAACAATAGCAGCGCTGGACCGGTGATGGCTATTTACCAAAACACAATCAACTATCGCAGCGGACCAGTGAATGATGATTTTGCTAACGCCACGAATATTAACAGCATTCCCTATCTTGTTTCTAATTATAATACGGCCAATGCCACCACACAGGGAAATGATCCTGAGTCCCCGTGCGGGTCTAGCAGCACAAGAAAGCAGTCGCGCAGCGTATGGTATCGTTTCACACCGGCCACCACTGGTAATTATGCCATTGATACCTTTGGCAGCAATTACGACACGGTGTTGGCCGTCTGGACTGGCGTCTTCGGCGCACTCACCAATAGAGGCTGTAATGATGATAGTGCTGGGGGATTACAATCTTCTCTGACAGTTCAACTTAACAGCGGTACAACCTATTATATTGAGGTGATGCGGTATGGCTCATCCAATGGCGGGCTGCTCACGCTGAACCTTAAACGCAATGAGGTAAAAGTCTTTCTGCCGTCGATAATTAAGTAAATGAAGAAAAAGCAGGCTGTAGAGATTGGCAATAACAACGCTAAAAACTTTACAGCTTGCTAGACAATGCGTTTGTCCGGCAGATTATCTACGGAAATGTATGGGGAGTTGCTCGATTCTTCACTGTATTGGGCGACTCCCGCTTTTTTTTCTCAATCTTGTCTCCCCAAAAAACAGCGCCCCCTGTAAAATTACAGGGGGCGCTTGCAGAGGGGATGTGTTTCGCGGCTGATAAAATCAGCCGCAAAATTAACCAGGTGTTGGCGGCAACTATCGCCTGCGTAAAAAGGCAGGGATATCCAGGTTATTAGGGGTAAACTTCGGCTGTACCGGTTCCTTCTCCCGTTCCTCGCGTACCGGCGCTGGTTGAGAAGGCGCTGGCTGTCGCTGGGGCGGGGTAGTCACTGGCGTGGCCGAATGGGAATATTGTTGTTGCACCAGTTGGCGACGAGTCAGGGAACGCTCGAAGCCGGTGGCGATAACTGTGATGCGTAGCTCGTCACCCATATTTTCGTCGATGACAGCGCCGAAAATCATATTGGCGTCCGGGTGCGCTGTTTCACGGATAATGGCCGCAGCTTGATTGACCTCGTAGAGGCTCATATCCGGCCCTCCGGTGACGTTGAACAAGATGCCATGTGCGCCATCAATGGTCACATCTAGCAGGCGAGAGCTAATCGCTTGTTCTGCGGCAAGGCGGGCGCGATCATCTCCTTCACCATGTCCCACAGCCATGAGGGCCGCCCCGCCTTGTGACATAATCGTTTTGACATCGGCAAAATCCAGGTTGATAAGACCGGGGATAGTGATCAATTCGCTGATGCCTTGAATGCCCTGGCGCAGCACGTCATCGGCCATTTGGAAGGATTCAGTGAGGGAGACGCGCTTGTCAGTCAGTTCCAGCAGCCGATCATTGGGGATGATAATGAGGGTGTCCACGTGTTCTTTCAGTTGTTCAATGCCTTGTTCAGCGGATTTGGTGCGCTGGCTGCCTTCAAAGAGGAAGGGACGGGTGACTACGCCGATGGTTAAAGCGCCCATTTCCCGGGCCGCTTTGGCGATGACGGGCGCCGCGCCAGTGCCAGTGCCGCCACCCATGCCGGCCGTGACAAACACCATATCGGAGCCTTGAATGACCTCAAAGATATCTTCCATGGACTCATTGGCTGCTTTTTCGCCTTGTTCAGGATGGCCGCCTGCGCCTAAGCC
The DNA here is from genome assembly GCA_964643965.1 of uncultured Ardenticatenaceae bacterium. Lineage (GTDB taxonomy): Bacteria > Chloroflexota > Anaerolineae > Promineifilales > Promineifilaceae. The sequence continues at coordinate 51,253 of CAZXVH010000012.1, forward strand.
GCGCGTCAGCTTGTCGCCAATGCGTACGCGCACGGGGGCATCAGATAAGATCAGGGCTTGATTGTCCGTGTTGACGGCGATGAAATCGACGCCGGTGACGCCTTCACGGATCATGCGGTTGATGGCATTACAGCCACCGCCGCCCACGCCAACCACACGAATACAGGCTATATTTTCCAGCTCAGGTGTTCTTTGCATCTTGCTACCCTCTTGATTCTTACAATAACGTCGCTTTGTTGCCCGGGCGGGGATCGTAACGACTGGCATATTGTTCCAGAGTGGATTTTTCCACCAACCATTTGTTGCCAAATTTGATGGCCGGCAATTTCCCCTGGCGGATGAGTCTCCTCACCGATTCCGGGTGAATATTCAGGCGATCACTGACTTCTTGTACGCCTGCGTAGTTGTCTAATAAATCATCTTTTGCCATACGACCCTGCTTCTTCAGGCAATGCGGGATATTACAACAATTCTACTGTTGTAAAAATACAACAAAACATAAGATCTGTCAAGTGTTATGTTGAGATTGTACAACAGATCTAAAAGTGAAGGGTGAAAGATGAAGGTCGACCAGAGCTGACAACTTTATTGAAGCCGATCCTAACTGGAGAGTGTTTGCTTTGCTTCTTGTTCCATGTGCCGGTGGAATGATTGGGCAGGCTGGTTTAAATTTCTTCTCCTAACCGTTCCATTACCCACATTCTGATCATTGTTTGATACCCAATACCTTTACTTACAGCTACCGATTTCAGCTGGTCGATTACGGAAGGATCCAACCGTAAAGATATTTGTTTCATAGCCGGCCGGGCATCAATAAAAGTCATATTAACGGCTTCGGTCTCATCAAAAAAGTCTGTAGAATCGTGCGAATCCCCAAAATTGGCTTCTTCTTGTTCCGTCTTAAATTGAGGAATCTTATCAACCATAGTTACACCTCACTTTCGCTTGAAATACCGCTTTTCTGCCGATGTCACATCACGTGCGGAAATCACTTTGATCTGTTTGTCTTTCCATGCAAAAACGACAAACAAGTAACGACCATCATCTGACGGCCATATAGCAAGTATTTGTCTCCCTTTGTTCGCCTAACTTTATACGGTGGATTGAAGAACGTTTCTTCAACTTCATCGGGAGCGACATGATGCTTCCAATCCAGCTTATCAACGACCCAATCTGCCCAGATGAATCCTTCAATCCGCCGCGTTGTCCACCTCTGTCAAACAGGTTTTGTATATACATTGCATATTGATTATAAATGCCAGGATAAAGGGTGTTAAACTCAGGGGACGTCATCTAAACGACATGCTGCTACTTCATTAGTCGGAGGGAGATTAACTTAGCAATATCCCCCCAATAGAAACAAGCGAATTATCTTCCGCATCGGCCGGGCAGTGGGCGTAGGCGACGGTGAGACCAGCAGAGACGCTTTCCAGGTAGCGGAGCATGAGGTAGATGGAGGAGAAGCCACAGATTTTGTTACGATCTTCAACGGCCGCAATTTGGGCGTAAAAATCAGCGGCGTCACCCTGGCGGATGGCGCTCATCATGGCTTCATCGGTTGTTTTGAGGGCGGCGCGGCGGGGGGCGTCCATCTTGAAGTTGTCGCCGAAGTTGGGGCCGACGTGGGCGAAATCGACGGAGGCCACGACCAATACTTTTTTGCCGGCCGTTTCCCGTTGCAGGGTTTCGATAACGGCCGTTAATCCCCCATCTTCCCTCGGATGCCCCCCATTCTTCACAAAATGCTGAAACGAGCCGCACAGGATGGGAACCATCGGCTTCGGCTCTAATCCCAGCCGTTGGGTGGTGTAGTGCAGCCACACGGCCGACAGTTCGATGGCGTGTTCTTTGATGTGATGCGCTTCTTCGGCAAAGGCGGCTTCTTCGCCGATGGCGGCAGCCAGTTTGTCAACGAGTTCTAGCTCGGCGGGCAGGACGCCGTAGGGGGTGGCGTAAGCCTGGCGCGTCAGGGTAACAGTTCCCGGACCGCCGTTGTGGTCGGTGCCAAAGATGAGGATGAGGTCTGCTTCGGCAACGGCCGTTTCTGCCCGCCGCCATGTTTTGGCATAAACCGGGCCGCCTCGTTGATAGTCGATATGGGGAGAGATGACGCCGCGTCCCCGCCAACCCTGCCAGCCGCTCAAATCATCCCCCTTTTCATACGTTTCAAAAAGCGCCGTTAATGCTTTGGGATCGGCCGGATAACTTAAATCGGCCAGGGCGGGTGGGCGGAAGGGGGCTTTGCGGTATGCCGCCACCATGTCGGCCTGAACCTGGCGGGCGTGCCCGTTTTCCAGCAGGCAGGCTTGATCCAATTGAGCCAGCGTGTCGAGGATGATGTCGTAAGACACCTCGTCGCCGATATAGGCGCAGAAGGCGGCGTGAATTTCTTGAGGGGTGCGTGTCCCGTCACAAAAAATGAGCATGTGGGCGAAGACGGTCGGCATGATGAGTTGGTAGGGAGTCAATTGCAGGGGATCGCGCAAATACCACATTTGCTGGCCCTGGTGGTAGACGGGCTGGAAATCAAGAGGGCGGAGACGGGGTTTTTCAGTCATAAGAATTTAATACAAAGAAACAAAGGGACAAAGGTTTTTCTTTGTATCTTTGTCCCTTTGTTTCTTCGTAATAAGGTTTTTTAAGGACACAGCGGCGCAAAGCCAAAAGGCCCTAATAACAACTGCCATAAGGGTTGCAAAGGGCCACAGTAAAGCAGACGTCCCTGTTCGTAAGCGTCCAGGAAAAAGAGCGTGGCGGTGCAGCAGAAAAAGAGCAAAACTAATACGCCACAGCCTACCAGGGCATTGCGCCGACAAGATGAAGCAGGGGCCTGTTCTTCCATCACTACTGGCATTGGGGCCGCCATGACCGGGGGAGGAGCGGCTGGCGGTCGCGCTTCTGGTTTATATTGGGGTGAGCGGGCTGCCGGTTGGGCGGCTGAAGGGGGTAGGCCCGGCAATTCGATGGGCAGGGTAGACTCCGCTTCATACAGTAAACGCACCGCTTCGCCCAGCTCAATGATGTCGCCATCATGCAGGGGTGTAAGGCCCACGATGCGCCGGTCGTTGACGAAGGTGCCGTTGGTGCTGCCCAGGTCTTCCACGGCGTACTCTGCGCCCTGCCGCACTAGCCGGGCATGTTTGCGCGAGATTTCCGGGTCGGGGATGCTGATTTCGTTGGCGGGGGAACGGCCGATGGTGATTTGCGCCGCGGTTATATCAAATGTTTGGCCGGGCTGTGGCCCCAGTTGAACGACCAGATGGGCGGTGCCCGGCGAGTCGCCGGGCAGGGTGACAGGTTGGTTCATGGTTGCTCCTGGATTTTTCTCCAGTCAGTAGATTCCTGTAGGAGTCGGATTAAGTTGCGTTCAGTATAGAAATGTCAGGAGTTTTTGTCAAAGGCGTGCCTGGTTTTGGCTGTCCCTACCTGTGGTCGATAGAGACGAGGAGTGAGCTTATTGAAGTTCGGCCTTGCAGAAGTCAGGATTCGGGTAAACTACACTCTCGTTTGGCGTTGAGATCGTGTAGAATAAAGGTATCTTGTTGCCCGGCAACTTTGCAACCTGCAACCCTGACACTTCTCTCTCCGTAAGGATGCTTATGATGACAGATGAAAACGATATTGACGATACTGTGATAGAACCAGAAGAAACCGAGGCCACGACGCCCGTTAAAGCAGCGGCTTTAAGGAGTGACTCTGCTGTGGATCAAGAACCTGTTTTAGAGGAGGAGCCGGTGGTTATTTCAACGCCGCCTCCTCCGGCGGCAGCGCCGCCGCCCGCCCCCGTTTCCCAGAGACGCGGCTGTATTTTGCTTTTTTGGGGGGCGGGGCTGGGCGCTGTATTAGGCACAGTGTTGACGCTCTCCATTCTCTTGGGCTTAAACGGCTCCCTGACGTTTGCCAGCACGGACGCCCAACTGCGGCGGGCTATTAACGATACCCGCAGTGAACAGGAAGGCTTGTCCAATGTGGTGGCTACCCGGGCGGCGCATCTGGAAGCGATAGCGACCCAGGTAGGGCAGCTCGATTTAGAGCAGAAAAGTGCAGACGAGGCGATGTTGACAGTGGCGGCTGAATTGCAAGAGGTGGAAGGGGGGATAACGGCCGTTGCCACCCACATAAGCAGCCTGGATAATCGTCTCGACAATACCGAAGCGGAGATGGCCGATGTGGTAGAGTCCGCCAATGCCGTAAACGCCTTCCTGGCCGGCTTAAGGAATCTGCTGAACGAACTGGAAGGGACGCCAACTGCCACCGCTGCCGCCTCCCCTTCGGCCACGCCCACCCCGGCGCAGACGGCGACGGTTTCCGGCACGGCGGTCAGCACAACCCGGCCCACGCGCACCCCCAGGCCGACGAGTACACCGCTGCCTTTACCTACCAGCGCCAATGAACCGTAAATGGTGGACAGAGAGCAGTGAACAGTGGACAGTGGACAGTGGGTAGTGAACAGTGGACAGTGGACAGTGGGTAGTGAACAGTGGGCAGTGGACAGTG
>CAZXVH010000012.1:55849-73734 GCA_964643965.1 uncultured Ardenticatenaceae bacterium
GTAGTGAACAGTGGACAGTGGACAGTGGGTAGTGAACAGTGGGCAGTGGACAGTGAACAGGGCAGCAGCCAAGAAGTTGAACTTCCAAGACGACGGGAGAATAAATAATGAGTAATAACAATACAACAGCGCGATCAGGCTGCGGCCCTCGATTGGTATGGTTGGCGAAGGCAGTTTTTACAGTGCTGCTCGTCGTCGGCGTCATTGTGGGCATTCTTTGGGGCGGCTTTATGATTTACGAGATGGTGCAGACGGAGATTGACCGCTCGGCAAACAGCGTGGCTACTCGTTTTGGCGCTCAGGAATCGCGCATTGATGTGCTGCGCCGCGAAGTGGACGACCTGGTGTTGGCCAGTCCCGGCCAGGCAGAGCGCATCCGCCAGCTTGAGCAAGCGCTGGCCACCGCCAACAGCCAGATACAAGCCCTGGACGTAGACCTGAGGCAGCAAGACGCCCTCCTGGAGGCGCTGGCCGCCGATATGGCCGTCACTCTGAGCAACGATGAAACGGCCGCTGGCAGTTTGACCACGCTTGGCGAAGGGCTGGCGGCGCTGCAAGGAGATTTCAACGAAGCCAGTCTGCGCCTGGACAAATTTGGCGGGGAAGTGGATACCCTGACTGGAGAAGTGACCGCGTTTGGCGAAACGGCCGTTTCTGCCCAAGAACAGGCGGCGTTAGCGGAAACGGCCGTTTCCGATATGGGCCACACCCTCATGATCTTCCGCGCCTGGGAACTGATCGCCCGCGCCCGTTTGCGCCTGCTGGAAAACAATCTGGGTCTGGCCCAGGCAGATGTGGCAGAGGCGGACGAGATGCTGCAATTTTTGATTGTGGCGCTGCCAGAAGAGGCTGCTGAAAGCGCCGCCATGCAAACCGTGCAAACCCGCCTGGCCCTGGCCGCCGATAATCTGATACTCGCTCCGGCTATTGCCGCCGCCGACTTAGAAACTGCCTGGGATGTATTGGACAAAATTTTGATGGCCCGCCTGCTGGCCGGGGAAGAATTGGCAGTGGAAATAGAAGTGGAAACGGAAACGGCCGTTCCCGTTGAAGCGGCCCAAACATCCACCCCGGAATCCACCCCAATCATCCCAGCAGTCACGCCTACCCCTGAAACAGCGCCCACCCTTGCCCCCATGGAAACGCCTACACCCACCTCATAAAGAAACGGGAGGCGTGAGGGTTTTCATACTTCACGCCTTACCCCGCTCTGATAATATTGTCCCAGACCAACTCGCGCTCTGCGTTGCTGGCAAAAGAAAGATAGACGGTGCGTGGGACGCCCTTTTTCTTGTTATGCTCCCTGCCAGACATAAACTGTGATACTTGTTGTGACTCAAAATCTGGGCCAAACTCAGACAGCAGCGTCACAGCCAGCGTTTCTCGGGGACGAGCGCCAAAGAGCAACCATCCTTTTTGTACCTGCTGGAGGGTGGAGGCATTAAAGAACTGATAGCGGTACTTTTTCGTTTTGCGCTGCTGCACCATGATAATATGTTCGCCCAAAGGAACCTGCCAATATTCGGCCGGCCGTAGCAGCATAAAGTCGTCCTGGTCACTCACACTGAAAACGCCGGTAGCCCAGGTTTTCACCTTCTGATTCGGCGGTAGGTTTGGCTGCGCCTTGTCTGGGAAAGACAGGGGGCCATCATCGGCGACAAAGTGACTGTAACCGGCTCTTTTGGCCCGCCAATAGCTAAAGTAAACCCAGATGAGGAGAACGGCCGTTACCCCCACCATCAACTCGCCCCAACGCAAAATGAACGCAGAAGCCAGCAGCGCCACAGCCAGCAGCTTAATCCAGCCGCCAATCGTTATACCGACAACCGTGCGTAGGCTGGTGTGATAGGTAAAAGCATAGGCGTTACTCAAATAGCGGTAATAGAGACGCTTGAAAATGGGTAAATCGTGCATGGGGCATCATCCTATTTTTGCAGGCAGCCCACCAGGTGCAGGCGGCGTTTTGGCGCCAGCCGCCCGTCTGCCCATATCATCCCTTTGAACAGGGCGGCGTTGAAGGCGAGGTAGGTGGGATCGGCGATGAAGAGCATCTCCTGGCAGGTGAGTTGGCTTTGTTGGCAGAGGGCGAGAACGGCCGTTTCCGTATTAGCGCGGTAGAAAGTGGGGAAGGCGTCTGCCTCCGCCCGGCCGTAAAAACGAGCCACCAGCCGTCCCTGCACCTGTGAAAAGCGGCCCAGTCCCCGGTTTAGCGCCGACAGTGGATGGCGGGCGTTTGGCGTGATGAAAATGAAGACGCCGCCCGGTTTTAAGACACGGCTGATTTGATTGAAGGTCAATAACGGCCGTGCCAAATGCTCCAACAACCAACTGGCAAACACCAGATCAAACGAGTGGGCGGCAAAGGGCAGGGCGTCGCTTAACGCCGCCGCCCGAGGCAGCGCCAGCCGGTGTTCGCGCAGCGACAATTCGTCCGGGTCCACCCCGGCAATTTGCGTTAGCGGATGCGCCAACTGCTCCACCAATCCGCCCCGACCGCAGCCCAAATCCAGCACCCGTGAATCAGGCGGCAAGTGCTGGCGCACCAGGTTAGCATACACCTCTGTCGCCGGCCGCCAGCCAGGGTTCATCATCCGGTATTGTTCGCGCAGCGCATTTTGTCGTTCTAAAGAAAGCATATTGGCGTATAATTCTAATCAATAAAGCGATCCTATGCGAATGGGTATTCCGTGGGAAGCAGGTGGATGAAGATGTGGCGAAACTTATTTTTCTTGTTAATCCTGTGTGGCGTGACCGCTTGCGGCCCGGCCGTCAGCTATGACGAACAGTTGCAAGCGCTGATTGCCGCCCAACACATTGAGCCATTGGCCCCCATACCGGCCCAGCCGGCTGCCTGGGTGGCGTTGGGGCGCAGCCTCTATTTTGACAATATCCTCAGCGGGAACAAAGACGTCTCCTGCGCCACCTGCCATTTACCGGCAGTGGGCACAGGCGATGGGCTGCCTCTGTCGATTGGCACGGGTGGCGTCAACGGCCTGGGACCAGCGCGTGAACTGGGCAACGGCCGTTCACTCGTGCCGCGTAATGCCCCAGATGTGTTTAATCGGGGCGCATCAGAGTGGCAGACCATGTTTTGGGATGGTCGGGTTCTCAGCAGCGTACGCGGTTACTACCAAACGCCGGCCGGTGAAGAACTGCCGGGCGGGCTGTCTAGCCTGCTGGCTGCACAGGCCATGTTCCCTGTCACTGCCGCCGACGAGATGCGCGGACTGCCGGGGGACGTCACCGTCACCGGTGAAGCCAACGAATTAGCCATTATTGATGAAGGTGAGTGGCAGACCATGTGGCAAGGCTTGATGGCTCGCCTGCTGGCCGTGCCTGAATACGTGGCCTTATTTGCGGCTGCTTATCCTGATGTGCCGGTATCTGAACTCGGTTTTCAGCACGCTGCCAACGCCATCGCCGCCTTTGAAGCCGAGGCGTTTGCTTGCCTGGAAAACGGCTGGCACGCCTATCTCAACGGCGACCTTGCGGCCATTTCTGAAGACGCCAAGAAAGGGGCGCTGTTGTTTTATGGCGAGGCGGGCTGCGCCGCCTGCCACAGCGGTCCGCTTTTTACGGATCAACAGTACCACAACATCGCCGCGCCGCAGATAGGTCCGGGCAAAGGAAAAGGGGCGCCGTTGGATAACGGCCGTTTTGAAACCACCGGCCGTCCTGCAGACCAATTCGCTTTCCGCACCCCTTCTCTGCTGAATGTGACGGCTACCGGCCCCTGGCTGCACAATGGCGCATATAGGGATTTAAGGGCCGTACTCACCCATCACCAAAACCCGGAAGCCGCCCTGCGTAATTACGATCCCGCCGCCCATTTGCCGGAATTCATGCAAGATACCGCGCTAGTAGACGAACAGCTACGCAAGCGGCTGCTGGCAACCATCGATCCACAGTTAGCGCCGGCCCGTCGCCTGTCGCCGACCGAGATTGGCTACCTGCTCGCTTTTTTAGACGCCTTAACCGATCCGGCTGTGTGGGGGGAGGAGATGGAAGGGTGGATACCAACGGCCGTTCCCAGCGGCCTACCCGTCTTAAATTAAGCCGGGTCAATCATTGACAACTGTTCACTGACCATTGTTCACTGGCTACTGCTTTAGGCGGGAGTGGATGGGAGTCGAACCCACCGCCGCTTGCTCCGCGCAACCGGCCACCAGTTTTGAAGACTGAGGCATCCACCGGGACACAACCACTCCCGCTAAAAGTTTACCCGCAAACGAAAAAATCGGCACGAAAACTTGACAGTTACAGCCCCATTGGATAGAATTCCGTTCGCGTTGCTTAAAAAGAGAATACCTGCCGGGATAGCTCAGTTGGTAGAGCACTGCACTGAAAATGCAGGTGTCCCCAGTTCGAGTCTGGGTCCTGGCATCTGCTCTAATTCTAATTTTTTAGAGGCTATGCGGGCATAGTTCAGTGGTAGAACGTCTCCTTGCCAAGGAGAAGGTCACGAGTTCGAATCTCGTTGCCCGCTCAACAAAACGGCAGGCTTTGTGCCTGCCGTCTGCATTTATGGCGACGTGGCCAAGTGGCTAAGGCAGAGGTCTGCAAAACCTCCATCACCGGTTCGAATCCGGTCGTCGCCTCTCATTAGACGTTAAGCCCTTACTTTTCAGGTAAGGGCTTTTTTGTAGGAAACGCATAGTTTATTCTGAAAATGGTTTGTCAATTACCTGACTGGCGGTATGATTCAGCCATCGTTTGCCTCTGGTCGTTGCTTTGTAGAGCGATTTGATAAATCGCTTACGATTTACAAAATCCTCTGGCATCTATTACCCAAACTAATTTTTAAACGATAAACAAACGTGCTTCAATTCACGAAGGAGTTAAATATGAAAAATCTCCCTATACCCAATTCCATCAATGACATTGATCCCCGCCAGTGGGAAACGTTCCAACCTTATTTTGAAGCGTTAACAGAGGTTGAAATTTCTGAGGAGGAGCGGCGCACCTGGTTGGAAAACTGGTCACATCTGTTGATGCTTGTGAATGAGGCTGGCAGCTGGCTTTATATTCAAAAAACGCTGGATACCACAGATGAAGAGCGGGAACAAGCTTTTCTGGCCTTTGTGGAAAATGTGGCCCCGCAAGCCCAGATTGCTGACCAGGCGCTTAAAGAGCGGCTGCTTAGCCTGGATGTGAGTGATATGCCAGATATGGCGTTGGTGGTGCGTGATTTACGCAACGAAGCGGACCTCTACCGTGAAGAAAATGTGCCGCTCAAAACAAAATTGGCGAAGCTGGACAATGAATACGACAAAATCACCGGCAGCCTCAAGGCAGATTGGGATGGCGAGGAGAAAAATCTGAGCCAATTGAATGCGCTGCTTAAGGATAGAGATCGGGCGGTGCGGGAGCGGGCGTGGAAAACGATGATGGCGCTCTGGCTGGGCCAGCGGGAGGCGTTGAACGAACTCTATGCTGAGATGCTGCAACTGCGCCGCCAAATAGCGGAGAACGCCGGCCTGTCCGATTATCGGGCGTATGCTTTCCGGGAATACGGCCGTTTTGATTACACGCCTGAAGATTGTTTTACCTTCCATGATGCCATAGAAACGGCCGTTGTGCCGGCCGCCAGCCGTATCTATGAAAAGAGGCGCCAACAGCTGGGGCTGGCTGTGCTGCGTCCCTGGGATGTGGAGGTCGATACGGCTGATGCGCCACCGCTCCAACCGTATCAAGGGCAGGATGAACTTATTCAAGGCGCACTCAATATCCTCAATCATGTTGACCCCGTTTTAGGCCAGCAGTTTGCCACCATGGCGGAAGAGGAATTATTAGATTTAGATACCAGACCAGGTAAGGCATTGGGGGGATATTGCAGCACTTTGCATTTACGGAAACGGCCGTTTATCTTTATGAACGGCGTCGGCATCCACGATGATGTGCAAACCTTGCTCCATGAAGCCGGCCACGCCTTCCATGCCTTCGCCGCTGCCACCCTTCCCCTTATCTGGCAAACAGACGCCCCCATGGAATTTTGTGAAGTGGCCTCCATGTCTATGGAACTCCTGGCAGCGCCTTATCTGACCAGCGAATTTGGCGGCTTTTACACCCCCGCTGAAGCGGCCCGCGCCCGCTTAGAACACCTGGAAGGCATCATCACCTTTCTGCCCTATATGGCGGTTGTCGATGCCTTTCAGCATTGGGTTTACACCCATCCCCAGGAAGCGCTAAACGCCGACGCCTGTGATAACGCCTGGAACGAACTTTGGTCTCGTTTTATGCCTGACGTATCCTGGGCAGATCATCAAGACGCTTGCGTAAGCGGGTGGCATCGTAAACCACATATCTTTGGCTCACCGTTTTACTACATTGAATACGGCATGGCTCAAGTGGGCGCCCTGCAAGTGTGGCGAAATGCCTTGCACAATGCGGCGGCCACCGTGGCCGCTTACCGCACTGGCTTATCCCTGGGCGGCACAAAAACATTACCGGAACTCTTCGCAACGGCCGGCGCTGATTTCCAGTTCGATACCGAGATGCTTTTTAACCTGGTCCGCTTAATCGAAGAAACCATTGCAGAACTAGAATCTTAAATGAGATGTAGGAGAAAATAGGATGGCTATCAGCGCCGCCATGCGTGAGTACCTCGCTGAGATATACCGGCTTCAGGAAGACGCGCCAACTGTCAGCACCACCAGTTTGGCGGAGCGGCTCAATGTATCGCCTCCGGCCGTGCCCCGTATGCTCAAGCGGTTAAAAAGTGCAGGTTTTGTCAAGCATATCCCGTATCAGGGCGTGGAATTAACAGAAAGAGGTCGTGACGAAGCGTTAAAAGAAATTCGGCGGCATCGTATCCTTGAGGTATTTCTGGTAAATGTTATGGGCTTCACCTGGGACGAAGCACACGCCCATGCTGATGAATTAGGTCGTGGCCTCAATGACGCCCTGACCAACCGCATGGCAGAAATGACAGGGCAGCCGCAGCGTTGCCCCCATGGTGAACCTATCCCCGATGAAGAAGGTAAATTACCAGAAATAAATGACATCTGTATCATGAATTTAACCGTGGGACACAAAGGGGAAATCAGCCGGGTGCGCACACATGAGCCAGAACGGCTGCAATATTTTGCCAGCCTCAATCTGGTGCCTGGAACAGAATTTGAGATAGTGGGGCGGGCGCCCTTTAATGGCCCCATGCGTTTGCGCGTGGCGCGGGAAGAGGTGGTTTTGGGGGCAGAGTTAACGAAATCACTCTGGGTAACGTAGCTGTTTACGGGAACAGTCGCCTTGTTTTTACCTCCGCTACCGCATCATCTCGGTAACGGTACAACATAGCTGGCCGCCCTTCCCCCTCTTTTTTCTTTTCGCCGGTCTCTTCCAATATTTCCGCAGATAATATCTTGCGCCTAAAGTTTCGTTTATCGAGCGTCTCTTCCAATATAATTTCGTAGGCCCTTTGCAGTTCCGTTAGCGTAAACACATCCGGTAGCAACTGAAAACCCACAGAGGTATATTCCAACTTATAGCGCAGCCGAGTTTTGGCGTACTCCAGAATTTCATCATGGTCAAAAGCCAACTGCGGCAGCGTCGTCATAGAAAACCAGGCAGTTTCAGCAGCATCATATCCAGGTTTGTGCTTGATTGCATCTTGAGGTACCAGGGCGTAATAGGCTACTGTGATAACTCTGGTACGTGGGTCGCGGTCGGGGGCGCCAAAGGTGTAGAGTTGTTCAATGTAAACATTGGTGACGCTCGTTTCCTCTGCTAATTCGCGGGCCGCTGCATCTTCCAGAGATTCATCAATATCCACGAAACCGCCGGGGATGGCCCAGACGCCAGCAAAGGGAGGGTATTTTCGTTTGACAAGCAGCACTTTTAGATCGTCATCTATTAAAGAAAAAATGACAACATCTACAGTCACAGACGGCCGTTCATACCGGTTGGGATCGAAGCCAATAAGTGGTTCTGTCGTCAAAACATCCTCCAATAACCCATAAATAAAAACCCCCAGTTTATCTGGGGATTTATCATATCACGTTCCACGAAAAACGGCGCTGAAAGGTGATTATTCTTCTCCGGCCTTGTCCAATGTCGGCCAATCTAACTCGTATAGGGATTGGTAGATGTCGTATTGACTTTGCTCTGGAATGCGCAGGGCGCCATTGTCTACCAACACCGGCAGCGAAACGCTGTTTGTGGCGAAAACAGTATTGTCTCCGGGGGAACGCAGCGCTAAATCAATATCCATTCCTCGTTCTAATGACCATTTTAACGACAGTGCATCTTGCGCTGTCATGCTTAACACCACCACGTCAGGTCGAGCATCGAAACGAATGGGCAGGGGCGTCGGGGTGGGAATGGGCACATCACTTGTTTCCGCGGCCAGGGCCACTTGGGCGGCAGCCTGAACTGCTTGCCTTTCTAATTCTAAGGGGTCTTGCCAGGTTCCTACCCAGATTACCTGCGCTTGTTGAATGCCTAACTGCGTAATACGACGGGCCACTTGTGTGCTCAAGGAGTTGGGATCATTGCTGATCGGTCCGCTTACTTCGCCCACGAGACTAAGCGGTTCTATCAGTTCCAGCCGGCCTTCAAGCGCTGGGGGAAATAAGAAGTCCTGGCCTTCAGCCAGCGCCAGGTCATCCACACGCTCCGTTACATTGGGCAGTTTCGTATTGAAATTGGAGTCCAACTCTACCACCGGCATAGACATGAGAATGTCTACGGTATCTCCAGGACGCATGGCATAGGCGGCTCCTGAATAGCGGTTAATGGGGAAGGCAATAGCCACTTTCCCTTGATCCACATACAGAGAAATATCAGAACCAGTTGAGGCCAAATCTGTGGGGTTGAGGGCCAGCATGGGCGCTAAAATTTCCTGGCCTCTCACAATGTTTGTTTTAACAATTTTGCCAACCAGTTCTGAAGGATCTGAATAAGTATAACCACCCTGTAAGGCAATATTAGAATTGGGTCTGGTTTCTGTGAGGAGCAGGTCTTCACGCAGGCGTTCGCCAATGGGAATAGATCGAGCTGCCACCACGACTGTTTCATATTGCACAGCAGATGTGGCGGTAGGCAATGGCACACCGGGTTCGGCAGCGCTTTCTGTTGTGCCAGATTGGTCAACGGTGTCTACGGGCAAACTGGGGATATTGCTGTCACCAAAAAATCTGGTGAAAGCGAGTACAGCGACCACAGCTATTAAAATAAGCACCACGATCAGGAGAATAAAAGTTCTAAGGCGCATGGCAAATATCCTATGATAAACCTGTTAACTTTCCGGAGCAGGTTGTGTTTCTTCTTCTACATCAGCTATAGGTGTGGGCGTTACGTCGATAAATTCAACGCTATATTCAAAGCCTTCTGGAATGTCGAAATTGAAGCGCTCTTTGATGTAATTGAAGTCTACATTTTCAATGGTATAAAGCTGTCCATCGTTGACGCCCCGTAAAGCAAAGTCAATATTTGCATCTGATTCAACAGCATATTTTAGTAAGAGTTGGTCTTGTGGCAGCAGCGCCAGTAAAAGGGTGTCTGGAGGGCGCGGCGTGGGTGTGGGTGGTGGCCCGCCAGCATCTGGCGTGGGGGTGGCGTCTTCAGGTACCGGTACCGGTGTGAGCGTGGCGGCATCTAATGGGCCGTCTGGTGACCATTCGCCCACCTGTATGACTTTGGCGTTTTGCAATATCATGGAAACCAGGATGGGACGGCGCGGTTTTTCTGACGGGGCAATATGGGTGGTTTCACCAGTGGGCAGCTCTTCAAAACGGCCGTAAGGATCAACCACCAGGGCGATAGGGTTGCCTTCTTCATCCCGCAAATAAAAGGTGATGCTGTTTTCCAGCAATGTTTGGAATTGGGGGTCTATTTCTTTGAGGACAAATGAGACCAGGATATCAACGTAATCCCCTTCGCTAATTCCATAGGCCACACTGGAGAGGCGATCCATGGGCACTGCCTGGGCCACAAAGCCGGGCGGAATCAGTGAGGAGGGGCCAACTTCTTCTTCAGGAACTAACCGGATGTCTTTGACTAACACATCTTTGGTGAGGGTTTGACCCTGATAAATATCAGTGCGGGCATAGAGACCGATGGCTTCATCCATATCTGTGATGACATTGTTGCCCACATCGGCCGAAAAACGCAGATCGGTGGTCAGTTCGGCGGCGGTCATTTCCCAGCCACGGGGAACGGTTTGCAGCGAAACAACGACCTCAACCATTTCCCGGCCATCTTCTGGGAACTGATTACCATTCAAGTCTAGTTCTGATGGGCTGAGGCCTTCATCGCCAGGGGTGACAGTGCCAATTATTGACTGTCCATTTTCGTCTAGTTGTACTTGCCCCTCTTGAGGCGCTGCCGGCGTGTCTTCCTGGTTGAGGAGAAAGAAGACCACGACGGCAACGAACATGAGGATACCGATTACAAGAATTATAATTGCTAATGTTCGACGGCCCATCGTTTTATCCCTTTAGATAGTATCATAACCCGACTTTGTTATGTGAAATTTTGTGGGTTGGTAACAGGAAATATCCCAGAGGTATGGGCAGGGAAGCTTACTGAAGAAAGTGTGTTTTGCCGGTAATGTTTTTAACAATATGTAAACCTCCTGATGGGCCATATCTTATCATATGTAAAGTTGATTGGCAACCATCTAGTACTGTCGGGGTATGTGGCGGCTTTAGGAAGCGCAGCATAGCCTCTCAGGAGCAGTTGGATTTTGTGGAAGATGGGGAATGTAGTGGAGATGTGAGGGGCGCCAATTTAATGTTTATGTAAAGACGATGATGATTTGCCATTCTTAATTAAGGTGACGGATGGGGCGCATCGGATATAAGCCGCCACCAGGCTTGCCAGGGTCGAGCGCCGACAGCGGGATCCGGGGTAGGGGTGGCCAGGGGTGATGTTCCTGGCGGCGCTTCTATGGGCAGGGGCACGATGCGTTTTTCACCGGGCAGGATGTAGCCGCCCTCGCTGCGTGCATAAGCTTCTACGTAATCGTCGCTTTGTACATACTCCAGGGTGGCTTGCAGTTCGATCTGGCGCGTCGATTCGAGGCCGATTTCTTGCAGTAGATCTTCTTCACCTACATCCACCAGGCGGCCAGCTTGCGCCCGACGGGTGAGGTCCAGACCCACAAAGAGGATGCCTAAGACGCCCAATAGGATAATAATTTGAGAAATGGTGAGTAACGGCCGTTGTTGGAATAGTTTTTTGCGTTTCATCCATAAAATCTTAACGACAATTGACGTGGAAGGCAATAAGAAAAATGATCTTTTCGTTGGCAGCTTGATAGCTGGTTACAATCCTGGCTCAGGAAAACGATATTTTAGGGAGTGTAACATGTCTTCGATCCAACAAACATTGAAACAACTGCCGCGTAATGTGTGGGCGGTGACGCTCACCAGCTTTTTCACCGACATCTCCAGCGAGATGATTGTGAATCTGCTGCCACTCTTCCTGGCGAATATTTTGGGCGTGCGCTTAAACGTAATTGGCTTGATCGAAGGCATTGCCGAAAGTACGGCCAGTATCCTCAAAATTTTCTCCGGCTGGTTTTCAGATCGCGTGGGCAAACGCAAACAGCCTACGGTGTGGGGATACTCCATTTCCGCGGCGGCAAAACCATTTTTGTTGGCGGTCACTTCCTGGTGGGGCGTGTTGGCGGTGCGCTTTGCCGACAGAGTGGGCAAAGGGGTGCGCACCGCCCCGCGAGACGCCTTGATAGCCGACAGCGTGTCGGAGGAGCGGCGGGGGTTGGCCTTTGGCTTGCACCGCGCCGGCGATACGGCCGGGGCGGTGGTGGGTTTGCTCCTGGCGCTGGGCATTGTGTGGGCCAGCCAATCCGGTTCGCTGACTTTGACGCGGGAGACGTTTCAGCGGGTCGTTTGGGCCAGTATTATCCCGGCGTTTTTAGCCGTAGCGATTTTGGTATGGGGGGCGACGGAAACGGCCGTTTCCCGCAAAGCCGCCCCGCCCAAACTGACATTCAAAGGGTTCGACATCCGTTTCCGCCGCTTTATGGTGGTGCTGCTCATCTTCACCCTGGGCAACTCCGCCGACGCCTTTTTGATCTTACGAGCGCAGGAGCGAGGCCTGGGCGTCATGGGCATTCTGGCTATGCTGCTCACCTTTAACCTCATTTATGCCCTTGTCTCTGGGCCGCTGGGATCGCTTTCTGACCGCATTGGCCGACGGCGGGTGATTCTGGCGGGTTGGCTGTTTTATGCCCTGTTGTATGCCGGTTTTGCCCTGGCAACGGCCGTCTGGCACATCTGGGTGCTTTACGCCTTGTACGGCTTGTATTACGGCGCGGTGGAAGGCACGGCCAAAGCGTATGTGGCTGACATTGTGGGCCAAGAGCAGCGAGGCACGGCTTACGGCTTATACAACGGCGTCATCGGCCTGGCGGCGCTGCCCGCCAGCTTTTTGGCCGGCGTGTTGTGGCAGGGATTAGGGGGATGGGCTGGCCTGGGTCCGGCGGCCCCTTTTGTCTGGGGGGCGCTGCTGGCGTTAACGGCCGTTTTCCTGTTCGCCTTCTGGGTCCCCACAGAAAACAATCTTGTTAATCTTGAATAACCAGTGCAAATAAGGGACAATACCAGCCTGGAAGAACAGCTTCGTGCCAGGAATGGACGAATATCCCCAACAAAAGAGGCGGCTGACATGGCAAAACCATTAAAAATCTTATTCATAAGCGCAGAAGTGGCGCCGTTTGCCAAAACAGGCGGGCTGGGCGACGTGGCGGGTTCTTTACCCAAAGCGCTGAAAGCCATGGGGCATGATGTGCGGGTGGTCATGCCCGCCTACCAGGCTGTGGAAAACGGCCGTTTTCCCACCGTCACCCCCCTGCCCCTTCAGCTACATGTCCCTGTTGATGGCAGCCTCATCCCGGCCGGCGTATTTGAAGGGCGTCTGCCGGACAGCGACGTGCCCGTCTACTTCATCGCCGAATGGCATCTTTTCAACCGGCCGTCCATTTACGGTTATTGGGACGACGCCTACCGCTTTTCCTTTTTCAGCCGGGCAGCTTTGACCCTGGTTAAAACGATGGCGTGGCGGCCCGATGTGGTGCATGGGCACGATTGGCACGCCGCCCCCGCCCTCGTCTGGCTGGCCACGGCCGGCCGCGGCGACGACTTCTTCCATCCCATGCCCACCGTATTCACCATTCATAACCTGTCCATTCAAGGCAATACCAACTGGCATATCTTCGACTACTTGGGCATCCAAACCCACGCCCTGGCCGAAGAGCCGTATGGCGAGGTGAACCTCATGGCGCGGGGCATTTACCACGCCACCATGGTCAACACCGTCAGCCCCACCTATGCCCTGGAAATCATGACCAAAGAAGGCGGCGCCGGCCTGGATGCGTTACTGCGCCATCGCGCCTACGATGTGCATGGCATCCTCAACGGCATCGACTACGATACCTGGAATCCGCAAACAGACCCCCTGCTGCCCGTGCATTTCTCGCTAGAAAGCCTGGAAAAGCGAGCGGGCAACCGGCGGGCTTTGCAGCAGCGCCTCAACCTGCCCCTGCGCGACGATGTACCCCTCCTCGCCATGATTTCCCGCCTCACCTGGCAAAAAGGGCTGGATTTGATGGGCCACACCCTTCATTTGCTGATGAACGGCTTCTCCGGCGACGCCCAGTTTGTCGTTTTAGGCACAGGCGACGCCCATTACGAAGAGATGTTTGCCACCCTGGCCGGCTACCATCAAGACAAGATGACGGCCGTTCTTGCTTATGAAGCAGATTTAGCCCCCCTGATTTACGGTGGCAGCGATATGTTCCTCATGCCCTCGCTCTTTGAGCCGTGCGGGCTGGGCCAGCTCATCGCCATGCGTTATGGCAGCGTGCCTGTGGTGCGCCACACCGGCGGCCTGGCCGATACCGTGCGGGAACCGCGCACCGGTTTCGTCTTCCACGACTTCAACGCCAGCGAACTGTGGCACGCCATACAGCGAGCCATCTATGTGTACAACACAGACAAACCGCTTTGGCGGCACATCCAGGAAAATGGCATGAGCGCCGATTTCTCCTGGGAACGCTCCGCCAGCGGCTATCAGCAGCTTTACGACTGGGCCATTGCCCGCACCTATTCATAACAATCCAATTTACAAAGAGGTAATACATTATGCGTTTTAAACGTGCTGCGGGTGTTCTGGTACATCCCACATCCTTTCCCAGCCGCTATGGTATCGGGGACTTTGGCGAAGCGGCTTACCGCTTCGTTGACTTTCTGGCGGCCAGCAAACAGGCGTATTGGCAGCTGCTGCCTTTAGGTCCCACCGGTTACGCCGATTCACCCTATCAATGCTTTTCCGCTTTTGCCGGTAATCCGCTGCTCATCAGCCCGGATCGATTGGTCGAGGATGGTTATCTACCGGCGGCCGCCTTGAAAAACGTACCCGCTTTTCCGGCGCGCCTGGTGGATTATGGCTGGGTCATTGTTTATAAAAACGAACTGTTTCAAAAGGCGTATTCCCATTTTAAGGAGTATGGCAAAGCGGAACAGAAGCAGGCGTATGAACAGTTTTGTGCGGCGCAAGCGTTTTGGCTGGACGATTTTGCCCTGTTTATGGCGGTCAAGCAGTATCACAAAGACAAACAGGGCGGCGTGTGGAACAGCTGGCCGGCGGACATTGCCCACCGGGAACCGGCGGCGCAGCAAACCTGGTCGGCTAAACTGGCGGATGAGGTGGCTTTGCACAAGTTCACCCAATTCCTCTTTTTTGAGCAATGGTTGACGCTCAAGCAGTATGCCAACGAGCGCGGCATTCAAATTATTGGCGACATCCCCATTTTTGTGGCGTATGACAGCGCCGATGTCTGGTCGAACCCGGATCTGTTTTACCTGAAGGAAGATGGCTCCCCGGAATTTATCGCCGGTGTGCCGCCGGACTATTTCAGCGAGACGGGGCAGCGCTGGGGCAATCCGTTATATCGTTGGCAGCGCATGAAGGCGGATGAGTATGCCTGGTGGGTGGCCCGCTTGAAGATGACGTTTACCCAGGCGGATGTGGTGCGCATCGATCATTTCCGGGGGTTTGAGGCGTATTGGCAGATCCCGGCGGAGGAAGCAACGGCCGTTGTCGGGGAATGGGTGAGTGGACCGGCAGCGGATTTCTTTATCAGTATGCGGGCGCAGTTGGGCGAACTGCCCATCATCGCCGAAGATTTGGGGCTGATCACGCCAGAAGTGGAAGCGTTGCGCGACCAGTTTAACTTCCCCGGCATGAAGATTTTGCAGTTTGCCTTTGGCGGCGAGCGTAAAAGTGATTTTTTGCCCCATAATTTTGGACATAACTGTGTGGTCTACACCGGCACTCATGACAATGATACCGTCATTGGCTGGTATCAAAGCGTCAGTGAAGATGAGCGGGATCATTTTCGCCGGTATATGGCGGTGGATGGGCATGATGTGGCCTGGGATATGGTGCGCATGGCTTACATGTCGGTGGCGGACACGGCCGTTTCTACCATGCAAGATTTGATGCGGCTGGGTACGGAAGCGCGGATGAACTTCCCCGGCAAAGTGGGTGGCTTCTGGCGCTGGCGCTATACCGACCAGATGTTGACGCCCCACATCACGGAAAACCTGCGCCTGCTCACAGAATTGTATGGGCGGGCCGGGGAAACGGCCGTTAGCGGAGTGAGCCAGTTTCAAGATTCAGCCAGTCAAAAACCTTAAAAGAGATTGATGATGCGCAGATTAACGCAGATTAACGCAGATTGAACTCGAAGGTTTGCCATGCTCCGGCGTCAGCACCATCACCGGAATTTCGCGCCCGCCGGTGCGCGTTTTGTATGCTTCATAGCCAGGGTAGATGTCTACCGCTGTTCGCCAATAACGCGCTTTGTCATCGCCAAAGATTTCCCGCGCCAGGTAAGGTTCCGTTTTCCCGTCGTAAGTGAGGGTGCAGGCGGGGGTGGCTTTCAAATTGTAATACCAGGCGGGGTGTTTTTTGCCGCCCCAATTGGAGGCAATGAGAATGATTTCTGAGCCAACCGGCGTGCCAATGAGCGGCGTCTCTCGCGGTTCGCCGCTTTTTGCGCCGGTGGTAGTGAGGAGAACAAAGGGCAGTCCCGTGACCAGGCTCAGGGCAGAGTGCCGGTTGCCGCTCAGTCTGGCGATGGCCCGGTCTGCGTGGGGCAGAATGGGCGCGGCCATTTTGGCGACGATTTTTTGGGAGGCCAGTTTCATGCTGGCGCGCTGCACGATATTGGGGTGGAATTCGGGCATAAGAATCCTTCAGGTATGATTTAAGGGCATGGTTCAAATAGCCATCTTTCTGATCACTTAACGGTCTAAACGGCCACGTTTATTTTAGCGGTTAACAGGATTGTGACCAATTGGTAAATTAAGCGAGGATATAGGCCCGATTTACGGTACACTATGCGCATGAAAACCATGCGTGTCTCGGGAGATGGCATATGCGTATTGGCTTGATTGTAAACGGCCGTTTACACGCCCTTGCCGCCAATCATCTGTATGATGTTCAGTTGGTAGATTGGCTTTATCATATGGACGATGATGTGGCAGTGATTCCGCTGCCGGAAGCCGGTCTTTACCATGCTCTGCGCCACAATGTAAGCGAGGTATTCTTTGAACATCTGCGTCTGGCCCAGTTTGATCTATTGCTGCAAGATGCGGCCGCCTATCCCTCTTTGTTTTGGCTGAACCACCGGCTGCGCCAGGAAGCGCCGTACCCGATTGTGGCGATTGTGCAGGCGCTGCCCTCAGAGACAGAGTGGCGGCCCTGGCTCAAACATGGGCGTCGTTTCCTGGAACAACATTATTTTGAGACGGTTGACGCCTTTATTTGCAGCAGCCAGGCGGCGCGGGTGGCGGTGGAGAAAATAACGGCGGATGGAGTGGAACGGCCGTCTATGGTGGCTTATCCTGGCGGGGACCGGCTGCCCATCCGTATCAGCGAACATGAGATCATATCTCGGGCGCAGGCGCAGGGGCCGCTGCGCATCTTGTTTGTGGGCCGGTATGAACAGCGCCAGGCGTTGATTAGTCTGCTTTCCGCCTTAAATTATCTTCAGCCTCACTTGTGGCGGCTGGAAGTGGCGTCTGATTTTGTGTTGGACTCCCGTGCGGTGCGCCGCTGGTTGCAGCCAATGATTGCCATGCAGGTGGATAGAATCGATATTCGTCAAAACGTCACGTTTTGCGGCGAACCAACGCCAGAAGCGATGGCTGAGATTTATCAGCGCAATCAAATTGCTGTGATTCCAGATGGTGATGGTGTACTTGGCGCGGCCATTGTAGAAGCGATGGGATTTGGCCTGGTCGTTGTGGGGACGACTCGCGGCGCAGCTTTAGAAATCATCAAACACGGCCGTCATGGTTTCCGCCTTTCCCCCAACAACAGCATTGTCATGGCTCGCCATTTAGCGCTGCTGGCGCAAAATCGGCGGCTGTTGCTGCGCCTGGGTTTAGCCGCTTACCAACGCGCCCAGACACATCCCACCTGGGCAGAAAGCATGGGCGCTGTGCGCGACTTTTTGGGGGACGTGGTGGCTAAAAAGCGCAGCTTGCAGAGGGACACTCAACCGTAACCATTCCCCAGCCCAGGCGCCTAAACTTTCCCCACTTGATTTTACAGTTTCCGGCAATGGAGAAATGAATGAACCTGACCGACAACGAAAAACGGGACGCCATTAAACTGATCGAAGCCAACAAACCATTGCCCGACAAATACCGTTTCCTGCTCTTTGCCGACAAACGCGAAGTAGAGCTGGTGTGGAACGGCAAAAGTAGCGAAGTGACCAACGCCGTCCTGCCCTTCCAGGTGATTGAGCAGATTGACGAACCTCGCGCCGAAAGCCTGAAAGCGGATGCGCCCCTCTTTGCCTGGGCCGGAATTTCCCTGGATTCACGCGGCCGGCAGTTGAAGGGGTGGAGCAA